>NZ_JBOZWO010000001.1:0-584014 GCF_050864975.1 Paenibacillus sp. GXUN7292 | reverse complement strand
GGTTTTCGGGGCATTTCAGCGCATTGTGTATGAATTTTCATATACATTTAGCCGTTTGGAGGCGGCATCGACTGATTCTATATGATATTTCATATATAATTGGGGTTTTCGGGGCATTCCAGCGCATTGTGTATGAATTTTCATATACATTTTGCCGTTTGGAGGCGGCATCGACCAGTTCTGTATGATATTTCATATACAATTGGGGTTTTCGGGGCATTCCAGCGCATTGTGTATGAATTTTCATATACATTTGTGTTTTTCAGGGTATTTTTTCTTATTTTGTCAGGAATGCAGCTAGCTTTCTGTATACTTTGTTTTTTACGATTCCGACCGCTATTGTTCGCCAATTTCGGATATAGAAACCTGTAAAGTTTAAAATGAGCTTACAAAGACGGACGCTCAACATAAAAAAACACTCTTCCGCCGACAAAGGCAGTAGAGTGTTTTTCGTTTAGTCTCTTTCATATATGGAGCCTGACCGGCTGGCAAACAGCTCTGTGTACACTTTTTCTGCATACGAGTCTGTCATGCCGGCAATATAATCAGCGACGAGCCTTTCCCATGGCCATATGGCCTTGTGCTTGTCATAGCTTTCGGTCCAATCCGGAGGCAAAATGCTGCGCCCTGCATCATAGTCAATAAAGCTGTCCCACAAGCGCTGAATCATAATTTCACTTCTCTTTTGCAGGCGCTGCACGCGGAAGTCCTTTATAAGCGTCACCCAAGCGAGCTTTTTTAATATTTCCATCGTGCGGAGCAATTCAATATCTTCTACCCCATCCCGTACAAACGTAATCCTTTTCCAATTGTTTGCGGGATCCTCTATGATACCGACTTGATTGGCAAAACGGTTTACCCATCTCGCTTTCATTTCGCGTCTCGTCCGGGACGTTTCACGGTCAAACTGCTCGTAGACGGATTGCCATTGCTGATAGTAATCAGTCAGCACGCACTCGACCATATGTCTTATATTGGTCTGTTCCCAGCGCATCGATTCCTGGCTCGTCGTATCATTCAAAATCTCAGTCATAATATGGTCCACAAGGCGGTCATCTTCAAAGAAGCTGTTCGATAATTGAATTTTTCCTGCGCGAATGCCATCTTCAATATCATGGGTTGAGTAGGCGATATCATCGCATAAATCCATCAACTGAGCCTCCAACGTGCTGCATCCCTCCGGCATTTGCCAGAGCTCGCGCAAATAGTGGATCCCCTTCCACTCCATCGGATACACGCCCTTGACGACAGCCGGGTCAGCGAGCGAAGCCGGATACTTGTTAATAGCTAACAGCACGGCCGCAGTCAGGTCAAGACCTCTCTCACTTCCCGCCCGCTTTTCCAAGTACATTAAAATACGAAAATTTTGAGCATTTCCTTCATAAGAGGAGCCATTATAGGAACGAAGCAAATCATTCAGTACCTGCTCTCCTTTATGACCAAATGGAGGATGCCCCAAATCATGAGCCAGTGAAGCACATTCGACTACCTCTGGGAGCAAAATAAGACCGGGATGCTCATTGCTTTGAAGGAACGCATACGATTTGCCCAATCTGCGCGCCACCTCGCGAGCAATTTGCGATACCTCCAACGAATGGGTAAGCCTTGTACGATAATAATCACCCGAGCCTGCGCCGAACACTTGCGACTTGCCCTGCAGTCTTCGGAAAGCCGGCGATTGAATTAATCGGGCATAATCCTTCTCATATTCGTCGCGGTCCTCGCTAGTGTGAAGATGGCCATTATCATCAAGCCGTATTTTTCGAATATTCATGCGACCACCTCCTGCTTAAGAAGCTATTCTCCTGTAACTACCTCGCCTTTCCAGGAAAGCATGCCTCCATCAACATTAATAACGTCATAGCCTTGGCTGGTCATATATTCACATACTCTGCCGCTCCTGCCTCCACTGCGGCATATAAATATAACATCGCCAGGAACGTCGTGTACTTCATGCTCTCTCGCTTGAAATTGCGATAATGGAATACTGCGGGCTTGCGCGATATGCCCTTCTTCCCATTCGTCAGGCTCACGCACATCAATTAAATTAATGTTTGCGTTATCTGTTAATAAAACATCCAGTTGTTCTGCAGTAATCTCACGAAACATATCAATACCCTCTTTTCTTTGTTCTACATATTATTAAATTTTAGCTTATTTGCTATTCGAATGTCTACTTGAGAAAGGCATTGCAATTATGTTTGTACGCAGCACTGCTGTTGTGCGCCGGTTCCAAAATAAAAAACTGCCCCCGCTAACCATGACGGCAGCAGGAGCAGCACATATTATTTATTTTGCCGAAGCAGACTTCGCACGCTTGCGATTCAGGAACTCATACACGATTGGAACTATTACTAGTGTAAGAAGCGTTGAACTGGTCAAGCCGCCAATAACGGTTATTGCCATGCCCTTAGAAATAAGGCCTCCCGATTCAAAACCGAGTGCAAGCGGAAGCAGTGCACCAACGGTCGCGATCGCAGTCATCAGAATTGGACGTAAACGAGTTGTTCCTGCCTCAAGAAGCGCCTCTCTGACTGATAAGCCTTCTGCTTCCTTGTGAATAACACGGTCGATCAAGACGATTGCGTTCGTTACTACGATACCGATCAGCATCAGTGCGCCGATCATTGCTGTAGCACTGATCGTTTCGCCTGCGATAAACAAGCCGACCATCGCGCCGATTGCAATAAACGGCAGTGAGAATAGAATTGCAAACGGCGTTAGACCACCGCCGAACGTTAGAACGAGAACCAAGTATACGATAGCTACAGCTGCCAGCATTGCAAGACCAAGTTGAGAGAACGTCTCGTTAATTTGCTCTGTAACGCCGCCCATCGTAATTTCAATATTTCCAGGGATATCCATGTCATTAATCATTTTATTAATTTCACTGGATACCGCGCCGATGTTGGCTACCGTTGCATCTGCTTTAACTTCTGCATAAATTCTGTCGTTGCTTCTTGTAATCGTGTTAGGAGATTCGCCTTCTTCTATTTTCACGACGTCTTTGAGCGAAACCTCCATGCCAAGCGGCGACTGCAGCTTCACATTTTCCAAATCAGCCAAGCTGCTGTACTGGCGATCCTCTACTTTTACGTAAATATTAACGGCATCGCCATTATTTTCAATCGTTGCAAGCAGCGGACGCTCCCGCACAGGGCTTAGCTCCATCGCGATTTGTCCCGCAGTAAGACCTACCTGACTCAGCTTTTCACGATCTGCAACGATACGATATTGATTGTACGTTTCTGACAAACTGGAGCTGATATTTTTCAGATTTTCCTTTTCCTTGAGCTTATCCATAAGCTCATTTACTACAGGCTCAAGCGACTTCATATCAGGACCGTACACGAGCATGGAAAGACCCGATCCGCCTAAGCCGCCGCCAGCAAAGTCTTGCTCCTTCCAGGTCCCTTTGCCGCCAAGCTCCTTAAGCAGAGGTACGATTTTTTCCTTTTCCTCGCTGAAGCCCTTGTAGTCTTTGTCATAATTCAAATTAAATAAAGCTTGCTTGGACGCTCCCGGGCTCATTGGATTAGCACCGCCCACGGAATATTGTACTACTTTAAGATCATCGCTATCTTTATATCTATCCATAAGCAGTTTCTCAGCATCAAGCGCCATTGCTTCTACCTGCTCGCGTGTTTCTCCGGGAGCCGGGTTATAAGTGATAAGCATCATTTTTTGCTCATCGTCCGGAATAAAGCTTGTGCCGACTAGCGGGTATAAGCCTAAACTGCCGACAAGCAGCACGACAGCAATTCCGAATGTGATCAATTTGTGATTAAGCGACCATTCAAGCAAGCCTCTATACTTGCGGGCAAGTTTGCTTGGATTTGAATCATGCTTCTTGCCTTCTTTAAGCCCGTTGCGGAACATCATATGCGCTAGCATCGGAACAATTGTAACGGCTACTACCAAGGAAGCGCCTAGCGCAAAAACAACTGTTAATGCGAACGGCATAAAGATTTCGCCGACCATGCCGGAAACGAAGCCAAGCGGCAGGAATACAGCTACGGTAACAATCGTAGAGGACATGATCGGAATGATCATTTCTCTAGTAGCTGATAAAATAAGCTCTTTGCCCTTCAGCTTCTCATTGGAAAGCGACAATCTGCGGTAGACGTTTTCTATAACAACGATAGAGTCATCAATAACGCGGCCAATCGCCACCGTAATCGCACCAAGCGTCATAATATTAAGTGTAATATCCATCTGCTTCAATGCAATCATGGCCATCAGAATGGACAGAGGAATAGATACGATAGAAATAATTGTGGAGCGGATATCACGCAAGAACAGCATAATAATTAAGATGGCCGCCAATGCGCCAATTACTGCCTTGCTCAGCATCGTATTGACAGATTCCTCAATCGGTTCGCCTTGGTCAAACGATTGAACAAAGGTCATGCCTTCATTTTGTTCCGCAAGCTTCTTGAGCTCATCCTTAACCTTGTTAACTACTTCAACCGTGTTGGAATCAGCGCCTTTGACGATGTTAATCCCGATCGCGTCCAGACCATTCGTTCTGGAAACAGATTCTACCTTGTCTTCAATCGTAATATCGGCAACATCGCTCAGCTTAACGCCTGGTACAATTACCAAGTTTTTAAGCTCATCTTCTGTTGCGATGTTTCCGTCAATCATGACCGATTTTTCACTATCGCCAAATTCAAAAATACCGAGCGGCACAGAAAGCACAGAAGCGCTAATGATGCCTTTCACCATATCCTCTGTCATATTAAGCTGGGCTAATACATCCTGCTTAAATACGAGCTCGCCTTCCTTCACGCTTTGACCGGCAATTTGAACAGCTGCTACGCCGTCAATGCTTTCGAGTCTAGGAATAACAAAATCCGTAGCTGCTTCTGTCAATTGCGGCATCGTTTTTGAGCTGTCAGACAAGCTCAAGGAAATGACTGGGAAGGCATTGATATTCATTCTGGAAATGGATGGCTTTTGCACCCCGTTAGGGAATGTGATTTGCTCCAACGCTTCCTTTACATTATCTTCTGCCCGATCCATGTCCGTATTATATTCAAATTCAATAATGACTGATGAAGCATTTTCAAATGATGTGGAGCTGACATTTTTAGCTCCCTTTAAATTTCTAGTCCTTTGCTCGACGGGCTTCGTAATTTTCTCCATTATCTCTTCAGGAGCGGCGCCAGGATATACGGTTGTTACACTTACAATCGGAATAGTAATATCCGGGATCATTTCCATCTTCATTGTGCTAGTCGATTGAAGCCCGGCGAACACAACGATAATCGTCATAATCCATAAAGCAAACTTATTGTTGAGCGAAAATTTAATAATGCTTTTCATATTCATCCTCCATTTTTCTCAAATCCAAATTCATATTTCTTTTTATACTTTGAAACGATACCCTACACCCCAAACCGTTTCTATATACTGAGGATTAGAAGGATCGTGTTCAATCTTCTCTCTTAGTCTTCGAATATGCACAGTAACTGTTGCGGTATCCCCATTGGAATCCAGTCCCCAAATACGCTCAAACAATTCCATTTTATCGAAAACCCGGTTAGGATGCGAGGCAAGCAAAAGCAATAGGTCATACTCCTTGGATGTAAGCATAGCCTCTTCTTCATGAATCGTTACTCTTCTGGCCGGGCGATCGATGCAAAGACCACGGATTTGAATAAAATCATTATGACTGTCTTTATTAGAAGTAAGTCTTTCATAGCGTGACAAATGCGCTTTTACCCGCGCAACAAGCTCGCTAGGACTAAACGGCTTTGTTATATAATCATCGGCCCCTAAGCCAAGCCCTCTAATTTTGTCGATATCCTCCTTCTTGGAGGTTACCATTAAAATCGGCACGTTGTGCTGCCGCCGGATTTCCCGGCAAATCTCAAAGCCATCCATTTTGGGAAGCATGACATCAAGTATGATGAGATCATATTGTCCATCCAGCGCTTTTTTAAGGCCAATGTCACCGCGGCCTTCAATATGAACCTGATAGCCATGGCTCTCCAAATAATCTCTTTCAAGCTCTGCTATGGCCCGTTCATCCTCAATGATCAGAATATGCTGCATTCATTTTCACCACCTTAGCTGGCTCCATCTTTGGAAGTTTTATCGTAAATATTGCACCTTGGCGCGCGTTTCTTGCTGTTACCATACCGTTATGCCCCTCAACAATTTGTTTCACAATTGCAAGCCCAAGGCCGCTTCCGCCTGTTTCTGAATTACGTGATTTTTCCGCACGGTAAAACCGGTCAAATATAAAAGGCAAATCATCCTCCGTAATACCGGGTCCATTATCTTCGATTTCAATAACAGCGAAATGCTCATCCTGCTTCAGTCGCACTTGCACGCGATGCGGCAAGTTATTATCGTCAAACTCCAAATACTTCACACAATTGTTCAAAATGTTGTTAAGCACGCGATTCAGCTTCTCCAAATCTGCAGAGATCATAAGTTGATCTATATTTTCCGAACTAAAAGATAAAGCGATGTCCGACTTCTCAAGCTCGAACTGCTGCTCCTCCATAAAATGATCCAAATATCGGACAAGCTCTACCGGTTTAAAATCGAAAGCAACAGTATGCAGATCCAGCTTAGAAAATAAAAACAGCTCATCAATCAGCTGATCCATATGCGCTGCTTTGCGATAAATCGTTTGTAAATAGCGCTCACGCATTTCATCTGTATTGGCAATTCCGTCAAGAATGCCTTCTATATAGCCTTTGATCGCCGAAATTGGTGTTTTTAGATCATGTGAAATATGGGAAAGCAGTTGCTTGCGATTTTCCTCATATTGAAGACTTTGATCGATTGAGCTTTTCAAGCGAACCCTCATTTCCTCAAAAGCAATGCTCAATTGTTCAATTTCATTGACCCCGCTCGCAAAATTTTTACAATTGGTTGAATCAAGCAGCTGGTAGGATAGATCGCCATCCTTAATGCGCAAAGCTGCTGTCTTCAGCGATTGAATAGGCTTAATAATGCTTCTGGATACATAGTAGGTAAGCAAAAAGCTCGTTAATGTAATAAAGCCAAGCAGTGCAGCGAGCACAAGCGGGTGCCAGAATATTGGTATTGGATCAATTCTGCGGAATAAAATCATTTGGCCGTTGCTTCCATCCGGGTATTGAAATTGAATGTTATGCGTGCCAAAGCGATAAAGCTTGAAGGAAAGCTCTTCAGGCAGCTGCTCGATATAGGCGCTCCAATTTTCATTCGGAGAAATATCCTGCAAAAAACTGGATACATTTGCAATTTGTCCATTCCTTACGACTACCAGCCCAGCCCATACTTCAGCAAGCTCCTGCTGCAGCTCGTCCAAATAAGCTTTATCCTCGAGCTTGCCAGTGTCATGCTCGATTACATATGTAAGCTCTCCATAGACAAGCGCCTGCTCAAACCTTTCAATTTGCTGATTTTCCGATAATTCACGTAAATCATGCTTGCCAACGATATAAAACACGGTTAAAAACAAACAAAGCATCAAAATAACCGGAACAAACGTCATGGCAAGATAGGACATATACAATTTCAATCTAATGGACAAAGAAATTCCCGCCTCGCATGGCATATTTCGTATGATCAGATTTCCATTTCTTTTACTTTTCTATCATAACGATCATTTCTAACGGATTTCATAGATAATTATTACAAAATTATTACGTTTGCTCAAAGTATTATCTGTAGAGACTACCAAAACCATCCATATTGCACAAGGATAAACGGCTTCCGCCGTCCTTTGGACGAGCGGGTTTACAGATGAAATATAGAAAAACAGGTATAAGGTGCAACGTATACCTGTTTTTCTATATTTCAAAAAAGGCCAAGTCTTTAGAACGTATTGTCTAAAGCTTGACCTGTTTTTAAATGATACGACTTTTAAATTAGTGAACTTACTTCAAGCCGCCTATGCGATCAATCGGCCATATCCGAAAAACCGCCTTTCCTTCCAGACTGCTGAAAGCGACAGGACCAAATGCGCGGCTGTCAATGCTATGCTCTCGATTATCGCCCATAACGAACACTTTATCCGCGGGTACGACAAGCTTGAAATCGCTTTGATCGGCTAATGTAATACCTTTAATATACGGCTCATCCAAAGGGTTTCCATTAATAAAAACGAGGCCTTCGCGGATTTCAATCTGCTCGCCCGGCAAGCCGATTACCCGCTTCACAATACGCTGATCGTATTCTGGACCGTTGATGATTACGATATTCCCCCTCTTGGGCGCTTTAAAATAATAATTCCATTTGTCAATAACGAGTCTTTCATTTTCCACAAGTGTATTTTGCATTGAAATATTATGTACTTTTGTCTGAGCATACACATAATTGTGAAACAGCATAGCTACCGTAAAGGAGACAACTATCGTAATGATCCACTCCAGCACAGGCTTCCAGCGCTTGGGTTTTTCCGTATTTTCGTTCATATTCGCTGTTTCATCTATATTTGTCATTTGCTATCGCCTCTCCTTTTCGTACGTACCATTATACCACCATCTGCACATATGTTGTACTACGCTTGAAATTCATATTTGTTTCGTATTTTCACAGATTACAATATACAGTAAAATCAGGTACAGGATAAACGAAGGGAGAGATATCCTTGTTTCGCACAACTAAAAGTCAAAAATACATCTTTACGCTTGTTACGCTTATCTACTGGATTTCGATGTATATCTACGTTCCCACATTATCTCCATATTTGAATAGTAAAGGCTTTTCCTTGCAATTTATTGGGATCGTCATTTCCAGCTATGGTCTGGTCCAGCTGCTTGTGCGTTTCCCGCTCGGCATATGGTCAGACCGGTTTGGCAAGCGAAAGCCATTTATTGTGCTTGGTATGCTTTGCGCCCTGATTAGCTGTCTGTTATTTCTCCTATCAGGCTCCTGGATTTGGCCGCTGGCTGGCAGGATCGTTGCTGGCGTATGCGCTTCTACCTGGGTCGCATTTACCGTGATGTATGCCGGTTTTTTTAAAACAGAGCAAACAGGCCGCGCTATGGGCAATATCAGCTTTGTAACGGTTAGCGGTCAAATGATTGGTATGCTGCTTAGCGGCTGGCTGGCTGACGGCTTTCATGCGAATATGCCTTTTATTATTGGCGCGGCAGCTGCTGTCCTCGGATTATTGCTCGCTTTATTTTTGCAAGAGCATGCAGTAAATGATCGGCAGGGCATGTCCCTTGCCAATGTTAAAGAAGTTGTTAAAACCAAGCTGCTTTGGCGGGTCTCCTATTTATCCATCCTTGCTCATTGTGTATTATTTATTACGATGTTCGGCTTTACGCCGCTCAAAGCAGAAGCGCTTGGAGCAGGCGGGCTCGAGCTGACGATCGTTGTATTTGCCTTTATGCTGCCACATGCTGTTGCCTCTTTTATTACAGCAACGATATTTGTGCCGCGATTTGGTCAATACGGGACAATAATGATCGGCTTTGTATTAAGCGGCATATGTACAGCTGCTATAGCTATTGTGCCGTCGCTTGAGCTTCTTTATGTTACCCAAGCAGTCAATGGCTTCGCGCAAGGGCTTCATTTGCCGCTTTTTCTCGGCCTGGCAATTAAAGAAGTAGCAAGCTGGGGAAGAGCGACCGCCATGGGCCTTTATCAAGCCGTTTATGCCGCCGGAATGTTTTCTGGACCTTTTCTTGCAGGCTTTCTAAATCAGCAGTGGGGACTTGGCAGCGGCTTCGCCCTTGGCTCTGTTCTGGCGCTTGCGGCAGCCATTTTTACAGCCATATGGGCCGGCCAAGAACGCAAACGGAAGAAAAAGCTGCCAGCTGAGATGCCATCCTCCCTGCAAGGTTGAATGCTCAGTCATCCGCTGAACAGCTGCAATTGAAGCTGCACATAAATTTTACGAGGCAGCCAATAATACCAGGCATACCGCTGCTGCAATACCCATCATCGCTGCATCTTGTTTTTTCAGCTGCAGCCGGAAGCCAAATACAGGCATTTCTTTTACCTGGCTATAACCCCGCAGCTCCAGCGCTTCAGCCATTTCCTCCGCCTTCCCTACAATCGAACGAAGATAAGGAATAAGCATCGTAAGCGCAATACGAACTGACATCATTCCGCTGGAAGAGGCGAGCTTCCCTCTTGCTCTAGCCAGCTTGCTATATCGCTCCCATTCCTGCATCAGCAGCGGAATAAACCTAAAGATTAATGTCATTAACAATCCGAAAGCCGCAATCGGCAACCCATAACGATTAAGCCAGCCGAAGGTTTGCTCAAACGCTCGCTTCAGACGAAATGGCGTAACCAGCGCCAGAATCGGCATGCCTATTATCATCACTAGCAGCAGCTTAACTAAACGTTGCCCTGTGGAAGCTGCTTCGAGCCAGTTAAAATCAAGCGGGGCCAGTGAAATGCCGCCAATTGCCGTCAGCACAATGGCCAATACAATAAATCCTCTTACTACAGGAAACATCGGCTCCGCTGCTTTGCGCACGATTCCAATCGCAATGATGACCAGCAAGCCTGCCAAGCCTATCACAGGCCACTCTGTCTGAGCCAATATGCCTGCAGACCACATGAAATAACTTAACACTATAGCTCGCGGGTCAAAATATTGGTTGCTTAAGTTATTAATTTTTGAAGGATTATGGCTACTTACATATATTTGCTCTTCAAATGGTTCCACAACTTTCGCTTTCTCATCCCCTGCAAACAGCTGGGAAAACGACTCATCTACAGGACGTTCAGCGCTTGCTGCCGCTTCCTTTATCCAATCGGCTATTAATTCAGCGGCAAGCCCAGGACTCAGCCTTGCAGGCACCTGCTCATGAGAGCCGCTGTTGTGATTATGACCTTCCGAGGGCTTTTGCTGTAACGGAATAAGCTTTTTATGCCGAATCGTCAACACTTGATCCGCTATAGAAAGAAAAGGCTGAATATCATGCGTAACAATAATCGCGCCTCCTCCGCCTTCCTTTTGCTGCCTCAGGACAGATTGCAATAAGGCAATCCCTTCGCTGTCTAACCCGGCCAGCGGCTCATCCAGCAGCAGCCAATCCGGCTTGCAGCATATTAAACATGCAAGCGCCAATCTTCGCTGCTGGCCGCCGCTTAATGTCCAGGGTTCACGCGGCAAAATGTCAGGCTCCAGCCCTACTAGTCGTATAGCTTTTGTAGTTCTTTCCTGCATACATTCTTTGGTGAGCTTATACGGCTTCATAGAATATTCGAGCTCTTGCTGCACATTTGCTGCAAACCACTGGCTCTCTGCCTGCTGCATAGCGATGCCAAGCTTAAGCAGTGCCGCATGATTCAATTTGGGCCTGCGGCCCTTCTTACGCCAAAGCTGTTGCCCTGACAGCTCAATCGTACCCTCTGCAAGCTTTCGTAATCCAGCGATAGACTCGAGCAATGACGTTTTCCCCGTTCCATTTGGACCTGTAATGATTATAATTTCATCCGCTTTAAACTGCATATTGATTTGTTCAATTAAACTGCCATCGCTGACGTCGTTAGTTTTCATAATAGTTACGTTATGAAGTGCCAATTGCCTATCGCATTTAATACTCATAGCTATATACCTCAGCCTTCAGTTCATCCATATTTAACGGAAGCTGATGCAGTTCTATTCCTTTATCAGCCAATTGCCATGCAATTTGGACCGCATAAGGCGCTTCAAAGCCATATTCCTCGCAAGGGCTGCTGCCTTGACGGTTATGAGCATCCCGGGCAAACCATTGCGATGCTGGCCCATTAAACACAATGCGGCCCTGATCAAGAGCAATTACATGATCCCCTCTTACGGCTTCCTCCATCTGCTGAGTCGCCCATATAACGGTTACCCCCTGCTTATTAAGCTCGCGCATGCGAGTAAGCACCAGCTGTGCCGCCTGCTTATCCAGCATCGACGTTACTTCATCCATCAGCAGCAAATCTGAGCTGACAGCTGCCGCTCCTGCAATTGCAGCAAGCTGCTGCTGTCCGCCGGACAAGGCTTCCAGCGGCTGATGCAGAATAGGCTCAAGCCCCAATTGCTTGAACACCTGCTCAGCCCTGTCAAGCATATGCGGCTGTCCCACCTGATGCTGCTCCATCATAAGTACAACATCCTCCCAGCAAGTAGAGCCTATTAGCCCTGAGCTAGGCTGCTGCAGCACGATCGGTATTAAATGGGTTTGCGTCAGCTGCTCGGGCCTGTTGACTCTTTGAGTTCCCTCTACCCTGTAGCGTTCAAATCCCGCCAGCAGCTTTAGCAGCGTGCTCTTGCCGCTGCCGTTGCGTCCATAAAGCTGAACCCACTCCCCGCTCTGAATGCAGAAAGATATATTATCCAGCAATTTCTTTTCTTCTTCCTTATCAACTGCTTTAGTAAATACAGATAAGTTTGACCATATAATTTTTGAAAAAGAGTCCATTATTTTTTACCTGCCCTCTTCACGATCGCAAAAAGCTGTGATACAATGCTCATTGTTAACTATAAATCATTTTAATTGGTTAACAATAAAAATGCAATAACGAAAAAGGAGATTATGTATGAAAGCACTATCGATTCGTTCACTTGTTTTTACCGCACTATTTGCAGCACTATTTATTGTAATGAGCTTGCAGCAAATGAAGCTTACTGCTTCACCGATCCCCCTCACCTTTCAAACGCTTGGAGTTATTATTGCCGGTATTTTTCTCAAGCCCAAGCAGGCTTTTCTAAGCATATTTGCAGTCGTTGTACTTGGTGCAATCGGGTTGCCGGTTTTCGGCGGCAAAGGGGGGCTTTCGCATATTTTGGGAGGATCAGGCGGATATATTGTCGCTTTCCCTTTCTGCGCATTGTTTATTAGTTTAATCGTAAACAAATGGATGAACAAAGCTAATCATAAATCTGTCATGAATACGATCGTTCTTTACATAATGTTCATTCTGGCAAGCATCGTCTTCGTCTATGCAATCGGAGTGCCATGGATGATGGTTGCACTGGATTTTTCTTTAAGCAAAGCACTCGCTGCCGGCTGCTACCCGTTCATTCCCGGCGATTTAATTAAATCTGCTGTTGGAATAATTGTTTTGTTTACGTTAAAAACAACGATCGTAAGAACTCGCATTTAGTCAAGGATAAACGGCTCCGCCGTTCTTTGGACAGGCGCGTTTACCGATGAAATATAGGAACAGGTATAAGAAGAAAACTTATACTTTCTATTATTCAAGAAGAAACGCTGCGCGTCCTTGGCTAAGGAGGTGCCGTTTCTCGGTGAAATATAGGAACAAGTATAAGGTGAAAACTTAAACTTTCCTATATTTTAAAAAAACCGCAGCGGTCTTGACTTCCAAGAAGTCGGTCCGCTGCGGTTTTACGTTTTAATCGCTGCAATCCTCTGGATTGCCGCCTTCTGCATCTTCTACACTAATTTTCTCAGAAACCGTATCCCGAATAACTGAAACGACAAGCTGGAGCAAATAATTAATATCTGCTTGGCTTTGCTGAAATTGAGCTACAATTGGAATGCCATCAAGCTCATCTTGGAGCTCCTCCATCTCAGCTTCTATTTTTTTTACCATTTCTGCATTTTTGAACGTCGTTTCGAAAGCGACGACTTCCTTTTGCTTCTTTTTAATAAGGCTGATCAGCTTCTGGATCCGCTCATTGTTGTTGATTTGCATTTCTGCACGGCGATAATCCTGAACCTCCTCTGATGCAAATATCGCATCAGACAGCTCCTTTGCCTTTTGCATAATATTATCACGCACTATAATCTCACGAGTATGGAATGACGGAACATTAGTATTGTCATGCTGATGGCTGCATACTTCTCCAGTTGCATATTCATTATGCACGGCGCCGGCATTTCCTTGTATATTTGACATGGTTGACATCGCTCCTAATTATATCGCTATATTGCTGACTGTACCAGCACTTCAAAATCTATTAACTAACATCGCTTTGTGCGTCAGACTGTACAACTTCGCCTTTAATATACCAGGTTTGCGCATCGACTATTTTGACCTGCACAAAACGGCCTATCCATTCCTTAGGTCCTTCCAAATGCACAAGCTTATTCGTGCGCGTACGTCCAGAAAGCACATTAGCGTTGTTTTTGCTCTCGCCTTCAACCAGCACTTCCATAACGGTTCCTACCAGCTGTTCATGCTTCTCGCGCGCTATAGAGGCTACCAGAGCGTTTAGACGCTGCAGCCTTTCTTTCTTTACATCCAAGGGCACATTATCCTCCATTACAGCAGCCGGTGTGCCTTCACGCGGTGAATATAAATACGTATAAGCCATATCGAAGCCTACTTCCTCGACTAGCGTAAGCGTATCTTCGAACTGCTCCTCTGTCTCGCCTGGAAAGCCGACGATTATATCGGTTGTAAAGGATACGTCTGGAATAGCATGCTTGATCTTCCCGGCTAATTTGAGAAACTTTTCACGGGAATATTTGCGGCTCATTTTCTTCAGCACTTCTGTACTGCCAGATTGGACAGGCAGATGGATATGCTCTACCAGATTGCCGCGGCCGGCAAGCACAGAAATTAAATGATCATCGAAATCGCGCGGATGACTAGTCATAAAACGGATACGCGGAATGTCAATTTTGGATATATCATCCATCAAGTCGCCAAAGCGATACTCAATATCCTCAAAATCTTTGCCATAGGCATTAACATTTTGCCCAAGCAGCGTAATTTCTTTAAAACCTTGCCGTGCAAGCTCGCGCACCTCATCAATAACATCCTGAGGTCTGCGGCTGCGTTCCTTGCCTCTCGTGTAAGGGACGATGCAATAGGTGCAGAACTTGTCGCAGCCGTACATAATGTTGACCCAACCGCGCATGCCTTCGCGCTTCTTAGGCATATTTTCAATAATATCGCCTTCCTTGGACCATACCTCTACGACTAGCTCCTTGCTGAAATAAGCTTCCTGCAGCAGCATCGGAAGACGATGAATATTGTGCGTTCCGAATATCATATCGACAAAGGAGTGCTTCTGCAAAATACGGCCAACTACTGATTCCTCTTGCGACATGCAGCCGCAAACGCCAAGTATAAGATCAGGCTTCTCCAGCTTCAAGTTTTTGAGATGGCCTAATTCACCGAATACTTTATCCTCCGCATTCTCGCGAATGGCGCAAGTATTCAGCAATATCACATCGGCAATCTCACGATCCTCGGTAGCGATATAGCCCATCTCTTCAAACATGCCGCGCATAACCTCAGTGTCATGTTCATTCATTTGGCAACCGTACGTTTGTATTAAATAGTATTTGCCTACTCCCATTGAACGAAGCTCAGCAGGAATAGAGAAATCGTAATGCACTTCAATTTCTTCCTTGCCTCTGCGTTTTTCTTGCTTATAATTCGGAGTAGAGTTTATTTGAACGATTCTTCCTTTAATACGGTATGTCGAAGTATGCTCATTCTGCTCAAGCAGCTTGGCATCGCTAAAATCGAAATATTTGGAGTAATCTTTTTGTTCTGCGGATTTTTGTTCCGTCATGCTTTGATTGCTTCCTTTCGTCAAAACCAATCACTTCCTTATCGGCGTCTATCATCATTCATATAGTCCAATGTCCTATTATACCAGTTAAGGATTTATGGGGTCAATGAATGAAGCGATCAGCCGCTAAACGATCAGCTCTGCTGTATCTCCATTGGCAATCCCTGCCGCATTCGCTTCATCCGTGTCAATGTGCATATCCAGCGCATAGCTGTCCGATACGCGAACGACTACATTTTCAAATACGACGCCGCGCTCACCGCTTGTTCTTACAGCAACGCGCTGCTTGTCCTTCACGCCGAACCGTTCAGCATCAGTGGTATGAAAATGAATATGTCTGGCGGCAATAATTACCCCTTCCTCCAACTCCACCTCACCAGCTGGACCTTGCAGCTTAATGCCTGCAGAGCCCGCAATATCACCTGATTCACGCACGGGCGGATTAATGCCTAGCGCAAAAGCGTCTGTTTTTGACACCTCAAGCTGAGTTTTTCCTCTTGTAGGTCCTAAAATGCGTACTTTTGGAAAAGTTCCCTTAGGTCCAATAACAGCTACTGTTTCGTTAGCGGCAAATTGGCCTGGCTGTGTAAGTGGCTTCATCTCCGTCAACGAGTAGTCATTGCCGAACAGAATTTGCAAATGCTCTTTTGATAAATGAATATGTCTGGCGGAAACACCGATTGGAATTTGATTATGTAACATGTAAGCCACTCTCCTGTCCGTTCTCTATTTCTGCATTTTATTATTGCATTTCTATATATTAAAAATATAAGCATACAGACTTATGTCTGTATGCTTATATCATAGCATTTATTTAAATTCAGCTACAAGCTTTGTGAACTGTTCTTCACTAATCTGTAACGACTGATGGGCTAAACCGCCCTCATCGAAGCCTTTTATTTGCTTTTCATAAGATGGGCGTGTTGTATCTTGATAAATAAGTCCGGTAAGCATGCTTTCAGTTTCCATAATTTTGGTAATGGCTGAAATGCGGTTCGCTGGATCATACTCCGGGAATTGATCCAAATTAACAACCCGCTCCTTGAACCAATCGTACGTATTAATTTTATTAAAGGTAACACAAGGGCTGAACACATTAATGAATGAGAAGCCATCATGTTTTATGCCCTGCTCGATAATGCTTGTTAACTGTTTAATATCGCTTGAGAATGATTGGGCGACAAAGGTAGCGCCTGCCGACATCGCCAGCTCCAGAGGAGACAAGGTTGATTCGATTGCGCCCTCTGGCGTTGACTTCGTTTTGAAGCCTTCCGCGCTGCGTGGCGAGGTTTGTCCTTTTGTAAGACCGTATATTTGATTGTCCATTACAATGTACGTAATGTTCATATTTCGGCGTATCGCATGTATGGTATGACCCATGCCAATTGCAAAGCCATCCCCATCGCCGCCTGATGCGATAACCGTAAGCTCTCGATTGGCAAGCTTAACGCCTTGCGCAATAGGCAATGCGCGTCCATGTATGCCATGCAGCCCGTAAGCGTTAATATAACCGGATATGCGCCCCGAGCAGCCAATTCCCGAAATGACAGCGACCTCCTCCGGTTCAAGGCCGACATTTGCCGCTGCGCGCTGGATAGCTGCTTGAATAGAGAAATCACCGCAGCCAGGGCACCAGTTGGGCTTTAAGTTATTGCGAAAATCTTTAAATGTTGCCATTATTCATTCAACCCCTTACACGCATGATAGACTTCGAGCGGCAAGAACGGGTTGCCATCGTATTTTAAAAGATTAGTGATTTTGTCGGCGAAGCCTGTATTCATTTTAATTTGAGATGCCAGCTGTGCTGTTGCATTGTTTTCAATTACGACAACCTTATCCGCGCTTTCCAAATACGGGCGAAGCAGATCAGACGGAAATGGATACATTTGACGAATCGTGACATGATTTGTTGTGATGCCTTCCGCTTCCAGCTTTTGTCTTGCTGAATCGATCGTTCCGCCGGTTGAACCCATGCCGATAATAAGCAGATTTGGCTTTTCATGAGGCGCATCTGCTCTTACTGCATCTCTAATTTGCAGACCGGCAATTTTTTTAAGTCTTTTCTCCATCATTAAACGGCGATTAAGCGCGTTTTCAGACGGACGGCCAACTTCGTCATGCTCAACGCCTGTAACGTGGTGAATGCCGCCCTTCTGGCCCGGCAGCACGCGCGGCGAAACGCCATCCTCTGTAAGTTCGTAGCGCTTGAACATTTCTCCAGGCTCTTTCTCCCCTGCGTCTTCCTGCAGCTTCCCGCGCTTGATCTCTACCTTGCTGAAATCAAACACCTCGCAGGACTGCTTGCCCAGGGAGAGCTGCAAATCCGTCATGACGATGACTGGAACCTGATACTGCTCGGATATATTAAAGGCTTCCACCATATCGAAGAAGCAATCTTCGATAGAAGCTGGCGCAATAACAACCTTCGGTATTTCGCCATGAGTACCGTAAATCATCGCATTTAAATCTGACTGTTCCTGCTTCGTCGGCAAGCCGGTTGAAGGACCGCCTCGCTGTGTATTGACGATTACGAGCGGAGTTTCTGTCATGCCCGACAAGCCGATGGCTTCCATCATAAGCGAAAGCCCGGGACCTGCCGAAGCTGTCATCGTTCTTACTCCTGCATAATTTGCTCCGATAGCCATCGTTACAGCTGCAATTTCATCTTCAGTCTGAACGACTGTACCGCCAAACTTCGGCAGTTTTTGAATCAAGTATTCCATAATCTCGGAAGCAGGTGTAATCGGATAAGCAGACATCAAGCGGCAGCCTCCGGCAATGGCGCCAAGGCCGATGGCTTCATTGCCGATCATAAACAGCTTCTGCTCGCCATCAGCGTCTGCCAGCTTGAATTCATCAAGCGGTCCGCCTGCAAGCTGCAGCACGTAGTCCGCGCCATGCTTGACAGCTTCTATATTTTTTTCTACAACAGCAGCTCCCTTGCGGCCAAATTCCTCTTCAACTGCCTTATTAAATACATCAAGCGGCAAGCCGAGCAGCGCCCAAGAAGCACCTGAAGCTACCATGTTTTTCATAAGCGAAGTGCCCAGATCTTCAGCAATCTTAGTAATAGGAACAGCAAATAATCTAGCATCCAATCCGTCCGGCACTGTAGGGCTGAATTTTGCATCTGCCACAATAACGCCGCCAGGCCGAAGCTCGCCTGCATTAAGGTCGATGCTTTCCTGATCAAAGGCTACTAGAATATCGAGATCATCAGATATCGCACGAATCGGCTTCGTGCTGATCCGTATTTTATTATTCGTATGGCCGCCCTTTATGCGTGAAGAGAAATGACGATAACCGTACAAATAATAACCTAACCGATTAAGAGCCGTGGAAAAAATACGATCGGTGCTCTCAACGCCTTCCCCTTGCTGGCCACCGATTTTCCAAGACAATTGACTAATCAAAGTGTCCATCTCCTCTTTATTATGAACATGTCTATTCGATAGACAATATCAGCTATTAAACTATTTTCGCCTCATAAGAATGTATAAATATGACAGTCTTTTCGTAAAAACAATTCTTATCGGGATAAAAACCTCCGTTTACCTCAGCAGCTTCTCTAGAACTGCTAAATTAGAAGTTTTTCTCATAGTCATAACAATTTTAAGATTGTGCAACTAAAAAAGCAATACACTTTCAATTAACGTTCACAATTTACCAAAATTAATTTGGCAAATTCGTCTCCAAAAATAAAATAGCGTTGCCAGCTAAAAAATGATTCGTTTGGTGTTCAGAATAAAACTTCAGCAGCTCATTCTTCAGTCGATACAAATGACCCGGATGTTTCAGCTCCTGCACATGTGTATCAATCCCGTCAAAATCAGAGCCAAGCATAACTGCCTTCTCACCCCCAAGCTCACAAATATGCTCGATGTGGCAAACAATATCGTATATGGTACTGCTGCGATTGTGCACGAGAAACTGAGGCACATAGGTAACGCCGACTCTTCCTTCTCGCGCTATAATACATTGTATTTGAGCATCGGTCAGATTTCTTGGGTGAGAGCACACTTCACGCGCATTGGAATGCGATGCAATAAAAGGTTTGGAGGTCAGCTCCGCCAGTTCCCAAAAACCTCGGTCAGACAAATGTGAAATATCGAGCAGCATGCCGATCTGTTCGCAATATTGCACAAACTCCTTGCCTGCTGCAGTCAAACCGCCATTGCGCGGCTCCAGCACGCCGTCTGCCGCCCAATTCGCATAATTCCAGGTCAATCCTGCAAATCTTACGCCGAGCCGATACAACATATGCAGCAGCGCCTTGTTGTTGTACAAGCCGTCTACTCCCTCCATCGACAACAATGCGCCAATCCGGCCTTCTTTTATACACTGTCTTAAATCCTGTTTATTGCGAATGAAGCTTATGCTTGGCTGGCTTAATATTTGATTGTAAAACAAATCCACGCTTTCCATTACGGCTACTAGCCAATCCTTCCGTACAGACGGAATATAAATAGCAAAGGTTTGAATAGCCGCCTCTGCTTCCTTTAAACGTTCAAGGGTGACATCTAATTGATCCGCTTCGTCACGAGCAAAGTCAAGCTCATTATTCAGCAACAGCTTGTATAGTACATCGCAGTGAAAATCAACTGACTTCATGCCTTCACTCCCTTGCCTGTTGTACGTCATTTCAGACAGTTATATGACTCACTTGTCCATTAGCCTACAGGTCATTGCAAAAAGCCTGTTTACATCCTACGTAAACAGGCCGCGTCGTTACAGCTTGCCAGCAGTGTATTCTCATGTTGACAGATACGGCCGTTGCCGATTATCGCGGTTCAACTATTAACTTGATAGCTGTGCGATCTTCGCCATCAATTACGATATCGGTAAATGCCGGAACACAAATGAGATCCACACCGCTAGGAGCGACAAATCCACGCGCAATAGCAACCGCCTTAATCGCTTGATTCAATGCGCCAGCACCAATGGCCTGCAGCTCCGCTCCGCCACGCTCGCGCAAAACGCCCGCCAGCGCTCCCGCTACAGAATTTGGATTGGACTTTGCTGATACCTTTAATACATCCATGAAAAGTACCTCCCCTAGAATGTTGGTTGGATTCACTTATAAATTCTATTCGTTATTTTTTAAAAAATTCCTTCATTTTCAACTTCAATTGACTGTAAGTTCAGAATTATCAGAATTTATTTTATGAATTGAGGCTGCACGCGCTTTTTAAAAAAAGCTGCCCTTTTTACAAGAGCAGCCAATCTTCTTCCGTTAAACGGATTTTATCAATTTTTTGTGCTTTGCCGGTCACATCGTCAATTTTTACGGACACTGCGTGCAAATGCCATTTTCCTTCATCCACAACAAAGCGCACTGGCATTTGTGTCTTGAAGCGATACAGCACAGCTTCCCGCTCCATTCCGAGAACACCCTCCTTGGAGCCTACCATGCCTACATCTGTAATATAGGCTGTGCCTTGCGGCAGTATTGTATCATCATTTGTCTGGACGTGAGTATGCGTGCCGACTACAAGTGAAGCTTTCCCATCCAGATGCCAGCCCATTGCAATTTTTTCTGAAGTAGCTTCGGCATGGAAATCAACAAATACTGCAGACGTACGCTTCCTTGCCTGTTCAACCAATTGATCAGCCATTTGAAAAGGACAATCTATTGGCGGCAAAAAGGTTCTTCCCTGCAAATTGATAATAGCAAGCTCTTTTCCATTTGCCTTAATAAATGCCATCCCTTTGCCGGGCGCTTCTGGGCTGAAATTAGCCGGGCGCACAATTCTTGGCTCCTCATCGATCCATTCAAAAATATTTTTATTGTCCCAGGTATGGTTGCCCATCGTAATGCCATGGATGCCCCATTCGAAAAACTCAGTAGCAATCGTTTTTGTAATTCCGCGACCTGCAGCGGCGTTTTCACCATTTGCAATAATGATATGCGGATTATATTTGCTGACAAGCGAAGGCAATACCTGCTTCAACGCGCTTCTGCCGACATTGCCAACGATATCGCCAATAAACAATAAATTCATCGTTCCTACCACTCTTCCTTCATATGCACAAAAACAAGCTGCACTGACAAAGCCCGCTTTTTGCAAACTGCTGTTTGTTGCTTATAATTTGAAAGAAAGTGGCTGCGCAGCAGCCACTTTCTTCAATCGTCTGTTCGATTGTAATGGAATCAAATTCTATTCGTTATGAATTTGATTATTACTTCGCATATTCAACCGCGCGCGTCTCTCTTATTACCGTTACCTTAATATGTCCCGGATAATCAAGCTCGCCTTCGATTTTTTTCGTAATATCTCTTGCTAGGCGGAACGCCTCTGTATCATCAATCTTGTCAGGCTGCACCATAACGCGTACTTCACGGCCAGCTTGAATCGCATAGGACTTCTCAACACCTTCAAAAGATTCTGTAATCTCTTCCAGCTTCTCCAGTCTCTTAATATACGTTTCGAGCGTTTCTCTGCGTGCGCCTGGTCGAGCGGCAGACAATGCGTCTGCAGCGCCTACAAGCATTGCAATAACCGAAGTCGCTTCTGTATCTCCATGGTGAGACGCGATACTATTAATAACGACAGGATGCTCCTTGTACTTCTTCGCCAGCTCTGCTCCGATTTCAACGTGAGAGCCTTCCACTTCATGGTCAAGCGCTTTGCCGATATCATGCAGCAAGCCTGAACGCTTGGCTAATGTTACATCCTCGCCCAGCTCTGCTGCCATTAAACCAGCTAAATAAGCAACCTCCATGGAATGCTTCAGTACATTTTGGCCATAGCTTGTACGATACTTCAAACGACCTAATATTTTGATCAGATCAGGGTGCAAACCGTGAACGCCAACCTCGAAAGTTGCTTGCTCACCATATTCGCGAACGCGCTCATCGATTTCCTTGCGTGACTTTTCAACCATTTCTTCAATACGTGCAGGATGAATTCGTCCATCTGCAACTAGCTTTTCAAGTGATGTGCGAGCAATTTCGCGTCTAATCGGGTCAAAACCGGATAAAATGACCGCTTCCGGTGTATCATCAATAATTAGATCGATACCGGTCAATGTTTCTAGTGCTCGAATATTGCGGCCTTCGCGCCCAATGATACGGCCTTTCATTTCCTCATTTGGCAGCGTGACAACGGATACCGTCGTTTCAGCCACATGATCTGCCGCGCAGCGCTGAATAGCAAGCGATATAATATCTCGCGCTTTTTTATCCGCCTCTTCCTTAGCTTGTTGCTCAATATCTTTAATCATTTGTGCTGTTTCGTGGCGAACTTCCTGTTCTACATTGGACAAAATGATCGATTTAGCATCTTCCATCGTCAAACTTGAAATTCTTTCCAGCTCGCTTAGCTGTTGCTTATAGATGGAATCAATCTGTTCTTGCGTTTCCTCGATGCGTTTTTCCTTGTTGGCCACAGTTTCTTCTTTGCGTTCAAGCATCTCTAGCTTTTTATCCAACGACTCTTCTTTCTGCATGATGCGTCTTTCCTGACGCTGTACTTCGTTACGTCGCTCACGAATGTCTTTATCAGCTTCGGAACGGAGCCTGTGGACCTCGTCTTTCGCTTCAAGCACTGTTTCTTTCTTCTGAGCTTCCGCATCCTTTTTTGCATTTTCTACAATTTGAATAGCAGCTTGCTCAGCGCTAGAAATTTTGGCTTCAGCTATAGACTTTCTAATGACGTATCCAATCCACAAGAAAATTGCGCCAACAAGGATATAACCCAAGATCCAGATCCAACGATCTTCCATCTTGTTCACCTCCTTGCTGCATACGCCAAGCATACACCCGGCATGATAATAGGCTTTTAACCAGTTCCATATTGTTTCATCATAATACAATTTGACGAAAATAATCATGTTGAATCAACTTTTGGAAGGAAAATTGATTCAAAGATTGAAGGAATACAACCTCATTTTATCTTTTCACAAATTCAATTGTCAAGCAAAAGCCCATCATCTTCTCCTTTTTCCTCCACCGCTCGCTGAAATTGCTCCATTTTCATTACTTCGCGAACGATATCGGAAGGAAAGCCTCTGCGCATTATAAACAATTGGAGCTTGCGTCGTCTATCAGCATACTCGCCTTTTATCGATCTCCATTTCTTATCTGCCAACGTACTGGCAGCTTGCAATTCACTTTCATAATCAAGCTCAGCAATCGCCTCCATGCTTGCTTCCTTGGAAACGCCCCGTTGCCGCAGCTCATTCATAATGAAGTGTCTGCCTTTCAAAGCAGAATTCACCCTGCTCTGTACAAATTGCTTCGCATATAACTCATCATCTACAATTCGCTCCTCTTCTAAACGATCGATAGCATATTGTATATGATGCTCTTCAAATTCCTTGCGCAGCAAGTAGCTGTACATTTGCTTTTTCGTTCTCGGCTTCGCTCCCAAATAAGCTATAGCAAGCGAATAGGCTGCATACTTATGATCTGCCTCCTGGATTTCTTCCACTTGCTCCTTCGTCAGCTCCAGCCCTTTCATCAAGCGATATTTAATCCATATATCTTCATGCACAGACAAAATAGGTTCTTCGCCGCCAGCGTACAATAAATATCTTTTCTTCCCCTGCTTTTCAAGCTTGACAGATGTAATCATATAGCTATGCTCCATCGTGCTCATCGCAATACTTCCCCCTGTTCTAAAGAATAACGTTTTCGGTCCCTATTGCCGACATCGGACACATAGTTTCTTCTTTGAAATAAGCGTATGCTTTAAACTTTTATAGCATAAAACAACTTCGCCGGTCCACAAGGACCGGCGAAGCGCAGGAATGAATATGTATCAAACCTTGAATCAATCTCATACTGCTGATAGCAGTTAAATAAAATTGATTATTTCCTTATAGTTCAAACTCATCGAAATCTTCTTCTTCCTCTTCAGAAACGGTTGCTTTGGCAGCTGCAGCCGACAAATTGCTTGCCTCGCGAATTTGTTTTTCGATTTCCTCGGCTAGCGCTTTGTTATCCTTCAAAAATTGCTTCGCATTTTCGCGGCCTTGGCCAAGGCGCTCACCGCTATAGGAGAACCACGCTCCGCTCTTCTGTACAATTTCGAGCTCAACGCCAATGTCGATCAAGCTTCCTTCCTTCGAGATGCCTTCACCGTACATAATGTCGATTTCGGCCTGCTTGAATGGCGGAGCTACTTTATTTTTAACGACTTTAATACGAGTACGATTACCTACCATATCATTGCCTTGCTTCAATGTTTCCACGCGCCTTACATCAAGGCGAACACTGGAGTAAAATTTCAACGCTCTTCCGCCAGGCGTTGTCTCCGGGTTACCGAACATAACGCCAACCTTCTCGCGAAGCTGGTTGATAAAAATTGCAATTGTTTTGGACTTAGAAATAGCTCCCGAAAGCTTACGCAAAGCTTGAGACATTAGTCTCGCCTGCAATCCGACATGGGAATCACCCATATCGCCTTCAATCTCTGCCTTTGGCACAAGTGCAGCTACCGAGTCAATAACGATAACATCAACAGCGCCGCTTCGAACGAGCGCTTCAGCAATTTCGAGCGCCTGCTCGCCTGTATCTGGCTGAGAAAGCAATAATTCATCAATGTTCACGCCAAGCTTGCTCGCATATGAAGGATCAAGCGCATGTTCCGCATCGATAAAGGCTGCTTGTCCGCCAAGGCGCTGCGCTTCTGCAATGGCGTGAAGAGCAACTGTTGTTTTACCTGAAGATTCAGGTCCGTATACTTCAATTATGCGACCGCGGGGAAATCCGCCGATTCCAAGTGCAATATCAAGAGCGATTGAACCGCTAGGCACGGTTTCAACCTGCATATGAGTCGATTCACCCAATTTCATAATAGAGCCTTTGCCAAACTGCTTTTCAATTTGCTTAAGAGCATTCTCCAACGCTGCGCGACGATCCGTCAACACACTCACATCCTTCAACGATTATATTAGTATAATACCTCTTTTACAGCTGCTTGCCAACACTTTTTTTCGAACACACATTCGCATATTTTTTCAACTGCTGATTTTGAGCGCAATCAAGCCCTTATAACAAACGCTACAGCCAACTTTATAAACACAGCTCATCTTACAGCCCGCCCCAATGTTAATAGCATCAAATGATTATTGCGTACATGTAACTTCAACAATCAATTGCTGTAAAGTAACTATTTCTTGAGGCCAGTCGTGCCTCGTAAATGTTAAAAGCAACTCCCCCTTCGAAAATTGCGTTCTGACATCTCCTCTCTCATTCAAGCGGGAAGCCGTCGATTCGTTGTAGTAGTTAAATAACCGAGCAAAAGTCGTAATGCCATATGTTTAGAGTTGTAACGGAGCTGAGAGGCTCTATTTGGCAATAAAAAGGTATTTTAAAACTGTAACGGAACTGTGGAGCGCTATAGGTGATCTTTTCCCCGTTTAGGTAGCGATTTGAGTAAATAAGGTTTCTCAGTTCCTTTAGATTTTAGAATAAGCTGATTCCCATACAATAGCGTGCCTAAGTTCCGTTAGCGTTTTTCAACGGCCTGATTTATGCAGTTAGATTAAGCAAATATAGCCCAAATTCAGCCCCCCTCAAACTAAGTACATATTTTCAGGCTGTTGAAAAACAGTTCGGAAATGTAACGAATCCCCGCAGCGTTATTGCGTGGAAAAAGCCCTTTTAAAAAATCTAACGGAGATATGGAGACTGTCGATTAATTGTGGGCAACTATTAAAAAGCAATAAGTAAGGGGAAACGGAGAGCAAGAATGGGAATGGAGAAGCGGCAGCGTCCGCCTTTGTAGGCCAATTTTATCCTTAACAGGGTTTATTTATTAAGAAAAATTGGACTACAACAGCGGTCGGAATCCCAATCTTGATCGCAGTGGCACCCCTTCTTATTGCCTGTTGCCTTATCCACAATTAATCGACAGTCTCATATGCGGCCTTATTCAGGTCAAAAGGTGCTAAAAACGTGGATTATTCACACATAGAGCTGCTAATCTTCGTTACAATTTAAAATGAGCTGTTTTCGTTGAATTAGCGCTTGTCAGCTTCGTTAGAATTATTTTTCAACAGCTTGATATCTTCTCTTTAGATCAGCATATTCACCTAAAAACACCAAACCAGATACGCAAAATCCACTTAGTTGAACTACGGCACATGTTCGCACAATTCTGCAACACTGCAACACTTTAGATTGGGGAGCGAGTTAAGTCAAATTTGGACATTGGGCCTAATTAACTGTGATTCGTTAAAGTTAACCCAAATTGCCTCCTAGAAACTGTGAAGCGAGCCGATTAACAATATCGTCGTTAGCACCAGTCTCTTATGCTTTACGAATGTGTCATATGCCGATTTGTGCTTAACAGGTGTAACATGCGCTGAATCCCCTCCTTCCTAACCTTTTAACTTTCTAAGACGGTTTACCGATAAAAAATAGGAACAGAAGCAAGGTGACAAGCTATACTTTCCTATATTTGAACATAAAAAAACCGCAGCGACTGAGTCGCTGCGGTTCTTCCGCTAGTTGATTTCAAGTATACCTGATCCCCAATAAAATAACAATGATCAGCTAAACTAGACGCAGCAGCTAGTTTGCAGCGCTGAGCGCTTGCCACAAACGGAACAGCGCCGCATTGACTGCACGCAATCTTACCATGGATCGATTGCCGTTGAATTTGCCTTCGTAGACAACTGTTTCCTTTCCCCGTTCTGCAATCGCATAATAAACGAGTCCAACTTCTTTCCCTTCAGATTGAGACGGGCCTGCAACACCGGTAAATGAAACGCCGAAGTCGGCATCCGCCAGCTCGCGAATACGCTCCGCCATCATTCGTGCTGTATTCTTGCTTACAGCACCTGCAGCCTGCTCCCCTTCCAAATCCTCCATCGGAATGCCGAGCAGTTTATGCTTCATTGCATTCGTGTAGGTAACCGCTGCTCCTGCGTACTCTCCACTGCTCCCAGGAACGCTTGTAATCATTTCTGAGAATAAACCGCCAGTGCAGCTCTCGGCGCTCGCCAGCGTTCTTCCTGAGCCTCTAAGGAGCTCCAAAACAGTAACCTCGATCGGAATGTCTCGCTGAGCATATAAATGCTCTCCGACACGTGCTTTAATTTGCTCTACAGCTTCATTAATTTTTATATTAGCCTCAACCTCGTCATCCGCTTTGACGGATACGCGTATTGTAACCTCGCCTTCTTTGGCATACGGGGCAATCGTCGTTTCCTTTTGCGCTTCGATCAAGTCGATAAGCCGATGCTCCAAATTGGACTCGCCGATTCCGGCAAATTTCAAAATGCGTGAAAACAGCGGCTTTACATTGCCTAGAATAGCTCTTAGCCACTCATCACCCGCTCCTGCTATCATCGCCTTCATCTCGCGCGGAGGGCCTGGCAGAAGCATATAGTAAGTACCGTCCTGCTCCAAAGCATTGCCAACCGCAAGCCCGGTCGTATTTTCAAGCGGAACGCTTCCTTCAAGCATAATAGCCTGCCTGCGGTTGCTTTCCACCATATGTACGCCGCGTTCTGCGAACATATCTTCAATTTTTTTCATGGATGGCTCATGAATAATCAGATCGCGCTTCAAATATTCCGCAAGAACATCCTTTGTCAAATCATCCTGGGTAGGGCCGAGCCCGCCGGTAAAAACAAGCAAATCTGCTCTGCAGCGGCCGACTTCAATCGCCTGGCGCAATCTGCCGGCATTGTCGCCGACAACTGATTGGAAGTATACATCAATGCCTAGCTCGGCTAATTTAATGGATAATGCCTGTGCATTCGTATTTACGATCTGGCCGAGCAGCAGCTCTGTGCCGACAGCGATTATTTCTGCTTTCATCTCATTTATCCCTTCATACTAAAGTTGTCCAAGACGGGGAAAGGCACTTCTCCATGCTGTGGAAAAGTGCCTGTTCCTTTATTCAACTGGTATCAAATGCTTATTCTTAACGAAATAATCTACGCCTGAATACACCGTAATCAATGCGGCTATCCAGCTTACAATGACGTCAAACGGGAAATCGATAAACGCAAACGGAAAGTTATTGAGCAGCAATGAAATAATCATCGTGATTTGAATCGCTGTTTTCCATTTGCCCCATTTGCTAGCCGCCATAACAGAGCCTTCAAGCAGTGCAATTTGACGCAGCCCGGTTACTGCAAACTCACGGCTTATTATTACGATGGCTATTAAAGCGTTCAGCTTGTCCATTTGCACCAATGAAATAAGCACCGCAGCTACAAGCAGCTTATCGGCTAACGGGTCAAGCAGTTTGCCCAAGTTTGTAACGATTTTGTTTTTGCGGGCAATATAGCCGTCAAGCCCATCTGTGCTGGCAGCAATAATAAAAATTAAAGCCGCGACAATTTGATTGTAGGTGATTTCAAAATCAGAAAATTTCAATGATCCGAAATTAAACTCCATGAGCAGAAAAAACAAAATAACAGGAACAAGAAAAATTCTTGCAAGCGTAATTTTATTCGCTAGATTCACGCAATTCCCTCCCCGGATAAGTCGAACTCATACGCATGCGTGACACGAACCTTTTGAATAGAGCCAATTTCTGTGCGGCAGTTGGAAATAAACACTTCGCCGTCAATTTCAGGCGCATCGTACATAGAACGCCCTATATATACATCGCTCCTGCCATCATAGCGCTCAACAAGAACGTCAATTTCCTTGCCGATATATTTGCTGCTGTTATCGCGGGACACAACCCTTTGAATTTCCATAAGCGTGTTAACGCGCCACTCTTTAACATCATCCGGCACATGATTCGGAAGCCTTACTGCAGGCGTTCCTTCCTCGCTGGAATAAGCAAATACGCCCAAACGGTCGAATTTGACCTCTCTGACGAAATCGCAAAGGCGCTCAAAATCCTCCTCGGTCTCGCCCGGGAAGCCTACAATTAAGCTTGTGCGAAGCGCCACATCCGGAATGGCTTGGCGGATTTTGGCAACGAGCTCGCGTGTGTCGCGCTGACGGCCAGGTCTGCGCATTCTTTTCAAAATAATATCCTCGCTGTGCTGAAGCGGCATATCGATATATCTACAAATTTTCGGATTGCTAGCGATCGCTTCAATCAGCTCATCAGTAAAGAAGCCCGGATACGCATAGTGCAATCTCACCCAAGCAATTCCCTCAACCTCGCTTACTCTATGGAGCAGCTCAGGCAGCATGAAGCGATCGTACAGATCGGTGCCATAATTGGTCGAATCCTGTGCAATGAGGCTGACTTCCTTTACGCCCTGTGCAGCAAGCTGCTCTACTTCCGCAATAATAGATTCCATAGTTCGGCTGCGGAACTTGCCGCGCATCATCGGTATACTGCAGAATGTGCATGCGTTATCGCATCCCTCTGCAATTTTGACGAATGCTGTATAGCGTGGAGTCGTCACCTTGCGAGGCAATTGAATATTGTAGTCAAACACAGGATTGCCGACTTTAATCGGCTTTTTGCCGCGCAGCGCTTCATCCACAATATCCGTAATGTTATGAAAATCTCCTGTGCCGACAATGCCATCGATTTCAGGCATTTCCTGCATCAGCTGCTCTTTGTAGCGCTGTGTAAGACAGCCTGATACTATAAGCGCCTTCAAACGACCTGATTCTTTAAGATCAGCCATATCCAAAATGGTATTGACTGATTCTTCCTTGGCAGCATCAATAAAGCCGCAAGTGTTTACGATAATGACTGTAGCTTCCTCTGGCTCATCTACCAACAAATAGCCTCTTTCATCAATTAAACCCGACATAATTTCGGAATCAACCAAGTTTTTCTCGCAGCCCAACGTAACTACCTTTACTCGTTCACTCATTTGTTTATCCCCAGATCCCTTCTATCTTGTTACCCATTCCTGTTACCTGTAATTCATAAATTGCAGCTCTACCGGCAAATCTGCGCCTCTCAATAATGCGATTACCGCTTGCAGATCATCGCGGCTTTTGCCAGTCACTCTTATTTGATCGCCTTGTATTTGGCTTTTCACCTTAAGCTTGGAGTCGCGAATCAATATGTTGATTTTTTTTGCAACATCCTGCTCAATTCCTTGTCTAAGCTTAATACGCTGGCGAACGGCGCCGCCTGAAGCACCTTCAATTTTGCCAAAATCCATATTTTTAATAGGAACACCGCGCTTTATAAGCTTGGATTGCAAAATATCAACCACGCTTTTCAGCTTAAACTCATCATCGGAACCGATGACAAGCTCCTCTTTTTCAAGCTCAATAGAGCTTTTGCTCCCCTTGAAATCAAATCGGGTCGAAATCTCTCTCTCAGCCTGCGTAATCGCATTGCCTACCTCTTGAAAATCAACTTTAGACACAACGTCAAACGAGCTTTCTGAACTCATTGGCCGCTCCCCCTATCCCCATTCCATTAATAACAAAATTAATTGGTCGTTCCGCTAGGCGGCGCCGATTGAACTGAACCGCCCGTTTCGGCTTCTCCCGCTTCAATTTCGAATAAAAACTTTTTAGAGCTTGATTTGTCGCCATCCGGTACAAGAACGCCGTCAATTTTAATTTCAGCGTAGTCCGCACGTCCAACATTCACATAAGTGCGCATCGGCAATTCAAATGTAAGAACTGCTCCATCCTGCGCATTATCATAATACAGCCTATTACCATTTTTGCCATATTCCGAAATCTCAATCCATGCTTTTCCGCCAGTAATTTTAACTTCCAGCGTATGAGTCGTGTTAGCCGGCCCAATCAAATACTTTTCTCCCTTAACCGATGAGGAGTAGCCATTATTGACAATAGTTGTCGTTGGCGTAGGTGTTGGTGTTGGTGTTGGAGTAGGACTCGGCGTTGGTGTTACTTCCCCGCCAGCAGCACCAGTAGGCGACGGTCTTTGCGATACTTGCGTAGTAACCTTCGACGGATCGAGCTTGTCCGGATCATCTGCTTGTCTACTAATGGCATAATACCATACAACCACTATGATTAAAATGAAAAAGCACCACATGACGATATTGAAGCCAATCTTTCCGAATCTTTCGGACTTGATTGATTTCACACGTCTAGGCGGCCTTGCTGCTATTGGCTCGGGATGCTCCTGCTGGCTCGGAGAAGGCGGCACCTCATGCTGATATAAGCGCAGCACTTCTTCTGGATTCAGCCCAACAGCTTCTGAATAATTTTTAATAAAGGCGCGAACATAAAATGTGCCTGGCAGCACACTATGGTCCCCGGATTCAATTGCCTCCAAATATCGCTTCCTAATCTTAGTCAATTCTTGAATGTCATCCAGTGACAGTTTCCTTTCCTCTCTAGCTTTGCGCAGCAATGCGCCCAAATCAGACATGAAAAGGCCTCCCTTCTTTTAGATACCATCAACATCATCCAATGAAATATCACCGATCGCAATTTCTTCATCAGGGCTGCTTCTTAATTCAATAATAAGATCAAATATTTGATAATCATACCTGCTCTCATTCACAAATATATCGGGATGCTCAATAACTTTAGTCGCAGGCATCTCCATAACTTCCTTTAACAGTATCTCATGCTTTTCATTAGAGCGCACCGTGCTTACTATCCCGTCAATGATAAACACATTATTAAGGTTCATTTCTTCTTCCGTCAATTGACTTCTTACCGTTTGGCGCAGCAAGGTGGAGGATACAAAGGTCCAGCGCTTATTAGCGCATACGCTGCCTGCAATAATCGATTCTGTCTTCCCTACGCGCGGCATTCCTCTAAGACCGACTACATGGTTGCCCTCCTGTTTAAATACCTCGCCCAAAAAATCAACGAGCAAGCCAAGCTCGTCTCTTGTGAATCGAAAAGTTTTGTGATCATCGGAATCACGTTCTATGTAACGGCCATGACGAACAGCCAAAATATCTACAATGGTCGGCGTACGCAATTTATTGACAGTTATATTATCCACTTTTCTAAGCAATTGTCCAAGCAATTCAATTTTAACATCATCATTCGTTTGCAGCAGCATGCCTCTTGTTCGATCCTGCACACCGTTGATTGAAATAATGTTCACCTCAAGCATACCAAGTAAGGAGGCAATATCTCCAAGCAGTCCAGGACGATTTTTATGAATTCTGTATTCCAAATACCATTGCTTTAATTCCATGAAGGCTGCCACCTCTTCTAAAATGACCAATTAAAAATATCTCTACTGCTTATTCTACAAATTTCGGCAGTATCCTGCAAATCATACAATTTCCTTTCTAGGATTCACAGCTTCGCGTTCCTTTGGACAAGTACGTTTTACAGTGAAATATTATAAGTTTTATATTTGCAGAAAAGCCTCCAACCTGGAGGCTTCCCGCATAAGCAAAACCTCTATTTTCACTTGTCTGAAACTATGTCAGCCAACCGCCGTTAGGGCTAATGATTTGACCGGTAATATATGACGATTCCGGCAATGACAAGAAATAAACGAGCGAAGCGATTTCATCAGCTGTGCCCAGCCTGCCTATCGGAATATCTTGTTTAATCGCAGCTTTTTCATCTTCGTCAAAGCTATCCATCATCTCGGTATCAACAGCGCCGGGCGCCACTGCGTTTACTGTAATGCCTGATGGCGCCAATTCCTTTGCCAATGCTTTTGTAAAAGCATTCATGCCGCCTTTCGTTGTAGAATACAGCACCTCGCAGGAAGCGCCGGAGATACCCCAGATGGAGGAAACGTTAATAATACGTCCAAAGCGCTGGGCAACCATGTTCGGCATAAAAAGCTGTGTAATAAGAAACATCCCTTTCAGATTAACAGCCATTACATCGTCCCATACTTCTTCACTCACATCTGCAAGCAGGCCATAATGCGCAATACCGCCGTTATTCACGATGATGTCGGGCATCATGCCATGAGCCTCCAGCTTCTCCTTCATTCGTTCAAGCTGCTCTTTACTTCTTAAATCCGCCGATATCGTCAGCACTTGAACGCCGTACGTCATACATATTCTTGCCGTTTCATTGGCGCTTTCATGAGAATTCAAATAGTGAATTACGATATTAAAGCCTTCCACAGCAAAGCGCTTCGCAATAGCAGCGCCAATGCCGCGGCTTCCCCCAGTAATTAATACCGTCATTTGCTTAAAACTGTTCAATGCTTGTCGCTTGTAACGATCGATACAGCCATATGCTCAAAATCAAAATGGTCGCGCAATCTGGCATTAACCTGTTCAAGCGTGCTGTTTTCATACAATGCCAAAATGTCGAACATATCGCTGTCTCGGAAGGAATAGCGTGTAAATTCGCCGGCAATCGCTTCGGGAGAGTTAAGCATTCTTAAAAATCCGCCGATTTTTTTTCTTTTTACTCGCTCAAACAATTGTGGATCCAGACCATCCTGTGCGGCCTTTTGAATCGCTGTCCTCAATTGTTCCAATAATCGTTCAGGCTCTGGCGTGTCTCCGCCAATAACAGAGAAGCCGTAGCCTGTCATAATATTGTACTCATGGCCGAACGAATCCGTAATAAGCTGCTGCTCATACAAGGATTGATACAAAGGTGTGCTTGATCCGAGCAATACATCGAGCATCAGCTTAGTGACTACTTCCTGCTCTAACAGCTCAATTCCGGCTGCCGTCACTTGTTTTTCCTTAAAGCCTATCATACATTTAGGCAGAGAAACAGCCAATTTTCTTACAACCTTTTTGTCACGAACGGCAGCAGGCTCTTCTTCAAAAAATCTTGTGATTTCACCTTGTGGGGCAAAAGATTTTTTGGCCTGATTGCGTTTAACCAAATCAATAATGCTTGGCGCATCCACACCGCCGACAACGAACAGCAGCATATTGGAAGGGTGATAAAAGGTTTCATAGCATGCGTATAATGTTTCCTTGTCAATTTTACCGATCGATTCAGCCGTACCGGCTATATCAATATGAACGGGATGCTTTTGATACAGCGCTTCAATCAAGCCAAAGTAAACCCGCCAATCCGGATTGTCAGCGTACATATTAATTTCCTGTTCAATAATCCCTTTTTCCTTCTCTACATTTTCATCAGTAAAATAAGGATTTTGAACAAAATCGATTAAGGTTTCCAGGTTTGCTTCAATCTGCTCTGTGGCAGAAAATAAGTAGACAGTGCGGTCAAAGGTAGTAAAAGCATTAGCCGACGCTCCCTGAGACGCAAAGGTAGCAAAAATATCGCCAGTCGGCTCTTCGAACATTTTGTGCTCCAAAAAATGGGCAATACCGTCCGGCACCTGAACAGCCTCTTTGCCGGCAACGGCAAAGTGATTATCAATCGAGCCAAACTTTGTCGCAAATGTTGCATAAGTCTTCTGAAAACCGCTCTTTGGCAGGACAATTATTTCCAAGCCGTTATCGAGCACTTCCCGGTATAGCGTTTCTTGAAATCTTTTGTATTGTAATACTTCCATTATTAGCGCGCCTCCTTCCGGTTGCGAAGAAAGTAAATCGTATCCAGCTCGACATGCTGTGCAACAGAAACAATCTGCTCGGAAGTTACAGCATTCACTTCAGCCAGCAGCTGCTCCACAGGACGTTCAATTCCAGAGAATACGCTATTAAAATGATAAGCTGTCATTTCAAAAGCAGAATCCTGCATCTCCCGCAATTGATTTGTAAGCATCGCTTTCGTTTGGCTCAGTTCGAGCTCCGTAAGCTCGCCGCGTTTCATCGCTTCCAGCTGCTCTTCAATAATGGCAACAGCGCGGTCATAATTTTGCATTTCAATACCTGATTGAATCGTGCATATGCCTTTATGTCCGTCTAATCGTGAAGAAGCATAGTAAGCAAGGCTTTCTCTCTCACGCACATTCAAAAACAGCTTGGAATGAGGATAGCCCCCAAGAATGCCGTTATACATAAGCAAGGCTGCATAGTTCGGGTCATTATAGCCCGTATGCGTTCGAAGCCCCAGATTAAGCTTGCCTTGACCCACATCCAATTCTTCAACCACACGTTTAATTTCACCATGGCCTGACTTCAATATAGTCGTGCTGTATAAAGAAGGTGCGCCGTCGTGAATGTGGAAGTGCTGCTCGATGAGCGCAGCAACCTCGTCAAGCGTTGTATCGCCTACGACGTACAGATCAAAAGCTGCTTCCCGCTGCCAATGCAAGTAGCGTTTATATAACGATTCAGGCGAGATATGCGGCAAATCGCTTCTTTGCCCAAGCGGATGCAGACGATAAGCTTCACCCTCACACATCTCCTCAAGACAGCGCTCAGCTGCATAGCGGATTTTGTCATTAACGATCGCGTCAAGCCTCTTGTGCAGCGTTTCTTTCTCAGCCTTTACATAGGCAGCTTGGAAGCCGTCGCCCTCCAATAAAGGATCGGAAACGGTTTCGCCGAGAAATTGCAGCGCCTCTGCCAGCAGCGATTGCTCCGACGATACAAATTGATCATTAATAACGTCCATTCTAAATTGCACAATTTGCGCGTCGCCGCGCTTATATACATCAAAACCAAATCCAGCGCCATACATTTCGTCAAGCTTGCCTCGAAATGCGGTAGTCTCAGGCAGCTTGGCATTTCCTCGGCGTAAAACAAATGGCAGAAGCGCTGTTTCCGTTACTGTATCTTCCCTTAAGGGCACTCCGGCAAATAATGATATTGCGAAGGTTTTGAATCGTTTGGTAGGTAAAACATGCAGTCTCAAACGCTGTACCTGACCCGTTTGGAATAAACTCACGATTGGACTTCTCCCTTCCGTGCACGCTCAGTTCGTGCTTTACGTTATCTTCTTGATTCTAACCGAAATGAAATGGAAGAAGCAACCACCTCCTGCCTTGCAGAATCGGGTTGCTCCTACCTTCATAAAGGTATGCTTGCAGTTGAAGCTTCATAACTGCAACATTGAATTCGTAACATTTGTATTAATCAAATACAGAAAATATGCTTGCCAATCGTCATAATTTGCTGCCTTGTCCAAATCCACTTCGATGTAGCTGTTACCGGATTGAAGTAATACAGACAGCCGTTTGTTGGATCAATGCCATTAATCGCATCTTCTACAGCTTTTCTAGCGGTATCATTGGGTGTCAAGTAAATTTGACCGTCGGCAACTGCGGTAAAAGCTCCGGGCTGGAAAATAACACCATACACAGAGTTTGGGAAGCTTTGTGATTTGACGCGGTTAAGAATAACTGCCGCGACAGCCACTTGCCCTTGATAAGGCTCGCCCCGCGCTTCTCCATATACGGCGTTCGCCATTATTTTGAGATCATTTTCAGTTAACCCAAGTCGGTTGGATTGTGGCAACGAAGATCCCCCAGCCGAGCCTCCTCCGCCAGTAGTTCCTTGATTGTTGCCAGTGTTCTGTCCGGGTTTCCAGGCTTTAGTAGCGTCTACAAGTTTTTGCTTCGTCAGCGAACCTACAACGCCATCGGATTTCAAGCCGAATTTCCATTGAAACCAGGTCACTGCATTTTTCGTTTTCGAACCGAAGATACCATCTATTTTGCCATCATAATAACCAAGGAAATTCAATCGGCCTTGCAGTTCTGTAACATCCTGGCCTGTCGACCCCATTCGAAGCGTAGCACTGCTAAACGTTTGTTCCGCATCTCGCGGCTGCATGACATACATCGTGGAAAGAAACAAGACAACAACAACAGTCATCAAGATTACTCTTATTCTCATGTAGGAATCTGCCTTTCTCATCCAAGTTTGTTCGCTATAGGTAGCGTTGCCTAACTTAAGTATGAGAAAGTTCTCCCTTTTCTATGCAGAAAGACTAATTTTGATCATGAATTATTGTTGAGACAAGGCTTATTGCTAGTTTGCTTGAAATTGCTCCTGCGTCATAAGCACTTCTCTTGGCTTGCTTCCCTCATAAGGACCGACAATCCCTTTGGCTTCCATCTGGTCAATCAGTCTCGCTGCCCTCGTATAGCCGATTCTCATTCGTCTTTGCAGCAAGGAAACAGATGCCTGCTTCGCTTCAACGACGATTTGAACAGCCTGGCCATACAGCTCGTCAAGCTCAACTTCGTCTTCTGTCTCTTCCTCAATTTCTGGAACGAGATCTTCCTTATACTCCGCCTCTGCTTGATCACGGGTAAACGAGACAAGCGCCTCCACCTCCTGATCAGACAAGAAGGCGCCTTGCACACGAATCGGCTTGGACATGCCTACTGGCAAAAACAGCATATCCCCCCTGCCCAGCAGCTTCTCAGCTCCAGCCATATCAAGTATCGTTCTGGAATCGACCTGCGAGGACACGCCAAATGCAATTCTGGACGGAATATTTGCTTTAATTACCCCAGTAATAACATCAACGGACGGCCTTTGCGTTGCGATAATAAGGTGAATACCTGCAGCTCTGGCCATTTGCGCCAGTCTTGCTATTGAATCCTCTACATCGTTAGCGGCTACCATCATTAAATCAGCAAGCTCGTCGACAATAACAACAATATATGGCAATATTGCAGCAGGATTATCAGCCATAAGCGCATTATAACCTTCAATATTGCGCGTTCCTGATTTGGAGAACAGCTCATAGCGCTTCTCCATCTCAACTACTATTTTTTTGAGCGCCAGCGATGCCCGCCTTGGATCCGTAACGACAGGAGCTAACAAATGGGGAATGCCATTGTATACATTTAGCTCTACCATTTTGGGATCAATCATAAGAAATTTGACTTCATCCGGTGCTGCTTTATATAAAATACTTGTAATAATACCGTTAATACAAACGGATTTACCTGAGCCAGTAGCACCCGCTACCAGCAAATGGGGCATTTTTGCTAGATTGCCGACAATCGTTTGACCAGAAATATCCCGTCCAAAAGCTATGGACAGCTTGGAAGGGGCATTTTGAAAAGCAGCTGTTTCCATAACCTCGCGCATCGTTACAATAGACACTTCCATATTTGGCACTTCAATACCTATTGCGGATTTACCAGGTATAGGCGCTTCCATACGCACATCTTTGGCAGCAAGCGCAAGCGCAATATCATCAGTTAATCCGACAATCCGGCTTACCTTTACGCCAGTTGCCGGCTGCACCTCATATCTGGTCACCGCCGGACCGCGAACGACATCGAGCACTTTAGCTCGCACGCCGAAGCTCTCGAGTGTAGCCTCCAGCTTGCGCCTGGAATCAAACAAGTCGCTTGCTTCAGAGCCTGCGCCGCCTCCGCTCGGCTTGTTTAACAAGCTGAATGGCGGGAGCATGTAGGGTACAGCCTGTTGAGCGTGCTGTTCGTCAGCAGCAATTGGCCTGCGTGGCAAGCCTTCCATCATTTGTGCGGCTGTTACGATAGCTTCTGAGTCGTGCAAATTATGTAGATTGGAATTTTCATCTGAGCTATCAGCTGCAGGAATGTCCCCTGCCTCTGCATCAGCTTCTGTCTGCTCGACAGCACTATTGTCGTTGTTATAAGCATGAACATCTTGAGAATCATATCCATCCTGCTCCTCGTAAACAGGCAGATTATCCGTACTAGAATGCATTTGGCCAGCCTCGCTATAGGAAGCTCGCATTTCTTCAGGATCATGGTCAAGCTGATTATGTTCTATTATCGCAGCAGCGTTCTCTTGTGAACGATTATCCGCATCCCATGGCGGGCTGCTGTCCGTTCCATCAATGCGGTCATTTGCACTGTCTTGCTGCGAGTAGGAATTGCGGGCAGCGTGCTGAAGCTCCCATTCCTCCTCTTGATCTGACTCTTGCATGCCAATATTTTTCGCTTCCATTCTGCCCGTAACAGACTTCCAGGAGAAGAACAACGATTTCTTTCTTTTTTCCACACGCGGCGCGCTTTCATCAGCAGCATCATTATAATAATCGTCGTCCTCCATTTTTTCTTCCTCTTGCTCGCTCGCTGCCAACTGGTAAGCATTTGCTTTTTTAACAGCTGCTCTTTTCTTTGCCCACTGCATTTGTTTGGCCTTGAACAGCTTATATATCCGCATCGCTTTCTTGACAACGATGCGAAGCATATCGACATAAGAGCGGCCGGTGAGCAGCATTAATGAAATAGCGAACATGACAAGCATAATCAGCAATGCGCCATAATAGCCAAACAATGAGAACAAGGCTGAATATTGCACAGCACCGATGTATCCGCCGCTTATTTGTTTATCGCGAATTGAAGTTTTAGGAGCATCTAAAGAAATTAATTCTTGTTTGAGACCTTTGTCCAGCTCGCTAAAAATCAAACCGCCTGACCATTGCTCCTTAGGGAGCACTTCAAAACGTTCGTTAATTTCTGAAATAGCGCTGCTAAGCGTAAATGCAAGCACCAAAACAAGCAGGCCCGTTTTGCGGCTTGTCCAGCCTTTGGGCCATGCTCGCTTAATCATAACTGTCAAACCTATATAGACGCCAACCAAGGCCAGTACAAAATAAAATTTGCCAAGAGCAAGCCCAAACAGCTTGGACAATGCACGTCCAACAGCTGCCTCGCCTGATAAAGCAATAATCGAAATGGTAATTAACAATATACCGTAAACTTCATACTTCAGCTGAGCGCCTATCGATTTTTTCTTTCTCTTTCGTTTTGCCAATACAGTCACCTCTAATTACACATTATACCATAGCAAAATAGTAGAGGGCTATTAAGCAATGCGAAGAAGATTCTCATAATTAAAAGCAGTCGTCCATCCAGCTCCTTTAAGAAGACTAATCCAAGCTGTTATATGAAACAAATGCACCCGGCATCAGAGCAGGGTTCAAGTAATCGTCAAGCGAGCATTGCAGCAATCTAACGATTTGCCCAACACCAGGCGATACCGGCATTATCTCCATTTTGACACCGAGGGCTTCAATTTGCACGGTTGGCTTTAATTGATCGATGCCATCCAAAATAATTTCCAGCGGCAGAGCCGTGTATAGTGTCATGCTACTCACCTTTCTTTCTTTGTTCGATCATTGCATTTAACTTTTTCATCGCAGCACCTAGCCCTCCCACTTCATCGATCAAGCCGTGCTTTACTGCATCAGCACCTATTACCGTTGTTCCAATATCTCTAGTCAGCTCGCCCATCGTAAACATCAATTGTTTGAATTTCTGTTCAGACACTGCGGAATGAGCCGTCACAAAGCGTACGACACGCTCCTGCATTTTTTCCATATATTCAAACGATTGAGGCACGCCTATAATTAGACCAGTCAGGCGAATCGGATGGATCGTCATAGTAGCTGTTTCGGCAATAAAGGAGTAGTGTCCAGCTACTGCTATAGGAACGCCAATCGAATGCCCTCCGCCAAGCACAAGCGTTACCGCAGGCTTTGATAATGAAGAAATCATTTCTGCAATAGCGAGTCCAGCTTCCACATCTCCGCCAACCGTATTCAAAATAATAAGCACGCCTTCAATTTTGCTATTCTGCTCTGCGGCAACAAGCTGCGGAATCATATGCTCATATTTCGTCGTTTTATTTTGCGGCGGCAATATAAGATGCCCTTCGACCTGTCCAATAATCGTCATACAAAAAATATTGGATTCACTGTTTGTTGGAACTGTTGACTGTCCTAACTGGGTAACAGCTTCAATTGCAGCCGATATTTTTTTGCCTTCTTCTTCTCCTTCCCGCTCTTGACCTTGCTCTTTCGTTGTATCTTCTTTCATTGCGGATACCCCCTCATCACTTTAACTAGCTGTTATAGTATGAGATGAGAAACAAAAAAATATGATGCAAACCGCATAATAAAAAATCGCTTGTCTCTAAGACAAGCGATTTTTGCGTGATGGGTTTCAGCGATTACACTTCCATTATGATCGGCAATATCATTGGACGTCTGCGCGTTTGCTCATATAAGAATCGTCCCAGTGCATCTTTAACATTCGTTTTTAAGGACGCCCATTCATTCACCTTATCATTCATCAGCTTATTAAGCGTAGATGTAACAATTCGGTTCGCTTCGTCCAGCAAGCCTTCCGACTCGCGAACATATACAAAGCCGCGTGAAATAATATCTGGTCCTGACAAAATCGTTCCGTCCTGCTTGCTAAGTGTCACAACAACGACCAGAATACCGTCTTGTGACAGTAATTTGCGGTCACGCAGTACAATGTTTCCTACGTCGCCAACTCCAAGTCCGTCGATCAACACATTGCCCGCCTGTACTTTAGAGCCCTTGCGAGCGACTCCGCCCTGGAACTCCACCGTATCGCCGTTGTCGACAATAAACACGTTTTCAGCATCCATGCCGATGTCTTCGGCAAGCTTGGCATGCTGGCGTAGCATACGATATTCACCGTGAATTGGAATAAAGTATTTTGGTTTAACTAAATTGAGCATAAGCTTCAGCTCTTCCTGGCTGCCATGCCCGGATACGTGAACGCCGGATACGGAGCCCGGTCCGTAAATAACATGGGCACCCAAGCGGAACAGCTCATCTACGGTGCGGCCTACATAGCGCTCATTGCCGGGAATCGGCGTTGCTGCAATGATAACTGTGTCGCCAGGTAAAATATCTACCTTGCGGTGGGTTGAACGAGCCATTCTCGTAAGCGCAGACATTGGTTCTCCCTGGCTGCCTGTACATAGGATCACAACACGGTCTGCAGCCATTTTATTCACTTCCTCAGGCTCAATCAGCATTCCTTCTGGAATGTTCAAATACCCAAGCTCTGAAGCGATGCTTACAACATTAACCATACTGCGTCCTACTACAGCAATTTTGCGGCGAGTTGCTATAGAGGCGTTAATGATTTGTTGAATACGGTGAACGTTGGAAGCGAATGTTGCAACGACGACACGCTGCTCCGATTTGCGGAAAATGTCTTCGAGCTCATGACCGACATTACTTTCTGAAGGCGTATAGCCTGGCCGTTCGGCATTCGTGCTGTCCGACAACAGCGCCAACACGCCGCGCTTGCCGATTTCGGCAATTCTTTGCAGATCAGCAAATTGATCATTGACAGGCGTATGGTCGAACTTGAAGTCACCTGTATGCACTACGTTTCCTTCTGGAGTCTCGAGGCAAACGCCCACGGAATCTGGAATACTGTGATTTGTACGGAAAAACGTTGTGCGAATTGCGCCGAGTAAAATTTCTGAATCCGCATTTATAAGAATTCGTTTCGTTTCACCAAGCAATCCAGCTTCCTTAAGCTTACCTTCGATCAAGCCCAGTGTGAGCTTCGTTCCGTATACGGGAACATTTAGATGCTTGAGGACATAAGGCAAGCCGCCGATATGATCCTCATGGCCGTGAGTAATAACAATACCGCGAACCTTATCGCGATTTTCGACTAAGTAGCTAATATCCGGAATAACTATATCTATACCCAACATATCTTCTTCTGGGAACTTGAGGCCAGCATCCACAACTACGATATCGTTGTTGTATTGAATGACATACATGTTTTTACCAATTTCGCCTACTCCGCCCAAAGCAAAGATGAGCAGCTTGTCCTGATTATTCTTTTTTGACAAATGAATCTATACCTCCTAGTTTTTATGCGTAACAAAATAGCGCTTCATTGCGACCAAAACGCAGTTGAAACATTACGTGTTGTACATATTTCGTTTTATTTATTTTGATTATTGTCAGATGCCGCTCTGACTTTAAAAATGCCAAGAAAATTTTACCGAACCCATTCACTTGTCATCATTATACATGATCAAAAAGACACTTTACAAGTGCTAGCCAAAATATCATGCGATACCGCTCATTCTTTACCAGCATTTTTTATAGTTTTACCGAGTATTTATGCGGTTATGCTTTTTTTGCAGCATCTTATTTTTTTATTGTTAAAATGTGCATTTCCTGCTTTATTTTAAAGTTCATATCTTGAAATTCAATGAATTGTTTTAATATGTATGCCCGTTTTTTTGATTTTTATGGTGAACTCAGGCGCTGCCTCCTAAAAAATGCCACTAATCATTTCAAAAAAGCCGGTGCATAGCGCACCGGCTTATAATTAGCGAGCTTGTAACCACAATTATTTGGAATAGGATTGCAAAAGCTCTTCAATAAATTGGGCTTCTCCTTCGTTCACCGTAATAAGCGGAAGTCTTACGCCTCCGACTGGGAAAGCTTTTAGACCAAGCGCATATTTTACAGCTACGGGATTTGGCACAGGGTTCGGACAAGCAAACATGCCTCTAAAAATTGGGTGCAGATTTCCGTGAAGCTTGGCAGCCTGCTGAACATCGCCGTTCAAATAAGCTTCGATCATCTGCTTCATCTTAGCACCCGCAATATGGCTGGAAACACTAATAATGCCATGTGCTCCAACTGCAAGTGCCGGCAGAGTCGCGCTGTCGTCGCCGCTATAAACCAAAAATCCTTCAGGTGCAGCACTAATAATTTGAGTAAGCTGATCGAGCGAAGCACAATCCTTCGTTGCAACAACGTTAGGGATTTGTGCAAGTCTAAGCGTAGTATCTACAGAAATATTAACTGCCGTTCTGCCTTCAACATTGTAAAGAATGACCGGCAGGCTTGTAGCCTCTGCAATCGCTTTGAAGTGCTGGTACAGCCCTTCTTGCGAAGGCTTGTTGTAGTAAGGCGCTACAAGAAGCACGCCATCTACGCCGCAGGCTTCTGCAGCCTTTGTCAATTGAATAGAGCCGGCTGTATTATTGCTGCCCGTACCTGCAATTATTTTGCAGCGTCCGGCAGCATGCTTGACTGCAAATCGAAACAATTCCTGCTTCTCATCTTCAGTAAGCGTAGGCGATTCGCCAGTCGTGCCTGAAACAACCAAGCTGTCGCTTTTTTGTACATCAATCAAATAATCGATCAGCTTTTCTGTTGTTGCCCAATCAATTTGTCCTTGTGCATCAAATGGAGTAACCATTGCGGTAATTAATCTTCCAAAATCCATCCTGACTCCTCCTAAGCCGTTTTGCTTCGCAAGACCAGAAAGCATGCGCCTTTGTTTTGCGAAGCAAAACTAATCAGGTTAAGCTTAAATCATTGGTTTGCGAACAGGTATAATATGAATAAAGCTTACAGCATCTATTTGTGAAGCTCAAATTTATTATGAAGGGTACGAACTGCTTCTTCCATTTCAGTACCTTGCACAAGCACCCATATCGTTGTGTTTGAATCGGCTGACTGCATAATAGCAATATTCTTTTCAGTTAATGCCTCGACAATTTTGGCCATAACCCCTGGCTGACCGTTCATTCCGCCTCCGATAATCGATACTTTCGCACAGCCCTTTCTTTCCTCAGGCTCATAGCCAATAGTCCGGAGCAGCTTGATGGCTTTGGCAGCATCTTTATCAAATACAGTATAGGTCACCTTGTTAGGCGTAACATGAATGAAATCAACACTAATTTGATGATCGGCCATTGTTTTGAATACGGATAAAGGCATATCGGTACATTGGTCCGGAGATTTGACAGTAAGCTGGGTTAACCCGGAATAATGAGCAATTCCAGTTACATGTCGATCATACAGCATTTGCTCGCTGCCTGTATACACCTGATCGCCTATCCATGTGCCCGTATCCTCAGAAAATGTCGATCGAATACGAATCGGCAGCCTTGCTTGCTGGGCAATTTCGACAGCTCTTGGATGAATAACCTTAGCTCCCTCTCTTGCCAAATTGCATATTTCTGCGTAAGAAACGGCCGACAACGGCTTTGCTCCTGTCACAATACGCGGATCAGCTGTTAAAACACCGACTACATCTGTATATATATCTACGATTTCGGCAGTCAGTGCAGCACCTAGCGCCGTTGCGGAGGTATCGCTGCCGCCTCTGCCTAATGTCGTTAATTCTCCCGCTTCAGAAACTCCTTGAAAACCAGTTACGATCACGATCGTTCCCGCCTCCAACGAAGCTATTAAAGCTTTGGGGCGGATTTCCAAAATTTTGGCATTGCCAAACTGTTCATCCGTTATAATGCCAGCACCGGCTCCCGTATAAACATGAGCCGGCAGTCCGCGTTCTTGCAGCATAGCGCAGAGCGTCACTGCGGATATAGTTTCGCCGCAGCAAAGCAGCAAATCGCGCTCACGAGAAGATAGCGGCTCTTTCTCGCTATACACAAGCTCCAGCAACGTATCGGTTGCATAGGGTTCTCCTAATCTGCCCATTGCTGATACAACAACGACAACTGCGTAGCCATTATTGCGTTCACGTATAATGTGGCTGATTACTTGTTCCCTGCTTTGCTTGGTTGTAAGCGAGGAGCCGCCGAATTTTTGAACGAGGATGCGCATACTGTATACCTCCCAGAGCCTGCAGGCTCTTATAGCTGGCGGGCGATATACGCGCCTCAATGAGACTGTTTAGATTAACCTTTTACGATTTCTTCTGCAATTTGAACTGCATTCCAAGCCGCGCCTTTTAACAGGTTGTCAGAAACAATCCACATATTCAGGCCGCGATTATGCCCAAGATCACGTCTTAGACGGCCAACGAAAACATCCGGCTTGCCAGCTGACTCCGTAGCAAGCGGATACTGCTGGCTTGCAGGATCGTCAACAAGCGTAACGCCTGGCGCATTCGCCAGCAGCTGCTTTACTTCCTCAAGATCATAGTCATTCTTAAGCTCAACATATACCGACTCAGAATGGCCATAGACAACCGGAATACGCACGCAAGTTGCGGTTACTTCGATGGACTCGTCGCCAAGAATTTTTTTAGTTTCATTGACCATTTTCATTTCTTCGAATGTATAACCGTTATCTGTAAACTTATCAATTTGCGGAATGGCGTTAAACGCAATTTGGTGCTTCACAGGAAGTGCTCCTACAGGCAAAATAGCCGGATTGACTTCTTCTTCAGCAAGTGCTGCCTTCGTTTGGCGAAGCATTTCAGTTATAGCGCTTGCGCCTGCTCCTGAAACAGCTTGGTAAGTAGATACGATAACACGCTCAATTCCATAACGGTCCAAAAGCGGCTTCAAGGCAACAACCATTTGAGTCGTAGAGCAATTCGGATTGGCAATCAGGCCGTTATGCTCACGGATTTTGTCAGCATTAACCTCTGGAACGACAAGTGGCGTATTTACATCCATGCGATAAGCGCTAGTATTGTCGATACATACTACTCCACGCTCTATAGCATGGCTGGCCAGCGCCTTCGTAACATCTCCGCCTGCGCTGAATAAAGCAATATTTATTCCATCAAAGCTTTCAGGCTTTGCTTCTTCTATAGTAACCTCTTGACCCTTGAACTGGACTTTTTTGCCCGCAGAACGTGCTGAAGACAATAGCTTAAGTTCCTTGATCGGGAAGTTTCTCTCTTCAAGTAATTTAATAATTTGTTCCCCTACTGCGCCTGTTGCTCCAACTACCGCAACATTAAACAATGTTTGACTAGACATATGCTTTCTTCTCCCCTCACAATAATAAATCTGTTTACTAGATTAATATAGGCTGCAGCTGCTCCCCTTGAAGCGCTGCCTCGCACGCTTCCATAATTAAATCCATTTTTGCCACGAGTGAATTAGGCTTTTGCACCGGATTATCTTGTCCGAAAGGTACAAAATAAATATTTTTGGCGACAAGCAAACGAGCTATATTCGCTGCGTTTAATCCAAGGCCGTCATTAGTAGAAATCGCTAGGACAACAGGTCTGCGATTTCTCATTTGAGCTTTGGCGGCCATCAGCACTGCGCTATCTGTTTGCGCATTTGCCAATCTGCTCGTTGTATTGCCCGTACAAGGCGCGATAACCAGCACATCAAGCAGCTTAGAAGGCCCAAGCGGCTCGGCTTGCACGATTGTTGATATAATTTCATTGCCTGTAATCGAGGTCAGCTGCTCCTGCCATTCCTTGGCTGTACCGAATCTAGTATCCGTTGTCACTAGCGTTTGCGATACAATCGGTATGACTTTCGCGCCAGCATCGACGAACCGCTGAATTTGCGGCATTACCTCTGCAAATGTACAATGGGAGCCAGACAATGCATAACCTACTGTTAAACCATTCCAATCCATTATTCATTCCTCCGATTGCTAATATCGTCCATCATCAACTGTACTAAACAATCCGCTATGATTCGTCCAGCAGTTTGAGGTGCAACGATACCTGGCAATCCGGGGGCTAACAACGCTTTTACGCCGTATTTTTCCGCAAAGGGAAAATCTGTGCCTCCTGGCTTTGATGCGAGGTCTATAATGACCGCATGCTTCGGCATTTTTGCGATAATTTGCGCTGTGACTATCATAGTCGGAATTGTATTAAAAATCAAGTCAATCTTGCTTACATGATGTTGCAAATCACTGATATAGAAAGGGTCGAGCCCCATTTCAAACGCTCTGGCGTAATGCTCTGAGCGCCTGACGCCTACCTTGACTTTAGACCCTAGCGCTTGCAGAGCCCTAGCCATTGTAAATCCTGTACGGCCTAACCCTAACACGATGGATGAGGAACTATGAATTGTAAACTCTGTATTTTCTATCGCCATTTTCAGGGCGCCTTCGGCAGTCGGTATCGAATTATAAATAGCAACATCATCACGTTCAAACAATTCGACCAGCTTTAATCGGTGCATCGCGCACAGCTGCTGCAAATAAGGTCTGGCCATGCCTGTATAAATTACAGCGTGCTTCGGCAGCTGCTCGGCAAGCTCATTCGTCAGCTTTAAAGGGCTGTTGCCAAATGGCGCAGCGACTTCACCTTGCTCGTCAGTTCCAGCTGCAGGCAATATCAATACATCTGTCGTGGCAAAGACCTCTTTGTCACAAGAACAAAATGTAACAGGGCCATAATCTGCCTCGTATTGTTCAAAGCCGCATACGAAGACTGAAGCTTCCAGCTCGTTAAGCTTTCTAATGACTTCGACTTGTCTGGCATCGCCTCCAAGCAAAAGCACCTGTATGCCTGTAAACATCGAGCATCACTCCCTTCTATCACTAAGCTACATGGATAAACGGCTCCGCCGTCCTTTGGACTGGCGCGTTTACCCATGAAATATAAGAACAGATATAAGGTACAAACACTTATACTTTCTTATATTTTAAAATATACTATGCCTTTGCCCAGTGCATGGTGATAAGAAGAAATGATGCGCTTCAAGAAATAACGATGCAGTCCTTTTACTTTTGCGTTAACTTTTGAATTATCGTTGATCAAGTCATTTGCGGAGCATGAGCGAATAATTGTACAATTTTTCTTACATAATCCCCCAACTAAAACGCTTTGATTGGGGCTTCGACGCTTTTTGTACGAAACTGGAAGTTTAATAATTAGAGAAAAAGGCTTCGGTCCCCCTTTTTTTTGACCCGTGCGTTTTAAATTAAAAAAGCTGCGCTTAAGGAGCATCAATTCTCCTTAAACACAGCTTAAACCGAGTAACTCAGACGGTTGAAAGGTACAAATAAATGTATATGAAATTATTAATTAACACCTGTATGTCCAAACCCGCCGCTGCCTCTTACGGTATCAGGAAGCTCGTCAGTCTCTACGATTTGCACGCTTGGCAAAGTCTGAAATACCATCTGCGCAATACGCTCGCCGCGTTTGATGACAAATGGCTCCTGACCTAAATTGATGAGCAGCACCTTAACCTCACCGCGATAGTCGGCATCGATGGTGCCCGGCGAATTCAAGCTGGTAATGCCATGCTTGTATGCAAGTCCGCTGCGCGGACGAATTTGCGCTTCCATATTGGCAGGCATCGCCATTGAAAAGCCTGTCGGAATAAGCTGGCGCTGTCCTGGATTTAGCACTACATCTTCAGCCACAGCAGCGTGCAAATCAAAGCCTGCCGCCCATTCTGACATTTTTTGAGGCAATGCTATATCCTCATTGCCAGCCAATCGCTTAAATAGAACCTGTTGCAAAACTATTCCTCCTTATATTAGCTGCATCTTTATCATTTGTACCGACAGCAGCTACTGCAAATGGAACCGACAGCATCCGCTGTGTAACGAATGCAACGTCTTCCATCGTAACCTTATCAATGCGTGCAAGCATTTCATCAAGCGTGAAATGCCGTCCCAGCATAAGCTCGTTTTTACCTAGTCTGTTCATCCTGCTGCTTGTACTTTCGAGACTCAATATCAAGCTGCCCTTCAGCTGCTCTTTCCCGCGTGTCAGCTCGTCCTTGGACAGGCCGTTCTTCTGCAGCAGATCCAATTGCTCCATCGTCAGATCAATGACTTCCTTCGTCTGTTTTGGAGCGGTTCCAGCATATACCGTAAAAAGCCCTGTATCCGCAAATGACATATGATAAGAATAAACGGAATAGGCCAGTCCGCGCTTCTCTCTTATTTCTTGGAACAAGCGGGAGCTCATTCCTCCGCCAAGGGCGTTGCTTAACAGTATCATCGCGTACAGCTGCTGATCTTTAAAGGAGCATCCCGGAAAAGTAAGACAAATATGCTGCTGTTCTGTCTTTTTCTTATAAAATATGTAGTCGCCTACAAATAACGGAGCCTCATTGCTCACTTCTTTGCTGGAGTGCAGGTTAAAGCCGCCAAAATATTGCTCTAGCAGCGTCAGCAATTTCTGCTCTTCAACGTTGCCGGCAACACTAATGACCGTATTCTCAATCGTGTACATTTCGTTCATATACTGTCGTAAATCCCCAGGCTTCATATCGATCAAACGATCTTTGATTCCCAAAATGGAATAAGCTAGCGGATGATCTCCGTAAGAAGCGCGCGCCGCTTCATCATGCACTTTATCGTCAGGCGTATCCTCATACATTGCGATTTCTTCCAAAATCACGTTTTTTTCTTTCGCCAGCTCTTCTTCATTCAGCTCGGAATTAAAAAACATATCAGACAATGCATCAACAGCGATAGGCAAATGCTCATCCAGCACTTTTGCGAAATAGCATGTATATTCTTTGGAGGTAAATGCATTTACATTGCCACCTATGCCGTCGAATACATCTGCAATATCTTTTGCTGTTCGAGTTGCTGTACCTTTGAATAGCATATGCTCTATAAAATGTGAAATTCCGTTATTGTTAGTCGATTCATTGCGAGAGCCAGTTTTCACCCATATTCCAAATGATACCGAACGGACAGTAGGCATATATTCAACCACTACTCGCAAACCGTTGCTAAGCATATATTTCTTCACAAGCGTCCTCCTAAACTATGAATAAGTCCACTATATCAGAATCGCTACTTCCCCTCAACTGCTCCGGCATCAATACGCTTGGACGACAAGGTCTGACTGACAGTACCGATTGCATATCCTCTTTTTTTAGCTGCTTTTATCATCCCGGGCAAAGCATCGCGCGAGCTGGCAGTAGGATGCATCAAAATCAGTGCGCCAGGCTCCAAGTGATTCGTAATTTTTGTTACTATAGAGCTTGCAGGAGGCTTGCGCCAATCAACCGTATCGATCGTCCATAAAACCGTTTGCAGCCCCTGCTCTCTTGCGATTTGTACGGTAGCCTTATTATAAGAGCCTGACGGCGGGGCAAACAGTCGATTTTTGACCTGCAGCACCGACTCCAGCAGCTGTTCTGTCCGCTGTATTTGCGACTGCTGCTCCGCTCGGCCAAGCAGCTTCATATCCGGATGCGAATAAGCGTGATTAGACATTTCATGTCCTTCGGCTTGAATCTGCTTTGCTATATCCGGATTTTTTTTCAACCAGCTTCCATCGAGAAAAAAAGTAGCCTTCACATTCTCATCCCGTAAAGTTTTTAAAATAGCTTCTATGTACTCATTGCCCCAAGCTACGTTAATCATAAAGGAAATCATTTTTTTATTCGGATTGCCGCGATAAACAGGATGAGCCCCCAGCTGTTCAAGCTTTATGTCCGGCTCAACCTCTGCATAATGAAATGGAATAATGTCTGAGTTTGGGTTTAATCGGGCTGCCTGGAACGTTTTCTCTACATCCACTTCCAAGCCGTTATAGCCAGGTATAGCATGCCATACACGATCGATTCTTGCATTAATAGGAGCGATATACTGGTTTTTTGCTTCTGCAACAATGCGCTCATACAGCTGCTCCTCTGCCTCAGTGCGCTTGCTGCTCCAAACCAACTGGCTTTCCTTGCTGCTCTTTAGGCTTTTTATAAAAAAGGCCACATCTGAATTTAACCGAACAAAAATAAGCAATGCTAAAATAGTGCAGGCAATAGCCGCACCTTTACGCATCCATAACATTGGCATCACTCCATTTCATGCCGCCTGGCGAGACAAAAATACTCGTACAAGCAGCATCATGCTTATCACCAATGTATGACAGCTTGGACGCTGTTATGTAAACATTTTTTTATCAAGGATAAAAGGCTCCGCCGTCCTTTGGACAGGCGCGTTTACCGATGAAATATAAAAACTGATATAAGATTACAAGAACTTTACTTTCTTATACTTTAAAATAAAAAAGAGACAGATTTCATCTGGCTCTTCGAACGTTTTGTATGGAAGGGAAATTCCATCCAATCCTAGGATTGAGCTGGAACTTCCGGCGTTAATACCGCTTTGCGCGACAAATTAATTCTGCCTTGCTGGTCGATTTCCGTTACTTTCACAGTAATTTGATCCCCAATTTTCACTACGTCCTCTGTTTTGGCAACACGCTCAGTGGACAGCTGCGAAATATGAACAAGACCGTCTTTATTTGGCAATATTTCAACAAATGCGCCGAACTTCTCAATGCGCTTTACTGTGCCCAAATAAACTTCGCCGACGACAACCTCTTTGACGATACCTTCAATGATCGCCCTTGCTTTTTTGTTCATTTCTTCATTAGAAGAAGCGATAAACACCATACCATCTTGCTCGATATCAATTTTAACGCCGGTTTCTTCTATGATTTTGTTAATGATTTTACCGCCTGCACCGATAACATCACGAATTTTATCCGGATTGATTTGCAGCGTCAAAATTTTCGGAGCATATTGAGATAGGCTTGTTCTTGATTCGGACATAACTTCAAGCATTTTGCCCAAAATGTGCATACGGCCTTGGCGTGCCTGCTCAAGCGCTTGCTCAAGAATGCTGCGATCGATGCCCGCAATTTTAATATCCATTTGGATGGCAGTAACACCCGCTGGCGTGCCGGCAACTTTAAAGTCCATATCGCCAAGATGGTCTTCCATGCCTTGAATATCGGACAGGATCGAGAATTGCTCGCCATCTTTAATCAGTCCCATTGCAATGCCTGCTACTGGCGCTTTAATTGGAACACCTGCATCCATCATCGCCAGCGTGCTCGCACAAATGCTTGCTTGTGAGGTAGAACCGTTGGATTCTAGCACCTCGGACACTAAACGAATTGTGTACGGGAATTCTGACTCAGACGGAATAACTTTGGATAGAGCGCGTTCACCAAGAGCACCATGTCCAATTTCGCGACGGCCTGGAGGACGAAGCGGTCTAGCCTCGCCAACGCTGAATGGCGGGAAGTTATAATGATGCATGAAGCGTTTTGTTTCTTCCGGCGATATGCCATCCAAAATTTGAACGTCTCCCATTGCACCTAGCGTACAAATGCTTAGCGCTTGCGTTTGTCCACGAGTAAACAAGCCCGAACCATGCGTACGCGGCAGCAATGCTACATCGCACTCAATCGGACGAATTTCCTCAAGCGCTCTGCCGTCTGGTCTTACTTTATCATGAGTAATCAAGCGGCGAACTTCTTCTTTTACAATATCGTACAGCACTTCTTTTACGTCAGCCATCAGTTCTGGACTGTCAGCGTAAATTTCTTCAAAATGCACAACTGTTCTGTTGTTTACTTCGTCAATAGCATCTTGACGGGCATGCTTTTCTGCAATTTTAATAGCAGCGACAAGATCTGCAGAAGCATATGCTCGTACAGCCTCATTAACAGCTTCATCTACTGCATGCAGCTGAACTGCCATCTTGTCTTTTCCTGCAATAGCTTGAAGCTCATTAATTGTTGCTACAATCTTTTTAATTTCTTCATGGCCGAACATTATCGCTTCCAGCATAACGGTTTCAGACACTTCATTAGCCTCTGCTTCCACCATCATGATTGCGTCGTTCGTTCCAGCTACGACTACGAAAATATCCGTTTCCTGCTCCTGCTCAACCGTAGGGTTAATCATATACTCCCCGTTAATACGGCCGACGGTAACACCGCCTATTGGCCCATTAAAAGGAACATCAGAAATAGCCAGCGCCGCAGAAGTTCCAATCATGGCCGCAATTTCTGGCGAGCAGTCCTGATCCACGCTCATCACGATATTAGCAATTTGCACATCGTTGCGGAATCCTTCCGGAAATAGCGGACGTATAGGCCGGTCTGTCAAACGGCTGGATAGAATCGCCTTTTCGCTAGGTCTGCCTTCCCGCTTAATAAATCCGCCCGGGATTTTACCTACTGCATACAAACGCTCTTCATAGTTTACAGTCAGCGGAAAAAAATCTAGATCCTTCGGCTCTGTTGATGCTGTAACAGTACAAAGCACAACAGTATCGCCATATCGCACAGTAACTGCAGCATTTGCTTGCTTAGCCAACCGGCCCGTTTCCAGGGACAGCGGTCTTCCGCCAAGCGTCATCTCTACACGGTGTATCATTTAATTCCTCCTTTTCCTATTACAAAAAGCAACCCGATTCCTATTATCATGTCGATAACCGGGACAATCAGGTTGCTTTTCATGTCGCTTGTTTTAACGGCGAAGGCCGAGTTTTTCAATCAGTGCGCTGTAGCGTCTGATATCTTTGTTCTTCAAGTATGCCAACATTTTACGACGTTGACCTACCATCTTAAGCAAACCGCGACGGGAATGATGATCTTTCTTGTGCTCGCGCAAATGCTGCGTCAAGTTAGAAATATTCTCCGTCAGGATAGCGATTTGTACCTCTGCAGAACCAGTGTCACTCGCGTGTGTTTTGTGCTCTTCGATCAATTCTTGCTTACGCTCTTGTGTAATTGCCATCCTCATTCACCTCCTTTTCATAATCGCCAATAGCCTCGTTGCCGTCGGTGAGATCATGCACCCAAGCTATGGTTCAACTGCTATATTATACAATTGTATAACAAGCAATAACGATGTAAAGTATACCATATTGTCTCTTCGTTTGTCGAGCGATTTCCTTTACTCAAACATAAACAGCTTTGACGCACCTTCGAAAGATGCTTTTTACCGCCCTACGCTAACGATGCTTTTTGCTGTTTCGGCATCCTTATTAATTTGAGCAATTAACTCCGCAACGGATCCGAAGCGCTGCTCTGATCTGATGAAATCAATAAAATGTACGGTTACAGCTTCCCCATAAATATCTTGATTGAAATCAAACAAATGAGCTTCCATGACAGGCTTAATGTCTTCTTTATTAAATGTTGGCTTAATTCCGTAATTTAATACACCGCCGTACATTTTCCCATTCACTTCTGCCTTAATAGCGTAAACGCCCAGCTTTAAGCCGGCATAAGGATCATTAAAGCGTAAATTAGCAGTTGGAAAACCAATTGTGCTTCCCCTGCCGTCGCCACGCTCGACTGTGCCTGTAATGGTATATGGTCTGCCAAGCAGCCTTTCTGCATGCTTCAAATCGCCTTCCTTAAGCAGCTGCCGGGTAAATGTGCTGCTCACCTTTTGGCCATTATCAAATAAAGGCTCTACGACAGATACGCCGATCTGCGGCAAGCAGAGCTCCTTGAGCATGGCAGGATCACCAGCTCCGCGACTGCCAAATCTAAAGTCAAAACCGACAGTGATATGCTTTACATTGAGCTTTTTTATTACTTCATCAATAAATTGCTCAGGCGATACAGACGCAAATTGCAAATCAAATTTCATAACAAAAACAACTTCAACGCCGAGCTTGGCAAATATCGCTGTTTTATCATGAAGCGGGGTTAAGCATTCGTCATAATGAGCGCCTCTGCCGAGCACTGCTTTAGGATGAGGAGTGAATGTCATAACGGCTGCCCGCATATTATTTTGCTGCGCAACTTTAACAGCCTGTCCGATCACATTTTGATGGCCTTTATGTACCCCGTCAAAATGGCCGATAGCAAGCGAAAGCTGTGTATTAAGTGTAAGAGGCAAGTTTTGTAATGGATAGCTTATTGGTATAATGTCCAATGCTGAAACACCTGCATTCCTGATGAACTATTCGGCATTGCCTTATTTAAAGCCTTGAATAGATCTGCATCTGCGATAAACTTAAATAGCAGAAAACACTTTAATCGGCTTCAAAAGACTAGCTGCCGTATCTATTTGAAAAATGCCCAAAAATATTCTCGAACGATTGTACAGCCGGACAATTTGCCCGTTCTCCCATTCAGCTTGTTGAATATTTGCCGCTTGCAGCCGAATCTTCTGGCCCTGCAGCGCGCGCTCCCCTATAGCATCATCAACAACTGACTCTGGGATATGAGAGATCGCTTCATCAGCAGCCAGCAAATGATCGGTTAGCTTATCGGCTTGCGCCAATTGCTCGATTTGCTCGATTGTCAAGCAGCTCTCTTCTGTTATGCCGCCCGACATAGTACGAATGAGCTTTGCCATCGTTGCGGGTACTCCTAAAGCTTTGCCTATATCCACACATAAAGTACGAATATAAGTGCCCTTGGAGCATTCCACAGAAAACGTTATTTCCGGTTCCTCCGCCTGCAGATTCGTGCTGAGCAATTCGATTTGATATATATGCACTTTACGAGATTTCCGCTCAACCGTCTTTCCTTCTCTAGCCAACTCATAAAGCCGCTTTCCGTCGACTTTAACGGCTGAGAACATGGGCGGCACCTGATCAATTGTCCCTTCAAACCTGGTCAGCGCTGCTTGTACCTGCTCAAGCGAGACTGAAACATGATCAGAGCGCTCTATAACATCTCCCGTTATATCCTCTGTATCTGTTGCAATGCCCAGCCTTAAAGTAGCCGTATAGGCCTTGGGCCTGTCCTGCACATATTCTACTACGCGCGTAGAACGGCCTAGACATAAAGGAAGTACGCCCGTAACCATCGGATCAAGCGTACCGGCATGACCAATCCGCTTCATCTTCAATAGTCGGCGTACTTTTGCTACTACATCATGAGAAGTCCAACCTTCCGGTTTCCATACTGCCAAAATGCCGTCCATCTACATTACCAACGCCTTTCTGACAGCTTCCACCAATTGTGCAGTAGCCTCTTCAATCGTGCCATCAAGCTTGCAGCCTGCCGCTCTTGTATGACCCCCACCGCCAAACTGCTGCGCAACCTGCGCCACATTCGCTTTTCCCGCAGAACGCAGACTTGCCTTCAGCGATCCGTCTTTACTCTCTTTAATCAAAATGCCAACCTCTACTCCGTCCACATTAAGCGCATAATTGACGATGCCCTCAATATCTTCCGAGACAGCCCCTGTATTCTTCATATCCTGTTGATCGATATAAAGCCAGCCTATTTCAAGGTTGTCACTGAAAGTAAGACGATTAAGCGCGAGCTGCAGCAATTTAAGCTTGCCGATCGTCATTTTTTCCAGCAGCCAGTCTGCCAGCCAATAGCCAGATACTCCAACCGCCAGCAGCTTTGAAGCAATTTCCATTACCCGTGGGCTAGTATTCGAATACCTAAATCCACCTGTATCAGTAATTAAGCCTGTATAAATTGCGGTAGCGCAATCCAGATCAAGCGGTTGCTTGGCAAGCTCAATCAAATCAAACAAAATTTCTACTGTTGCAGCGGCATCAGGCCGTATGACATTGACAGCGCCGAAGCCGTTATTCGTAGGGTGATGATCTATATTAAGTAATTGCGAGTTAACCCCGAATGATCGGCTGACTTCGCCTATTCTGCGAAAGTCGGCACAATCAACAGCGATTATACGGTCGAACGATTCTTGAAATTTATCTTCACTGTAGCGTTCGATACGATCAAAATCGTATAAATAATTCAAGCGGCTTGGCAGTTCGCTTTCGTTAACTAGCACAGAGGCTTTGCCAAGCTGTTTGAGAAGCCAGCTGACGGCGACGGTTGAGCTGATAGCGTCGCCGTCCGGCTGGACATGAGAAACTACAAGAAAAGAGTCACCTTCAAGAATAAAGGCCAGCGCCTGCTCCAGCTGTTCCATATATTCCTTGTGGGCCGTCATCATTGCTTATCATTTCCATTATTAATTTCGTCAAGCAACGACTCGATACGGCTTCCGTACTCGATACTGTTATCGAATTTGAACAGAAGCTCTGGGGTATGGCGAAGCTTCATACGTTTGCCAAGCTCTGAACGAAGGAAACCAGTCCCTCTTGCCAGCGCTTTTAACGTAGCTTCTTTTTGCTCATCATTGCCAAGTACGCTCAAATAGACGCGCGCTTGAGACAAATCGCTTGTCGTCTCTACACCTGTTACCGTAATAAAGCCGATGCGCGGATCTTTAAGCTCCATTTGAATAATTTGACTCAGCTCTTTTTTAATTTGCTCGCTGACTCTGCCTACTCGAATTTTTGCCATGCTTAAATCACCTCTCTACTGTCTCCATGACAAATGCTTCGATAATATCGCCTTCTTTGAAGTCGCTGAAACGCTCTAACGTTATACCGCATTCGAAGCCTTGGCTAACTTCCTTGGCATCATCCTTGAATCGTTTCAACGAATCCACTTTACCAGTATATACAACTATGCCGCTTCTAACCACTCTAGCCTCAGCATTTCGCGCTACTTTTCCATCGGTTACCATACAACCGGCGATTGCACCTACACGAGTAACCTTAAATACGTTGCGCACCTCAGCATGGCCGATAACGACCTCTTTATAAATCGGATCAAGCAAGCCCTTCATAGCTTGTTCAATTTCTTCAATTGCGCTGTAAATAACACGGTGCATCCGAACATCAACCTTCTCAGAAGCGATTGTAGCTTCTGCTTGCGGATCCGGACGAACGTTAAAGCCAATTACGATCGCATTCGATGCGGATGCCAAAATAACATCAGATTCCGTAATAGCTCCTACGCCGCTATGAATAATTTTGACACGGACGCCTTCTACTTCGATTTTGGCCAGGGAGCCCTTAAGTGCTTCAGAAGAGCCTTGAACGTCAGCTTTAATGATAACATTCAGATCTTTAATTTCGCCTTCTTTAATATGGTTGTAAAGATCGTCCAGCGTAACTCGAGTATTGGCGCCGATTTCGCTTTGACGGTGCTTCACCGCACGGCGTTCAGCAATTGTGCGCGCTTTGCGCTCATCTTCAAACACAAGGAATGGATCGCCTGCATGAGGCACTTCCGTCAAGCCGGTAATTTCAACAGGCGTTGAAGGTCCCGCTTCCTTCAAGCGGCGGCCGCGGTCGCTTACCATTGCTCTGACACGGCCGAAGCAGTTGCCCGCCACGAAAGCATCGCCAATGCGAAGTGTGCCGTGCTGAACAAGTATTCGGACTACAGGCCCTTTACCTTTATCAAGCTCAGCTTCAATTACTGTACCGCGAGCACGCTTGTTAGGGTTTGCTTTGAAATCATTAACTTCAGCTACAAGAAGAATCATTTCGAGCAAGCCTTCGATTCCGATACGCTGCTTCGCTGAAATTTCAACGAAGATCGTATCTCCGCCCCATTCTTCAGGGACAAGCTCATACTCCGTCATTTCTTGCTTGATGCGATCTATATTAGCTTCAGGCTTATCGATTTTGTTGACTGCAACGATAATTGGAACGCCGGCAGCTTTGGCATGGCTGATTGCTTCAACGGTTTGCGGCATAATGCCGTCATCCGCTGCTACTACAATAATAGTAATATCAGTAACTTGAGCGCCGCGTGCACGCATCAACGTAAACGCCTCATGACCCGGAGTATCAAGGAACGTAATTTTCTTGCCGTTGATTTCTACCTGATAAGCACCGATATGCTGGGTAATACCGCCAGCCTCGCCGCTAGATACATTTGTTTTGCGAATGGAATCAAGAAGCGTCGTTTTACCGTGATCGACGTGTCCCATAATTGTGACGACAGCAGGGCGAAGCTTAAGATCTGCATCATCATCTACTTCTTCGATCGTTTCAAACGCATCTTCTTCCACTGGAATTTTCACTTCAACTTCTACGCCGTATTCATCAGCAATTAGTTGAATAGCTTCCATTTCCACTTCTTGGTTAATCGTAGCCAAAACACCTAAAAACATAAGCTTCTTGATTACTTCAGAAGCGTCTTTATGAAGCAGCTTTGCTAGATCACCCACCGTTAACGTGCCGCGAACGATAATTTTCTTAGGTGTATTGTCGATTTTTTCGCGAGGAGGCTGTGGAGCCTGCCTATTATTGCGGCCACGATTATTACGGTTGTTACCTCTAAAATTATTTTGACGGTTTGAGTTATTGTCATCAAATTTCCTTTGACCGCCCTTACCGCGATTCGAACTATTGTTGTTTGAAGAATATCTGTCTTCAGAACGGTTTGTTTTATCTTCCGTGCTCGTTCTTCCCTGCGGCTGCTGCTGATTGGAACGGGCTGCAGAATCTGTGCGCGTATTGTTTTGCTGCTTTTGTCCGCCTCCATGATTGGAATGGCTGCGGTTGCCGCCTTGACCTTGACCAGCTGAACGTCCAGCTTGAGACGACTGATTACTCGAGCCCTCTTGGTTCGATCTATGCTGACCGCCGCGATTGCCGCCCTGCTGATTGGAGGAGCTGCGCTGTGCGCCTGTGTTATTGTTGGAACGGCCTGCCGGTCTTTCAGCTGTCCGTACACTTTGTGTCGCTGCTTGCTTTTCTTCTTTTGGCTGCGACTGATTAGAAACTGTAGTATTAGTGTTTTGTTTTTGTTCTGATGTTTGAGTTGTCATATTAATGGATTTCATTGGCCCCTGTCTATCTTGATTTGTAGGTTTTGCTTCTTGAGCGCGCTTAGCAGCTGCATTGGCCTTGATGTCACGGAAGAAACCTTCTACCTTTTGCACCATTTCAGGCTCCATTACGCTCATATGGTTGTTGACTGGAAGATCCAGCCGCTTCAATATTGTAATAATTTCTTTACTGCTCATATTTAAAGACTTTGCATATTCATAGACGCGCAGTTTATCTTTCATATCCTTACTGATTTTGTTATTGCTCAATAGGATCCACCTCCGTATAATAGCTCAAATGACTCGCAATCATAGCTGCAAATTGCGTATCCGTAATCGCCAGTACTACCCGATCTGGTTTACCAATTGCTTTTCCCAGCTGTTCGCGGTCGAATGCTTCGGCGAGTTGTATTCCGTAGGTGCGGCATTTATCTGCAAATTTCTTTTTGGTATTGGATGAAGCATCGGCGGCGATAATAACGAGCTTGCACTTGCGCTGCCGGACTGCCTTGAGAACAATTTCATCGCCAGAAATCAGCTTCCCTGCTCTCATCGCCATGCCCAGCTGCGAAAGACTTTTATTAGTCTTCATCTCCAGCCAGCTCCTTATTAGCGATAAACCGCTCCTCTACTGCAATAAACTGTTGCTCTAGTTGTTCGTAAATCGCCTCACTGACAGATTGTTTCAAAGCTCTATCGAGAGCCTTGTTTTTTCGAGCCAACTGAAAGCAACCTACTTTACCGCATAAATAAGCGCCTCGCCCCGCTTTTTTACCCGAAAGATCTATCATAATCTCTTCGGCCGGTGTCCGTACAACCCGAATAAGCTCCTTCTTCGGCATCATTTCCTGACAGGCTACACATTTTCGAAGCGGTACTTTTCTTGGTCTCACCGCACACCCCTCCTTTGCGAAATCGATCGTCCTTTACTAAGGACCCGCTTGCTTAAAACGATCAATCAAAGGAAACCGAATCTTGATGCATCGTTTCTGCTGATGTTTTAGGACGGCCAAATTCCTGCTCGGCTTGCGACTCGCTTTTAATATCAATTTTCCAGCCAGTCAATTTAGCGGCAAGCCTTGCATTTTGACCTTTAATCCCGATCGCAAGCGATAATTGATAATCCGGCACAATTACTCGCGCCATCTTCTCCTGCTCAAACACGATAACCTCAAGCACCTTGGATGGGCTAAGCGCATTGGCCACATATTCCTCCACATTGTCTGACCAGCGCACGATATCAATTTTCTCGCCTTTCAGCTCAGTTACGATCGTTTGCACACGCAAGCCCTTCTGGCCTACGCAGGAGCCAACCGGATCAACCTCGCTATTGCGCGAATGCACAGCGATTTTCGAGCGAAAGCCCGCTTCGCGAGCTACTGAGCGAATTTCTACCACGCCGTCATAAATTTCCGGCACTTCCAGCTCGAACAAACGCTTAAGCAGGCCCGGATGTGTTCGGGATAAAATAATTTGAGGGCCTTTCGTCGTGTTTTCCACTTTAGTAATAAAGGACTTCACACGATCGCCATGCTTGAATTTATCTGTCGGCATCAGCTCAGTCAACGGCAGCACCGCTTCCACCTTGCCTAAATCAACAAACAAATTACGTGTATCCTGACGCTGCACGATACCGTTGACAATATCCTCTTCCTTATCAATAAATGCATTATAAATAAGGCCTCGTTCAGCTTCACGAATTCGCTGGGTAACGACCTGCTTTGCCGTTTGCGCTGCAATACGGCCAAAGTCACGCGGTGTTACCTCAATCTCCGCAATATCATCCAGCTGATAATGCGGATTAATTTCGCGAGCCGCTTCAATTGATATTTCAAGACGCGGATCAAGCACCTCATCTACTACTGTTTTGCGAGCATATACCTTAATAACACCGCTATGTCTATTAATGTCTACCCGCACATTTTGCGCAGTATTGAAATTACGTTTGTAGCTTGAAATTAGCGCTGCTTCAATCGCTTCAAGAAGCACATCCTTAGCTATACCTTTATCACGTTCTATCTCATGTAATGCTTCAATAAAATCCATACTCATTGGAACGATGTTCCTCCCTTCATAATCTTGTACACTAGAAAACAACTGCAAGACGTGCGCTTGCTACTTTTGCATATGGAATCGTATGATCTTTTTTTCCTATACGAACAACGACATTCTCGCCATCGAATGCCTCTAGGTAGCCTTCAAATTCTTTTAGTCCGCCAATTGGTTCATAGGTTGTAATAAATACATGCTGGCCGATTGCTTTATGTACATCCTCAGCCTTTTTAAGCGGCTTCTCTGCGCCTGGGGAAGAAACTTCAAGAAAATAGGCCTCCTTGATCGGATCCTCCTTGTCCAACTGCTCGCTGACGTACTCGCTAATACGACCGCATTCATCAATGTCGATTCCGCCGTCCTTATCTACGAATAATCGTAAAAACCAGTTGCTTCCTTCTTTTACATATTCAATGTCAACCAGTTCAAAGCCATGTTCATTGAGATAGGGTTGTACCATAGCCTCAACAGCGGATTTGATATGGGATGTGCTCAAATTAAAATAACCTCCTGTTTGTTGCGCGCTAATGAGAATTTTTCCATTACAAAACGTAAAGAGTGGGTTTCCCCACTCTTCTGCATCAAATGTCACTATCATCATTTCCACAAAAATTATATCATAATCAACGAAGAGTGACAAGAAATGATTTCTAGCTGTCTAAAACACAACTCTAAAACGCTAACGGAGACTTTCGATTAATTGTGGAGAAAAGCAGCAAGCAATAGAAAGGGGGACCACTGCGATCAAAAATGGGATTCCGACCGCTGTTGTTGCGCACAATTAATCGACAGTCCCTTAATGTCTCCTATACGCTTTCTAAAAGAGCGAAAGCTGGTTGCTTTCCGGCAACCCTCTAAAGCAGCCCATCTCGCTAAGCATCTCAATAATTGTTTTTGTAGCTTTCGATTTCATCTGGAAGTCTTCTACAGACAAAAACTCTCCATCCTCACGCGCCGCCGCGATATTGCGCGCTGCATTGTCGCCTATGCCCGCAAGCGCAGCAAACGGAGGAATCAGTGAATTTCCGTCCACGATAAATTTCGTAGCCTCGGACCGGTACAAATCAATCGGCTTGAACGAAAAGCCTCTGGCGGTCATTTCCAGCGACATCTCCAGCTGAGATACCATGCTCTTCTCCTTAGGCGTAGCATTAAACCCTTTTGCTTCAATCTCCACCAGCTTGCGAAGAATAGCATCGTAACCTTGGCATAGCAGTTCAATGTCGAAGTCATCCGCGCGAACGGTAAAATAAGTCGCATAAAATTCGATCGGATAGTACAGCTTGAAAAAGGCTGTGCGCACTGCAGATATAACGTAAGCCGCAGCATGCGCCTTCGGAAACATATACTCGATGCGCAGGCAGGAATCGATGTACCACTGCGGAACCTTGCAGCGCTTCATCTCCTCTATCCATTCCTGCGTAAGGCCGCGGCCTTTACGCACGCTCTCTGTAATTGTAAATGCCAAGCCAGCATCCATATTAGCTTTGTAGATCAAATAAAGCATAATGTCGTCACGACAGCCTATAACGGTTTTAATGTTGCAGGTGCCATTTTTGATAAGCTCTTGCGCGTTGCCCAGCCATACGCCTGTTCCATGTGACAAGCCTGAAATTTGCAGCAAGTCGGCAAAGGAAGACGGCTGTGTTTCCTGAAGCATCTGACGCACAAACTTCGTTCCCATCTCCGGTACGCCGTATGTAGCTACCGAAGAGCGAATTTTCTCAGGCTCAACGCCAAGTGCAGCAGTCGAGTTGAACAAGCTCATAACCTTTGGATCGTTCATTGGAATAGTCGTCGGATCGACGCCCGTCAAATCCTGAAGCATACGCATCATCGTCGGATCATCGTGTCCCAGTATATCCAGCTTGAGCAAATTCTCATCGAAGGCGTGATAGTCAAAATGCGTTGTTTTCCACTCCGCTGTCACATCATCAGCCGGAAATTGTACTGGCGTAACATCCTCAACATCCATATAGTCCGGTACAACAACGATACCGCCCGGATGCTGCCCCGTGCTGCGCTTCACGCCTGTACAGCCGCTTGCGAGCCTGGCTAGCTCTGCGCCTCGCCACTTTTTATGATGCTCTTCCTCATATTTTTTCGCAAAGCCATATGCCGTTTTTTCTGCTACGGTGCCGATCGTGCCGGCACGGAACACATTTTTCGGACCAAACAGAACCTTGGTATAGTTATGAGCAACAGGTTGATATTCTCCTGAGAAGTTCAAATCTATATCCGGAACCTTATCCCCTTTAAAGCCCAGGAACGTTTCAAAAGGAATGTCCTGGCCCTCGCCTTTCATCGGCTGGCCGCATTCCGGACAATTTTTGTCCGGCAGGTCGAAACCGCTTGGCACGCTTCCATCTAAAATCCATTCGCTGTGGCGGCAGTCTGGATTTTTGCACAAGTAATGCGCTGGCAATGGATTAACTTCTGAAATGCCTAGAAAAGTTGCGACCACTGAAGAGCCGACCGAGCCCCGGCTGCCTACAAGATAACCATCCTGATTCGACTTTTTAACAAGTTTTTCCGAAATAAGATAGTTCGCTGAGAAACGATATTTAATAATAGGAACAAGTTCTTTTTCCAAACGGTCGACGACTACTTGCGGCAGCGGCTCGCCATACATGCTGATTGCTGTATTGTAGCAGGTGCTTCTAATTTCTTCATCCGCGCCTTCTATGTTAGGAGTAAACAGCTCTTTGGGGAACATATCATATTTCTCAAAGCGTTCGGCCAAATCAGCTGTATTCGTAACAACAACCTCAAAGGCTTTTGCATCGCCCAAGAAAGCAAACTCCTCCAGCATTTCCTCTGTTGTGCGCAAATGCGCGTCCGGCTTGCGTATGCTCTTCAGCGGACTAAAGCCGGTAATGCCATGAATCGTAATATCCCGATAAATTTTGTCGCGAGGATTGAGGTAATGAACGTTCCCGGTTGCAATAACCGGCTTGTTCAATTCAACGCCAATATCGCATACTCGGCGCATTGCCTGTTCAATTTCGGCACGGCTGCGCACAAGCCCCTTCTCAACCAGATGCATATAGAAATCGATGGGCTGAATTTCCAGCACATCATAAAATTCTGCTACGTCCTTCGCTTCTTCATAGGATTTATTCAGTACCGTTTCAAAAAACTCGCCCTTCTCGCAGCCTGATATTACTAATAGTCCTTCTCTTAGCTCTGTAAGCTTACTCTTTGGAATCGTTGCTACCCTTTTAAAATATTCAGTATGCGATAAGGAAATAAGTTTGAATAAGTTCTTTTTGCCATCGGCATTAAGCGCGTAAATATTACAATGGAAGGGGCGGGTGTTGGACAAGTCCATGCCGACATAATCGTTCAGCTGATGCAAATCAACGATTTTTCGTTCAACGGCATCCTGGATGAGGCCAAACAGCACGCCTCCCAAGGCGATGGAGTCATCGATCGCGCGGTGATGATTTTCAAGGCTAACCTTATACTTATCAGCCAGCGTATTGAGACGGTGATTTTTCATCGTTGGATGTAAAAACCGGGCTAATTCGAGCGTATCAAGCACCGGATTATTAACCTCCGGCAAGCCCAACGACTTACAATTTGCTTGAATAAAGCCTATATCGAAGCGGGCATTATGAGCTACTAGTATATCATCGCCGATAAATGCTAAAAACTCCTTAAGCTTTGGCTCAAGCTCAGGCGCATCCTTTACCATTTCATCATTAATATTAGTCAGCTGCTGAATGTTATAAGGAATGCTTTCATGCGGATTAATGAAGGTGGAGAAGCGATCAATCTCCTTGCCTTCCTTCATTTTCACGCCGGCAAGCTCTATAATTTTATTATTAATGACGGAAAGCCCCGTCGTCTCAATATCAAATACAATATACGTGCCTTCAGCAAGCGGCTCAGGACGCGAATTGATCACCATTGGCACCGCGTCATTAACGACATTGGCCTCAAGTCCAAACAATACCTTAATGCCGTGTTTTTTAGCAGCCTTAACGGCGTCCGGATAGCATTGCACATTGCTGTGATCTGTCACAGCAATCGCCTTATGCCCCCACTTGGCAGCCATCTTCGCATAGGCATCGATAGAAGCGACCGCATCCATCGTGCTCATCGTCGTATGCAAGTGAAATTCCACTCGCTTGAGCTCGGCACGATCCATCCGATCTGGCGGCGAGCCGATTTCGTGCAAATCATTCGGCATCATGACCAGCTCAGGCTCCTGCATGAAACGGTCGTATTCTATGCGGCCCCGCGCTTTTATCCATTTGCCGTTAGACAGCTGCGAAAGAACCTTCACATCTTCCTTCGTCTTGGCAAACATCTTCATCGCTATGGAATCTGTAAAATCAGTTATATTAAAAACAAATAACGTGCTCCCGTTGCGCAGCTCCTTCACATCCAGCCCGAACACGGAACCTTGTACCGTTATTTTCTTTTCTTCATCGTGAATATTCATAAGAGGCGTAGCCTCTTCGCGAATGTCATAACCTACGGCAAGCCGTACAGCTTCATCGCTATCGCCATCGGCAGCCGTTGATTCCGAATAGGCCTCGGCCATTAGCTGCTGAACAGTTTCCCGTTCTTCCTGTTCAATCTTTTGCATAAATTGTTCGTAAACTTCTTCTCTCGTCTCGCCAACCACCAGCTTGACCCGGCACTCTCGCATAAAAAATTGCCTGTAAAAACGAATAATAAATTCATCAATTTGTTTTTTTCTAGCTAATTCAAGTCCTGTATTATCAAGCAATGATATGGTAAGCAGATCCCCTTCGGCTTCCAGGGTGCTTTTATGCAGCCAGCCATTCACAGATGCAATTTGCTGCTGAATCCATTCCAGAAACAGCGGCCAGTACTGCAGCATTATGTTTCCTGTTTCAACAATAGGATCATAAGTAAATTGAAAGGAAACAGAGGCTATATCTTTGAATTTCAATTCGGCAGCTTGTACAAGCGCGCGATAAGCCATTAATGGCACTATGGACGTTTTGCTTATGCAAAACGTCCATTCGCGATTGTTCTTGCTTACTATAACCTGATTAATATAACCATCTTGATAATAAGATTGAATTAGATCCTGCGGCAGGCCCGTATGCTGCAATAGCAGCTCAAACCGCTGCCGCTTCTCAGTGGATAGGCTCATTCCATTCCTCTCCCATCAATCCGAGCTGAATACCAATCAGCTCTTAATAAGCACGAGCAAAAACTACAGTATGCTTCGATTCATCACCGCAAACAAGACAAGAAGATTTTTGAACGCTTGGGTTAAACGGTATATTACGGCTTGTCGCTCCCGTCTCTTCCTTCACTTGCGCTTCGCATGCCGCAGATCCGCACCAGCCTGCTTCAACAAAACCGCGCTTTTCCTGGAACAATTGCTTCATCTCGTCAAGCGTATCTACAACCTGTGAATTATCAGCCATAAATTGCTTGGCGCGATTATACATTTCTTGCTGGGTTTCCGCCAGCATTGCTTCAACCTCTTGGACGAGCCTGCTTTGTTCTACTATACGCTTCTCACCGGTAATGCGGGAGACAAGTACAACTTGTCCATTTTCCATATCTCTTGGTCCAAGCTCGAGACGGAGCGGAATGCCGCGCATTTCGTATTCGTTGAACTTCCAGCCAGGGCTTACATCGGAGCGGTCATCGACTCTAACGCGAACACCTGCTTTTTTCAGCTCCGCGTAAAGCTCGTCTACTCTGCCTACGACTTGTTCTCTTGTTTTGGCTGGTCCAATTGGAATCATAATAACCTGTGTCGGCGCAACCTTCGGCGGCAATGCCAATCCGCGGTCATCGCCATGCACCATAATTAACGCACCGATCAATCTTGTACTTACGCCCCATGAAGTGGTATGGCAAAATTGCAAATTGTTTTCACGGTCAAGGAATTTGATATCAAAAGCATCTGCAAATTTTGTGCCCAAATAATGGGATGTCCCGGCTTGAACTGCCCGCCCATCCTTCATCATCGCTTCAATCGAGAACGTATCTACAGCCCCTGCAAACCGCTCAGACGGCGTTTTTTCCCCTTTAATAACAGGGATAGCAAGAAACTCTTCGACAAAGGAAGTGTATACGTCGAGCATTTGCATCGTTTCGGCGCGCGCTTCTTCCTCGTTTTCATGCGCTGTGTGTCCTTCCTGCCATAGAAACTCGCTTGTACGAAGGAATGGAAGAGTACGCTTCTCCCAACGCACAACGTTAGCCCACTGATTGATCAAAACAGGCAGATCGCGATACGATTGAATCCACTTCGCATACATATGTCCAATCATCGTCTCTGAGGTCGGACGAATAGCCAGTCTTTCCTCCAGCTTTTCGCCAGCTGCTTCGGTTACCCATGGCAATTCGGGATTAAAGCCCTCAACATGCTCCTTCTCCTTCTGGAAAAAGCTCTCGGGAATGAACAATGGAAAATAAGCGTTGCGATGACCCGTTTCTTTGAAACGGCGATCCAAATCACGCTGAATATTTTCCCAAAGCTCATATCCCTCCGGACGAAATACAATACAGCCGCGTACTGGAGAATAATCCATTAGCTCAGCTTTTTTGATGACATCGATATACCATCTCGAAAAGTCTTCGCTTTGCGGTGTAATTTCTGTAACAAACTGTTTATCTTTGGACATGTTCTATTGACTACTCCCCTCTTACTAACCGTAAAATATCATTATAGGTCACGACAAGCATCAGCAGCATCAGCATCGCAAAACCTACAAAATGAACTAAGCTCTCCTTGGAAGCGTCAAGCGGACGGCGGCGGACGGCTTCAAGGCCAAGGAAGATTAATCGGCTTCCATCCAGAGCAGGGATTGGCAGCAGGTTGAATATTCCAATATATAAGCTGAGCAATGCGGTCCATTGTGTTAATTGTACGATTCCTTGCCTAGCAATTTGGCTAGTCATTTCGGCAGTCCTTACAGGTCCGCCCAAATCATCCAGCTTAAACTGTCCGGTAACGAGCATTTTCAAGCTTTTAAAAATGTTGATCGACATTTCTTTCATAAGGTAAGCTGATTTGGATACAGTCTCACCCGCAGTCGCAGGACGTGTGGCATATTTGGAGGTAACGCCTATTTTGCCGACTCCTGCTTCATCCGGCACCGGCGTCAGCTTCACTTGCATCGGCTGGCCGGCTCTAATAATATCAAGTGTAATCGGTACGCCGGCAGAATCTCCGATAATATCAATCATTCTTCCGAAATCCGTACCGATCTTCTCGCCATTGACGGCATCGATCACATCGTCTGACTGAAGCTGAGCCGATTGGGCCGGCATCCCATCAGAAACCTGATTAATAAGCAGCTTCTCTGCTACGCCAGCCATTTGAATGTAAGTGCCAAACAGCAAAAAAGCTAGAATAAAATTCATAAGCGGACCGGCAAAAATAGTCATGGCGCGCTGCGGCAGCGTTTTGCTGTTAAAGTGTCGATCGATTGGAGCGATTTGCGTTTCCGATCCTCTAGCAATAATGTGTGCTTCACGCTGTACGGCAAAGGTTTCACTTTCCCCGTCTACAAGCAAAGTAAGCGAAAGCTCTTTCTCCAAATCAACAGCCTGCACCTCGCCGCGCATTACATTGCTGCGCTCATCCAAGCGATCAAGATATATAGCCGTTACTTCATTGTTTTTTATCCGGACTGCTATCGTTTGGCCTGGCTGCACTTCGACAATTTCGGGGTCTTCTCCAGCCATTCTGACAAATCCGCCAGCTGGTATAAGCCGCAGTGTATATTTTGTTTCTCCGCGTTTAATTGACAACAGCTTAGGACCAAAGCCAATGGCAAACTCACGAACTAAAATGCCTGCCCTCTTAGCAAATATAAAATGACCCCACTCGTGAATCGTCACAATGACAAAAAATACGGCCACTGTCAAAAATACAATTTGAATCATATGCATATAGGTATAGCCTCCTGTTCATTACGGCCTGTACATAGATTATCATTATTCTCCTATCCGATACAAGAGAACCATAATTGCAGGATCGGCTTAAATCTCTGACGCTAGTCGTCTCGCCCAAAGATCTACTTCAGCAATACTTTGCACATCAGGAAGATCAACAGCTTCATGACGGCTAATAACGGTCTCCAAAACTCGTTCTATATCAAGGAACGAAATTTCCTCTCGCAAAAATCTTGCGACAGCCACTTCATTGGCAGCATTAAAAACAGTTGGAGCAGACTGCCCCATTATTCCGCAATCATAGGCAAGCTTAAGACAAGGAAACCTTATGTAATCCATCTCACGAAAAGAAAGCTTGGCAATAGCTGCTAGATCAAGTCTTTTGGTAGGCGTTGCCCAACGCTCTGGATAAGTAAGAGCATACTGAATCGGCACGCGCATGTCCGGGTCTCCCAGCTGTGCAATAATACTGTGATCCTTAAACTCTACAAAGGAATGAATAATACTTTCAGGATGCATGAGTACTTGTATACGATCATAAGGCATATCAAAAAGCCAGTGCGCTTCGATGACCTCCAGCCCTTTATTCACCATCGTCGCAGAATCGATTGTAATTTTTGCTCCCATGGACCAATTAGGGTGCCGGAGTGCGTCTGCAACAGTAACATTCGCAAGTTCATCACGCGACCGATCGCGAAATGAACCGCCTGATGCAGTCAGCGTCAATGTATTAACAGCCTCTCTTGGCTCACCGTTCAAGCACTGGAACAATGCCGAATGCTCGCTGTCTACGGGGACAATTGCCACTCCGCGGTCGCGAGCACGCTTCATTACCAGATGCCCCGCTGTAACTAATGTTTCCTTGTTTGCAAGCGCAACAGTTTTGCCTGCATCAATCGCCGCCAGTGTGGCGGGTAAACCGCGGCTGCCCACGATTGCGGTTACAACGACATCCACGTCTTCAATCGAGGCAGCTTCAATCAGACCTTCCTCACCGTACACGATACGCATTGAAGCCGGCAAATGAAGCCGCGCTTCCTCTGCCAGCTCCTTCGTTGCCAGGCATACCAGATCCGGATTATATTGTTTAGCCTGCTTAATAAGCAGTTCAATATTATTCCCCGCCGTCAAAGCGGTTACCTGAAATTGTTCAGGATGATGCGATACAATATTTAATGTTTGCGTTCCTACAGAACCTGTCGAGCCGAGCAGTGCAATTTTTTTCATCATTGCTTCTCCTTCCTCTATAAAGGGATTAATCCCGTAAGCAGAAGCAGCGGGAACACAATCAGCCAGCTATCGCAGCGATCCAGCACTCCGCCATGTCCCGGCAGCAAAGTGCCAGTATCTTTAATGCCCTTTACTCGCTTATAGGCAGACTGCATCAAATCGCCAAGCTGGCCGGCAATTGCAGCTAGCAAACCAATGATTACGGCATGTCCGATAGATACGATAGAAGGAGCGCATAGCGAGAAGATAACAGCAACAATAACAGCAAGCGCAACACCGCCAATTGCACCCTCAATCGTTTTGTTAGGACTTATTTCGGGCCACAGCTTGTTTTTGCCAAACGCTCTGCCTGAGAAATATGCGCCTACATCAGAGGACCATATCGATCCAAATGCGATAAACGCCCAAAATAAACCGTCATTCTCGATTAATCTCACTTCAATCATAGCATTGAAGCCATAACCCACATAGATGGCGCCAAGCAGCATAAGCGCTGCATGGTCTATCGTTTTGCGATTTTTAGTTATTACTGTGACAACCAGCAATAAACAAACTAGCAGCCAAATCATTTGCATCGCGGATGGGGCTGCAAGTCCCCAATGCTCCCATGGAAGCACAACATATAGCATGGCCGCATAACCAAGCAGCGTCATGCTGTCATACCACTTATGTCCGTTCATCCGGGCGAACTCATAAAAGCCGATAACAGCAAGCAAAATCATTAAAGCTGCGTACCAATTTCCGCCTGCAACTGCTACAGCAATAAAAAATGCGCCGGCAAGGACACCTGTAATGATACGTTGTTTCAACTGTCGTCACACTCCGTCTTTGAGCTTATAATCCGCCATAACGCCGAATGCGTCGCTGATACTGTTCAATTGCTTCAAGAAAATGAGCTTCCTTGAACTCCGGCCAATATACATTTGTAAACCAAAGCTCACTATAGGCCAACTGCCAAAGCATAAAGTTGCTAAGTCGCAGCTCCCCGCTCGTTCTGATCAACAAATCCGGATCAGGCATCTCTTTTGTTAACAGCCTTTGTGACATGGATTGCTCATCAATATCCTCAAGCTGCAGTTTTCCATTTTTAACATCCGCGGCAATATCCCGAACGGCTGCAAGCATTTCCATTCTACTGCCATAATTTAGAGCAAAATTTAATACAAGCCCTGTATTTCCAGCCGTTTTGGCAATAGCTTCTTCCACAGCCTTCAAGGTGTGCTCAGGCAAATCATCCCTATAACCCATCATTCTGACCTGTACATTATTAGAAATAAGCTCTTTTAGCTCAATTTCCAAAAATTGCTGAGGCAGCTTCATTAAAAATTCCACTTCATCCCTGGGTCGTTTCCAGTTTTCTGTTGAGAAAGCATACAACGTCAAATATTTAACGCCAATCCTGTTTGCCTCCATCGTGATGCGCTTCACTGTCTTCATACCGGAATGATGACCCGCAACGCGAGGCAGACCGCGATCTTTAGCCCAACGGCCATTTCCGTCCATAATTATAGCAACATGCTGCGGCACATTATCCATTGCTTGCGATTTCGACTGCGGCAAGGACGAAATGCCTAACTTGGCCAGAAGTCGCTTAATCATCCTGCTTCCCCCCAAACCGAAATCAACAAGAAGAAACAACGCCATCTTAAGATGCGCGGTTTCTTCAAGAATTTCAAGACCAATTCCGCCTCCCAGAGGGGCGATTGTATGTTAGACTTCCATAATTTCTTTTTCTTTTGCTGCAAGCACTTTATCGACCTCAGCAATAAATTTATCTGTCGATTTTTGAATATCTTCCTGATGACGACGTGATTCATCTTCAGAAATATCCGTCTTCTCAAGCTTTTTAACATCGTCATTTGCGTCACGGCGAATGTTGCGGATCGCAACCTTAGCATCCTCGCCGAACTTTTTAGAAGCCTTGACAAGATCAGCGCGGCGTTCTTCCGTAAGCATCGGAATACCGATTCTTATCGCTGAACCATCGTTGGAAGGTGTTAGTCCCAAATCAGATTTCAAAATCGCCTTCTCGATTGCAGCCAGCGAGGACTTATCCCAAGGCTGAATAAGAAGGGTTCTGGAATCAGGAGCATTTATGTTTGCTAATTGATTAAGAGGTGTCATTGCACCATAATACTCAGCTTGAATACGATCAAGCAGCGCTGGACTAGCTTTACCCGCGCGAAGCGATGCTAGTTCTCTCTTCAGGGCGCTTATCGCTTTTTCCATACGCTCTTCCGCATTCTTTTTCACTTGTTGAGGCATTACTTAGCACTCCCTTTCACAATTGTTCCAATTTTTTCACCCAATACAACACGCTTAATGTTTCCATTTTCAGTAATCGAAAATACGATAAGCGGAATATTATTATCCATGCACAAGGAGGATGCTGTCGAGTCCATAACTCCCAAATTACGATTAAGCATATCCATATATGTCAGCTCTTCAAACTTCTCAGCAGACTTGTCTTTGAATGGATCTGCAGAATATACGCCATCCACTTTGTTTTTAGCCATCAGAATAACCTCAGCTTCGATTTCAGCAGCACGAAGCGCAGCAGTAGTATCCGTTGAAAAAAATGGATTACCGGTTCCAGCTGCAAAAATAACGACACGGCCTTTTTCCAAATGGCGAATAGCACGTCTTCTAATGTACGGCTCAGCAATTTGCTGCATCGCAATTGAAGTTTGTACACGAGTTGGGACATCAATTTGTTCCAACGCGTCTTGAAGCGCAAGTGAATTCATCACTGTAGCCAGCATGCCCATATAGTCAGCAGTTGCACGATCAATCCCTTTTGCAGAGCCGGCAATTCCTCTCCAAATGTTGCCGCCGCCGACAACGATAGCCACCTCTACTCCAAGGTCGATCACTTCTTTCACCTGATTGGCAATGGAAGAAATGACGGAAGCTTCGATTCCGTAACCTTCTTGCCCCGACAATGATTCGCCACTTACTTTCAAAACGATGCGTTTAAATACTGGATGTGCCAACTGAAATACCTCCATCATGCACCTCATGCAAGCATGAGGCAATTAAAATGTTTTTGAAAATGCAAGATCAACTAATTTTTAAGAAAAGAAGGCGGGGCGAACGCCCCGCCCCGCCTGTGCGTTCGGATTAAAGTTTAGCTTGTGCCATAACTTCTTCTACAAAGTTATCTACTTTTTTCTCAAGGCCTTCACCTAGCTCGTAACGAACGAAGCGACGGATGGAGATATTTTCACCAATAGTGCTAATTTTCTCATTAACAAGAGTTGCCACAGTTTTGTCTGGGTCTTTAATGAAGGATTGCTCAAGCAAGCAATATTCTTCGTAATATTTAGAAATGCGGCCTTCAACCATTTTTTCAACGATTTTTTCAGGCTTGCCTTCATTTAGTGCTTGATTTTTCAAAATTTCGCGTTCTTTTTCGATTTCGTCAGCAGGAACTTCCTCGCGGCGAACGAATTTCGGATTGGATGCTGCAATATGCATAGCTACATCTCTAGCAAACTCGCGGAATTGGTCTGTTTTTGCAACGAAGTCTGTTTCGCAGTTGATTTCAACTAGAACGCCGATACGGCCACCAGCATGAATATACGATTCAACAACGCCTTCAGTTGCAACGCGTCCAGCCTTGTTAGCTGCAGCAGAAAGGCCTTTCTCGCGAAGCAAGGCTACCGCTTTATCGATATCGCCGTTTGTCTCATCCAATGCTTTTTTGCAATCGAGCATTCCTGCTCCTGTTCTTTCACGAAGTTCTTTAACCATGCTTGCAGTAACTGCCATGAAAAACCCTCCTATAAATTAACATCTGAATTTTGTTCAAAAAAAGGGCAGTGAGAGGTTTTCACCATCTGACCACCCTTTGTGTGAAATATAAGATATTACAAGTTATCCGTTAAGGATAAACGGCTTTGCTGTCCTTCAAAAAGGTGCGTTCACCGATGAAATGCAAGGGCTTATATTTCTTTTCGTTTAGCTGAATGAATTATTTATTAAGCTGTTGTTTGCTCGCCTTGATTAGCTTCAACAATAGCATCAGCCATTTTGGAAGTCAGCAGCTTAACGGCACGAATTGCATCATCGTTACCAGGGATTACATAATCGATTTCATCCGGATCACAGTTAGTATCTACGATACCAACGATTGGGATACCAAGCTTGCGAGCTTCTGCAACTGCAATGCGCTCTTTGCGTGGATCGATAATGAACAATGCGCTTGGAAGACCTTTCATTCCTTTAATACCGCCAAGGAATTTCTCCAAACGATCTTTTTCTTTGCGAAGAATGATTACTTCTTTCTTAGGAAGAACTTCGAATGTGCCGTCCTCTTCCCATTGCTCTAGCTGCTTCAAACGATCGATACGCTTTTGGATTGTTTGGAAGTTAGTTAGAGTACCGCCAAGCCAACGTTGGTTGATGTAGAAGTTTCCACAACGCTCAGCTTCTTCTTTAACTGAATCTTGAGCTTGCTTCTTAGTACCAACAAATAGTACTGTGCCGCCTTCAGCAGCTACGGATTTAACAAAGTTGTAAGCTTCGTCAACTTTCTTAACCGTTTTTTGCAAGTCAATAATATAAATTCCGTTTCTTTCTGTGAAGATATAACGATCCATCTTAGGGTTCCAGCGACGAGTCTGATGACCGAAGTGTACCCCAGCTTCTAGTAGCTGTTTCATGGAAATAACCGCCATTTCTTCAACACCTCCTGATATGGTTTTTTGATTTCCTCCGCTCGTCGCATCTTCTACCAAAACTTATGCCGAGCATAAGCACCATTGGTAAAATTGACTAAGCGTGTGTTTTTAACACCGTCAATTAATATATCATAGATAATGCCCAGGTGCAAGGAAACAATTAAAAATTATAGTTTTTCACGCTACAGGCAAATTTCTGGAACGTTCATTCCGTTATTTTCGGCTGCGTATTCACGTGCCTGCTCCTTGGACAAGGGTTGGCTCGTAACGATACGAGCGACCTCGTCCGGACTCATTTGCTCTTCGAACAGGAAGCAGCCGGCTCGCACTTTTTTGATGCTGCCGTTTACTTTTTTCTTCATCGTTGCAACAAAAGACTCCGTATCCTCCAGCACCTTTTGCTCATGCAAAAGCTTGGCAGCTGCTGATAGCGTGAAACCCGGCTCGATACGCAGAATAAGCTGCTCCCGAGACACAGCAGGAGCAGCCGTCACAGAAGGCTGTCCCTGCGCGTCCTGCTCCGTATCGATTTCAGCGGTTTCTGCATTGTTTTCAACGTTTTCTGTATTGTTTTCAACTTCCTTGCTCGGCTCAGCAGTCCCATTGTCCGTGTCAGCCTGAGCCTGCGGGCCAGCCATTCCAACTGTTCCTCCATCGGCTTGTCCATCACCAAGCAGTTGAGAATTACCGTTTATTTCTTGTGACTTCTCATTCAGCTTTTCCTTGCTGTCATTGCCGAGCGAAATCAATTGAAGCAATAGCGCACCAACAATGATGCCGATTCCAAGCCCTAACAGGAACGAACGTTTATCCACGAGCACTCGCCTCCTGCTTGGCAAGCTGTATAATTAACTGGACCTCGCCCTTGTTAAGCTGAAGCTTCTTCGCTATCGCTTCTATAGATTTTCCGCTATTATGCAGCTGAAATAATTGCTCATAGCGCTGCTCCAAAGATGTCGGAGCAGGCTTCTCCTCAATAGACTCCTGTTGTGCTGGCAAGTTCTGTGCAGCAGCAGCTGGTTGAGCTTGCAGATGCTGCTCCGCCCGGCTTTTCTTTTGCTGCTCCAGCTCGTTCATCAGCGCAGCCAGTTGCGTCTCCAGCTGAGAAACCTTGCTCTCATGCGCAGAAGCTGTTTGTTTAGAGCTTTGTTGAGCTTCCTTTACTAGCTGAACAAGCGCTTCATGCTCTTGCTCAGCCGTAAACATATACTGCTCAAGCAGCTGCTCCATATCTTTAGTTTTTGCAGCATCAGCTGCAGCTTTTGATTTCGCACGCGGCATAGCATAAGCAATAACTGCGATAGCAGCACCTAGAAGTACAATATAATGCCATGGCTCCGACACAGGTTTAACCGCCTTTCCTACCTTAGCTTGCTGCCCTCGAGCTGCGATTATTATAATGAAATATCCAAATGATGTCCCTTGTAGGGATGGGCAGGGGCTTCGTTAGGGTCAGCATCATTTGCATCGCGCCTTTTGCTGCGCGGCCCTTTTTGCCCTTCCTGCTGCGCTTTCCCCTGATCACTCGTTTGGACTTGCGCTTTTGCCGACTTTTCAAGCTGGCTGCTTTGCGTCCTCTTTTCCTCTGTTTCTCTTTCTGTTTGATTCGCAAGTAAGTTTTGATCAACTATCGGCTTTTGGGCAGCTTGACTTTGTAAAATGCTTACATCCTGTGTTCTTGGAATGGACATTTGCAGATCAAGCGATTTGAATGCCAATACTATCTCCTCCTTGCACTGCCATTATAATGGAAACATCGCGACGTCGCCTTCATAATATTTGAAATAAACATGCTCAGAGCTGTCTTTTATAAATTTAGTATACCGGCCGATTACGATTTTCGTTCCACCGAAAATTATGCCGCTTACATTAATTCGCGAAAGCTCCGTATTTTCAAGCGATTTTTCAATTTCCAGCATACGTTCTTTCTGCTGATCGATATCGAGTGAGGTTTGTCTTCGGGTAGCGGTGAGCTTTACTCTCATCGCCAGGCGGTCCGGCGTCAATTGGCCGGCTGCTGCCATTTGATCCAGTATAACGAGCGCTTTTTCTGTTTTGTCCAAATTTTCCATAGCAGCCCGGATAGATTTTCTCAAACCCTGGAATTCCTCGCGCAGCTGAGGTTGCACGCCTACCTCGATCGTAGTTGCAGTAGACATTGCATTGCCAATAATTCTTGCAGTTACCGTCTCGCCAGCTTGAATGAGGCCGCCTACAATCAAGCCTTTTGTGCCTGAGCATACAATATGCTGGCCTGCCTTCACATTAGAATGCATAATGCTTTGCGTGACGGTAACATCGGCTCCAGCTACAACATTAGCATCTTGAATAAAAGAGCTTTTCACATGCTGTCCGGCATGAATAAAGCCTTTCCCGCTGGCCATAATGCCGCCGGTAATTTCAATCGAGCCCCCTGTTTCGATTTCTGCGCCCTCAACGCCGCCAATAACGCGAATATCTCCGGAAGCCTTAATCTTAAAACCATTAAGCACATTTCCCCGTACAATAACCGTCCCGACAAAATCAATATTGCCGACCCGATAATCTACGTCTCCATTTACTTCATAGATCGGAAAAACATTAATTTTTTCTTTATCCGTTATCGAAATCATACCATCAATTGCAGCGTAAAGCATCGGTTTTTCTCCCGCTACAACGACATTCTTTCCCAGCTTAAAATGTGCTTTCTTGCCAAATACCGCTTCAAGCTCATTTCCATCGACTGTCCTGCCTGGCTCCCCCTGCATGGGTTCCACAAGCTCGGCTATAGGCTGGCCTTTCTTTACATTTTTAAGCTTGGTAATCTCTTTAAAATCAATGGTTCCATCCTGGCCTTCGGCAGGGCGTTTTTCTTGTCCGCTTTCCAGATCATAAAAAAATCGGATATAGCCATCTTTACCGGGCCTCGCTATTTTGCCGGCAGCCACTAAAGTTTGATCCTTGAAATAAGCGATCGGGTTGGCGCATATTTGCTTCAGCACATCTGGCAGCAAGCCATACGCAATTCCTTTTGCTTCTAAAAACGATTGAAGTTGTTCAGGCGTAACAACAAAATCATCAGACAAACGATTAAAGGTTACGAAAGCAGATAATTTATCAGAAGATACATGGATGCGCAAGTATGAATCCAGCTTTTCCACGTCCACTTGATTTCCTCCTTACTTCTCACGTTTTTACTTTTAGTCTATAGATTAATGCTGCATTAGCTGGTCCTTATGCTTGGCTAATACACCCCTAAGCCTTAAGATCGCTTTGGAATGCAGCTGCGATATTCTCGATGGCGACAAAGACATTACTTCAGCAATTTCACTTAATGACAATTCCTCGTAATAAAATAACGACACAACAATTCTCTCTTTCTCGGTCAATCGTTCAATTCCTTTAACCAATGATTCCTTTAAATAAAACTCATGCACCTTATAATCCGGATTTTTAGCTTTATCATCCACTAAAAGCGACATTCTGGTCTCGGAATCCTCTTCGCGAATAGGATCCTCCAAAGAACATACGGTAGCTACAGATATATCCTGCAGCATATTAACAAATTCTTTCTCTGAAACCTGCAAGTAGGCGCTAATTTCCGCATCTGTCACAGAACGCATATATTGCTGCTCTAAAAGCTGATAGGCATCCTCAATTCGTTTAGCTTTTTCTCTAACCGAGCGAGGAACCCAATCCCCCTGCCGCAGGCCGTCAATAATTGCGCCTCGAATACGCCAGGATGCGTAAGTTTCAAATTGCAGCCCGCGCAAATAATCAAATTTCTCTATAGCATCAATCAGCCCCATTACTCCGTTGCTTGCAAGATCATCGCGGATAATATTTTTGGGCAAACCGATAGCCATGCGATTCGTTACATAATCGACAAGCGGCAAATACGTTTCAATCAACTGTTTCTTCGCTTCTAGATCACCTTGCTCACGCCATTCTTTCCACAGCTGAAGGTTTATCAAATGAGGTGTCTTTAGCTCAGTCATCAGCTCACTCCCCTGTCAGGTGACGAATTGCTTTCGCCAATTCCTCAGGCTCTGTATTTTTGGATGAAACAAATTGTGGTGGATTAAGAGGCTTGAACTCAGCCTGCTTCTGCTGCTCCTGTTCCTTTTTAATAGACTTTTCATCCTCTGTCTGCTGAACGTCAGTGTCTGTTAATTGGGACTTAAGCAAATCATTTAAGTCATCCGTTTGAGGCGGCGTCACAAGGTCTAGCTGAGCCCCTTTATCCTCCTCCTTCGCATGCAGCGAGGGAGTCAAAGAAGGCGGCTTAACAATCTGAGCGAAAATCAACCGCACCGCATATGCCACCACAAAAAATGAAATAAAAGCGTATAGGCTGCGGAGCAGTACGACGTCTATCAAATTACTGCTTAAAGAAAATATAATCGTCAATACTGCACCTACTAAGCCAAACGCAACGTTCCACCGCCAACTTCCTATCATTTCAAATCTCCTTTATACCATGCTGAACGCTTCTAATAGAAAGAATTCCGCTGCTGCTGTCAAATTCGATCGTTCGTCCATAGCTTCCACCCGTATCCTGTCCTAAAACAGGTATGCCCAGCTCCTGAAGCAAATGCATACATGACTCTACGTTGCGCGGACCAATGCGAAGGGAATCCGTTTGGCCTGCGAATGTAAACATTTGGGCGCCGCCTGCCATTTTAGCTTGAAGCCTGTCTCTCTTAGCGCCGCTCTCTATCATTTTTTGAAGCAAATCAGGTATAGCTGTATCCGCATATTTTGCAACATTAAATTGCAAATCGCGAGCAATATTCGATGAAGGCAGCATAACATGAGCCATTCCGGCAATTTTGCGCAGCGGATCAAACAAGGTTAATCCGACACATGAACCTAGTCCAGTTGTTTTAAGCACATCGCCGTTCAACGCAATATTCAGATCAGCCATACCGACCTTCACCAGATTGTGCTGTATCATTCCAAACCGACTCCTAATGCTCCAAAAATTTTGTCAAAAGAATGTGGATCCGGAATGAGGAAAAACTGGCCTTCCAACGATTGATAGCCTTCTAAAAAAGAAGTTTCTATTAGAAGCGCTGAATCTCCCATTTCACCATATTGCATTAAGCCATAGCTTAATATAGCGCCTGCCATATCATGTGCAATAAGCGGCACAGAAGGCTGCAAAGCAAGCTGAGTAAAATCAGCAAGGGAAGATAAGTAAGATCCAGCTAAAATATTGCCAATCTCGCATAGGGTTGATAGCTCCATCTCCGAATACGATCCTTCTGTTCTCGCCTCTTGCACTAATAGATGCATAAGCAGCCGATCGGCTGCATGATCATCCATTATAAAAAACATATTCCCCGGCGCTTCCCCCTCTACTCGGAGGAACACCGCGATCACTATTTTTTCAGAGCCTCCTACACGCTCGGCAACTTCTTCAAACGGAAGCAGGCTTACCTTGGGAACTGCCATATCTACCGGCTTGTTCAATAAAGTTGATAGTGCAGTAACCGCATTGCCAGCCCCGATATTGCCAACCTCTCGCAATACATCGAGTTCAAATGCTTCAAAGCGATTGTAGACACCCAATTTGCTACACCTCTAACCCTTCGAGCTGAATGATTTCTTGCTTATTCAACACTTCATTCAAATTAAGCATAATGAGCAGCCTGCCTTCTCCGAGCTTGGCAATGCCATGCAAATATTTCGCTCGTATCCCACCAACAATTTCAGGTGGAGAATCGATTTCATCCGTATCAATATCGATGACATCATTTGCCGAATCAACGATAAAGCCAACCTCGATATCATTTACAGCCACTACGATAATACGGGAGTTTTCATTCAACTCTGTTTCTTCAAGATTAAATCTGCCGCGCAAATCGATAACTGGCACTACAGCGCCTCTTAAGTTAATGACCCCTTTAATAAAAGCTGGAGTTTTTGGCACGCGAGTAATTGGAGACAGCCGTTCGATCGTTTGTACCTTATCAACTTCGATACCGTATTCTTCATGATTCAGAGCAAACACAATTACTTTCAATTCTTCTCCCATCTGTATCCCTCCTTATTTAATTAAAGCATTTGGATCAATAATTAACGCCACGTAGCCATCGCCTAGAATAGTTGCGCCGCTTACGGCATGAATATTAGTCAAGTATTTGCCCAGAGACTTCAGGACAATTTCGCTTTGGCCAATAAATTCGTCAATAATAATAGCTGCATGCTTGTCGCCTTTGCGTACGACGATAATTTCGCTTTCCTCTTCTGTTGAATCGTCAAAATCAGGACATTCCAGCACCTTGCTTAACGAAACGATCGGAATTACAGTATTGCGGAATTGGATCATAGGCTGTCCATGTACAAGCGTAATCTGTTCACGCTTAATGATGGCCGTTTCTACAATTGATGACAGCGGCATTGCATATTTTTCAGACCCCATCTGAATAAGCATCGCCGAAATAATAGATAACGTCAGAGGAAGCTGGACGGAAAACTTAGTGCCCTTGCCTTGCTCGGAGCTGATCGAAACGTTGCCGCCTAAGGAAGTAATTTTACTTCTGACGACATCAAGCCCTACGCCGCGTCCTGATATATCTGATATTTTATCAGCTGTACTGAAACCAGCTGCAAAAATAAGCATATTAATTTGATCGACTGAAAGCTTCTTCGCTTCCTCTTCTGTCAATACCTTATTTTTAATCGCAATCTGACGCACTTTATCCGTATTGATTCCGCGGCCATCTTCCTCAACCTCAATAAATACATGATTGCCGCTATGAAAAGCTCGCAATTGAATCGTTCCGGTCTCAGGCTTCCCGGCTGCAATTCTTTCCTCCACCGTTTCAATGCCATGGTCGATCGAGTTGCGCAGCAAATGGACTAGCGGATCACCGATCTCATCAATAACCGTTCTGTCTAGCTCTGTATCTGCACCGGTTATGACGAGCTCGATTTTTTTGTCCATAGATTTTGCCAGATCGCGAATCATGCGCGGAAAGCGGCTGAATACAGTATCTACCGGCACCATACGCAGCTTTAATACGATATTTTGCAGATCGGAGCTGACTCTGGCCATATGCTCGACTGTCTCGGTCAAGTCGTTTCTATTAATTTCGCTGGATAGCTGCTCGAGTCTGACCCTGTCTATCAACAGCTCGCTAAATAAGTTCATTAATGTATCCAAGCGGTCTATATCAACACGTATCGTACGGGATACCGCGCCATTTGACGGCGGCGCCTGCTTTTTGGCAGCAGGTGCAGCCTCGCTGCCTGGCGCCGAGCTTTTCGGCGATGGAGCTGCCGGACTTTCTACTGCCGCTGCAACTGAAGCGCTGCTTGGACCTTGTATAAGGCTAGAAAGCGTTTCTTTATCCATAAGTGCGACATCAACCGATTCAATTTCAGAAATAGCTAGCAGCTGTTCCTTTAATTCTGGCTCAGACAGGCTTGAAATTGTAAAAATAGTAAAGGAGCGGTCAAATTTCTCTTGCTCCAGATCCTGCACAGAAGGATTGGATTGGATAACCTCGCCGTTGCGTTCTATTAAATCAAATACCATATATGCTCTGGCTGCTTTAAGCAAGCAGCTTTCCAGCACAGATACTTGGACAAAATAAACCTTATGCCCGCTTTCTATCGATTGCTCCAGAACGGATGCTTGAAATTGATCAAGCAGGCCGCCTGCTGAAGAATTAGCAGCTGGAGCAGACTCGGCGCTGCTTGCAGCTGCGGGCTGCGCGACTCCGCCAGCTTTATAATCGCTCTTTGTAATGGCCTGCAATGAAGCTACAATTGCAGAAACGTCAGCCTGGCCCGTTCCTCCGCCAATAATATCCTGAACCATCGCTTCCAAAGCGTCTAGACCTTTAAACAAGGTATCAAATATAAAGCTATCCATTTGCAGCTTGCTGTTGCGAACAAGGTCCAGCACATTTTCCATTTCATGCGTCAGCGATGCCAAATCTTCAAAGCCCATAGTAGCGGACATGCCCTTTAGCGTATGCGCTGATCTGAAAATGGATTGTACAATAGTAAGATCCTCAGGATTGCTTTCAAGCTGCAGTAAATTTTCATTCAATGCTTGCAGGTGATCATTTGATTCGTCAATAAACATGGATAAATATGCATTCATATCCATCATCTCGCACCCCCTGTTAATCGGTCTGAATTACGCTTCCTTTAGTTAAAATCGCTTGTTCAAGATAGGCGGATATTTGGCTTAATGGCAGCACCTTATTAGCTGCGCCGCTTTCAATTGCCGAACGCGGCATACCATATACGATACAGCTTTCCTCCGCCTCCGCCACTGCTGATGCCGCTCCGCTGGCTACAAGCTGCTTCAGCCCTAAAGTGCCATCGCTGCCCATCCCTGTCATAATGACGGCATGACGCTGCAGCTCGGTAAAAGAAACGAGAGATTCAAACAGCACATCCACCGATGGCCGGTGACCGTTGCGCTGCGGTTCACTAGAAAGCTTGATGCAGTATCCGTCTTTATCCTTCTCAAGTCCCATATGCGAGCCGCCTGGCGCTATATACACCTTGCCTGCAAAGACGCGCTCCCCTTGCTCCGCCTCTACTACCTGCAAGGAACTGAAATTGTTAAGCCGCTGCGCCAGCGATTTGGTGAATTTAGGCGGCATATGCTGTACGACAAGTACCGGCGCTGCAAAGTCAGACGGCAAGGAGCTGATGACTTCGTGCAAAGCACGCGGCCCGCCGGTAGAGGTGCCGATTGCAACCAAATGAGTAAAATCAATTTTGTCGGCACTTTTTTGAGTTGCTTTCTGCAGCTTCTGATTTTGCAGTACAGGCTTTATGATAGAAGCAGGCTGCTTGATCGGTTCTGCACTTGGCAATTTTTTCTTTATTAACGGATTATTCGCATGCTTTTTTATAGAAGTTTCTGCAGCCTGCTTTTGCTCGTTGTCTCGCATGAAAGGCTTTGCCTCTTTGCCGGACTCCTCGGGCTTGCGATAATCTAACGTGCGCTTATGTCCCAAAACGGCTTTTGGCTTTTCAGCAGTCTGCAGCCCTGCCGGCATGGAGCGTTTAGATACTACTGCAATTCTCAGCTTTTCTAGCAGCAGCTCGCCTACTTCGCTTACATGCTGCGAAATTGCGCCGAGCGAAGGCTTTCTTATAAAATCAAAAGCACCATATTGCAAGGCTTTAATCGTTTCTCGCGTATTGTCTTCGCTAATGCCAGAAAGCATAATAACCGGTACCGGACTCTGCTTCATAATCGCCTGCAGCGCCTCGATGCCGTTCATAACCGGCATTTCCAAATCAAGGGTTACAGCGTCAGGCTTTAATTGTTGAATCATTTGTAAAGCTTCAGCCCCATTGACCGCTGTACCAGCAATTACAAATTGTCTATCCTGCGCGATTAAATCTGAAATAATTTTACGCATAAATGCAGAGTCATCAACAACGAGTATTCGATAAGGAGCCATTCCATTACCCCCGTTCCAAAGGATTATCACGCTAGTCTGAACATTTTACTTAAAAACCCTTTGATACCACTACTCTGTTGCACAGGCGCTTGAATTGCTAGAAACGACCTAGCAATTTCCATCACAGCTTTTGAGGCAGCTGTAGAAGGATAGCATATTGAAAAAGGAATTTGTTTCTTAACTGCGCTTGACACGTTGCCATCATCAAACATAATGCCGAGCGTAGGCAATTCCGTATCTAAAAATCGCTTCGCTACCAAGCTGATCTTGTCCAATGTCTGCTGTCCTTCCTTGCGGTTGGTTGCCCGATTGACAACGAGCTTGAAGGACACATCGATATGCATCGCTCTTACCATTTTGATTAAAGCATAAGCGTCCGTTATTGAAGTAGGCTCAGGCGTTGTGACGACGATTGTTTCATCCGCGGCAGTAATAAACTTTACTGTCTCCTTTGACAGCCCGGCGCCTGTATCAAACAATATGACATCATACCTGCCGTGCAGCTTTTCAATTTCGCCTGCAAACCTTTCCAGCTGTTCTGCCGTCAGCTCCAGCAAATCCTTAAAGCCCGATCCGCCAGCAATATAATGCAGCCCCTCTGGGCCGACAGCTATAATGTCCCAAATTGTTTTTTCCTGAGTGAGCAAATGATACAGATTGTAGGGGGTCGTTTGTCCCATAAGCACATCAATGTTCGCCATGCCGATATCGGCATCAAATACGAGAACCTTTTGACCTAGACGCTGCAAGGAAAGAGCAAAATTCAAGCTAAAATTGGATTTGCCAACACCACCTTTGCCACTAGTGACCGTAACGACACGCGTGTTTTTAAGCTGGCTTTGCGAATTATTTTGTTTGACTAGCTGTCTCAATGCTTCTGCCTGATCATTCATCGCTTACTTCTCCTAGCAGTAACTGTATATAACTTGAACGATCAAATCGCTCGATATCATCCGGAACGGTTTGACCTCCAGCTACAAAGGTTGGAATAAGACTGTATTTTAAAATAAGATTCAAAATTGCCCCATACACGGTCGTTTCGTCAAGCTTTGTAAATAGTACCTTCGTAATGCCATACTTGGTGAAACGCTCCGTAATAATTTCCATATCCTTCGTTTTCCCTGTCAGACTAAGCACCAATATCGTCTCGCTCGGCCTGGATGACTGAAATAAGCTGTTAACTTCGGATACATGAAGCTCGCTTCGGTAATTTCTGCCTGCCGTATCCATCAAAATAATATCGCACTGGCTTAAATTATCGTATGCTTTATGAAGATCGCCTTGCGAAAATACAATTTCAAGCGGAATATCCAAAATTGTCGCATACGTGCGCAGCTGATCGACAGCTGCTATTCGGTAAGTATCGGAAGTAATGAAGCCTACTCGTTTATTATTTTTAATTTTGTATTCTGCCGCAAGCTTGGCAATTGTCGTTGTTTTGCCGACTCCCGTTGGACCGACGAAATGGACAACCGATGCTTCCGGATGAATTTGATTAGGACTGAAGCTTGCAAGCCACTCTTCTAATCGATCTGCTGCTGCCCGCCACAGCTCATCTGGCGAAAGCTTGTTCAATTCAGTATCATACTGTTCAAGCAATTCATTAGTGAGCCTTTCAATCCATTCCAGCTCAACTTCCTGATCCAGCAATCTCCGCCTAAGCGCAAGCACTGCATCGGAAAACGCGCTATGACCTGCTTGCTGCTTCGATAATTTCATCATCTGCTGCCGCATTTCCTGTAGTTCTTCTAGAATTTGCTTATCAGAAATGCCGCGGTCAGCAACAGGCATATGCGCCGGATTGACCGGATTATCCTTTACTGCTGGTGCCGGCTCCGGCGGGGGTGCCGCCGTCCGGGAAGAGCTTTTCAATATTTGCTCTAGAATTTGATTTACATCGGCTGCACTTGGCTTGCTGACGGTCTCACTGGCGGCAGGATTTTCCTCTACCGCCGCAGTCACTTCAATCTTTTTTTTGCGAAACAAGCCCATAAAGCCGCCAACTGCAACAGGTCTCGATTCCAAGATTACAGCATCCTTGCCCAGCTCTGAACGAATGAGCGCAACCGCTTCAGGTAGCTGATCAACTACATAACGCTTTACTCTCATAGATTCACCACCCCAACACTTTGCACCTCAACGCTAGGCTCAAGCTCGCTGTAAGACAATACAGGAATTTCCTGCATCGTTCGTTCCAACAGTTGGCGCAAATACATTCGAATCGTCGGCGATGCCAATATAACTGGCTGATGGCCCGATTGTATTTGACGATTCACTTGTTCATTCATCATCTGATACATGCTTTGTGTCGTTACCGGATCCATCGCAATATACGAGCCATGGTCTGTTTGCTGTACGGATTCCGCAATTTTTTTCTCAAGCTGCGGTCCTACTGTAATTACGCGAAGCGTTTCTCCAGATGGAGCAAACTGCTGAGTAATTTGACGCGATAGCGATTGTCTGACATATTCAGTAAGCACATCGGGATCTTTTGTATATTGGCCATGATCTGCCAGCGTTTCAAATATAGTAACCAAATCGCGAATCGACACCTTTTCACGCAGCAGCTTGGCAAGCACCTTTTGAATATCTCCGATGGTAAGAATATTAGGGATAAGCTCGTCTACTAGTGCAGGATAAGTTTCCCTGACATTTTCAACCAGCATTTTCGTTTCTTGTCTGCCAATCAGCTCATGAGCATGTCTTTTAATAATTTCAGTCAAATGAGTTGCTACTACTGAAGGCGGATCGACAACGGTATAGCCCGACAGCTCGGCGCGTTCCTTCATGCCTTCGTCAATCCATATGGCCGGCAAGCCGAAGGCCGGTTCAGTCGTTTCTATACCGATAACCGAGTCGTCCTCGAATCCTGGACTCATCGCCAAATAGTGATTTAACAGCAAGTCGCCTCGAGCTACCATATTGCTTTTAATTTTGATGACATACTCGTTCGGCTTAAGCTGAATATTATCGCGAATGCGGATGACTGGTACAACAAGACCTAAATCAAGCGCGCATTGTCTGCGAATCATAATGATGCGGTCCAGCAAATCTCCGCCTTGCTGCGTATCTGCAAGCGGGATAAGTCCATAGCCGAATTCAAATTCAATCGGATCAACCTGCAGCAGGCTAATAACACTTTCCGGACTTCGCACCTCTTCAATTTGCTGCTCTTCAACAAGCAGCTCTTCCTGTGCTTGCTTTTTATGTAAGGATTTTTGCATAATATACGCGCCAACAGCGATAACAATCGCAAACGGCCATGTTTTTAAAATGCCGATTGGCGTAAGTCCCAGCATCGCTACAGTACCTGCTGCTATATACAGCATTTTTGGATACTTAAATAGCTGAGAGGTGACATCTTCTGCCAAATTGCCCTCTGATGCCGCTCTCGTCACGATCAAGCCAGCAGCAGTGGAAATCAGCAGCGCCGGAATTTGTGTAACGAGGCCGTCACCAATCGTTAAAATGGAAAACTTGGCGAGAGACTCTGTAAAGCTTAGATTATGTATGGACATACCAATGATAAAGCCGCCGATTAAGTTAATGATAACGATAATAATAGAAGCAATTGCGTCACCTTTGACAAATTTACTCGCACCATCCATTGCCCCGTAAAAATCTGACTCTCGTTCAATTTTGGAGCGGCGCTCTCTTGCTTGCTGCTCATTAATCAGCCCAGAGTTCAGATCCGCATCGATACTCATCTGCTTGCCCGGCATCGCATCGAGCGTAAAGCGGGCAGCAACCTCTGCAACACGCTCTGAACCTTTCGTAATAACGATAAATTGCACGACGACCAAAATGAGAAATACGATAAAGCCGACAACGACTTCGCCGCCGCCTACCCAGCCCCCAAATGTCTGAATGACATCGCCAGCTTCTGCGCGAGATAAAATACTCCGTGTAGTAGATACGCTCAAAGCAAGGCGGAACAGCGTCGTAATAAGCAATATAGCTGGAAAAATCGAAAAATCCAGCGCTTCTCTTGTATTCATCGCAACTAGCAAAATCATGAGCGCTATCGAAATGTTAAGAATCAGAAGTATATCGATAAGCAATAATGGGATTGGGATGATCATCATGAGTACGATACCAATTATTCCAAGTATGATGACCAGATCTCTTGCTTTCATGACGTTCCCTCCTCCCACCTGTTATGTCGTTCGTCTCCGACCTTTAATTTTATATACATATGCCAGTATTTCAGCCACAGCTTGGAACAGGTCACCGGGTATCACATCGCCAATCTCTGCCTGTTCGTAAAGCGCTCTGGCAAGCGGCTTGTTTTCCATCGTTATGACACCATGTTCCTTCGCAACCTCTTTTATACGAAGAGCAAGGTGATCCATCCCTTTTGCTACAACGGTTGGCGCCTCCATTTGGGAAGCGTCATATTTCAGTGCTATTGCAAAGTGAGTCGGATTCGTAATAACAACATCTGCTGTCGGTACATCCTGCATCATGCGCTGTAAAGCCATTCGGCGCTGCTTTTCCCGAATTCTTCCTTTAATGAGCGGATCGCCTTCGGATTTTTTGAACTCATCTTTAATATCCTGCTTTGACATTTTAATACTTTTTTCATGCTCATATCGTTGATACATGTAGTCGGCAATGGCCAGAACTGCAAGTACAGCGCCTATCTGAATGCCTAAATTAATCGTGATTCCTGCGGCATATGAAAAAATATGCTCAATAGGCTGAGTCGAAAGGACTATCATATGATCCCATTCGCTTGTTATAGTAGAATAAACAATGACTCCGATAATAAGCACCTTTAGTACGCTTTTTAAAAACTCTACTAAGCTTCTTACAGAAAAGATTCGCTTGAATCCTTCTATCGGGTTCAGCTTTTTCAGCTGCGGTTTTAATGGCTCACCTGTAAACAGAAAACCAAATTGTACGATATTCCCTACAGCGCCAAAAACGACGGCGATAGCAAAAATAGGAAGCATCAAAATGACGATCTTGGAAACAACGGTTATAAAAAAATCCAGCACATTGCTCGTTGTTACTTCAAGCAGAAGCCAATCCTGAAAGAAGCTGCCGAATAAATGCAATATATTCTGCTTATAGTAGTTGCCCAGCATGAGAAAAGAGGCAAACACAAATAGTAAAATAAATGCTCCTGGCAAATCTGAAGACTTGGCTACTTGCCCCTTTTTCCTCGATTCACTACGCTTCTTCGGCGTTGCCTTTTCCGTCTTTTCTTGGCTGAAAAGCTGTAAATCCATCCGCAAACGAAATGTTTTCATGCTCCCGCCTCCTATTGCCCATCCGCCGCGGGAGCTTGCTGTAAAATACCAAACAACTGCTCAAGCGAAGAAAATAAAATAGAAAACAGATTTTCAAACAAGACCGCCAGGCTTGGTATCAATACAACTAAAAGAAATAAGCCGACGATAATTTTCAAGGGGATCCCAACGACAAATACGTTAAATTGGGGGGCTGTCTTTGTTAAAAAACCAAGCCCTACATCCGTCAAAAAAAGGGCTACCATCATTGGAGCAGCAACTTGAATGGCAAGCAAGAAGGTCATGCTAAGCGCCTTCGTGAGAAAAACACTCACATTTCCGCTCATCACCCTTGCAAACAGCTCATTATCAAGCGGCATCCATGCATAACTGTTCATAAGCCCCGCCAGCAAGTAATGATGGCCATTAAGCATCAGAAACAATACCATTAATACCATATATTTGAAGTTACCTAGAAGCGGAGCCGATGTCCCTGTATTGGGATCAATCACGTTAGCCATTGCAAATCCGATTTGCATATCCATGAGGGCGCCTGCTGTCTGAACAACTGAGAAAAATAAATATACGACGAAGCCCAGCAAAACTCCCAGCAAAATTTCTCGCAGTACAAGCAGTATATATTCAGGCCCTAGCACTATGTTTTGCTGCAAGCCATAGGACAGAAATACTAGCAGCGAAATCATAAAGCCTAATCCGATTTTGAAAGTTGCCGGTACGCTGCGCGAAGAAAATATCGGCGTCACGACGAAAAATGCTGTAATTCGACAAAATATTAACAAAAAAATAGGAAAACCGTGTACGATTGCATTCATCAACTTTACTCACAACCTAACCGATGTAATGATGTAAATTATTCAGCAGCTGATAGGCAAAGTCGACAACCGTGTTTAATATCCATGGTCCAAAAATAATGATTGATACAAATACCGCCACAATTTTTGGAACGAAAGCGAGCGTCTGCTCTTGAATCTGCGTAGTTGCTTGAAAAACACTGACGAGCAAGCCAACAACCAGCGCAAGTACAAGCATCGGTGCACTAGCTTTTAGTACGGTATATACTGCCGAGCCTGCTAGTCCGATAACAAAATCAGCACTCATCTTTGTTCCCTCCTTACCCTATCAAGTGTTAAAGCTGAGAAGCAATGATTTGACAATTAAATACCAGCCGTCCACTAACACGAACAACAATATTTTGAAAGGAAGTGAAATCATTATTGGCGGAAGCATCATCATCCCCATCGCCATTAATGTACTGGCTACAATCATGTCAATAACGAGAAACGGTATAAAAATCATAAAGCCCATTTGGAAGGCTGTTTTCAGTTCACTGACAGCATAAGCCGGAATAAGCACGGTGATCGGAATATCCTCATAGTTTGTCGGCTTTTCCGTTTGGGTGTAATTCATAAATAAAAGCAGGTCCTTCTCTCTTGTATGGGAGAACATGAATTTTTTCATCGGAACTGCAGCTTTTTCAAATGCTTCAGTCTGTGATATTTCTCCCTTTAAGTATGGCTGAAGCGCCACATCGTTTACTTGGCCAAAAGTCGGAGCCATTATAAAAAAAGTAAGGAACATGGCAAGTCCAATTAATACTTGGTTTGGAGGCATTTGCTGTGTGCCCAGCGATGTTCGGACAAACCCCAATACGATTACAATTCGTGTGAAGCTGGTCATCAGCACTAGAATAGCTGGCGCAACGCTCAACACCGTAATTATTAAGAGCAAGGACAAAGCGCTAGTGCCTGCTGGCTCATCTCCGCCGCCAATATTTATTGAAATATCAGGCAAAGGTTCCGCTGAAGCAATCTGAGCGGCAAACATAGACAACAGCAAGATTGCTACGAAGGAAACTAACCTTTTACTTTTCATCATCCATCAACCGTTCGTTTGATTTTGCATCCTTTATTAATTGCTTAAGCTGTTCATTGCGCATAGTTCGCTGGTTCAGCTGATTTTGCAGCAAATCTTCAAAGCTGGAATCTGAATTGGCTGTACTGCTGTCAGCTTCCTGCTGCTTGGCTGCTTTGGAAGTCTGCCATTTTTTTATAAAGGCTAGTCCGAATTGACCGGAGCTCCAGCCTTGATCTGCATCTCGCTCAAAAGCAGCCAGCACTTCCTGGGCCTCCAGCGGATCATCGATCTTATCGAGCAGCGTAATGTTTTGACCTACACCAACGATATATATACGACCAGCTACTTCGATAACCTGCAGCGAGCTATGTTGTCCAAGAGACGTTCCGCCTAATGAACGAAGTGCGCGATTAACCCCCCATAATTTATTGCGATTAGACATCCATTTCAGTAATAAAACGATAAGTACGATTACAATCCCAAGTGCTACCATGATCCAAACGATGCTTCCCAGCAATTCGCCCGGAGACGTTTGTTTAAAGGTCGGCTCCTCAGGAAGGCCGCTTGTTTCACTGCTAGCGGCCAACCACAGTCCAACACTACCTAGTTTTGCGACCATAAAGCTTACCCAAGAGTTTTCTTGATCGCTTCAATAACACGATCTGCTTGGAATGGCTTCACGATGAAGTCCTTAGCGCCAGCTTGGATCGCATCGATTACCATTGCCTGCTGTCCCATTGCAGAGCACATAATGACCTTGGCATTAGGATCCATCTTTTTAATTTCTTTGAGCGCGGAAATACCGTCCATCTCTGGCATAGTAATATCCATCGTTACAAGGTCTGGCTTTACTTCTTTAAATTTTTCAATAGCTTGAGCACCATCCTGTGCCTCGCCTACTACTTCATATCCGTTTTTCGATAAAATATCGCGGATCATCATTCGCATGAACGCTGCGTCATCAACAATTAAAATACGATTTGCCATTTTTCATATCCTCCTAGGTGGTTCAAGTTATTATTGTAATTTCTGAATACGATCCCATTGGCTTACGATATCGGTTACACGAACACCAAAATTCTCGTCAATGACTACGACTTCGCCTTTTGCAATGAGCTTGTTATTTACTAGAATATCTACCGGTTCACCGGCCAGCTTATCAAGTTCAATAATCGAGCCTTGCGACAATTCTAAAATATCTTTAATCTGCTTCTGGGTCCTTCCTAATTCTACAGTGACCTTGAGCGGAATGTCGAGTAATAAATTTAGATTTGTTTGATCGGTTTGAGCGTAGCCATTCTGATTGAAATTGGCAAATTGCACGGGCTGTACATTCACATTTCTATTAATGTTTGACTGCGCATATGGATCATGATAGACCGGCTGCTGTTCGTATATTGGCGCTGCTGCAGCATGCTGAGGCGCATTCATGGCTGGCTGAGCTGCAGGCATCTCCGCTGCTGGCGCCGGCGCTGGAGCAGGGGCAACAGACGGGCTTTGCTGCTCGGCAGCTGCCGCAGTCTGACTCGTTGCATGAGCATGCTCCTCCTCCACATCTCCCATTAGCGTAGACACCATCTGCTTCGCAAACGACACTGGAAGCAGCTGCATAATTGTAGAATCTATCAAGTCCCCAATCGTAAGATGGAAAGAGATTTTAATAAATACATCTACTGGCGGCAAATGGTTCATGCCATCTCCATTGTTAACATCTAAAATATCAATGCCGGGAGGCGAGATATTAACCATACGATTGAAAATCGTCGACATCGATGTCGCCGAAGAACCCATCATTTGATTCATTGCTTCTTGTACAGCGCTTATATGTATTTCATTTAATTCTTCTGCTGTTACTTCGCCTTCTCCGCCCAGCATAAGATCGGCGATAACCTGAGCATCCTTTGTTCTGATTACGAGTGAATTAATCCCTTCAAAGCCATCGACATACTGTACGCTGACTGCCACGTGAGGCTTAGGAAATATATCTCCCAGCTCAGAGCGCTTTACTAGCGTAACATGCGGAGTTGTAATATCTACTTTTTTGCCTAATAGAGTCGACAAAGCAGTAGCAGCACTGCCAAATGTAATATTTCCAATTTCACCGAGCGCATCCTGTTCTATTGAAGACAAGAAATCGGATAATTGAACCTCATTAGCGGGTGCTGGCACATCATCTGGCTCATTAGAGGATTGACGAAGCAAGGCGTCAATTTCTTCCTGTGATAAATAGTCTTTACTCATCATACTCTTCTTCCGCTCCTTCACTTACAATCTCGTCAACCTGTATGGCCAGCCTATCTTTTGTCGAACCCGGGCTGCCAATAAATTTAAGCTTTTCACCAACTTTTATTTTCAATCCTTCATCAATCGGCTTATTAAGCGATAGCACATCTCCAACCGACAGGCTAAGAAACTCCTTGATTGTAATAGAGGTTTCTCCTAGCTCAGCGATGATATCGAGCTTCGCCTTCTGGACACGCTGCTCTAATGTTCTAACTTCCTCCGGTATGCGTTCCTTTTTCTGTGAAACAAACCAATGATGAACCGATAATCTTGGCATAATTGGTTCCAGCACAACATGCGGGATACAAAGATTGATCATCCCAGTCGTATCGCCGATTTTTGTGCTAAAGGAAATTAATGCGATCGTCTCGTTAGGAGATACAATTTGCATAAACTGCGGATTCGTTTCCAGCGCTTCCAATCGCGGCGAAATGTCTACAACTGTTTTCCAGGCTTCCTGCAAACTTTCGAATGTGCGTGCAAAAATACGCTCCATTACTGTCGTTTCAATTTCTGTTAAATTCGAAATTTTAGAAGGTGCTACTCCTTGGCCCCCCAGCATGCGGTCAAGCATCGCATAGGCTACGTTAGGATGAACCTCAAGCACCATCCGGCCTTCTAAAGGCTCGGCTTCAAATATATTCAAGATCGTCATTTTCGGTATAGAGCGAATAAATTCATCGTAAGGAAGCTGCTCCACGTCAACAACATTAATTTGAACAAAAGTACGAAGCTGTGCTGAGAAATAGGTTGTTAAATATCGCGCGAAGTTTTCATGAATACGAGTTAAGCTGCGAATATGATCCTTTGAAAAACGAACTGCCCGCTTAAAGTCATATACACTAACCTTCCGTGTAACCTCTTCCTTTTTTAAATCCTCCGCATCCATTTCACCGGATGATAGCGCAGCTAGCAATGCGTCTATTTCATTTTGCGATAAAACATCAACCATTATCTCACCTCCTTCGAGGAATGTTGCATTTGTGCATTAGATTTGTGAAATCATAAAGTCAGTAATTTCCACTTTCACGAGCTTTCCTTTTGGCAATACCGGATTGATAAGATTAAGCAGCTTTGACTCCAGCATATCCTCACCAACTGAGCCTTCCAAATCTTCTGGCATCATATCAGCCAAAGTACGGCTTATAATAGGCTTAACCTCAAACTCAATAATTTTATCAAAATCTTCTTTTGTCTTTTTACTGTCCAGCTGGAATGCGAAGTTCATAATCACTATGTAATCTGGATCTTTCAGATTTCTTCGGTAATCCTTGAGCTCAGAGGTAACTTCCACACGCTCTTTGGCGCTTAGAACCTTTACTGCAACAGGCTTGTTGCTTGCTTCTCCTTTATTGCTCTGATCCGAAAAGAACTTGTTATACAAAATGAATGACACAATAGCTATTAATGTAATGGATAACAAAATAGTAATCATCCACGGCAGCATCTTCTTCATGTCAAAGGCCCCTCCGTTTGTTTACTGCTGCGAGCTATCCCCACAACACCTATTTCTTGAAAATATTGCTGACAAAGCTTCACAAGCTCGGAAGCTTTTTCCTTCACTACAATTCTATTTCCTGTCGTTAGCGTAATTATAGTGTCTGCAGCCTCATCCACAGTTTCGATAAGAAGAGCATTAATCGTTATTTTTGTTCCGTTTAAGCGTGTAACGGTAATCATTATTGGCCCCCTCTTATGGAGGGAGGCTTCCGCCTCCCTTATTCATTACGAACTTAACGCTTCAGGTTAACAACCTCTTGCAATATTTCGTCAGAAGTGGTGATTATTCTGGAATTCGCTTGGAAGCCGCGCTGTGCTACGATCATTTCAGTAAATTCAGCAGTAAGATCAACGTTGGACATTTCCAGCTGACCTGAAATAATTGAACCTGTGCCGACTTCAGCGTCGCCTGCTGTAAACAGCTCAAACTCGCCATCCGGGTTTGCGTTAACTGTCATACGGTACATATTGCCGCCAATTTTTTCAAGACCGGCAGGGTTGACAGCCTTTGCGATACCAAGCGTTCCTGCTTCCACTTGACCGTCAGCTGTAATTCCGATAATTTGACCTGTTTGGCTAATTGTAAAGGCCGTAATTTCTTCTTCAAGTACGATTGGAGCACCGTCTTGTCCTAATACAAAATAGCCCTCGGCCGTAACAAGCTGTCTGTTTGCATCAAGCGTAAAATTACCCGCTCTTGTCAAAAATTGCGTCTCAGCGTCGCCGCCAGGTGAAACTACAAAAAATCCGTCGCCGTCAATGCGCAAGTCTGTCGCGATATTAGTTGTCATTGCACTTCCTGGCGTATGAATCGTATCGATGCTGCTGATCGAAACGCCTAATCCGATCTGGCGAGGATTCACACCGCCGCGTGTTCCTTCTTCTGGGGCAGTTACGCCTGCAACAGTCTGGCTTAATATATCCTGAAACATGACCCGACCAGCTTTAAAGCCTACAGTATTTACGTTTGCAATGTTATTGCCGATTACATCCAGCTTCGTTTGAAAGCCTCTCATTCCGGATACGCCGGAATACATGGATCTCAACATTTTATTTTCCTCCTTAAAACGGATTAAGTACATGGAGCAGCTGCTTCAATCGGTCCACAGCTGCGGGCCTCCTGCAAGGTCCAGCCCTATGATAAAATAATGGCACTGTCAATTTGTGTAAACACATTGCTTTGCATTTGCTTGCCTTCTATTGCTGTAACTACCGTCCGGCTTGGCACATTTACTATCATTGCAATATCGCGATAGACGATAAGCGAATCCTTGGCTCCTTTTTGAGCCGCTGCATCCACCGCATCACTGATTTTGCTGATAGATTCAGGCATAAGCTTAATTCCTCTTTGCTCCAGCCTTGTTTCTGCATGGTGACTGAATTTGATGAGCTTGTCATCCAGCATTTGCTTGAATGAGGAGGCTGGCTCCGAAACTACTTTCCGGCTTTTATCGCTTTGCAGCGGGGCATGAGTAACAGGAAACAATTGTCCAATTTTTATGCTGTTATTCATGGCGTTTCATCCTCGCCGCCTGGGTTGCTGTTATCGCCATCCTCAACTTCTTCTTCGCCGCCGTCAGCTTTTGGCTCAGAAATGGAAATCAAGTAATCAATCGCCACTTCATTTTTGCCTATCTTGGCCAGCAGCTTGCCATCCTTAGCTACTACTGCGTCTACAATACCGCTTAGAGTAATTACTTCGCCCAGTTCATCATACTCATACCACTCTACCGCTTTTCCAATTATATTAGAGGCGGATCCGATATTCTGCCGCAGCAAAGCCAGCTCATTAGACATATTCATCAACTGCTCAACAGACGTAAATTGAGCCATTTGCGCGATAAAATCTTTATCCTGCATAGGCTGCATCGGATCTTGATTGCTCAGCTGCGTCACTAAAATTTTTAGAAATTGATCCTTACCCATCGTATCCCCTGTATTACGCTTGGAAGCCGTTTGTACATTAGATTGATGGTAGTTCGGCCAAACATTCCTTGTCGATATGTTGTCTGCCAACGCTAGTCACCTCCGTTCGACGCCAATTTTCAGGCCCTGCATTTTATACCGTTTCATTAACAGCTCGCCCAAAGCCCAGCTGCTGGATGACGACCTGCTCGATCAGCTCAGTTTCGAAGCTTGCTTCGCCATGGCTATTGTCTGACTGATCTTCCTGATTAGTAAAGCGGCCTCCGCTCTGTTTCTCTTGCTGCTGATCAAATTCAAGCGTTGCAGCCTGCTCATGCGTGACATTCAATTTGTCCACGTTTATGCCTTGCGCCTGCAATGCAGCACGCAGTTGCGCCATTTGATTCTCGATCAGTTCCTTGGCCATCGATGTATCGGTTTGAAATACTGCTGTAAGCTGACCGTTTTGCATCGTAATTCTGACATCGACTTGTCCCAGCTGCTCTGGATAAAGCTTAAGCTTTGCTTCCGAAATGCCATTGAAGGTTGCGATACTGAATTTTTGAACAATCATGCCGGACATCGTGTCTGCAAATTTGTCAGCAAATACGAAAGTCGTTGCAGCCTGATTGGACGGAGCCGATACCGGAACTGTGCGGGCATGCATCAGCTGATTAACCGGAACAGCAGCATTCTCTTCAGCGCCACTATTCACGGCTACCGCTTGGTTGGCTGAGCTTGACACTGCCTGCTGCTCTGCTGTCAAGCTAACGCGATTGGATTGCTGATGCAATTTCTCCAAATGCTTATCGGCGTCGCTTCCATTCGATTTCGCTACTGCCCAGTCTAGAAGTTTATTATCAGCAGCTTCAGTTGGAAGTTTGGCTTCAGTTACCGATTTGTTAGCTAATAGCTCATCTAGCTTTTGAACGAATTGGGCTAGAAGCGGAAACGGATCCTGAAGCTTGCCAGCTTTTATTTCTCCATGCTGCAAAGCAGATTGCAAATTCAGCAACGCATCTTGCAGTTGAATAATAGTCGCTGCCTTATTCGATACTTTCTCTGCTCCTAATGCTGCCGGGTCATTTGCTTCCTGCGGCTGCTGTACTTGTGTCGCTTGCACCTGCACGCCTAGCAAAGCCATAAGTGCATAGCTATGCTGCAGCATAGCTGCAAGTTCGTCCTCGCTAACTGCTGCTGCTTCTTCAGCTGCGATTGCCTCGTCCAGCTTATCTAGCAGCTGCTCCAGCTGCTTCAGCAATTCCTCTGCGGATATTTGCAGTTCATTTGAAGCTCCAGCTGTCACTGTGCTGTTTATGATTTGTTCAACTATTCCGACTGGCTGACTTGTGTCTGTTGCAGCGGATGCGGCAGGTGTGTTGACTTGACTGGACAGCACTTTGGAGAACAGTGCATTACCGGTGCTCTTCATTGCGCCATTCGCACTATTTCCCGATGCTGCTGACGCAGCCGGGACAGCTGCAAATGGAAGAGTTGATGTAGCCATTTCCATTTCTTTCACCTCCTTTCCTAGTACAATTTGCAAGCATTTTATTTGTTATCATTTAATAGTTTGGATACAATTTGAGCGGTTGTCGTTTGATTGCGTTTAGACATTTCTGTAAGAATGCCTGATCTTGCCGCATCATTCAGTGACTCTAGCAGGCTTAGCACCTTAGCTGAGCTAATTTCATTCATTTTGAGCAGCAGCTCTGCTGCGCTCTTAGCTTCCATTACATTAAATGTCGCTGCCAGCTCGTCAGATTCCAAACCTTTCACCGGGGCTCCAGGCTGCGCATCTTCATTTAATTGCAGGCGGGACTGCAACGCCGATATTTGCATATCTTTTGAAAGGACGTTGTCTTTCAGCATCATTGTAGCGTCCGCAGCACGCTTGGGATTCATCTTTTCCATAATGCGCACTCGATCATCCGGTCTCATCGATGAGAATAACAGCACCGACTCTTCCACTGTCATATTCTGAATAATTGGCGCTGCTTTACTTGGTGTCATCTTGGAAAACATACTTGCCAGCTCTTGAATTTTCGCTTCATACTGTTCAGCATCCAGCAATGTCTCTTCACTCAAAGCCTTCAGCTGCGCATTTTCACTTTCCAAATTTTTAAGCGTCTGCTCGGAAGCTCCTTTGCTTTCATTAGCTGCGAGCAATTCACTTTCCAGCTCAGAAACCTTTTTTTGAAGCTCTTCGATTTTCTCTGACATCTTAATTGTTCTAATTTGATCATCATCCATGGAGTTCCCTTTAACTTTAGGATCAGGAACTATGTTTTTCACAACCGGAATCGATTGTCCGATTGTAAAAACGCGATTTCGAAAATCGACATCCACAAAGGCAGCAAGAATGACAAGCAAAATAACGACCATGACGACTGGCACCATCAGCATCATAAATCTTGCAAAGCCACCATAACCTTCTTTTTCCACACTCGTTTCCGCCAATTCTATTCACTCCCTCTAGCCGGCATAGCAATGATTCATTATTACGGGACAGTCACCATGAATCGGGCGGTTGCAAGCTCGTCAAGCTCATTCTGTTCCTTTAGCTGCACATCATGCCTGAACCGTTCGTAGGCATTTTCCTTGGCTTTAAGCCATACCTTCTCATCCTTCATGCGATCCGCTAGCTTGCTTCTGCTTTTGTCAACGGCAATTTGCGCTTTTCTAACATCTTTCAGCTTCGCTTCAATTCTGGTATGTAAATACTCCGTATATTGCTGGATCATTTGAAGCTCCGATAACGAGGCTCCGCCATGCGAGGCTTCGTGAAGCTTGTCCTCCCAGTGCTTTTTTGCTTCCTCAAGCTCCTTCAAGGAAAGCTCCTCGGAATGAAGAACGCTCAGATCGCTGGAGAGAATCCATTCCGCCTGCGTTTTCTCGCTTGTTTTCAAATCGACTACCTTTTGGAATGAATAATGAAAAGCTGCCACTGATTACTCAACTCCCAATAAAATCATTTCGCAACCTTTGCTGTGCTTCGTCATAGCTTACTTTCTCAGTCGTCTTTTGCCTTGTAAAGCTATTAATCTCTTCTATATAAGCGATAGCTTGATCAATATCTTTATTGGAGCCTTGCTGATAGGCGCCGATATTAATTAAATCCTCTGACTCGCGATAGATGGCAAGCAGCCGTTTTAATTCATTAGCAGCATCCTGCTGCTCTTCAGGCACAATCGCATTCATAACGCGGCTTACGGAAGCCAGCACATCAATAGCAGGAAAATGTCCTTTATGGGCCAGCTGCCTGCTCAGCACAATATGTCCGTCGAGAATACCGCGGACGGCGTCTGCGATCGGTTCATTCATATCATCACCGTCAACAAGCACGGTATAAAAAGCGGTTATCGTACCTGTCGGACCAGTACCTGCGCGCTCTAACAGCTTCGGCAGCGCTGCAAACACGGAAGGCGTGTAGCCCCGCGTCGCAGGCGGCTCGCCTATCGCAAGCCCAACTTCGCGAAGCGCCATTGCATAACGCGTAACGGAATCCATCATGAGCATGACATTCAAGCCGCGGTCACGAAAATACTCAGCAATCGTCGTTGCAATGAGTGCGCCCTTCATTCGAATAAGTGCAGGCTGATCAGAAGTCGCTACTATAACAACCGATCGCGCCAAGCCTTCAGGACCAAGGTCCTTCTCGATAAATTCGAGCACCTCGCGGCCGCGCTCGCCAATTAGTGCAATAACATTGACATCCGCTGATGTATTACGCGCGATCATGCCGAGCAGCGTACTCTTTCCTACGCCTGAACCGGCAAATATACCGACGCGCTGGCCTTGCCCTACTGTAAGCAAACCATCGATAACCCTTACGCCTATACTAAGCGGTTCTGTTACACGCGGTCTTTGAAGCGGATTATTCGGCTCATTATGAGTCGAATAATGAGGCATACGGCTAGGCAGGAACGAGCCGTCAAGCGGATTGCCCAGCCCGTCAAGCACTTTGCCAAGCAGCTCTGAGCCTACCTGGACCGTAAGCGGCTTGCCTGTGCCAACGACATCACATCCTGGACTTATCGCATGCAAATCGCCTAGCGGCATCAAAATTACTTTATTTTCCCTAAACCCTACTACTTCTGCTATTAACGGTTTTGCGCCTTTAGTAGGGTAAATATGACATACATCTCCAATGCTGGCATCCGGTCCCTCGGACTCAACCGTAAGTCCTATAACCTGTGTTACTTTACCGTTGATTCGCACTGGATCTACGGTTTGCAAATGTTCTACATATTTAATGGCATCAAGCTTACTCATACCCATCACGCTCACGATTCTCTTCGAGGCTTTGATTGGCAAGCTGGAGCAGCTCACGTTTAATTTCTTCCAGCTGTGTATCAATGCGCGCATCAATGCTGCCAAAGGCTGAACGTATAACACAGCCGTGATCTGTAATAGTTGAATCAGGCAATATTTGCAGCTCAGCTTGTGAATCGATCGATAGCTGCAATTCTTCCCTGGCCGCTTGTACAAAAGCAAGCTGAGAAGGCGATACACATAATGTTATAACGCCTTGCTCCCGCCTTCTGGACAGCGACTTGCGAATCAGCTCAAGGGCAAGATCATTCGTATCAGCCAGCTGTTTCCCAATAATTTTCTCAGCGATTGAGCAGCTTAGTTCGACCAAAAAAGGCTCGGCTTCTTGAATAATCTGCTCTTTCATTTCATAGGCTGATTGCAATAATTGGGCTGCTTCCTGAAACTTGCCTTCCCACTGCTGTGAAAGCTCGTGTTTTACTTGTTCACGCCCTTCCGCATAACCGCGTTCCAAGCCTTCCTGACGGGCAGCTTCGGCGATCACTTGATCCTCTTCGCGCTTTTGCAGCCACCATACATCGATTTGCTGTTCTGCTTCCTCCAGCAGTCTATTGCTTTCTATCGTAGCTTCTTTAACTCTCTCTTCCGCTACAAATTGAGCATCATTCAATATTTGATCCCTCAGCGAAATCGTCTCTGCATCCGGCTCCTGCTCTGCTTGTTGAGTCTCGAAATCCACTGGTTGTAAAGCTGCTTCATATTGATGAATTCTTTCAAGCTGCTTATGCTCGCCTACAGGTATAACTCTGGAAGATTTAATAAGATTAGACAATGATATCATCTCCCCCGCCGCGAGCAATGATGATTTCGCCAGACTCCTCCAGCCTGCGAATCGTTGCTACGATGCGAGTTTGGGCTTCTTCGACATCACGCAGACGAACAGGTCCCATAAACTCCATTTCTTCCTTGAACGTATCCGCCATGCGCTTGGACATATTGCGGAATATAGCTTCTCGCACTTCTTCACTCGCCACTTTAAGAGCAAGCTGCAAATCTGCATTTTCAATATCACGGATAATTCTCTGGATAGAACGATTGTCGATATTGACAATATCCTCGAATACAAACATCCGCTTCTTGATTTCTTCAGCCAGCTCAGGGTCCTGAATTTCAAGCGCATCGAGAATCGTACGCTCTGTACCACGGTCTACCCCGTTTAAAATTTGTACAATGGAATCGATACCGCCTGCATTTGTGTAATCCTGCGTCACAGTAGCAGACAGCTTCTGCTCCAGAACGCGCTCAACCTGAGAAATAACTTCAGGGGAGGTACTGTCCATAAGCGCTATTCTGCGAGCGACATCCGCCTGCTTGTCCTGAGGCAAGGATGATAATATTTGCGACGATTGATCAGATTGCAAATAGGATAGGACGAGAGCAATCGTCTGAGAATTTTCGTTTTGAATAAAATTCAAAATTTGTGATGGATCAGCCTTTCTGGCAAAATCAAACGGCCTAACCTGCAGCGTGGCAGTAAGTCGATTAATAACATCCAGCGCCTTTTCAGCACCCAAAGCCTTCTCCAATATTTCCTTGGCGTAAGTAATACCGCCTTGTGAAATATATTCCTGAGCTAAACAAATTTGATGAAACTCAGAAAGTATCGTCTCTCGCTCTTCGCTATCTACCTTACGTACGTTAGCAATTTCCAACGTCAATTGTTCGATCTCATCATCTCGCAAATGCTTGAAGATTTGGGCGGATACTTCTGGTCCCAGCGTGATTAATAAAATGGCTGCTTTTTGCCGACCAGTCAATCCTTGCATCGTTCTTGCCAATTCGTGCACCCCTATTCATCCACAAGCCAAGTACGAAGCAGATTAACAAACTCATCAGGCTTGCGTTTGGCAAGTGTTTCAAGATTTTTGCGCGCTTGATTTTCGCTGCTGACAGTTTCCAGATCAAGCGTTGGATATTCCACTTTCGCCGGAGGAGCCATCTCCATCTGTTCCTCAATCGGCTGTTTTCGCTTGCGTGCGAGCATAACAACTAAGCCGCCGATTAATGCCAGCAATGCTGCACCGATGCCAATTGCCCAAGTTGTAGAAATTCCGCCTGCAGAAGCTGTAGCATTCCCTTCAGAAAACTTGCGTGCGATCAGGGAAACTTTCTTTTCAATTAATTGATCATTATTAACATCTTGTCCGGAATCCGCCAGCTTGCCGCGTACAAATGTAGTCAAATAATTCATAATTTGCGTTCGGCTAGCTTCATCACTTATTGCTGATTCATCAATAGCTACGTTAATGCTTAAATCCCTTAATACAAAAGGAGCAGATTCGATGTTATTCGTAATGCGGTTCACATCATAGTTGCGAAATTGGCTGCTCGTTTCAGAGCTTCCGCTGTTTTGAGAGGCTGCGTCGTAAGAAGGTATATCCGTCTCGCCAGTTCCTGCAACACCGCCGGCAGCTCCTGCGCTTCCAGTAAAGCTGCTGTTATTCAGCTCCTCGCTTATGATAATCCCGTTATTATTGTTGTTTTCCAGCGGCTTGACCAAATCTTCCTTGCTGACCTTTTTGTCAAAGTTGATGCTGCTGGATACGCTGACTACCGTTTTATCGATATCTACAAAGGAGCTTAGAAATTGCTGAACACTTTTTGCTACCTCGGACTCGAATTTTTGCTGAATTTGGAATTGCAGCGCTATCGCATCCATTCCGCTTGTATCATTGCCCCCTGCTTCAGATGAGGTCAGCACGCCTTGCGGGCTCGCAATAACAATATCTTTAAGCTCTAAATCCGGAACAGCCACTTTAACTAAATTATAGTAACCGTCGATTTCTTTTTGCGAAGGACGATAGCCTGGAACAAAGTTAATTCTAATGCTCGCAGTTGCTTTACTAGTATCTTCAGGTCTTAGAAAGACACTTTCCTCCGGGCGATTGATCAGCACCTTGCTGCTCTCTACCCCCTGCAAGCCGTTCAACAGCTTTTGCACCTCGCCGTTAAAAGCGCTCTGATACATGACATTAAATTCATTTTCAGTGGTGCCCAGCTGAGACGATTTGTTACTGAACAAATCAAAACCGATTGATCCGTTTTGTACGAGGCCTTGTGAGCCCGCATCGATCTTAACTTTTGAAGCTACCTTGCTCGGCACAGATATGTTTTTGCCGTTCGAGCTTATTTGATACTCGATTCCGTTGTCATCCAAATATTGAATAACTGCTGCCGCATCTGTTGCATCGAGGTTTTTGAAGGCTAATTCATATTCGGTTTTTGTAAATATAACCGTCATTAAAATGATGGCCACCAAAATTCCGCAAACAGAGGCTCCTAACCATATTTTTTGTTTTCTGCCCATCTGGCCCCAAAATTGTGTGAGCCTTTCTCGATATTGGGCGAATTTCTCGTTCACGTTGTCACCTCACCCAATCTCTCTGCTGAGTATAAAGTTCATTAAATTTGCATCCTCATAATATCCTGGTACGCTTCAACCATTTTATTGCGCACCTGTGCAGTAAGTTGCAAACTGAGCTGGGCTTGTTCAGAAGCAATAAGTACTTCGGTTACATCGATTTGTCCTGCCATATATGTATCGTTTAATTTGTGAACATTTACCTGCTGAGCTTCTACGCCTTCAAGAGCCCTTTGCAAATATGCACCGAAAGACTGCGTCAATTGAGCAGGAGTCTTATCCGCTACCGGATTGGATTCCATCTGCTTAATTGGAACAATCTGACTAAGTGATACTGCTTGAATCATTAATATCCCTCCAGTCTAATGTGAAAGTCACTATTTCTTGCCAATCTCCAGCGCTTTGACAAACATTGATTTTGAAGCGTTAATTGCGGTTACGTTAGCCTCATAGGAACGGGATGCGGATATCATATCGATCATTTCCTTCGTCACGTCTACATTTGGCATTCGTACATAGCCGGCTTCATCAGCATCGGGATGCGTCGGATTATATACTAGCTTATCCGGAGAGCTGTCTTCTGTGATTTTTGCCACTTTTACGCCATGTTTTTGATTGGTCTGGCCTAGCTGCTGGTTGAACATAGAAGAGAAGGTTTGGCCATTCGGTGCTAATACGACCATTTTTCTTTTGTATGGCTCAAATTTCCCATCAACAAAGCTTCCTCTAGTGGATTCAGCATTAGCGATATTCGACGATATAACGTCCATACGCATACGCTGTGCAGTTAAAGCTGAGGCACTTACATCAAAGCCGTTAGAAATTTTCAACTACTAGCCTCTCCCTTCAATTGCAATGTTCATCATTTTCATATCATGGTTCAATTGTTGAATGTAAAAACTGTAGTTCAGCTGGTTTTTTGCCAGCAAAGCCATTTCACTGTCAACATCGACATTATTGTTATTATTTCCCATCGAGGTTGACTGGTCCGTTATAACCTTTGCTACAGGAATTTTAGCTACTTCAGAACCAAAGGCTATATGCCTATCATCAGTCCTTTTTCCTGCAAATTGCAATTTCCTACTGTTACCAAGAGACTGCTCTAGCATCGATTCAAATAATACTTCTGACCTTTTGAAATGAGGTGTATCCACATTAGCAATATTGTTGGAAATGATACGCTGTCTCATTTCTGCGGCTTGAACAGCTGCTTCCAACCGTTGGAATGACGCGCTATTCAATAACTTCATCACTATCTCACCACTTTCAATTAGAAAATCTTAATTTAATGTATTCAACAGAATTTCTCTCATTCCTGCTTAGTTCGACATAAATTTATTATAAAGTTGATTTTTTTGTCGATTTATCAAACATGTAAAAAATGGTCCTAATTTTCATGTTTTTGGCAATAAGAAAAAAGACCTGTCTTTTTGTGGAAAGACAGGTCTCGAGTAGAACTTTAGTGCTATAAATGATTTTTCACTTCTTTTTATTTAATTCCAGTAAAAGCTGCTGATTCAAAATTTTAATGTATGTTCCTTTCATGCCGAGAGAACGAGTCTCTATGACGCCGGCACTTTCTAATTTGCGCATCGCATTTACGATCACAGATCGTGTAATGCCAACCCGATCTGCAATTTTGGATGCAACGAGCAGCCCTTCCTTGCTGTCGAGCTCCTCAAAAATATGTTCAACAGCTTCCAGTTCGCTAAATGACAGCGAGCCGATCGCAACAGCTACAACTGCGCGGCTGCGCACTTCCAATTCAATCTCTTCCGCACGCTCGCGCAAAATTTCCATGCCTACTATTGTCGAACCGTACTCCGCAAGCACAAGATCGTCCTCGTCAAACTGCCCGTCAGCGCGTGAAATGACAAGCGTGCCAAGGCGATCGCCTCCGCCTATAATCGGCACTACCGTCATAATCTGCTGATCCATCAGAGTGTGAAACGTTTCCTTCAGCCCCGGATCAGGCGCTACGTTCGGCATCGACTCCTGCATGTCCAAAAATCGGTCATTAATATGCTGTGCAAAACGAAGCTCTTCAGCAGGCAGCGAACGAAAATAATCATGGTCATACGGATCAGCAGCGGCGCAGCCTAATATTTTGCCTCTGCGACTAACAACGAACACAGTTGCCGATATCGTTGAGCTGAGCACCTCTGCCATTTCCCTGAAATTAACTGCTTTGCCGGCTGCTCTTTGCAGCAGCCGGTTCAGCGTCCTTGTCTTTGATAATAAACTCATGTGCTTATTGCCTCCTACAACTCATAACCGCTACAATATATATTGGCTCAAATCTCGATTTTGCGCAATGCTTCCCAGTTTTTCTTTTACGTATTCAGGCGTAATCAATAGGTGCTCAAGCGACAACTCCGGCGCTTCAAACGATAGATCCTCCAGCAGCTTCTCCAAAATGGTGTGCAGCCTGCGGGCACCAATATTTTCTGTATTGCGATTAAGATCTGCAGCAATCGAAGCCAGCTCCTTAATGGCATCCTCTGAGAATTCAACCTCTATCCCTTCCGTTTCAAGAAGAGCGGTATATTGTTTTGTCAGAGCGTTTTTAGGTTCTGTCAATATCCGGACAAAATCCTCCAGACTCAAGCTTGTAAACTCTACCCGAATCGGAAAACGCCCTTGCAGCTCAGGAATCAAGTCAGCCGGTTTGGCAATATGAAACGCTCCAGCAGCAATAAATAATATATAATCTGTTTTAACCGGCCCATACTTTGTCATTACAGTCGATCCCTCGACAATTGGAAGGATGTCCCGTTGAACCCCTTCGCGTGAAACATCTGGTCCCGATCCGCGGGAAGGGCTCGCAATTTTGTCTATTTCATCGATGAAAATAATGCCGCTCTGTTCTGCGCGTTGAATAGATTCCGCTATTACATCGTCCATGTCAATGAGCTTATTCGCTTCCTCTTGAATAAGCGCTTTGCGCGCCTCGCGAACCGCCAGCTTGCGCTTCTTAGGCTTTTTAGGCATTAATTGCCCAAACAGCTCCTGCATATTCATGCCCATGCCTTCAGGTCCTTGCCCAGACGCAAGCATATCCAGCATATTAGGCGTCGTATCCTCGACTTCAATTTCAATAATTTCATTTTCCAATTCGCCTGCTTGTAGCTGTTGGCGCAAAGTGGAACGCTTTTGCTGCAGTTGCTGATCAGCCTCAGGCGCCTCCGGCTCGGATTGCTCCTCCTGGCTGCTGCCAAACAGCATTTCAAATGGATTTTTGGATGCCTTCGCTTTTACTGGCGATGGTGCAAGCAGCGATACAATTCTTTCATTAGCTAGTTGCTCCGCCTTCTCCTTCACTTCTTCTGTCTTTTCAGACTTCACCATGCGGATAGCTGTTTCAATCAAATCTCGAACCATCGATTCAACATCGCGGCCTACGTAGCCTACCTCTGTAAACTTTGTTGCTTCCAGCTTGACGAAAGGTGCTCTAACGAGCTTGGCTAGCCTGCGTGCAATCTCCGTTTTACCGACGCCGGTAGGACCGATCATTAATATATTTTTAGGGACGATTTCATCTCTTATCGCTTCATCCAGCTTGCCTCTGCGATATCGATTGCGCAGAGCAACCGCGACTGAGCGCTTAGCTTGCTTCTGACCGACAATATACTTATCAAGCTCCGCAACAATTTGACGCGGTGTCAATGCATCCTTGCTCATCACTTCATCTCCTCCATTCTATTTCAGTTGATTTCTTCAACAATAATATTATGATTCGTATATACACAAATTTCAGCAGCAATGGTCAATGCCGATTTGGCAATTTCAGCTGCATCCATATGAGAGGCATGACGCTGCATTGCTCGTGCGGCCGAAAGCGCAAAGCTGCCTCCGGAGCCGATAGCCAATATGCCGTCATCAGGCTCGATAAGTTCACCATTACCGGAGATTAACAGCAATCCAGTCTTATCCATGACAAGCATCATCGCCTCCAGCTTGCGCAAAACACGATCCGAACGCCATTCCTTGGCCAGCTCAACAGCAGCACGCTGCAAATTGCCATGATGCTCTTCAAGCTTCCCTTCAAACTTTTCAAACAACGTAATCGCATCCGCAACTGATCCGGCATAGCCTGCTACAACCTGACCGCGGTATAACCGCCTTACCTTTTTGGCAGAATTTTTCATAACCATGTTATTTCCAAATGTGACCTGCCCGTCTCCGGCGATTGCACCTTTTCCATTATGGCGAACTGCACATATTGTTGTTGCATGGAATTGCATTTCCATTCGTATACCTCCTTATAGCTCTTTTCTCATTACTGTACGGCAAGTTACTCCAAATGTTCCTTTATAAATGAATCTATTTGTTCAAGTGCTCTCAATGCGACGGCTTCATTTTTTTCCTTTTTGTTGCGTATTTTTTTGCCCAATGGCGGCATTAAGCCGAAATTGACATTCATAGGCTGAAAATGCTTGAAGTCAGCCGTTGTTATATAATACGCAAGACTCCCTATCGCTGATGCCTCCGGGAATATAAGTGGTTCAAGCCCGCGAGCGATGCGGCCCGCGTTGATGCCTGCAATAAGTCCTGAGGCAGCCGATTCAACATATCCTTCGACTCCGGTCATTTGACCAGCAAACAGCAAGGTATCACGCGATTTAAATTGATAGGATGCATTCAGCAAGCGTGGAGAATTAATAAAAGTATTGCGGTGCATAACGCCAAATCTGACAAACTCCGCATTTTCAAGCCCAGGTATCATGGAGAATACACGCTTTTGCTCTCCCCATTTCAAATGTGTTTGAAATCCTACCATATTATATAGCGTCCCAGCTGCATTATCCTGGCGCAGCTGTACAACAGCATGCGGAAGCTTGCCCGTATGAGGATCAACTAGTCCAACCGGCTTCATCGGACCAAACAACGCCGTTTGCTTTCCTCTTTCAGCCATTACCTCGATCGGCATGCAGCCTTCAAAATACATTTCCTTTTCGAAATCCTTAATAGCTGCTTTTTCTGCAGTAATCAAAGCTTCATAGAAGCGGTCGTATTCCTCTTCCGTCATCGGGCAATTTAAATAGGCAGCTTCTCCCTTGTCATAGCGCGAGGCCAAGTAGGCCTTGCTCATATCAATTGAATCCTTCTCAACGATAGGTGCTGCCGCATCATAAAAATAAAAATATTCCTCGCCAAGAAGCTCCTGGATAGAAGCCGATAATTCCGGCGCTGTAAGCGGGCCTGTAGCGATTACTACAATACCGTCTTTCGGAATCTCTGTCACTTCTTCATTGCGAATCTCCACTAGCGGATGCTCTCTCAGCCTGCTGGTAACCTCAGCAGAAAAGCCTTCACGATCGACTGCGAGTGCGCCGCCTGCCGGTACGGCATGCGTATCTGCACTGTCTATAATAATGGAGTCCAGTTTTCTCATCTCTTCCTTTAATACGCCTACCGCATTGGCAAGTCCAGCCGCTCTCAGACTATTGCTGCATACTAATTCAGCGAATTGGGATGTATGGTGAGCCGGGGTCTGTCTGACCGGACGCATCTCATACAATGTAACCGGCACTCCCTGCTGGGCAATTTGCCATGCCGCCTCACTGCCTGCAAGCCCGGCGCCTATTACTGTAACTCGTTGTTGTGACATAGCAACTTTTCCTCTCTCTTCATTATATATAGTAAGATGACAGTCGACACCCTCCATAAGTGGGAGGGTGTCGACCGAGTAAGCTTCCTAGTTAAAGCTTTCTTTATTCTTCTATCTCCATATCGGCTTCTTCCACGATTTCTTCTGAATAGCTGCAAGAAGGGCATAGCAGCTTTGCACCGCTGCGATTGCGCTTCTCAACCATTTTGGTATCGCATTGCGGACAGGATTTATCCGTAGGCTTATCCCATGACACATAGTCGCATCCAGGGTATTGGTCACAGCCGTAAAAAATTCTTCCTTTTTTACTGCGGCGTTCTATAATTTTGCCTTCGTGGCATTTCGGGCAAGTTACGCCTATATCTTTAATGATTGGTTTTGTATTGCGGCAATCCGGAAATCCGGAGCAAGCCAGAAACTTGCCGAAGCGGCCTAGCTTGTATACCATGTGCTTGCCACATTTTTCACAAAGCTCATCAGATATTTCGTCCTGCAGCTCAACTTCCTTCATTTCCTCTTCTGCTACTTCCAGACGTTTTTCGAATTGCTTGTAAAATTCGCCAAGCACTTGAACCCAATTGCCCTCGCCATCCTCTACATGGTCAAGATTGCCTTCCATGTTGGCAGTGAACTCCGCATCTAGTATTTCAGGGAAAAATTCTTCCATCAGTTGAATAACAAGCTCTCCAAGCTCCGTAGGAATAAATTTTTTCTCCTCAATTGCGACATAGCCGCGTTTTTGAATGGTTTCCAGCGTTGGCGCATACGTGCTTGGACGCCCTATGCCAAGCTCCTCCATCGTGCGTACAAGTCGCGCTTCGGTATAGCGTGGAGGCGGCTGCGTGAAATGCTGCTTCGGCTCGATCGATTCTGCCTTAACCTTATCGCCAATAGCAAGCGGCGGTAAAAACTTATGCTCTTCTACTGTTTCATCGTCGTTGCCTTCCACATAAACCTTCATAAATCCAGCAAATTTGATCTTTGAGCCTGCTGCGCGAAACATCACGTCGCCTGTTTTTAGATCAACAGTCATCGTATCAAGGACTGCTGAAGACATTTGACTTGAAATGTAGCGTTCCCAAATCAGCTTATACAGCCTAAATTGATCTCTTGTTAAAAAAGATTTCATTGCATCAGGCTCGCGCAAGGCGGATGTAGGACGAATCGCTTCATGAGCATCCTGGGCATTGCTGTTCTTCTTAGTATACACTCTAGGCTGCTCCGGGACATAGTCCGCGCCGTATTTCTGCTCGATAAATGTTTTTGTCTCTTCTTGTGCAACAGGCGAAATTCTCGTCGAGTCTGTACGCATATACGTAATTAAACCGACGGTTCCTTCTTTGCCCAGCTCTACACCCTCGTAAAGCTGTTGAGCGACTGACATCGTTTTGGATGCTCTAAAGCCAAGCTTTCTGGCGGCTTCCTGCTGCAGCGAGCTCGTTATGAACGGCGGAGCCGGATGACGCTGCCGCTCTTTCTCCTTCACTTGCTCAACCGTGAAGTTTTTTCGGTCCATCGCCTTTAATATTTCATTCATTTGGTCTTCGTTGCCAAGCTCTCGCTTCTCATTGTTAATAGAATGGAATCTGGCTTCAAAAACCGATTTGTCAAAAGATAGCTTTGCCGTGATCGACCAATATTCCTCAGGAATAAATTCATCGATTTCGTTCTCGCGATCAATGATAAGCTTAACTGCTACCGATTGCACGCGGCCTGCGGACAAGCCTTTCTTAACCTTTTTCCAAAGCAACGGACTTATTTTATAGCCCACCAGCCGGTCCAAAATTCTTCGCGCCTGCTGTGCATTAACCAAATCCATATTAATCGCCCGCGGCGTCTTGAAAGCATCCTTCACAGCCTGCTTCGTTATTTCATTAAATACGACGCGGCATGTTGCACGCTCATCGAGCTCCAAATAATGTGCTAAATGCCATGCGATTGCCTCGCCCTCGCGATCAGGGTCAGCCGCCAGATAAACATGTTTTACTTTTTTTCTGGCATCCTTTAATTCCTTCAGCACGCTGCCCTTGCCGCGAATCGTAATATATTTTGGTTCAAAATCGTTCTCCACTTCAACGCCGATCTGGCTTTTTGGCAAATCACGAATATGGCCCATTGAAGCCTTCACTATATATTTGCTTCCCAAATATTTACCAATGGTCTTGGCTTTGGCAGGTGATTCTACAATAACCAATGAATCTGCCATGCGAGGTGCCTCCTCTCTCTATATCAAACTGCAATTTATATATTACAAAATCATATATACTGAACCAGGATGAAGCTCAATCTTTTGTTTTATACATAAATTTAGCAGAACTGCGTTCAAATGTCCAAACGGAATTGAGGATCTTTCAAATATTTCATCAAAAGTCAATGATTCCACTTGCAGCAATCCGATGATCTTTTGTTCATCCGATGAAAGCTGTTCAATGCTAATAGCTTCAGTATCCTTCTTATGTTGACGATTATTCATAATCGAATCAGCTTCCGTCTTCAGCCAAGGAAGCTCTTCGAATATTTGATGCGCACTGCTGATCAAGCGTGCTGCTCCATTGCGTATCAATTCATTGGCTCCTTCGCTTTTAGGCGAATGAATCGGTCCGGGGACAGCAAACAGCTCTCTATTCATTTCAAAAGCATGCTTTGCTGTTATAAGTGATCCGCTCTTTGCCGCACATTCTATGACAACAGTTGCCGCAGACATTGCTGCAATTATTCGATTGCGCTGATGGAATTGACCAGGATGAAGTTTCATGCCGAATGGGGTTTCTGAAAGCAGCAACGCTTCATTAGATAGTCTGGCATACAAATGACGGTTTTCAGGAGGGTAGCATTCATTGATAGCTGTAGGCAGCACCGCTATCGTTCCTCCAATGCCCGCTAGCGCTGTTTCATGAGCGATTGAATCAATGCCTCTCGCCAAGCCGCTAACGACCGTTACAGCACCGTCTGACAGCTCCTGAGCAAGCTTACGCGCAGCATGCCTCCCATAAGCTGTAGGCACTCTGGTTCCGACGACAGCTGCAGCAGGTCTTGTCAGCAGCTCCATTCTGCCCAGCGCATATAACACCCAAGGAGGCTGTGAAATTTCTTGAAGCTTTTGTGGATAGCTATAATCAAAAGGAGTCAAAACCTTTATTCCATTATGTTCGTGCTCTGCCGGAATAGCCGGCTGACTTGTCCAATCTTCATGCTCGTTGGCGCGTAAAATTATTTGCGCTTGCACACGGCTCATTCCCGCTTCCAATAGCATTTGTTCTTTCCAATATCGCCTTGTCCACAATCTGCTGGATACAGCCTTATTAATCGCATGCCAGCCAATGCCCGGCAGTTGATGAAGCGCTATAACCATTTGTTTGGCAAGCTCTAAATCGGTTTGATTGATTGACATCGTAACCATCCTCCTGAACGGAGGCCTGCTTGCATACTTTTCTATTGTGCGTTACTGCGCCTTATAATGCAAGTAGACTCTCCCAAAATTATAGGTTTTTTAGCTGAATTTCATTCTTTTCGGCAGTAATTTGCAGTTTAACGGTTTATTTTAAACGTATTTCATCCGAAATTGAACCATAGCACATTGAAAGTTAAGAACAGGCAAAGTGTGAAACTTATATAAAAAAGCAGCCTATTCTCATAATGAGAATAGGCTGCTTACCTAGACCTAGGGTCTTATTTATGCGTGATACATTTTTCAAGAAGGCCTTGCTCTTCAAGAACGCTGACCAAAGTAGATCCCATATCCGAAGGAGTAGGAGCAACTTTGATTCCGCATGCTTCAAGTGTAGCAATCTTTTCAGCTGCAGTACCTTTGCCGCCGGAAATAATTGCGCCAGCATGACCCATACGTTTTCCCGGAGGAGCTGTTGCACCGCCGATAAAACCAACAACTGGCTTTTTCATGTTTGCTTTGATCCACTCAGCTGCTTCTTCTTCAGCAGTTCCGCCGATCTCACCGATCATAATAACAGCGTAAGTGTCAGGGTCATCATTAAAACGGCTAAGAATATCAATAAACTCAGAGCCTTTTACTGGGTCGCCGCCGATACCTACTGCAGAGGACTGACCAATGCCGCGAGTGGTTAGCTGATGAACAGCCTCATAAGTAAGTGTTCCAGAACGGGAAACTACACCTACATGGCCTACTGTATGAATGTAGCCTGGCATAATGCCAATCTTACACTCGCCAGGAGTAATAACACCTGGGCAGTTTGGTCCGATTAGAACGGTTTTGCTTCCTTCCATGTAACGCTTCACATTAACCATGTCAAGGACAGGAATTCCTTCAGTGATACAAATAACTAGCTCAAGACCTGCATCAACTGCTTCCATGATCGCATCAGCTGCAAAAGCAGGTGGCACATAAATTACTGAAGCAGTAGCACCAGTAGCTGCTACAGCTTGAGCAACTGTATTAAAAACAGGCAAGGAAACTACAGAACCGTTTTCAAGTGTAATATCAACGTTTGTTCCGCCTTTACCCGGAGTAACACCGCCAACCATTTGAGTACCGTAATCCAAAGCACCTTTGGCATGGAATAAGCCAGTAGCGCCAGTAATCCCTTGAGTGATAACTTTTGTGTCTTTGTTAACCAAAATACTCAACTAACTCACATCCCCTGATTGAATTCATATGCGCGCAAGTCGCATAGCAAGCATTCTTATTTCACGAGATCGACAATTTTTTGAGCGCCATCCGACATGGAATCTGCAGCTACTATATTCAATCCCGACTCATTCAATATTTTTTTGCCAAGCTCAACGTTTGTACCTTCAAGACGCACAACAAGCGGTTTGTCTAGACTAATTTGTTTAGCCGCTTCTACAACGCCGTTAGCAATTACGTCACAGCGCATAATACCACCGAAAATGTTAACAAAAATGCCTTTAACCTTCTCGTCGGACAAAATAATTTTGAACGCTTCGGTTACTTTTTCAGTTGTAGCACCGCCCCCAACATCAAGGAAGTTAGCTGGGTCGCCGCCATAATATTTAATAATGTCCATTGTCGCCATTGCAAGGCCCGCACCGTTAACCATACAGCCGATGTTGCCATCAAGTGCAATGTAGCTCAAATCAAACTTGGACGCTTCGATTTCTTTTACATCTTCCTCTTCCAAATCGCGCAATTCTACGATGTCCTTGTGTCTGTACAACGCATTGGAATCAAAGTTTAGCTTTGCATCAAGCGCCATTACATTACCGTCTCCTGTAACTACAAGAGGGTTAATCTCTGCAATGGAGCAATCCTTTTCAACGAATGCTGTGTATAGTGCAAGCATAAATTTAACTGCTTTATTAACCAGTTCGTTAGGAATATTGATCGCATAAGCAAGCTTGCGGGCTTGGAATGCTTGCATGCCAACAGCCGGATCGATAACTTCTTTGAAGATTTTCTCCGGAGAATGCTCTGCAACCTCTTCAATTTCAGTTCCGCCTTCTTCAGACGCCATCATCGTAACGCGACCAGTTCCGCGATCAAGCACTACGCCGATGTAATATTCTTTCTTAATATCACAGCCTTGTTCGATAAGAAGTCGTTTAACTTCTTTACCTTCTGGGCCAGTTTGATGAGTTACAAGCACCTTGCCAAGAATTTCTCCTGCATATGCACGAACCTCATCCAAGCTTTTTGCCACTTTAACACCGCCAGCCTTACCACGGCCACCAGCGTGAATTTGAGCTTTTACTACGACTACGGGTGTTCCGAGATCCTTGGCAGCTTCAACAGCTTCGTCTACAGAGAATGCTACTTTCCCCTCTGGTACGACTACACCATACTGTTTAAGAACCGCTTTGCCTTGATACTCATGGATGTTCATTGTCGAAATCCTCCATTTCACAGACTCAATCAGTCATATGTACACATACAAGCATATTGTAACACTTTTTCTTGTCCAATACCTCACTTTCATGTCGAAAGAATACATCCTTTTTGATATGGGTATCATCTCGAAACAAGATCAAACGTCAGATTGAGCGGTATTATGTCGATATTATTGCCTTTTATAATCATTTTTATGAAAAAATTTAGTTACTCCGTCATATATGCCGTTGACATTATTTCACATATACTCTAACATTGTTACCAATTGGCTAGTGTTGCTGCCCCGTCTTTAAATAGGCGTAATATTACATTCACTGAAGCGTTTGCATAAGCTCACGGCAGTCAAGCAAATGGATTTAAATGATAACTTTTTGATATCGTTTCGGTAAGGAAGCACCTTCTGATTCAACATGGAGGTGTTTTTTTGTTTTCCTGTATTCGAAGCGCGAGTGTATATGGCGTAGACGGCCGAGAAATAGCAGTTGAAGTTGATATTTCAAGCGGATTGCCTCAGCTCACAATCGTTGGATTGCCCGACCCTGCTATTCGGGAATCTGTTGAGCGGGTGCGGGCAGCTATTAAAAACAGCGGGTTCACCTTTCCTATGGACCGCATTACAGTCAACTTGGCTCCGGCTGATCTGCGCAAAGAAGGAACTGCCTTTGATCTGGCTATCGCTTCAGGCATTCTTGCAGCGAGCGGTCAAATCGCTGGCAGTCAGCTTAAGGATGTGCTTATTATTGGAGAATTGTCGCTTGACGGCACCGTTAAGCCAGTGCCCGGCGTACTTGCCATGATTGAGCAGGCCAAGCACTGCGGGTTAACTAATATAGTATTGCCGGCCGCCAATGCTCATGAAGCATCTTGGATATCGGGGATGAAGCTGTTCGGCATCCATCATCTGAAGCAGCTGCTTGCACTCAGGTTTGAAGCTATTGAAAGCCTGGACAGCCTCGCCCAGCCTGCTGACTGTCATGAAGCCAATGCTATGGAGGATTATGCTGAAATTATAGGTCAGCAGCTAGCCTTAAGAGCTATGCTGATCGCAGCTGCAGGCAAGCATAATATGCTGCTGTGCGGTTCGCCAGGCACTGGTAAAACGATGATGATTAGAAGATTACCGACTATTCTACCTTCACTTACAGAGGAAGAAGCACTCGAGGTGACGAAAATATACAGCGTTTCAGGCAAACTCCCGCAGAAGATAAGCGGGTTAATGTCAGCCCCGCCCTTCCGCGCTCCTCATCATACGATTTCCGCCGCAGGTTTAATAGGAGGCGGCTCTATTCCGAAGCCGGGCGAAGTTACACTAGCTCATCACGGCGTGTTGTTCCTTGACGAGCTTGCTGAATTTCCACGCAGTGTGCTGGAGATGCTGCGCCAGCCGCTTGAGGACAGGCAGGTGACGATTGCCAGGTCTAGAGCAACGATTCAATTTCCAGCGAGCTTTATTCTTGCCGCATCGTATAATCCATGTCCATGCGGGTTCAGAAATCAAGAATATGGCAGTAAGCTGTGCACCTGTTCCCCGGCGGCTATCGCTCGTTACTTATCGAGGCTGTCGGGTCCGCTGCTTGACCGTTTTGATCTGCAGCTGGAGATTTCCCGCCCAGCCAGCCTGCGAGAAGAAGCGGCTTCCGCAGATTCAACCGCCAAACAATATAATAACTCAGCTGATATGAAAAGACTTGTCGAGCAAGCAAGAGAGCTGGCCTGGCAGCGCAACAGCATATATGGCGTACGCTATAACAGCCAGCTTGCCGGAGCAGCATTAAAAAAAGCTGCCAATATGAATATATCCGCAGCCCGCCTGCTTGATTATGCATTCCAAAAGTTAAGTATCAGCATGCGTGCTTATGATCGGCTGTTACGGCTCGCCAGAACGATAGCCGATATCGAGCAAATGGAGACCGTTACTGCTGAACATATTGCCGAAGCGATACAGTATAGAAAACTGGAAGAAAAAACAACCGACAATCGTTAAAATGCTCCTTCGATATGTTTCAATTGGTGCGATTGAGCAGTATTACCAAGCTCTATTGCAATGACATCAAATCTTACAGGGCGGTCATTCCACTTCTTTGATTGCAAATAATATTGTGCATTCAATCTGATGCGCTGCTGCTTTCGGTTATGTACAGATTCGGCAGCTGTGCCGTATTTGCCGCTGCCTGTTCGCGTACGGACTTCGACAAAAATAACTCTGCCATCATTCTCGGCTATAATATCAATTTCTCCTGTCTTGCATCTCCAATTGGTATGCAGGATATGATAGCCGGACTCGATGAAATAAGCTATGGCCAGCTGCTCGCCCAGCTGGCCTGTCTGCTTTTTATCCAAGCTCATGCTGCCAATCCCTCGCTTTACGATCTGATTGGTATACAAAGGATAATATTTCTGCTACTAATGTAAACAGCTCCGCAGGTATTTCTTGCTCGACATCGAGCTTGGACAATACCTCGACCAAAGAGGCATCCTCCTGGATTGGTACATTATTCTCACTTGCCAAAGCCAATATTCGATCTGCAAGCTCGCCTTTCCCTTTCGCTATTAAGACAGGCGCCGTACCTTTCTCCGGCTCGTATTTGAGCGCTACAGCTTTCCGCGGCGCCGTTCTTTCTGCTGCTTCATCCAGCTGCTCCTTGCTCATACTTTGAAATCAACTCCTTTGTAACGAGTTGCCGAGAATAAAGAGGAATCTGGAGGCGCAAGCTTTGGCTTGTGCTTGCTCTCAACTGCAGCCTCAGCTTCCTCCTGCTTCGACTCATCAGGCATAGCTGTTACCTTAAGAGAGGATAGCTGGTAACCGATCTGCTGCATACGCTCTGCCATAGTCAGCCTGGTCGCCTCAGTCAATTCAGCCGTTGCGGGATGATCATTCCAAATATGCAAGCTTACCATTCTATCAGCTACAAATACGTCAATAATCGTTTCTCCAATTGTCTTCATTGACAAATTAAACAACAGTCTGCAATTTTCTGCATCAAGCTCGCCTTTGCGGCCCCTTCTCGTCTGAACATGGACAGAGGCTGTCTGACCGCCTTCTTGATCCTGGAGCGGAATATACATCGTTATATGTGTGAATAAGGAATTGTTGCGCTCCGCTGTCAGCATAAGCTGCTGGCCGGTTATTTGAGATACAAGCTGATTGGCAAGCTCTTTGGCAGCCGCCGGCGCATCGGCCGCAGCAATCAGCTGCAGCAGTGCTCCTTTGAGCGATTCAGCAGCTTGAATAGGCTCGGCATGTGCTGCTGAGCGCTGCATAACTGCAGCTGCCTCATGACTATTCTGCAGCACACGCGCATCGGCTGCAAGCGGATGGCCGCTTGCATGCGCAGGCGATGCCGGAGCAGCAGCTTGCTGATGCTGTGATACGCTGCCGCTCGGGGCAGACGGCTGCAGGTCAGTCTGCATCGCTTGCGAGCCGCCAGACGCGACCGCTGACGTATTCGCCGTGTTCGCTTGTACAGCAGCAGTCGCCTGCTGCTGCCCTGGCTGCGCCTGAAGGCTTTGTGCTGGAGGCTGAAAAGCAGACTGCTGAGCGCCGCCGCTGCTGGAGGAAGCGCCCGCTTGATTTGTCATCTGCGCTGTCATCGCAGATGGAGCCTGCGGGCCAGCTTGCGGCTGCGGAACTGTTGCTGCGGTCGCTTGCTGCGCTGCACCATTATTCAAAATGGCAGCGTTGGGAGTGTTTGCTGCTTGAGCTGGAGCTTGAGCTGCAGCTTGCAACCCGCCCCTTCCGCTCGAGGAAGCCTGCTGCAGCTGCTCTGAATATTGCTTCGTAGCTTGTTTGGCAAGCTGCAGCTCATGATCGACCCCCAACCACTTCATCATGCCGCCAAGCCAGTTCGCCGGTTGAGACTGGCTGGCTTGGGCAGATTGTGCTGTCCCTCCTCCTTGACCTGGCACATTGCCCTCACCTTGGAAATGATTCAGCGTACCACCCGCGCTGCCAGCTTGCTGTAAGCTTGCTGCCATACCGCTTGTTACACCTTTTCCACTACTCGTTAATCCTTGCAAAAAAGAATTACCGGCATCAAGCAAAGACAATACTTTCGCTGCAGCTTGAAGGAAGGCTGCGGAGCCCGCTCCTGAAGAAACGAGTGATGCAGATTGATTGGCCAAAGCCCCGCTTAGCATGTTGCGCAATGATTGCAGCAATTCATGCTGCGGCTGGCCGAACATAATTTGCTGCATGGCGGAGATCGTTGCAGCAGTCAATGGCATGCCGCGTTTAAATGCAGCAGCGGCAGCTTGCATCCACTGCTCCATATTAGCGCCAGGAGGCAGCAAGGAGGCTGCCTGCTGAAAAGCGGCAGCAGTAGCCCGGTTAAAAGTAAAACCCTCCTGCCGTAAATCCTTTACTAGCTCGACAGCCCATTTTTGATCAGGCAGTCCAAGCTTTTTAGCAATATCTCTAAAGGTATCATCCAGCATGCCGGCGGCAACCGGATCCACCTGTTTCATAATAATTGTAGAGCCGCTTGACTGCGGCTGAACCTGCAAAAAGGCAGTCTGGCCTGCTTGCAACGGAGATTCAAGCTTTGCTCTAACCTGCACTCCTTGTATTTGAACGATCGCTTCGTTATTATCAAGCAGCTGCGATACTACGCCGCGTACTGTTTGACCAACTTTTAATTCCAGCGTCCGCGAATCGCCAACCGTCTGTTCGCCGAGTAAGCTTCTCATTAAGTGACTGATATTCATAAGCTCGTTCCTTTCAGAGGCATTTCTCACTCTATCTTTATATCGGCTTATAAGGCTGTTCCATGAAGAGCGAGCTGCAAGCAAGTTGAAATCTGCCGTCCTAGTGAACACTACTGCTACACTTTTATGGGGAAAGTTTAATTCGAAATTTCATAGAATAAACCGAAATAACTCGAAAAACATTATTGTGCTAAAAAACATACAAACTATCGCGGCTGTTGAGTGTCGTGAGTCACTTTGTACGAAAAACCATACAAACTGCGCAACTGAGGCGTGTCGGGAATCACTTTGTACGAAAAACCATATAAACTGCGCAACTGAGGCGTGTCGTGAGTCTCATTGTGCGAAATTGAGCTTATTGATAAAGTATAGTATGGAGAATAGATAAGTCTACATTCAGCTCGTGGAAACTAAGTACATTTTGTGCTCTAGATTTTCTTTTTTATCGAATAAATGATTCTAAATGGATTTCATGCATCTAGTTTTATTGAATTACTCTATTTTTTGCGAATTGTGCCAAACTAGATGTAGTTCTTCCCCTTAGAACCACAAAAAAGCCAAATTTCTTGAATCTAAGCGCATGAAATCAGGCTGTTGAAAAACGCTAACGGAACTGAGACACGCTATTGTACGGAAATCAGCTTATTCTAAAATCTAAAGGAACTGAGAAACCTTTTTTACTCAAATTCACTACCTAAACGGGGGAAAGATCACTATAGCGCTCCACAGTTCCGTTACAGTTTTAAAACACCTTTTTATTGCTAAATAGAGCCTATCAGTTCCGTTACAATTCTAAACAGATGGCATTACGACTTTTGCTCGGTTATTTAACTACTACAACGAATCGACGGCTTCCCCGCTTACTGCTTTTGGTCTGTTTTCCGGGCTATTAAGCTGTTGCGGAGCTTTTTCAACAGCCTGATGAAATACAGTTAGCTTTAGCGCGCGAGTACTTGTTACACAAAAGTTAGCACAAGCGCGTGAGTGCTCTTACCACATAACAGAGTTAGCCGTCGTCGCAAAGCGTGTGTTGCGGTTTTTCAACAGCCTGAGAAATTCCACATTGTCACATTTATCACCTATATTAACGAACTATATTAATGACCTATAAAAAACTCGCCCCTAACGCCGCCCCATGATGGGCAAGCATTACAGACGAGTCTTTCGCAGTCTATGCTTTGCTTGTCTCGCTAAACTTTGCTTGTCTCGCTAAAAATTTTTTTCAAAAATGTCGCTCTATGCTCAGAGCTAGGTCCTCTTAGCAGAAGCTGCTCGCGATGAAGCTTAGTTGCATATCCTTTATGTACCGCGATCCCATATCCGGGAAATTTCTCTTCCCATTCATTGACACATAATTTGTCTCGGGTCACTTTTGCAACAATTGAGGCGGCAGCAATCGTCTGGCTGATCGCATCACCTTTTATTAAAGATTGCTGCGGCGCTGCAATATCCAGCTTTTCAGCATCTATTAATACATAGTCAGGCGCCGGCTCCAGCGACTCCACCGCAATCTTCATTGCAAGCCTGGACGCTTGCTTAATGTTGATCCGGTCAATTTCCGATGCGTCAATTCTTGCTACAGACCAAGCGATGCACTCTGCAATAATTTCTTCATACAGCTGTTCACGCTTGCGCTCTGTTAACTTTTTGGAATCATTTATGCCTTCAATAATCAATCCCGGGGGCAAAATAACTGCCGCGGCCACTACATCGCCAAACAAACAGCCGCGCCCAACTTCATCCACCCCCGCTATTGCTGTGTATCCCATCTCCCATAGCATTTGTTCATGCTGCAGCACTATCTTTTCCCCCTGCCTGAATCTATCGTTGATGGCGACGCGCAGGTTTACTCCTCCGAGCCAATCGAACGAACCGGCATATCTTCATACGGCTCCTCCAGCGTCAAGCGGCCCAGCTTGCCTGAACGAAGATCACGCAATATTAATACTGATGCTTTTTCCAAATCAATATGACCGCCGCTCACGACACAGCCTCTGCGTCGCCCGATTTCTTCCATCAACTCAACGATTGCTGTTGGATTTTCGAAATCCTCCGGTTTGTTTTTCAAATCATAGCGCTCAGACAACGCCGGCCAGTATCGCTTGGCTAGCTCCTTCACAGCGTAAAAGGCAATATCATCTACATGAAGAATTTCTTCCTTGATTGCGCCTGTAACAGCCAAGCGGTAGCCTACCTTTTGATCCTCGAATTTGGGCCATAATATACCCGGCGTATCCAGCAGCTCCATATCACCGCTCGCCAGCTTGATCCATTGCTGGCCTTTTGTTACGCCTGGACGATCCCCGGTAGCAGCTATCTTTTTTCCGGCCAATCGATTTATTAGCGTCGATTTACCAACGTTCGGAATACCGACTATCAATCCTCTGATTGCTCTTGGGTTAATTCCTTTGGCAACCTGCTTGTCGATCCACTCTTTTAATATCTCTTTGGATTTCACAGCAATTTGACCAACCTGGAAGCCTGTCGACGAATCGACAGCGATACATTCATGCCCTTCATGCGCAAAATACGCCATCCATTGCTCCGTCGCCTTCGGATCAGCCAAATCACTTTTATTCAATACGATCAACCTTGGCTTATGCAGCAAAATTTCATCGACCATCGGATTGCGGCTCGACATTGGAACACGAGCGTCAAGCAGCTCGATTGCGATATCAATCAGCTTGAGCTTCTCTTGTATTTGCCGGCGCGCTCTCGTCATATGACCTGGAAACCACTGAATATTCATCTACTCACCTCATGGTGTATACTGAGCCGTACTAGTAATGATTAATGAATTTGATTTGGTTGAGCGGCCAGAATATTACCTCTGCACGACCAATAATTTCTTTTTCATTAATAAAACCTAAATAACGGCTGTCTGTGCTGTCTCCTCTATTATCCCCCATTGCAAATACAGTTCCCTCCGGAACGACAGTTTCACCATTTTTGGAATTAGGATAATTGTACTGATTGCCGCTGCCATTATACAGCATGCCCTGAGCATGCTTGGCTGCTACAACCTCTCTTATATACGGCTCATCTATAAGCTTGTCGTTAATATATAAATCATCGCCCTTAAGCGAAATTGTATCGCCAGGTACGCCAATTACACGCTTAATAAACTTTCTTCCTTGTTCAGGAACATTAAATACGATTACATCTCCATATTTAGGCTTCCCTATATTGTATATCAATTTGTTCACGATCAACCGTTCACCCGTTTCAAAATTCGGCTGCATCGACGCGCCATCAACAATAAACGGCGAAAACAGAAACTGTCGGATAATAAAAACAAGCACGATGGCTATTACTAGCGCTTTAGTCCACTCCAAATACTCATTGCCGGCTTTTTTACTTTTTACTTTGCTTCCATGTACCGCGGAACGGTCGGGCATATCTGCATGTTCTGATTGCGAAGAAGGAGATTGGTCCGTTATTTGTTCATTCCATTGATCATTATCATGTTTATTCACACTCATCAAATTCTCCTTTTCTAGTCATATTGCTATACGTAACAGCCGCCTCATTCGTAAAGGGTGCGATCGGTTACAAAATCGAAAGAGAAGGCAGCCTACACCCAATACGTTCAACTTTTTTCCTAAAAAACGAAAAGGAGCTTGTTTGCGCAAGCCCCTCTTGTCGTTTTAACGAATCTCTTTAATTCTAGCAGCTTTACCGCGCAGACTGCGAAGATAGTAAAGCTTCGCACGGCGTACTTTACCACGGCGAGCCACTTCGATTTTATCGAGTTTAGGCGAATGAAGCGGGAAAGTTCTTTCCACACCTACACCGTAAGAAATTTTACGCACTGTAAATGTTTCGCTAATGCCGCCGCCGCGACGTCTGATTACAACGCCTTCGAACAACTGGATACGCTCGCGCGAACCCTCAACGACTTTAACGTGAACTTTCAAAGTGTCACCAGGACGAAAGCTCGGAAGATCCTTACGCAATTGATCTTGTGTAATTGCTTGTACGATATTCATTTCGTTCACTCCTTCCACCATAGACGTTCTTATAGGCTCCACGATTCCTCTGAATCGCTTCATGGCGTATAGCGGACCGTCCGACTTTAAGAACAACACTGCAAATTCTACCATAACCAGCGCAATATTTCAACACTAAAACCGTGCTAAACGTTTATTTTTATTTGCTCTTCCTCCGCAATTTTTTTCAGCCACTGCCGTTCCTTATCTGTCAGCTCTGCAGCGCTTAACATATCAGGACGCCTGCGCAGCGTACGCAGCAATGACTGCTCTCTGCGCCATATCTCAACATTGGCGTGATGACCCGAAACAAGCACGTCCGGCACACTCCAGTCGCGAAATACAGCTGGCCGAGTATAATGCGGATATTCCAGCAAGCCCGTGCTGTACGAATCTGTAACAGCAGAGCTAGCATTGCCGAGCGTTCCAGGAAGAAGGCGGACAACGCTATCAATTATAGTCATAGCTGGCAGTTCGCCTCCGGTCAGCACGTAATCGCCGACAGACAGCTCATCTGTAACCAGATGCTCGCGAATACGTTCATCATAGCCTTCATAATGTCCGCAAATAAGAATGAGATGCTCTTCCTTAGCAAGCTCCTCCGCCTTTTTCTGTGAATACGGTTGACCCTGCGGGCACATAAGTATGACGCGCGGCTTGCCAGCCGGTTCATTGGCTTTTATGAGCGCCTCAACCGCCTCAAATACTGGCTCTGCCTGCAGCACCATTCCTCCGCCGCCTCCGTAAGGATAATCATCGACCGTCTGATGTTTATTTTTGGAGTAATTGCGAAAGTTGACAGCCTGCAAGGATACAATACCTTTGTCCCTAGCCTTTCCAAGAATGCTGGCATTAAATACACCATCGAACATTTCTGGAAACAAGGTGAGCACATCTATTTTCACACTAAATCAATCCTTCCAAAAGTCGAACAGTCACCTGCTTGTTTGCTACATCCACGTCAAGTACAACTTCGTCTATGACAGGAAGCAATATTTGCTTGCCTTGATTTTTTGGACGATCCACAACCCACACATCATTGGCGCCCGGCGATAAAATTTCGCTGATCGTTCCTAGCTGCTCACCATCTTCCAACACAACCGTGCAGCCGATAATTTGGTGATAATAGTATTCTCCTTCATCAAGCTCCCCTTGATTCGCCTCTGATACTTTTAAGCTCCAGCCTTTATATTTTTCAACTTCGTTAATGTTGTCCAAGCCTGCAAATCGAATAAAATACATATTTTTTTGCAATCTTGCAGCTGTAACTGTAACCTGCAGCGATTCCTTACCAGACTCATTCACAAGCAGCAGCTCGCTGCCTGGCGCAAAGCGCTCATCAGCAAAGTCAGTTTGCGGCAGCACTTTGACATCGCCGCGAATACCGTGCGTATTTACTAGCTTGCCGACTGTGTACCATTTTTCGCTCATCATACCGCCCCTTTATTTTATCTGTTTCATACAATCTATTATAACACGCCAAGAAGGCCAGGATCATGATCCCAGCCCTCTCTAGTCGCGTGCGAACTATGAATTTATATCGACGACTACACGCTTATTCGATTTGACTGAAGCTGACGTTACAACCGTACGTATCGCCTTGGCAATACGCCCCTGCTTACCGATTACTTTACCGATATCGTCGGGGTGTACTGACAGCTCGTAAATCACGCTGCGTTCATCATCCTTCACTTGTACTCGCACATCTTCAGGATGATCCACCAAAGCCTTCGCTATGACAAGAATTAATTCTTTCATCACAAAGCCCTCCGCTGTTCAACAGTTATTTCTGTTGCTTAAGCTCATGGAACTTCTTCAATACACCTGCTTGAGAAAGCAAGCTGCGAACTGTATCAGATGCTTGAGCACCATTTTGCAACCATTTCAAAGCTTTATCTTCATCGATTTTTACTTGAGCCGGTTGAGCAACCGGATTGTAAGTACCGATTTCTTCGATAAAACGTCCATCGCGCGGGGAATGAGAATCAGAAACCACTACGCGGTAGAAAGGAGCTTTATGAGCACCAATGCGTTTCAAACGGATACGAACTGCCATTTATAATTCACCTCCTTCAATCAAATAAAAGCCTCTATATATTAAAACGGAAATTTCATGTTTCTTCCCATCAAGCCCTTAAGCCCTTTTTTTCCTTTGCCTTTCGGACCCTTCGGTCCCATCATGGATGAGAACTGCTTCATCATCTTGCGCATATCATCAAATTGCTTGATCAAGCGGTTGACTTCAACGATGGTTGTTCCGCTGCCGGCAGCGACGCGCTTGCGTCTGCTATGATTAAGCAGCTCCGGCTTTTGCTTCTCTTCCTTCGTCATCGACTTGACGATCGCTTCAACGCGAGAAATCTGCTTGTCGTCTACCTTCATATCCTTCATATTTGCCTTCATTTTGCCCATGCCAGGCAACATATCCATAAGCTGATCAAGCGGTCCGAGCTTGCGCACCTGCTCCATTTGCTCAAGGAAATCATCAAAGGTAAATTCGGCATTGCGCATTTTGCGCTCCATCTCAGCCGCTTTTTCGCTATCGATATTCGCTTGTGCCTTCTCAATAAGCGAAAGCATGTCTCCCATGCCTAAAATTCTTGAAGCCATGCGCTCCGGATGGAACGGCTCGAGCGCATCGATTTTCTCGCCCATTGCTGCAAACTTGATCGGCTGGCCGGTTACGGCCTTGACCGACAGAGCGGCACCGCCTCGCGTATCGCCATCGAGCTTGGACAATACGACGCCTGTCAGCTCAAGCTGCTCATGAAAGCTCTTCGCAACGTTAACTGCATCCTGACCTGTCATTGCATCTACAACGAGCAACACTTCATCCGGCTTTACAAACGCATGGATCTGCTTGAGCTCCTCCATGAGCGCCTCATCAATATGCAGACGGCCGGCTGTATCGATAATAACATAATCGTTACCATTGTCCTTTGCGAACTGCAAGCTTGCTTTGGCAATTTCAACCGGCGATACTTGATCGCCCATTGCAAATACCGGCGCGCCGATTTGGCCTCCAAGCACTTGCAACTGCTTGATAGCTGCAGGCCGATAAATATCGCATGCTACCAAAAGCGGTTTGTGATTGCTTTTTTGCAGAAGCTTAGCAAGCTTTCCTGATGTAGTCGTCTTACCCGCACCCTGCAAGCCGGCCATCATAATGACAGTCGGAGGCTTGTTAGCCTTGGCTAGCTTGCTCTGTGTACCGCCCATAAGCTCAGTCAGCTCTTTATTAACGATATCGATGACGACCATGCCTGGAGTAAAGCTCTTCGTCACTTCAATGCCGACTGCGCGTTCCTTTACCTTCGCGATAAAATCCTTTACAACCTTGAAGTTAACGTCCGCTTCAAGCAAGGCAAGCCGCACCTCGCGCATCGCCTCCGAAACGTCCTCTTCGGATACTTTGCCTTTTCCCTTCAGCTTGCTGAATACATTTTGCAATCGACTGGTTAAGCTTTCAAATGCTGCCATGAACCGTCACCTCCTTCTTGTAATTGTTCGGTTTGATGGTATGCCTGAATCCATTCCATCAGACACTGCTTGTCTTGTGAAGTCAAAGCCAACTGCTCGATACCGCGCTTCAGCTGTCCAATCAGCCGCTCACGCCGTTCGTGCTTTTCCAGCAATTCTAATTTTCGTTCATAGGTTTCAAGCGCCTGTTCTGCTCTTTTTATATTGTCATAAACAGCTTGGCGGCTAATATTAAATTCAGACGCAATTTCGCCAAGCGAGAAATCATCATGATAGTAATATGAAAGTATAGTACGCTGCTTCTCTGTTAATAAAGGCTCGTAGAAGTCAAACAACAAATTAATCCGCGTCGTTCTGGCCAGGGCATTCGCTTCCTCAGCACTCATTGCCTCGCCCCCTTCTTACATTTCGCAAACCTGTCAAGTAACATCCCTTTACAGCATATCAACGATACTTATCATACTTGAGTTCACTCAGCCTGTCAAGTCTTTTTACTTGTCACATCAATATGTTTTTTATTTTAAAATAAAAGGACCGCCTATTAAACCGGTCCTCCTAACTATCGTTTACTTGTCCTGCGTTACTGCGTCCTGCTGCTCTTCTTTCACAATCAAGCCTGCGAACAGTGCATGTACAAATTGCTCCGAGTCAAACTGCTGCAGATCCTCCATTTTTTCGCCCAGCCCTACAAGCTTAACCGGCAAGTTCAGCTCATTGCGAATCGCGATGACGATACCGCCCTTGGCTGTGCCGTCAAGCTTCGTAAGCACCAAGCCTGTAACGCCGCTCTTCTCGCCAAACAGCTTGGCTTGGCTTAATGCGTTTTGTCCCGTCGTAGCATCAAGCACCATCAGCACCTCATGAGGAGCATCCGGTATCTCACGCTGTATAACACGAAAAATTTTGTTCAGCTCTTCCATCAAATTGGACTTGTTTTGCAAACGGCCTGCGGTATCGCAGAGCAATACGTCTACTCCGCGCTGCTTGGCAGCCTGAACGGCATCGAACATGACGGCCGCCGGGTCAGAGCCGGCCTGCTGCTTCACTACATCTACACCGACGCGGGTTCCCCATACCTCAAGCTGTTCGATTGCGCCCGCGCGAAAAGTATCGCCGGCAGCAAGCAGGACACTCTTGCCCTCGCTTTTGAATTTATGGGCAAGTTTGCCGATTGTCGTCGTTTTGCCTACTCCATTTACGCCAACAAATAGAATAACGGTAATGCCGTCTTTCGCCATGCGCAGCTCAGCGTTGTCGTCACCCTTAAGCAAGGCAACCAGCTTCTCTGACAAAATAGGCTGCAGCTCAGCAGCAGCTTCAATTTTTTGTTTTTTGACTTCCTTTCGCAAATCATCGATTAATTCCATAACCGTCATAACCCCGACGTCTGCACCGATCAAAATTTCTTCAAGCTCCTCATAAAATTCCTCGTCGATTTTTTTGCGGCGAAGAATGAGCTCCTCTACTTTTTCAACAAAAGCAGTCCGCGTCTTGGACAAGCCTTCCTTAAATACATTAGTTACCGCCTCTGTTTTCGAAGCGATGCTTTCCTTCAGCTTTTTAAAAAAACTCATTGCTGCAGCTCCTTCATTTTTGCTATAACCCTTCAAAACCTTTTATCTTTTATCAAAGACAGCCATTTACGCAGTTACTTGGTTTTCTTCCTCCTCCAGCCGTACGGAGACAAGTTTGGAAACGCCGCCTTCCTCCATCGTAACGCCATAAAGCACATCTGCTTCTTCCATCGTACCCTTACGATGAGTAACGACAATAAATTGCGTCAGTTCAGAAAACTCTCGCAAATATTGAGCGAACCTGGACACATTGGCCTCATCCAATGCTGCCTCAACCTCATCCAGCACGCAGAACGGAACCGGCTTCACCTGCAAAATCGCAAACAGCAAGGCGATTGCCGTCAGCGCCCGCTCTCCGCCTGATAGCAGCTGCAAATTTTGCAGCTTTTTGCCTGGCGGCTGAGCCACGATATCTATTCCCGTATCAAGGACACGATCCGGCTCCACCATAACCAGATCTGCGCGGCCGCCGCCAAACAGCTTTCCAAATACGACGACAAAATGGCTGCGGATCGCTTCAAAGGTCGTCCTAAAGCGTTTGGACATCTCTTCATCCATTTCGCTTATAACCTGGTAAAGCGTAGTCTTTGCTTCAATTAAATCATTTTTCTGCTCGGATAAAAATTCATAGCGCTCCTTGATGCGCTCATACTCATCTATCGCCCCTAGGTTGACGTCACCCAACGCAGTAATTTGCCGCTTCAAATCTCTGACATCGTGCTGCGTTCCGGCAATATCCTCCGGTACCGGGTATTGCGTGCGGGCCAGCTCAAAGCTTAGCTCATACTCTTCACTCAGCTTGCGCAGTAAATTTTCAAGCTCAACATCCATACGATTAGCTGCTATTTCAGTTTGTCGCATTTGCTCTTCAATATCGCGAAGCTGGCTGCGCTGCTCCTTCGTTTCATTTTCGCCCTGATCCAGATCAGCAATTCTTTGCGCCCTTGCAGCACGCTTGAAATCGGTCTGCTCTGCGCACTGCTGCTTTTTAATCCGCAATTCATTGAGCTGCTCGATTTGATTGCTCGTTTCCTCTTCATGGCGAATGGTCTCAGCAGCTTGCTGCTCTGCAATCTGGCGCAGCTGCTGAAGCTCCTGCTTCGCATGCTGAATATCAGTGCGGACGCGAGCAGCCTGATCCAGACTCGACAAGCGCTCCTGATCGGTTTTGGCGACTGCAATTTTGAGGTCGGTCAACTGTCCCTGAAGCTGCTCCTTGGCATTCTCGCTAGCCTTGCGCTGCTCTTCCGCAAGCTTGATCGCCTCTTGCAATCTTGCTTCATCATCTGTCAATTTCTCCAGCCGCTCATTGGCAAGCTTAATCGCTTCCTCGGCAGCTGTCTGCTCCGAAACATGCGTAGCGCGATCAGACGACGAAATTTCCAGCTGCTCCTTCATATGACGCTCTTCGCTTTGCAGCTGATCCAGCTGGGACTTTGCCTGCTGTTCTTCAAAACGGCACTGCTCCGCCTGCTCTCTCAGCTGATCGAATTTCTGATTGCGGATTGATTGCTCCTTGCGCAAATCGGATAGCTTATCGCGCAAATGCTCTACAGTGCTCTTAGCTTGGTCAATTTCTTGATCCAGTGCTTCAATTTGGCGCTGGCGCCCAAGCAGGCTTGCACCCTTCTTGTGAAGACTGCCGCCAGTCATCGAGCCGCCCGCATTAACGACGTCGCCTTCTAGTGTTACGACACGGAAACGGTACTGGCATCTCGAAGCGATCCGATTCGCCTGCTCCAACGTCTCTGCAAGCAGGACGTTGCCCAGCAAACTGAACACAACAGCGTTGTACTGGCTGTTGCACTGAACAAGCTCGGCAGCAACGCCGACAAAGCCGTCGAGGGATTGAAGCATGCGCTTGTCCTGCTCAGGTATATGCCGCGCCTTGATTACATCAAGCGGCAAGAACGTCGCACGCCCCAGCTGCCTTTGCTTCAAAAAGCTAATGGCTGATCTAGCTGTCTGTTCATTTTCCATTACAATATGCTGCATCGCATTGCCAAGCGCTGTCTCTACCGCAACTTCAATTCGTTCCGGCACAACAATCAGTTCGGCTATCGCGCCATGCACACCGGAAATTCCGCTTGCACCGCGCCTAGACGCTTTAAGCACCTCTTTAACACCTTGCATAAAACCGTCGAGCGCATCCTGCATTTCCTTCATCGTATCCCGTCGCGAAATACAGCTGTCCAGCCTTTGCTCCCATTTGCGAAGCGACTGCGACACCTCGTCCAGCATAGATGTTATCTCTTTCAGCTTTTCGGATTCCGTAATAGAATCGTTACGGAACTTGCTGAGCCGCTCCAACGTTTCATTAATTGTCCGCTGGAGCTCAGAATGGCGCTGTTTCAGCCGTTCCTGCTGCTCCGTCCATTTATTTTCATCCTCATCCAGACGTTCCATTCTGCGCTGCAGCGATTCCTGCTGCTGAGCGTAATAGCGCAGCTCGTTGCGGTGCTGAGCCATACTGCTCAGCACTTCCAGCAGCTCTGCCTTAAGTCGCTCCTGAGCATCCATTACAGCCTCGCCAGATACGCCGAGCAAATTAGCTTCTTCCTTGGCAAGCGCCGCCTTCAATTCCGACAGCTGAAGCTCCAAGCCGGCAGCTTTGCTGCGGTACTCGGCTTCCTCCTTCGAAAGCAGTACGATTCTTTCATCCTGCGCAGCGATGCTTTGCTCAAGCTGCTGCTTGTTCTGCTCCAGATTTTTTTTGCGTTCCTTCAGCACCTCGCCGTAGCCTTCGCACTTTTCTGCCTCTTCGCTAATTTGCAGCATCAAAGCGTGCAGCTCATCTAGCTCGGCTTCAATATTGCGCAGCAGCTGGCGGTCATTTTCCAAATGGGCGTCATGCTTGCTTACGACCGTGGACAGCTGCAGCTGCTGTTGCTTGAGCTGCTCCAGCTTCTGATTGGACTCTTCCCAGGATCGATGGACCGTCTCGATATTATGTACGTACATCGAGATCTCTTTTGTTTTAAGCTGCTCTCTGAGCGATTTATAATGAATAGCTTTCTCGGATTGCTTGCGCAATGGCTCGACCTGATCCTCAAGCTCCGAGACAAGATCATGGATGCGCAATAAATTTTGCTCAGTCTCATCGAGCTTTTTTTGCGCTTCACGCTTACGCGATTTGTATTTGACGATTCCTGACGCTTCCTCAAAAATACCGCGGCGATCCTCTGATCTTGTACTTAATATTTCTTCAATTCTGCCTTGTCCAATAATGGAATAAGCTTCCTTGCCGATACCGGTATCCATAAACAATTCAGTAATATCCTTAAGCCGGCATGGCTGCTTGTTAATGAGATATTCACTTTCCCCGCTGCGGTGAACACGCCTGGTGACGGTTACCTCATTGTACTCTAGCGGGAGCGCATTATCCTCATTGTCCAGAGTAAGAGATACTTCTCCGTAATTGACTGCCTTGCGGGCATCGCTTCCGGCAAAAATGACATCTTCCATCTTGCCGCCGCGCAAGCTTTTGGCGCTTTGCTCGCCCAGCACCCAGCGAATGCCATCTGAAATATTGCTTTTGCCGGAGCCGTTCGGCCCAACGACAGCTGTAATGCCGTTGACAAATTCCATTTCGGTCTTGTCGGCAAATGATTTAAAACCTGATAATTCGATCCGTTTCAAAAACATGGTATGGCTTTCACCTCATAGCATATTGTATCATATTAACTCTTAAGAAACGACTAGCATATGCACGAGAAACGGCTGCTTCACCGTCTTTTTTTGACAAGGACAAACGGCCCCCTTATTCTTCGCTTTAATGAAGTAGTAACGTTTACCGAACTAATATAAAAACAATATAAAAACTGGTATAAGGTGAAAACTTATACTTTCCTGCATTTATAAAAACACAAAAAGAATGCTATCGCATATCGTGCAACAGCATCCCGCATTCACTCCGTATAGTAATCCATCCTGCACACTTGCATTCGTAGCGCCTTTCATTTCAGCAGCTCTTCTGCCGTATGCGTTTACTTTTCCTGAGGCAGCTTTTGCCACGCCTCAGCAGCAGCGCGCTGCTCCGCTTCCTTTTTCGTGCGGCCGGTGCCTGTACCGTATTTTTCTTCGCCGAGATATACCTCTACGACAAATTCCCGGTCATGCGCCGGGCCTTTTTCTTCCGTAATTTTATACTCGATTGCCCCTAGCCCGTGATGCTGCGCTCGCTCCTGCAGCTTCGATTTGGCATCCTTCATAACGAGTCCGAAATCATTGGACTCAATATTAGGGAACATATACCGCTCTAGAAATCGTCTGACTTCTTCCAGACCGGCGTCCAGATAAAGAGCGCCAAGCAACGATTCGAACAGGTCTGCAAGCAGGGCCGGACGCTGCCTGCCGCCAAGTTGCTCCTCACCGCGGCCAAGCAAAATATGCTCGCCGAGCTCCAGCTTTTCGGCAAAATAAGCCAGCGAGGCTTCGCAAACGATTGAGGCGCGCATGCGGGTCAGCTCCCCTTCAGGGCGCTTGGGGTAAGTTGTATACAAATATTCTGAAACGAGCAGTTGAAGCACCGCATCGCCCAAAAATTCCAATCTCTCGTTATGCTGAACAACGCCTCTTTGTTCATTTACATATGAGGTATGCGTAAACGCTTGCTTCAGCAGCTTTGGCTGTTTGAAATTAAGCTGCAGCGAACGCTGCAGCTCATCAAATGAATTATTCTTCATATACTTTCATCACAATCGTCGCGTTATGGCCGCCAAATCCGAAGGAATTGGACAACGCTGTACGCACTTCAGCCTTGCGCGGCTGGTTAGGCACATAATCCAGATCGCACTCCGGGTCCTGGTTATCCAAATTGATCGTAGGCGGTATCATGCCATTTTGCAGCGTCAAGCCGATAATTACGCTCTCTACCCCGCCGGCAGCGCCAAGCAAATGGCCTGTCATGGACTTGGTCGAGCTGACAGCCAGCTTATAAGCATGATCGCCAAAAGCAATTTTAATCGCCTTCGTTTCGGAAATATCGCCTACAGGCGTTGATGTGCCATGCGCATTAATATAGTCGATCTCTGAAGGATCAATGCCTGCATCCTTAATTGCCTTTTTCATACATAGCGCCGCTCCGTTCGGATCTGGCTCCGTCATATGATGCGCATCGCCGCTCATGCCGTAACCGATAATCTCGGCATAGATTTTTGCGCCGCGCGCCTTGGCATGCTCAAGTGATTCAAGCACCAATATGCCTGCCCCTTCGCCCATGACAAAACCATCGCGATCAATATCAAACGGCCTGCTGGCTTTTGTTGGCTCGTCATTGCGGACTGACATAGCGCGCATTGAACAAAATCCAGCCATTCCTGTAGGCCTGATCGTCGCTTCCGCACCGCCCGCAATCATAACGTCTGCATCTCCGCGCTGAATGAGCTTGTAAGAATCTCCGATTGAATGCGTGCCTGTCGCACAGGCTGTAACTGCTGTGCTGTTAGGACCCTTAGCTCCAGTCATAATGGAAACCTGTCCAGATGCCATATTCGCAATCATCATTGGAATAAAAAACGGGCTGACACGCTTCGGACCTCTCTCAAGCAATATATTATGCTGATCTTCCCAAGTGCCAAGACCGCCGATGCCGGACCCGACCATAACCCCTACGCGCTCTGCATCAGCATTGTCGCCGATGCGAAGACCGGAGTCCTCAATGGCAAGCTTGCTGGCTACTGCAGCAAATTGAACAAATCTGTCCATTTTGCGAGCTTCCTTCTTATCAATACCGTAATCCTCGGGATTAAAGTTTTTGATTTCTGCAGCAATTCGAGTTGTATAGTCCGAAAAATCAAATGCTTCTGCTTCAGAAACACCAGATTTGCCTTCCATTAAATTGCCCCAAAATTGCTCCAGGTCAGACCCTAGAGAAGTAATGACGCCCATACCAGTTACAACTACTCTATGTTTCATTCCATTCACCCCTGCACTTAGCAATATAGATGATGCTAATTTCTAATACTGCTTCTATATAAATGCGACAAGTCGCGAAATAACCGTAATAGATGGAGATAAGTCCCGTCTTGCAACGGGACTTTTCTTGAAACATAAGAATGAATAAGCATATTCACTTACTTTGTTCTTATATTTTTTCGAGAAACTATGCGTCCTCAAGCAAGGACGCCATAAACGTTTCTTTTACTACTGCTTATTAGGCAAGGGATTGTATGTAGTTCACAACTTCACCTACAGTAGTAATTTTCTCTGCATCTTCGTCAGAGATCTCCATATCAAACTCGTCTTCCAGCTCCATGACTAGTTCTACAACGTCAAGTGAGTCAGCGCCGAGGTCATCTTTAAAAGAAGCTTCAAGAGTAACTTCTGCTTCATCCACGCCAAGGCGATCGATGACAATGCGTTTTACACGCTCTACTATATCGCTCATCCGGTTCACCTCCTCCACCGTATTATACGAAAATTAATAATAAAATGCTATTGCAACCTTTGTCCAGCAATTTCTTATACTTTCCTATATTTTAAAAAGAAAGCTACATGTACATACCACCGTCTACATGAACCGTTTGACCTGTCATATAGGATGCTGCATCCGAGGCCAGAAAACGCACCGCGTTCGCAATATCAGATGCTTGTCCAAGCTTAGCCAGCGGAATTTGTGCAGAAAGAGTATTTTTCATCTCTTCTGGCAATTGATCTGTCATATCCGTTTGAATAAAGCCTGGAGCGATGCAATTGACTGTAATTCCACGCGATGCAAGCTCCTTGGCACTAGCCTTTGTCAAACCGATTACGCCAGCCTTTGCAGCGACATAATTCGCCTGTCCAGGGTTGCCAAGCACACCAACTACCGATGAAATATTAATGATGCGGCCAGAACGCTGCTTCATCATCGAGCGTGTCACCGCTTTAATGCCGTTAAAAACGCCCTTGAGATTCGTTTCGATTACTTCGTCGAACTCTTCTTCCTTCATGCGCATAATGAGATTGTCTCTTGTGATGCCTGCATTATTTACTAGAATATCCAAGCCGCCTAGCTGATCGATAACTTCTTTAACCATGGCGTCAAACTGATCGGCCTTACCTACATTTGCTTTAATCATTATCGCCTTCTTGCCAAGCGCTTCAATCGCTTGGACAGTTTCGGCCGCAGCAGCCTCGCTGCCGGAATAATTCACTGCAACATTAGCTCCGCCTTCAGCAAGCGCAATCGCAATCGCTCTGCCAATTCCGCGAGAAGCGCCAGTAACTAATGCTGTTTTGCCTTCTAAGCTCGCAAACATAAGCTATCCCTCCTATACTTCAATAGCATCTAGCGCCTCAATGGCTTCTAGGCTATTCAAAGTAATAATACGAACGGTCTTATCTATTTTTTTAATTAATCCAGATAAAACAGAGCCTGAACCGATCTCAACAAAGGTATCTACCCCTTGTCCGATCAAGTATTGGATACTGTCTTCCCACAATACAGGAGAATATACCTGCTCAGCAAGCAGCGCGCGAATTTCCTCTGATGCCGTTACTTGCTTGGCTGTAACATTGGCAACAACCGGAATGGCTGCCGGAGCAATAGCCGCTTCAGCCAATTTTTGCGCTAATCGTTCAGCGGCAGGCTTCATCAATGAGGAATGGAACGGTCCGCTTACCTCCAGTGGAATAACACGTTTCGCACCTGCTTCCTTGCCTCGCTCGGCAACCGCCTGTACACCCGCAGCACTGCCTGATACAACAATTTGTCCAGGGCAATTCACATTGGCAAGCTCAACAACGCTTACTTCTGAAGAAATTTGCTTACAAAGCTCGTCAAGCGCTCCTCGCTCTGCTCCAAGCACAGCTGCCATCGCTCCTTGCCCGCCAGGCACCGCTTCCTCCATAAACAAACCGCGTGAGCGGACTAGCAGAACAGCATCCTGAAACGTAAGAGACTGCGCAGCGACAAGCGCGCTGTATTCACCAAGGCTATGGCCGGCTACATAATCAGCTTTCAGCCCTTTTTCCTTTACAACCTGGAGCAGCGCAGTGCTTACTGTAAGCAGCGCAGGCTGTGTATTGGCTGTTTGCTTTAAAACTTCCTCAGGTCCCTCCATGATCAAGTCTGTCAAAGAGTAGCCAAGCACCTCATTCGCCTGCTCGAATATAGCTCGAGCAGCTTCATGCTTTTCATAAGCATCTTTCCCCATACCTACAGCCTGAGCCCCCTGCCCAGGAAATATGAATGCTATTTTGCCCATGTTTCCCCCATTCCCATCGAGCTGAAAGGAGTGCCATCACACAACCTGACGCTCGCTGCCGCAATTACTACCATATTATTATAAATTTACCATACAAGTACAGAAGCACCCCATGTCAAACCGCCGCCAAAACCAACAAATACAAGCTTGTCTCCCGTCTGGATACGCTGTTGTTCGACTGCTTCAGCCAATGCGACAGGAATTGAAGCAGCTGACATGTTGCCGTACTTGTTCAAATTAATCATTGCTTTCTGCTCAGATAACTCCAATCGGTTCATCGCTGAGTGAATAATGCGAATATTGGCTTGATGCGGAATAAGCAAGTCAATCTCATCCTTGGTCATGCCAGCCTTCTCCAGCGCTTCCTCAGCAGCACTGCCCATAATGCGAACAGCAAACTTAAACACATCATTCCCTGCCATATAAATATAATGCTTTTTATCCGCTATGCTTTGTTCAGTAGCCGGCATTCTTGAACCGCCGCCAGAAACCTTAAGCAGTTCGCCGCCGCTGCCGTCCGCGCCAAGCACGAACGATTTGAAGCCTCGGCCTTCCGGAACCTCGCCCAGCACAACTGCTCCAGCGCCGTCGCCAAACAAGATGCAAGTATTGCGGTCCGTGTAATCTGTAATGCGCGAAAGCGTCTCGGCACCTACAACCAAAATATGCTTGTACATACCGGTAGCAATCATACTGGAAGCTGTTGAAAGCCCATAGATGAAGCCGGAGCAAGCTGCTGACAGATCAAAGGCAGCCGCCTTCTTGGCGCCCAGCTTATCCTGCAGCAAGCAGGCTGTAGACGGAAAAAACATATCCGGCGTAATCGTAGCTACAATTATAAGATCAATATCATCGGCAGTAAGCCCAGCTGCCTCTATCGCTAGTCGCGATGCCTCGTAGGCCAAATCAGAAGTAGCCTCGCCAGCTGAGGCAACGCGACGCTCCTTAATACCTGTTCGAGTGACGATCCATTCATCATTCGTCTCTACCATTTGTTCTAAATCATGATTGGTTAATATCCGCTCCGGAACGTACTTGCCTGTTCCAATAATGCCGACTGGACGCAAACTCATTACACACACTCACTTCCCATTAATTTCTGCTGCAATCGAATGAATCAAATTACTTTGAATGGCTAATCTCGCTTGACGTACTGCATTTTTGACGGCTACTACGTCCGAAGACCCGTGACATTTCACGACAAGCCCCTTCAATCCTAACAGAGGAGCGCCGCCATGCTCCTTATAATCCATTTTTTTCTTTAGAGCGCGCAGGCGAGGCATCATAATGGCAGCTGCTAATTTAGTCATTAAGGAATGGCCGAAAGCCCCTTTCAATTCTGAAAAAATAGTGCCGGCTGCGCCTTCCATCGCCTTAAGCAGTATATTTCCTGCAAAGCCGTCGCAAACGAGCACATCACAGTTGCGGTTCAACACATCTCTTGCTTCCACATTACCTATAAAATGAATTGGAGCGTTTTCGAGCAAATCAAATGCAGCACGCGATACTTCATTGCCCTTCTTCGCTTCTGTTCCGACATTTAGAAGTCCTACCCGCGGCTTTTGTAGTCCATGCACCTTTTCACGATACAAGCTGCCCATAATCGCGTATTGCAGCAAATGATCGGGCTTTGCATCCATATTTGCTCCAAGATCAAGCGCAAGCACGCCCAAATCGTCCATCGTAGGCAGCATTGGCGCAAGCGCCGGGCGTTCTATTCCTTCCATGCGGCCAACAACCAACAGGCCTGTTGTCATAAGTGCTCCTGTATTGCCAGCTGACAGCATCGCATCAGCCTTGCCTTCCCGAACGAGCTGCCCCGCCACTACCATGGACGCGCCCTTCTTGCGTCTAACCGCCTTAACCGGCTCGTCATCCGGTTCTATAATATCATCGGCATGATGAAGCGACACGTTGCCCGGGCAGCCTCTGCCAAGCAAGGGCTCAATTGCAGCCGTGTTCCCGACCAACAACAGTTCCGTATCCGGAAACTGTCTTGCCGCTTCAATAGCTCCCTGCACAATAAGAGCGGGGGCATTATCCCCGCCCATTGCATCAATTGCGATCCGCAATTGCTTCTCCTCCTTCTTGATCAGACTCCCCTGCGGATCGATATATAACGAAATTGCCTTGAAAAACCATTTCATCGCCAACATAAGTAAACAGCTCTACCTTTGCTTTACTGCGTTCGCCAGAAATGGAGCGTACATAAGCTTTCGCAATACACTTCTCGCCTAGTCTAACGGGGCGAATAAAACGAATATCTGCAGTAACCGTCAAAGCGATAGCATCGTCAATAACGGCGACTGCAAGCGAATTAGCCTGGGCGAACACATGATGTCCCCTGGCTATTGATGTTCTTGAAAATACATGCTCTTCCTTAATTTCAAATACAGAAATACCGCTACGATCCAGCTCTAAATCAATAATATCACCTATAACTTCATGCAGAGGCAAAGAGCGGACCGAGTCATAGGAACGTTCAGCCATAAGCTTCATTCTTTCCCTCAGCTCCGGTATGCCAAGCTCCATGCGATCAAGCCGTATCGTTTGTATACTTACCTTCAGTAAGCGCGTTAACTCTCGGTCGGTAATAAATGGATTTTCCTCAATCAACTGGGCCAGCTGCTGATGCCGCTGCCGTTTAGGCATCCGTTCGATGATCGGCACCACCTTTATACTAGTTATATTTTCTGTAAGATGAAACGATTCCATTATTTAAATAACAAAAATATAATCAATCTAATTCAAGTTTATCACCTGGTACTAAAACAGTATATAAAAAAATGTGTCCATGTGCAATGGATTAGCAAATTATATATGAAATAACAGCTGCCGGGCAACAAAGCCTCACTAATTTCAAAAAAAATAACGCTTCATCGGATGATGAAGCGTTATTGCTGTAATAAATTGATTATTGGGAAATGATCTCTTTCGTTTTGTAAAAACCACAAACTTTACAAACACGGTGAGACATTTTGAACTCTCCACACTGCTCACATTTCACCATACCAGGTAGTGCAAGTTTAAAGTGTGTACGACGCTTGTCGCGGCGAGTTTTGGATGTTCTACGTTGAGGTACTGCCATCTTTCCCACCTCCTTCACATAATCAAAACACTATTTTTTAAACAAATCCTTCAAAGCTTCAAACCGCGGGTCTATGTGATCGGTCTCGCAGCTGCATGAGCCTTCATTGAGGTTATGTCCGCAATGCTGGCAAAGACCTTTGCAATCATCAGCACATAGTGGTGCAAACGGCATAAACAGCAGCAGTGATTCTTCTAAATAGGGCAGCAAGTCCAATTTATCCGTTGTCACTTCTATAAACTCGCTGTCTGCTTCTTCCTCTTCGTCTGTATCCTCAATCGATTCAACAGGCTTGAATTGTTCGGAAAAAGATATCACCGTATGTTCCTTTGTCGGTTCCAGGCAACGCGAGCAAGCCAGCTCCAGGTCGATCGTCAACTGACCGTCAACTGCTATGAAGTCATCATAACCGGTTACCTGAAGTGAAACATGCAGCGGTCCTGCATTAAGTACATCACGCCGTCCCTTGAATAGCTCGCTAACATCAATCTGTTGATCGATCGTAGCCTGCAAGCCCTTGGACATCATCTCTTGAATATGAAATTGCATAAGATCACCTCAAACAAACAAAGTTTATTATATCTATTTGTACTGCGTTTTGTCAACAATTTCACTGTTCAAGATTAGTCAAAACTTCCAAACCGGCAGCAAGCTGAGTGCCAATGCCTTATTTAAGCGCCTGATTCAATTAGAAATTCAAACCAGCCCTGTCATATGCTATGCTATAGTATAACCATTATATTAATATTACTTCATCTTGAGAGGAATTCAAGCATGAAAACAGTCGGGCTAATTGTAGAATACAATCCTTTTCACAACGGACATCTTTACCATTTGCAAAAGTCAAAAGAAATGACATCCTCAGATGCTGTTGTAGCCATAATGAGCGGCAACTTTTTGCAGCGCGGCGAGCCTGCGCTTCTGGACAAGTGGGCGCGGGCCGAGATGGCGCTGGCTAACGGCTGCGACCTGGTTATCGAGCTGCCGGCTGCCTATGCGACACAAGCGGCGGAGTGGTTTGCCTTTGGCGCTGTATCGCTGCTGCAGGCGACTGGCGTCGTGGACAGCTTCTGCTTTGGAACGGAGAGCGGCAACATCAAACCGTTGGAGACTGCCGCGCGAATCGTTGCCAATGAACCGGAGGACTTCAAAGCATTGCTGCAGCAGCTGCTCCAAGCTGGCACCAGCTATCCGAATGCATACAGCTCAGCAATCAAACAATATTTGTTGCACTGCGGAGATCTTGATGCGGCACAATTTTCATTCGATATGCCTAACCACACTTTAGGACTGCATTACTTGACTGCACTAAGACGGATAAACGGCACGATGAAGCCTTACACTATCGCCCGAGAAAAATCGCAATACAATGACACATCCGCTCAAGACGGCACGATAGCAAGCGCTACGGCAATTCGCAAAATGCTGCTTGAACAGCAAGACCTGCAAGCAATAAAGGGATATATTCCAGAAGCTACCTTTCAGATCATTGAAAAGCATTGGCGCAACAGGCACTGTCCTATGGACTGGGAACGTTTCCGCAGCCAATTGCTGCACAAGCTGCTTACAACCCCAATTCATGAGCTGGCCAGCATTCATGAAATTACAGAAGGGCTAGAGTATCGCATTCATCATATGCTGCAAGCTAATACGTTTTCAACTGTGGAGGAAATGTTGAGTGCCCTGAAAACTAAGCGCTATACGAGAACGAAGCTTCAGCGTGCACTGCTGGCTATTCTGCTTGGACATCGTAAAAAAGACTTCGAGGCCAAGCGGCTTGCTGAGGGCGTAACCTATATTCGTGTGCTCGGCTTCACAGAAAAGGGCCGCAGCTTGCTGCGCAGAATGCGCAAAGAAGCCACGCTGCCTGTTCTAATGAGCGCAGCAAGGCCAAAGCAGCTAACAGACTTTCTGGAGCTTGATATTCGCGCCAGCCACGTCTACGAGCTGGCAAAGCCGGCTTCAGAAGCACGCATACAATTATATCGAGATTACCGGGAAAAACCGATTATCGCCCCTTAACTTGGTGGATCGCTGCTATAGCATCTTGCAAGGTTGATACCCCAACAACCTGCATCGCTGTATGCAGCGATTTCGCTTTTGCCACTGCTTCCTTTTCATTCGCCTTTGGCACTAAAAATAATTGGACGCCCTGCTTGCTTGTAATGACAACCTTCTGCTTTATGCCTCCTATCGCGCCTACCTGCCCCGTTGAATTAATCGTACCTGTAGCTGCGATAACAAGCCCCTCGGTCAAATCCCCTTCCGTCAGCAAATCAATAGCATGCAGAGCGAATACTAAACCTGCTGATGGCCCGCCGATTTCTCCAGCTTTAATATCAATGGCAGCATCGCTCTGTGCCGGTACCAGCTCCCTGGCTTCCGCAAAGGTTTGTACACCTAGCTGGTCCGCCAATTGCTCGAGCGACCATTGCTCCGAATCAACATTGAGATCAAGCGTGACAAGCAGATCCTTCGGTTCTGTTCCTCTTATAATTTCCAGCTCAAAGGTTTGGCCGCTTCGCTCAGGCTTTAGCTGCTGCACCATATCCTTCAAGCTATCCAGCTGCTCTTTTCCTTTTAATCCCAGGATGATATCCCCTGCGTGCAGCAATTCCCCACCTTCTTCGCGGCTTTTCACTGCGGCTACTGAAATAGCTTTTAATTTGTAGCTATATGGAATGCCCGCAAAGTGGTAGGCGGCTTCTATCGCTGCGTTTTGCGAGCCTTGCATAACGTGCGCAAGCTGCTCGGCATATTGCTTTTTGGACTGACCTTGAAACACTTTATATTTATAAAAAACTTCTTTATCCCGGTCAAAAGCTGACTTAATAATTTCAAAAAAATTAGGTTCCGAAAGCTTAACTGCGGTTAGTAACAGCTTCCCCTTGCTCTCCTCGCCGTTTATTTGCTCAATATCTACCATAGGCTTAACTGGAACTGCAATACCAGGCTCGAAAATCACATATGGAGTAGGAGAATATAAAAGCAGCCACATCATAACAGCAGTTGCTAGCGCACTTAACAATGCTTTATGCCAATAGGAAAGTTTATTGTACATTTTGCCTCCGTCCTTACTGAAATTACTTATTGCTTAACTAGACAGGTCTATATTCGCACCGCTAAGCGTAGTCTATTTACAGAGCACCGTTTGTCCAATCTATAGCAAAGGAGCTGACGCTGTTGGGTAGAACATTATTGCTTGCAGCCCTCTCCCTCAGTCTAGTATGTATGATCATTATCCAGCCGGACGCTTCCTTTCAAGCATCACTGCAAGGGCTTGGCGTGTGGTGGAATATAGTTTTCCCCGGGCTTCTGCCCTTTCTTATTCTGTTTGAAATTATGCTTGCCTTTGGATTGATCCGTGGCTTTGCAACTTTGTCAGAGCCTGCAATAAGGCGCTGCTTCAAGCTGCCTGGCACTGCTGCTGTTCCAATTGCAATCGGCTGGTTCGGCGGCTTCCCCGCCGGCTCCGATGCCGCTATGAATTTAATGAAGCGCGGCTTGCTGAATAAATCGGAAGCAGCGCGGACGATGGCAATTGCCCACATGCCCAGCCCGCTTTTCGTTTTAGTTATCGTAGGCTCTGCTTTTTTGAAGGAGCCCATTACAGGAATCATGATTTTGGCTGCCATTTGGCTGTCAGGCCTTTGGATGATGTTTAGTGTTCAAATGCTGCTCCCTAGGAAAAAAGCACACCAGCAGCATGCCTCAACCAATGAAAAAAAAGCTTCAGCGGCTGAGCTCTCTGAAGCTGTAGCATCGAATCATGAATGGCAAGCTCATATTCAAAAATCGTTGATGAATAAAAAACTGCTTCATAGAGCTGCAGCAGCGATGCGGCTTGCCAGATTGGAGGACGGCAGAAGCTTCGGCAAAGTATTGGGCGATGCTGTCGCCGCATCTGTTCAAAAGCTGCTCGTCGTAGGCGGCTTTATGATTTTTGCAGCTATGGTAGCCAAGTTATGTTCACCGTTGTTTCAGTCCGCCCAGCTCCCTTATTTGGGACAGGCACTGCTTGAAAGCCATCTTGGAGCACATGCCATTGCAGCTAACGCTGAGCCGGGAAAAAGCTTGGCCTTGCCTGCTGCTATTATCGCTGCAGCGTTATCCTGGAGCGGCATAAGCGGTATTTTGCAAGCCAGTTATACTACCTTCGGCTCTAGAATTTCCATTTTCCCATTCGTATTGTATCGTATATTGCATGCCGCGCATGCTTTTCTGTTTACGATTATACTATGGAAACCATTATCCTGGCTGCTTTCACATATGGTAAAGGAAAATACATTCCCTGTTGTACGGATTTTCACAGAAAAATGGATCGGGCAAACCGAAGAACATCGACTGTTATTCTACTTTCATGATTTGCCGTATATTTGGCAGCTATCGCTTCCGTTTACTATATTAGCAGCAGGATTGCTGCTCGTTGTTTATACGATTTTATTACGATTTCTTAGAGCGCTCTAAATATTTTCCCTGCAGCTTCATCTCTACATAAGGAGGCACGAGCTCATGTACATCACCGTTGAAATGTGCAATTTCCTTTACAATACTAGAGCTTAAATAAGAAAATTTAGGATTAGTCATCATAAAAATGGTGTCGATCTCGTCGTCCAGCAAATGATTCGTTGAAGCTAGCTGCAGCTCATATTCAAAATCAGTAACGGAACGGATACCTCTTATAATGACATTCGCATTTTTGGATTTCATGAATCGAACGAGCAGATCTCGAAAGCTGTCGATTTCGACATTAGGAATATGTTTCGTCACTTCCGCCAGCAGCTCTTTCCGCTCTTCTACCGAGAATAGCGGATTTTTACTTGTATTATTAAGAACAGCGACGATTAAACGATCAAATTGCTTGGCTGAACGCTGAATAATATCCAGATGGCCATATGTAACAGGATCAAAGCTGCCTGGATAAACTGCAATTCTTATTTTTTTCGTATCGGACGCTTGCTCATTCGACATTAGAATCACTCCCGCTAAAACTATTGATGTCTTTATACTGATATATAGTAACCGCCGTATCACCGTACTCGGCAGCTTTTTTTAATTCAAACCTCGGATGCTCCTGGGGATAGCTGACAGCTGCGTCATGCTCCACGACGATAACAGCATCCTGCTCCAGCATTTGCAGCTCTGCAAGCGATTCCATCAGCTCTATCATATTCGTCATGCGATAGGGCGGATCAAGAAACACGATAGCTAGCTTCAGCCCACGCCGCGCTAACGCTTTTAGGGCACGTTCTCCATCATTCCGGTAAATTTCAGCAAATGGCTCCATTTTGACGGTCTGGACATTCAAGCGGATAATATCCGTGCTCTGCTTTTCGCGGTCTACGAATATAACCCGTTCCACTCCTCTGCTCCAGGCTTCAATTCCGAGTCCGCCTGTTCCAGCAAATAAATCCAGCGCAATACCTCCATTAAAGTATGGACCGATCATACTAAAGATCGCCTCTTTAACTTTATCCGAGGTTGGCCGCGTTTGATTGCCGGGAACCGCTTTTAGGGCTCGTCCTTTTGCTTCGCCTGCAATTACTCTCACTGCCTGTTGCCCCTTTCTAAAATATAAGAACCCCAGATATCCACCTCAAGATGTTCTTATTATTCACCAAAAAACTGTATATCTTTAGCCAAGCATTCTTCTTGACTATTCCCGCTTATAGTAACATACATTCTGTAAGGGAATAAAGTATAAGCTTATTTTAATTAGTAAGAATGGCGATTTAATGATATTGGATTTCGGGGAAATGAAGTCTTTAAAAGAGGCGTTGGATAGCATGACAGCACAGGCAAGCACAAAGGACGGGAGCATGTCATTCCTTTGAGCTTGCCTGTCAAACAAGTGATTTATCGCTGAATTTATTGGATATGAATTGAAATTCCTGATTTGATCGACTGATGAATAGCAGCTACAACTCGCGTATTCAACAGCCCGTCAGCTGAGGATGCCAACGGCTCGGTATCCAGACGCACATTATCAATAAAAGCGTTCAGCATATAATTGGGCGCTGCACCAAGCTGTCCATTGATCGATGTGCCTAGCGTATGCATATGTCTGTAGCTGCTTGACGCCTGACGTACCATTTGATCGGCCAAATCAACATATAAAGCTCCGTCTGACCCTATAATTTCATATTTGAAATCATAAATCATCGGCATGCTTTCAGGTAAAACCCAGCTCGTCGTAAAGGACGAATGTGTTCCATCCTCAAACGAAATGATTGCCTGGATTGAATCATAGGTGTCGATGCCCATGCCGGCCAGCTTGCCTTTTGAGCCTGCTGCAAACACCTTAACCGGCTTAACGCCTTTGAACCATAATGCCAAATCGATTGAATGCGGCAGCAAAAACCATCCCGGAGAAGAGCCTTGCGACCATTTCAACATTTTTGTCGGCACGTAGATCGTATCATTAAGACGCGAATTCATCGTAAGTACACGGCCGATCTCCCCCTGCCTAATCGCCTCCTGAACCGCAACAAAAGGGCTATTCCAACGATTTTCAAATGCTACCATGCATTTGATGCCTGATTTCTGAACAGCTGAATACATGATTTCTGCTTCCTCCAGGCTAGTGGAGAAAGGCTTCTCTACTAAAATATGAACACCTTTGCTTGCTGCCGCAAGCACCGGAGCCTTATGCAAATAATCCGGCGTAGCCACAATCAGAACATCAAGCTGCTCTTGCTCCAGCATGTGCTCGATATGACTATACCCTTTTGCTCCGAACCGCTCGCAAGCTGCAGCTAATGAAGGCTCATAAGCATCACTGACCGCTTGCAGCTTGGCATAATTATTTTGCTGCACAGTCTGCGCGTATAACTGGCCGCGTATTCCCATCCCTACAACGCCGACTTTTATCATGCAAGCCTCTCTTTCTCGAAAGGAGCCATCGCTACCGTTTCGTCACGACGAATCGATTCGTAGGCAGCCAATGCAACAGCAGTCGCCTTATAGCCGTCCTCGCCTGTAATCGGCACATTTTTCCCGCTTAGCAAAGCATCGAGAAACCCTTCTACCAAATAACGGTCAAGATCATCTCCCCAAAAGCTCCACTGTGCTTTGTTGCTGCTGCCGCCGTAAATTTCATTGTTTTGCGCTAGCGCATCCACCGAAATGACGCCTTTCGTGCCAATCACTTCAAGCGTCACATCAAAAATCATCGGAAATGCCTCCGTAAGCGACCAGCTCGTATCGATAACACCAATCACGTCATTTTCGAATTTCACATGCACCATGCCTGCATCATCGACGTCGATGTCGTAAAACACGGTGCTTGCCTGAGCATAAACCTCCTTCACCGGCACCTCCATAATCCAGTTCATTACATCCATAATATGAACGGTATGATCCATTATTGAGCCGCCGCCTGACCGCTCCGCATCAATAAACCAATGTCCCGGATTGACACCGCGATTCGTCCCTTTTATCGCGATTACCTCACCAATATCACCACGCTGAATAGCAGCTCTAACCTCAATAATCGAAGTCAGATAACGGCAAGGGAACGCCGTCATAAGCTGCACCTGCTGTTCTTGGCATACATGGATCATTTGCCTCATTTCTTCAATGGACAAGCCTAGCGGCTTCTCGCATAATATATGCTTTCCAGCCTTTGCGGCCTCGATTGTAATGCGAGCGTGATCCCTGTACTCTGAGCAAATAATGACCGCATCACAATCCGTCAGCAATAGATCGCGATAATCAGCGTAATAAGGTATGTCATGCTCGCTGATCCATTTGTCGACCCGTTCCTTTTTCTCATCGGCAATTCCTGCAATGATTACGTTAGGATGGTTCAACAGTCCTTTCAAATAATTTTCGGGATGTCCGGCATGAGCAAAGCTGATCATGCCGACCTTTAGAATTGTCATCAGACTTCCCCTCCAGTTGCAAAAGTTGAAAGCTTTACTGGCTGGCCAATCTCCGCAGAATGGTTGGCAGCCAAAGAGAGAAGCAGCGCATTGTAAGCATCGTACTCCGAAATAACCGGCTCAGTCCCATCTTTTATACAAGCGATGAAATGCTCCAATTGCGTTTGATAAGGATCCCGAAGCAGCGGGCTTTGCAGCCTGACAGCTTCGGCTGCTGATCCGGAATCCGCACCAGAAACTTTTTCCTTCTCTACATCTTTAATCATCCGAATGCTCGAGCTGCTCTCGCTGTTAAAACGAATAACTCCCTTCTTCCCGGAGATGCGGCAGGAATAAGTTAATGGTCCCGCATAGCCCCATAATGCTTCCAAATTAGCAAGCGTTCCGTTCGTAAATTTTATAGTCACAAGCGCATACTGCTTTTCTGCCGTTTTTCGTTTCATAGCATATACCGTATCTGCCTCGCCCAGCAGGCTGCTTACAAAGTCCGTATCATGAATCATAAGATCCATCACTACTCCGCCGCTTTTGGCGTCATCGTTATACCAGGAGCCGGGCTCCTTGCCCGGATGGGCGACAACCCGCCTCGTGTTAATCACGCCAAGATCGCCGATTTCGCCTTGTCTGACGTGCGCGGTCATATTTTGATAGCTTGGAAAAAATCGAAGAACATGTGCAATAAACAGCTTCACCTTATTTCGTTTGCATACCTGGATCATTTCTTTGGCGTCTGCTAAATTACCGGCCATCGGTTTTTCGCATATAACATGTATGCCCGCGGAGGCAGCCTTTACTGTCATTTCTTTATGCAAATGTGTCGGCAGACAAATATTGATAACCTCAGGTTTCGCCTCCGAAATCATTTGCTCCAGCGTATCAAAATAAGGAATGCCTCTTTCAACAACCCGCATCCGATCCCGTTCTCTCATGCCGCACATGCCGACCAATTCCACATTTGCCATAGCCTGGTAAGCCGCAGCATGCGTAAATCCCATAAAACCGCAACCGATAATGGCCACTTTCATGTTCAAGCTCTCCTTTGCCCTATATCATACATTCCCTACATTTGTCTTTAAACATATCTGCCGTGGCTGTCGATTGTGATTTAAGCATCAAGCAATGATAATAGATGGACACTACGATCAAGTTTGGGCTTCCGACCGCTGTTGTACGCCAATTTTTTAGATTATTTAAAACATTTAAAGGTTAAAATAGGCCTACAAAGGCGGACGCTGCCGCTTCTCCAGTCCCAATCTTGCTCTCCGTTCCCCTTTCATATTGCTTACCAATGATTCCCACAATAAATGAGCAGCCCCCGACATCTTCTATTTAACTCCGCCAAAGGTTAAACCCCGGATCATATATTTCTGAACGATCATGGCAAACACAAGCACAGGAATGATGGTGATTACGCCAACTGAGGACATCTCGCCCCATACGACACCTGTAATCGAGAGAAATAGCGTAACAGTTGTCGGCAGCGTATTCGCATCCGAGCTGGTAAGAAACAGCGCAAAGGCAAATTCATTCCACGATTGTATAATGCAAAAAATAGCGGTAGCAATAAGTCCCGGCACGGCCAGAGGCAGTAATATTTTCATAAACACCTGAAATCTTGAACAGCCGTCGACCAAAGCAGCCTCCTCGATAGCAAGCGGAATTTCTTCAAAAAAGCCTCTCATCATCCAAATCGTAAAAGGAATATTAAAAAGCATATAGCAAATAATGAGCACCAAATGAGTATCGAGAATTCGCAGCATTTGCGCCATCACGAAAAATGGTATAACCGTCGCCATAGGCGGCAGCATGCGCAAGCTCAATACCCAAAAAGCCATATTCTCCCTCTTCTTGAATTCAAACCGGGCAAACCCATAAGCCGCCAGCCCGCCGATTATAATTGAAATAAGCGTCGTAAAGACAACCACGATAAAGCTGTTGCTCAAATAGCTCGTAATGTTGCGGTACATGAAAGTTTCTCTGTAATTATCCAATGTCGGTTTAAAAAACCATACGCTTGGATCAAGCGTCTGCGTTCCTGTCTTAAAGCTTACAAGCAGCATCCAAAAGAGCGGGAAGACAGATACAACGCAGACGAAAACAGTGATCAGTGACAGGCTCATGTGACTGGTATGCTTGGCAAGCTTCATCGTTTTCATCCTTTCTCCTCCACTCCTTTGCGGAATATTCTCAGTAATATCATACTAATTACCGTAATGAGCACCATCAGCACCAAAGCGGCGGCCGATGCCCGGCCAACCCAGCCCGTTTGAGCAAATCCGAGCCTATAGACGTGCAAGCTTAAAAATTCAGTAGCGCTTCCAGGCCCTCCCTGCGTCAAGGAGAACGGGATATCAAAGGTACGGAGCGAGTCAATTAGTCTGAAAATAAGAGCGAGCAATATCATAGGCTTAAGCAAAGGCAGCGTAATATGACGAAAAACCTGCCATTTACTTGCGCCATCCGTAAGCGCGGCCTCATACGGTTCTATAGGAAGCGATCGCAATCCGGCATAAAGAATTAAAGCTACAAACGGAGTATTTTGCCAAATATCAACCATCATCGTTGAAAGCAGCGCATTTTCTGGAGCGAGCCATACAACTTTAAGTCCAAGCGAGTTTTCAAGTAAAAAGTTAAGCACGCCATATTCTGCATTCAGCATCAGCTTCCATATTTGTCCCGTAATGCTCGGTGTCATCGCAATCGGTACAATTAAACAGGCAAAAACGACTGACTTGAATCTCATCTCGCGATCGAGCAGCTTGGCCAGGAAAAAACCGAGCACCAGTTCAATTGCCGTTACCAGAACACTGAAATAAATGCTCAGCGAAAAGGAATTGCGGAACTCAACGCTTTTTATTAAACGCCAATAATTTTCAAACCAGACTATTTTAAAAGACGAAGCGCCCAGCTCATAATTTGTAATACTTAAAAAATAGAGCGCTAATGTCGGAATGAGGGTGAGCAGGCCCAGCAGAAGCACCGCAGGCAGTATATAAACCATATACGGCCGTTGTTTAAAGTATGATCGCAGCATAATTATATCCTCTCACTTCTTGAAGAGAGGAGTGCATTATCCATCAGGCTCAGCACTCCTCATTCTTCTAATTTATCTGCTACTCCTTGACGATATCTTCGAGCTCCTTCTGCGCTTTTTCGGCAGCATCGGCGACCGTCATCTCATTGCTTAATGCCATACTGCCGTAATAACCTACACGGTCAAGCATTTGTCCCAGCTTCTCGTGCGGCGGAACCCAGGAAACACCGCGCTCCATAAGAGCGTTGGCATCCTTCAGCGCTTCAAGCACAACCGGATACATAACATCATCGCCAGCCAGCTCAGGATCTTCGAATTGCGAGGTTCGCACCAATACGCCGCCATGCTGGATATACTCCTTGCTGCTCAGCTTGCTGTTCATATAAACAATGAACGCCCAAGCCGCATCTTTATTTTTAGATTGCTCAGAAATCGCCATCGTCCAGCCCGCAAGCGCGCTTGCACGTCCAGCCGGCCCTTCCGGTGTAGGCATAAAGCCAACCTTGTCATACACCTTTGACTTTTTCGGATCAAGAATCCAGGGCGCAATCGCTGTCGCATCGAGCCACATCGCTACCTTGCCTGACATAAAAGCCGATACTGCTTCTTCATGCGTGTAAGAAGCTACGTCTGGCGGGGCGTTTTGCAGCAAATCTACATAAAATTGCAACGCCTGCACCATAGAAGGATCGTTCATCGTAATTTCACCTGTCTTCTGATTCAAAATGCCGTCGGAGAAGTTATACATGATGCTCATAAGCCCCGATGCAAAATGAATGCCGCGCTGCGCACGCATCGCTACACCGTACAAGCCTTCCTCTTTGCCGTTGAAAAATTTCGCCAGCTCCAAGTATTCATCCATCGTTTTCGGCGGCTGCTTGTCATACTTCTCAAACAAGTCTTTGCGGTAAGCAATAAAGCGCGTTTCTCCTGCCGTAGGAATACCATAGACCGTACCGTCTTGCTTCGCAAACATATTGCGGTAAGCAGGAACGATGTCATCATAGTCGAACCATTCTGGCGTTAAGCTGCTGTCATCCAAGTAGCTGTTAAGCGGTGTTGCTACATTTTTGGATATATACTCGTCATTCCAAAAATTATCTACCATTAATACGTCATACGTGCCTGTTTTCGCTGTAATATCCATAAGCTGCTTATTTTTCAAGTAGGTTTGTTCCATTACTTCCCAGCGCACTTTAATGCCCGTCAACTCTTCGAAGCTTTTTGTCATCTTTTGAAAAGCATCAGTGGACGGATGGCTGGCAAATGCAAGCTTGATCTCAGTTCCCTTATGCTTTTCTGCTATTTTCTTGCCCCAGTCCTCCAGTGATAATGGACCGTTTTCCGTTCCGCTGCCGTTATCCGACTCCTGAGGTGCTGCACTGCCGCCCGAATTACTTTCGCTCGGAGCCGGCTTGCCGGATGACGAGCCTCCGCAAGCTGCAATTAACGAAGCCATTAATACAAGACAGAAAAAAACGAGTACCGACTTAGACGATTTTCCGTACATAGTGAACCTCCCTGATTATGTCTTATTGAAGCTAATCTAGCGCTTACAATTGTGATTATAAAATGTGAAAAGGCTTTCAACCATGTCGCCAAACGCCCTCGCTTGTCTTTAGAAAACTAAAAGACCGCATCAGCGGTCTAAGATAAAGCCTTTTCCCTATATTCCAAGGGTGAGACGCCAAAGGCTCGTTTAAATACTTTGGAGAAATAAGGGTAATCATAAAAGCCGCATTGTTCGGCAATGGTGCTTATCCGCTCCTCATCCCCATTTTCCAGCTTTGTCCTGACTTGCTCCAGACGGTACTCGCTTATATACTGCGTAATAGGCATATTCATCACTTCCCGGAACATTTTACTTAAATAAGCAGGGGATACTCCGGCGCATTCCGATAAATATTGCAAATTTAAGTCCTCGCGCGAGAAGCTGGCCGCAATCTCAGTTATTACCAAATCAACTACACGCTTGTTGCGCGGCGCTCGTTTATCTGCAATAAGCTGAACCTGCTCTAGCAGGAATAACTGCCAGTTATGAAATAACTCCTCAGCCGAGCTTGATGCTTGCTGAAGCTGAAGCTCTTCTTCTATAACTGAAGGAATATGCTGAATTAACTCTGCTGTATATGCTACATAAAAGTGAGACATCAGCTGCTGCAGCTCTAGCAGAGTAAGCTTCCGTTGCGAACAAAACTGCTTCCATTGCGCCAGCAAATGCTCAGCCTCATCCATTCGCTCGCCAAGCATGCTTCGAGTCAGCTGTATCACCGTATCCTTCATGACTCGCACAAGCTGATAATCTGATGCCCAAGCATCGGGCGTTCTCAGCCTTATTTTGAGCAGCATCTCTTCCATCTTTTCTTTTGTAACCGGCTTAAGCAAGTAGTCCGAAACCCCGTATTTAAGAGCCTGCTGCGCATAACAAAAATCGGCATATCCCGTCAAAATAACGATTGCAATATGCGGCTGGCGTTCCTTTACCGCTTTAATCAGCTCCATGCCATCCATCACTGGCATTTTTATATCAGATACTATTAAATCCGGAAGCTCTTGCTCCATCATTTCCAAAGCAGCCTTGCCGTTCTTCGCTTCCATGCACAATGCAATATCCGCATGCATTTGCTGAAGCAGCGTAATAATGCCTCGCCTTATAATCGCCTCATCGTCTACAACCAACACTTTCACGCTGTCGCTCCCCCTTCCTGATGTAAGATTCTTGGCAGCCTTACCCGTACAATCAATCCTCCCCAGTCAGAATGTGACAGCTCGATGCCGTAAGGGGCGCCAAAGCGCAAGCGAATCCGAAAATGCACATTCAGCATGCCGATGCCATGACGGGTATTCAGATGCACCGGTATAGTTTCCGGCATTTCTTTTACATCCTCCAAACGAAACAAGTCCATCATGCTCAGCATTTGCTCCTCGCCCATGCCCTCTCCATTATCCTCAATTTGAATGACATAGGATGCATGACTTTCCTCGTAGCCTGATACTGTAAAAAAATAATCTCTTTCTCCGGTAAAAGCATGATAGTAAACATTTTCGATAAGCGGCTGCAAAGTAAGTTTAATAATAGAATAATCGTATAAATGCTCTGGGATTGATAAGTCAGCTTCGATATCAGGATAGCGTTCCGCCTGTATAAGCAAATAGGTTTTCACATGCTCCAGCTCTTCTCCGAGCGTAACCTCAATATGCTGTTTTTCAATAGAATATCTAAAAAAGTCGGCAAGCGCCTTGCTCATATGATTAATGCTTGGCACTTGATGAACAATAGCAAGACAATTGATCGTTTCTAGTGTGTTATAAAGAAAATGAGGATTGATTTGGTTTTGCATCGCCTTTATCGTTGCTTCCTTCTGCTGAAGCTCGGATTCCATCTTTTCCATGCCTACGACATAAACCCGCTGGATCAGCTCTGATACTCGTGCTATCATTTTGCTGAAACCAAGGCCTAGTGTGCCGATTTCATCCTTATATTTAGTCGGAAACCTGACGTCGAAATCCCCCTTTTCCACATGCCTCATCAGCTTCAGCAGCTTGCGAATAGGTCTGACCAAAGTTAAAGAGAGCAAAATCGAAATGACTAGCGTGATCATAAACACTGCAGCTACGACAACCGTTCGGAAGGTTTTTATTTTCATCACTTTATCAAGCAGCGATTGCTTATCTACATAAGCGCGGACCTCAAATCCTGAATATTCCAGCGGTGCGGTCATAGCGATCCAGTCAGCGCTCTCCTCCGGTTTAGGCGGGAAAGAAGCAAATAATTTGGTGCCTGTCGTATGAATCAGCTCAATGTACAAATCATTATCTGCCAGCAGGTGAAAGGCGTCCCCGAACATTTTGGCGTTCAGCCGTATTACAATCATCCCGTCCCTGCCGTCAATATCATATTTAGCCATCGTCAAATATACAGAATGAAGCGAACGATCCTGATAAAAAATATGCTCCTTCGTCAACTCCGACCAAAGCGCCTTCTGTTTTCGGGTAAAATTGCGATACCATTGATGAGTTCGGTAATCTATAGCTTCATTGCGCACGAAGCGCGGATCATAGAGAAACCGCTCCTTGCCGTCTTCATCCTTACGGATTAAAAAAATGGACTCTACATCCCCTGAATACCTCATTTGAAACGCTTCCAAAACTTTATAAGCATTGAGCATATCCTCTGTTGTCTTTATATCTGATATTTCTGCTTTCATCAAATCCAGACCTGTTTCGGAGTATTCAAAGAAATAATACATATCGTTGACGATTCGTTTCAGCTGGTTGTCCAGATTCAGAGCCGCTTGATTGATCGAACGCTGAACGCGGTCAATCTCGTTGCCAATCAAAATATCCTTAAAATAAATTTGATAAACCGTAGCAATGCTGAATACGCCGATCATCGATACTAAGCTTATCGATACGAATATTTTTGTAAATAAAGAACGATTCATTAAAAAAGTCAGCAGCCGTTGGAGCATCCTTCACGTATCCTCTCTTAATGATTTCAGGTGACTATATCTATGACACGCCGCTAACAAATTGTCAATATCCTTTCAGCAGCCAAATATTTCAGGGCATACAGGTATAAACATTTTAAAAGCGGACAAAATAAGTTCATCGGCGTCGGAAGATGCCGTAGACAACCGCGGAGAAGACTTACGTTTCCCCATAAGTTCTTCGTCCGGTTTCTCCTCTCCCATGTATGGAGCTCTCGAAAGAGGGCTCCGATTTTTTTTGTACATAACATGAGTGGCGGACAATACCGTATAAATGTTCGTTTTTTTAGAAATAGTATAAATAACTGTTCTAAATAAATATTCAAAATGATAGGGGCTGAATATATGCATACTGTCTGGAAAGGCGCAATTAGCTTTGGGCTAGTTCATATTCCAATTAAAATGCATGCCGCTACGGAGGATAAAGATATCCACTTCAGGCAGCTGCATAAGGAATGCGGCTTGCCGATTTCTTACAAAAAAACATGCGGCAATTGTGATAAAGAAGTAGGGCCTGACGATATTGTCAAAGGCTTTGAGTACGAAAGAAATAAATTTGTCGTTATTAAAGAGGAAGAGATTGAAGCGATTAAGCCGGAATCTGCCCGCACCATTAAAATTTTGGATTTTGTCGATTTAAAAGAAATCGATCCGATCTACTACGACAAAACCTATTATCTTTCTCCGGATATGGCTGGTTCGGGAGCCTATGACCTGCTGCTTGCGGCAATTTCTCAAACGAATAAAATAGGAATAGCTAAAATTTCGATTCGAAGCAAAAGCAGTCTTGCTGCTATTCGTGTCATCGATAACTGCATCTGCATGGAAACCATGCATTTTCCTGACGAAATCAGGTCTGTTAATCAAGTGCCTAACTTAACCGATGCGGGTCTTGCCAAAATTGATGATCGGGAATTGCAAATGGCTAAAATGCTTGTGGAGCAGCTATCGAGCGAGTTTGATGCAGGAAAATATACTGATGAATACAGATCTTCACTCATCGAGCTAATTGAGGATAAGATTGCGGGAGAAAGCCCTGATATTGTTGCTGCTCCGGCAGCTGCGGGCCCTAGCAAAGTAGTTGACCTGATGGCAGCATTGCAAGCCTCTTTGCAAGCTGTGCAAATTCCTCAGGATCCTGGAACAGACAAGCCTAAACAGCCGCGTAAAACGAAAAAGGCAGCCAAGGATGTCGTATCATGATCACAAAGCAAAAAAACAAGCCCCTTCGTATGGGGGCTTGTTTGCTTGATGAAGTGGCTAGCTTTTTCGCCTTACACTGTAGTACCTCATCGCTCGCGGCACGCCTTTAATTTCCAGCAAACCATCGTAAATAAGCTGTCTTAGCCGGTATTCGTAGTAGCCGTCACTGATACATTGCTCACTATGCCCATATGCTTCGCCAATCACTCTTGCTGCTTTAATAAAGTCTCGGCTTGACTTGTAGGCGTGTAATTTCTCCACCGTCTCAAGCAAATACTCATCCAAATAATCCGCTGCAACGTTAAGGACCTTTTCTCCATCCCATACACGCAGCACCTCATCACTGTTAGCCAGCGACAGCCATTCATGCTCCAGCAGCCGCTTCATTTCGTGCGTTATTTCCCCTTGTTCCTTTGCCTCTCCATAAATAGCTTGAAGTTTATCGGGCGGGATTTCGCCCGTATGTAAATATTGAATTGACCGATCTGCCGTATTATATTTTTTCTCACAAGCCTCAGCAACATCGAAAACATATATTTTATTTGAATTATTTCTCAGCAAATACATAGCATATCTTAGCCCAGCCTGTTCGTGTGCATTTTTTCCGCACCATATTTCAATGGAAGCTTCGGCTGGAATATTAGCAATCTGTTTATTTATCTCTTGATAATAGGCAATATCATCGCAATCAGCCTCGTCGTTGTCATCGTTAATATGTTCTTTAAACCATTCGCTTCTATGTGCTCGGCCAGCCTCCACATGCAGCTGCCATAGAGGGCCGATAGAAAAGTGGTCGCGAAAATTTATTATTTTGTTTGAATCCACATACCCGAGCTGTCTAATCGCAAATTTCAAGCTGCCACCAATAGAATCACCGAAAACGATATGCACCTTCGTGGTAGCAGCGTTCGGCGCCCAGTATGATACCGGATTATGGGGAACTAATAGCTTCTCATAAAGATTTCTCAAGCTTCTGTATAAATCTGTTTGTGCATCCTTGTTCCTTTCAGCAATATCCAGCTGCATCTTGATCATTGTAAGCAGCTGCTTTGCATCTTGCGAGGAAATATCCTGAATCGCCATCCGTAGTGCTAGTCTTTTGTCCAAAAGCTTTAACCTGCCTTTCGCAACCTATTAAGCTATCCCGCTCACAATTACTCATAGCATTTAAAAATTTCATCAAAAAGAACTTTATTTTTGTTATCCCAGACGAGACTACGTTCAAACGTGCCTGCTCTGAAAAAAAGCGGAGCCCGCTGCTTAAACCAATCCTGCGCAGGCAGTAAATCGATATCGCATTTGTTTACCCACCGCAATTCCCCTTCTGGCGGGTGTTCAAGCAGAGTGCCTTCGTACGACGTGGCTAAATAATTAAATACCATGTAACGCAAATTTTGCACGGGATCACAAAATTCATCCAGCCCTTTATAGGTAATATCCTTCACAATAAGTCCAGTCTCTTCTCTTACTTCGCGAATTGCGGCCTCTACAATACTTTCTGGAAAATCGACCTTGCCGCCTGGTGCAATATAGCCAGGAAACCCCCGATCCGCAGGTCTATTAATTAGCAAAACCTTGTCTTCATCTTCCACCATACACATCGTATACAATTTATGATTAATCATTGCTGTTACTTTCCCCCGCGTTCAGCTTGTCATTATAAGTTCATACTTAATCGGATCATGTCTACGCACGGAATGCCATTTTCAATAATCGGTTCATCGTAATGCTTTATAAAAAAGTCTTTTTCCACCTCAGTAATGCGAAAACCGCATTTCTGATACAGCAGCAGCTGATAAATGCTGGAATTGCCTGTGCCTACTTCTAACGTTTTAGCACCGAGCTGACTAGCTTCTTGTATAGCTCGTTTAATGAGTTGTTTACCTATGCCCTTGCCTTGACAAGCTTCAGCTACCGCTACATTGATAATTTCCATTTTAGCTGAGGCTTTCTTAACTAATACGATTACGCCTACTATTTCGCCATTCTCCTCAGCAACTAGGCAGTGACCCGATTTTAAATACTGCTGGACAAGCTTCTCTGACGGGTCAGCCAATAGCAGCAGCGGCAGCGGCGCTGCTTCCCCCTCTGCAAGATATCGGATCGCTATGCTCATAAGCTCACCAGCTCGTAATGTTCCACGGTCGGGAACGGATCATAAAAAGATGAAGCTTGCCGAAAGCTTAGTTCAAACTCTTCTGTTTGTCCCGGCTTGATTTGCAGAATTGCGACTTCTAGTATCATATCTTTACTCCTTATTATGTGTATATTCAATTAGCCAGCAATCTCTATACTTTCCCTCATGAAGCTCATGCTCCTTTAACAGCTGCTTTTTGACAAAGCCGCATTTTTCATATACATGAAGCGCTCTTTCATTCCACGTTTGCGGGTCCATGACTATTTTGCTGGCAATGCGCTGCTCTGTTAAATATTTTATCATGGATTGAATAAGCTTTGTGCCGATTCCACGCCCCCAATATTCCGTCTCGCCAATAAATTGATCCATGCCAAAAATAATTTCTGACGGGTTCGAGTAGCCGTATGCTGCCTGGTCCTCCTTATCCAGCTCATAAAATTGCAAATATCCGATCGATAGACCATTATATTGGATCAAGCATGGTGTAACATGCCTATCCTTGCTATAAAAATTTTCGCGAACTAATGCCAAATCATGTGGACGATCACGTCCTTCGTAATAAGCAAGCACAGTTGGATCCGACAGCCACTTTACTAACAGCAGGGCATCCTCATCTGCAAGCAGCTTTAAACCGATTTCCTTGTATTGAAACAATTGCATAGCGCCCCTCCTGCTTCAAGCAAATACTATTCTTTAAAATGCGAAATATCACCATGAAGTACAATTTCGGCCTTGTCTTCTTCAATAACGATCTTGCTTAAACACGTTGGATGAATATAAGGAAGCTCCCATAGCTGTTTCATGGGCCTGTCCTCGAAAAAAGCCATTAACACCTTTACGACTACCGTATGGGTTACAATTAAAATATGTTTGCCGGAATGATGAGCAATAATTTCGTTCAATTTATGTACAGCGCGGTTAGCTACCTGTTGGAATGTCTCGCTTCGCTCTACCGCAAACAGCTCAGGATCATTCCAAAAGTGATCAAATTGTTCGGGATGGCTCTGCTTCACCTCTTCTTGCTTCCTGCCTTCCCATATCCCCAAGTTAATTTCCTTCAGCTCATCGCTTTTGTAAATCGGAATTTCCCTATCCTTCCGTATAAGCTCCGCTGTTTTCATTGTTCTTTCGCTTGAGCTTGAATAAATGACATCTATTTTTTCGTTTTCTAATGAATCGCCTAACCACTTTGCCTGATTAACGCCCAGCTCGGTAAGCGGAGAATCCTGATGGCCTTGGAGCCGATGCTCAATATTCCATTCCGTCTGTCCATGTCTGACGATGTAAACCGTTGTTTTTTCATTCATTGCTTCCACTCCTCTAGTTCTTTAAAATAAACGTATATGTTTTAATTTTACAGCAAGACGGTCATAGCTTTTTTTCAATTTGCTTCTAGAATCGGGCAGCAGATCAATGCCTAGCTCCATCGCTATTTGCTCTGCAACCTGTTCTATGGGAAGATTATTTGTATTTATTTTTTGTTCAAAAATCGGGTTGGAGTGTCCTTCCAGACACCGGTCAATCTGTGCTGCAGCCCACGAATTCGCTCCTTCCGCCCTAGTTCTGAGTCTTTTCAGCAGGACTTCCTTCGATGCGTATAATGTAAAATGCCGGACATCAAAGCCGTCTTGTTGCAGCTTGCCAACAATTTCTGCAAAATATTGAGGATTTACGATTGTCATTGGCACAATAATGATCCCGCTATATTGATCTGCCATCATTTTTAAAAAAGTATAATTAATTTCACGCCAAAGCTCGAAATCTTGAAAATCATTTTTTGCCAGAGCAGTCGGAATATTTTTTCGTATATAATAGCCTGCTTCTTCGGGATCAAAAATAAATGATTCAGGAATTCTGCGATGTAATTCATGTGCAGTTTGCGTCTTACCAGATCCAAAGGCCCCGTTTATCCAAACAATCATTGCATCACCTCGTTCTTATTACTACTACTAAGCCTAATACAGCAAAGCAGCAAGCAATAGCAATATAAATAGCTACTGTTTTGAAAATTCGCAGAAACCATTTATTAAAATCTGTGACTAAAGTCAACGTTAATGGACTGTCGTTATTGGCATGATCTAGGGATGTTTCTATTATATAGTCTCCCTGCTCGATCACACGAAAAACGAATAAAGATTCGCCGACGCTGCCATGATACATGTACGATTTAGACGTGTCACTTTTAACTTTAAGTAAATTATGATTTTTCAAATGTTGAATAGTAAACTCAAGTCGATGCTCAAGATTTTGAATACGATCAAATTCCCCAAATTCAATCGGGCCAAGCTTTTTTGTAGTCTTGAGGTATTCGTAAAAAACGGTATAGACCCCTGGCTTTAAAGTCAGCTCATGCTTAGGATAATCTAGGCTTACTCGATTTTTGATAGTACTTTGATGAGTTAAAATAATAACGGCATGAGCAATCCCTGCTGCAAAAACAGCAATGGCAATAATAAAAAAAATGTACTTTTTTAAGTCCGCAAGCAATTTATTTCCCCCACTTTGATAAGCTAATAGCTAAAATTCAACTAAAAATATGATCCTTCTGCTACTTTTATCGTTTTCTTGAGAAGTTTTTCAGAAGACATACCATTATTATACATTGCAGGGAGAACGAACAACACTACAAAAAGTAATAAGCCGGCATCCTTAATAAAGGACACCCGCTTGTTTTCTCAACTTAAGCTATTTTTATGTGCTATCGTTTCAAATTGCCTTCCTCAATTGCCTCGTTAATAATTTGCTCCTTACCTGCTTATCGATCCATCTTTTCCGTCCATTTTGCTCTTAAATAACCGATTTTCATCCCTGTATGCTCCATATTTCTATGACTTTGCGAACCAAGCGCACATTGCCCTACAATAATTTCACAGTTATTCTCAAATGCAGTGTTGATTCTTTTTTGCAGTAATTTACGATGCAGGCCCATGCCTCGAAATTGAGGTAGTGTTGCAGCAAAAGTGAGTGAGGCGACACTGCCTTTTATAAACATGACTGCTGCTGCAGCCGGCTCCCCTGAAACCGAGGCCAAATAAAATTTCCAGCCGGGGCGGTCATACAGCACTGCATTATTGGCTGCTATATGGGGTATTCCGTTATCTGTCATTCCGAAAGATTTGCAGTGGATAGCTGCATATTGTGAAAATTGGTCTTTTTCCAGCTCTTTTATTTCAATATCCTTGACATGCTCCTCTGCAAAAAAACGCGGCGACATATATAACGAAGTATGAAAGCCTGAAACATATAGCCCAGCATCTGCCAGGCGGTTTAAAAATGGCTGATCAACAAGCGTCGGAACGATTTCTAGCTGTACATTCCTTTGCTTCTCTTTGTAATAGGCTAATATTCCCTCCAAATAATCTGCACTCGTGCTGCGCAGCCCCATTACAGTGTTGAAGGAAGGCCATGGCATCATTTTGCTGTAAAAAGCATAGGCTTGTCCAAATTTCAGTATGGCAACTCCTTCCGGATTGCCGGTTCTAGACTGTATCGCCAGCATACGATCCAGCATATAATCTCTTTCTGACAGCTCAATTGTTTCAAGCAGCTCTTGCGAAGGAGTTAATGACATCATATTTCCAGCCTCCAACTCAAATGTTATTAATAAAATGCTGTACGGCCAAATATAGCTCCTGCTTTTCTGTACCTCGTATATTATGCCCGCTATGTAAAAATTCACGGAGCTGCATGGCAGCAAACATATTGCGATAGCTGGCTATCCCTTCATCCGTAAGAAGGGTGTCGCTAAGCATCCCGCGCGTCACTAACACAGGTTTTTCAAACGTAAAAAAGATGTCCTGCTGAGTTGAATCGTTCTGAATACCGCGGACAGCTGCAGGACGTATATTTCTTTTTGCAGTAATTACATAATTGTTTATATAATCCTCTTGCCAGCTGACAGTCATCGCTCGATGTTCGGGCGGATAGTCTTCTACTAGAATAGAAGCAATTTTTTGTTTATTTTGACTTGCATAGGATAAAGCATAAGACACGCCCCTGGAGTATCCAAACAAATGAATAAGCGGCACACAAGCCTCCCCTATAACTGCTGCAATATCGGACACATGGTGCTCTAAATCATAGCCTTGCTGCGGCGTATCGCTCTGCCCTCTTCCCCGAAAGGATAATGCGATACACCTGCGCGGCAATAGCTCCTCCATTAAATCTGCATACTCTTCTGCAGTTTCGGAAAGACCCGGGCATATAAGTACAGGTGTCAAGCTTGGATCCGCCATGTCCAATGAATCAAGATAATGAATGGCTAAACCATCATTTTCAGCAAAATTTGAACGTACGCTCATGTCTTTCCTCCCTTGGCATTCTCTCTCCATTCTTTACTTTCCACCATTGGCTTTCAATCGCTTTTTCTCTCTTATGTTATACCAGCGGATAATAAATAGAATTGCAACGAACAGAAACGCAATCAGCTTGCCCGTGTCCATAAATTCTCCTTCATATTTCCCTACAAAGTTACAGCGTATATAACCGTCTTTCGTTTTTACAGCGATCGCTTCCCCCAGTTCTATCCCTTTCAGCATATAATATTTCGTCCCGACAGGGTAAACATTTGAGAAATTACCGCTATATGTTCCTTCCTTATCAGAGTAAGAAGTCACCTGTCCTATTATTTTTCCAATATTATCTGCGTCAACTTTTTCATTTGTAATTTCATAGGTATTTCCAGCATATACAACAAAAGCGCGCGCCCAATCCGCATTTACGGTCGGTACCAACGTACAAAATAATATAATGACTAGTAAAGATTTTCGCAGCAGCATCTTTATCAGCCTCCTTACACCATCCTATGCGCTACCTCCTCCATAAGTTGCAAAATGTCATGGGCAGAAAATAATTGCTCTATATGATAGATGCCGCCCGGATTTATTGACTTATAGAGAGAATCCACCACATATGCTGCTACTGCTGCAGTCATGGCCGAGTGATCCTTTCCAGTCGATCCAGCATATTTTTTGCTATGCTCCACTGCTTTTTGCAAATTGCGCCCGGCAGCAATGACATTTCTGCTATACATATCCGCCCACTACTAAAATCTGGTCCTTCATTGTCATTTTCCTTATAATTGATAATAATTATCAATTATAAGGAGAATGACTACAGTCTACCATCCCGCATTCGCGGGATTGTGCAGCCTAGCAGCTGCCTTAGAACTGGAACCTAGCATGTCCAGCCTCCAAAGTGCCAGCGATCCCTTCTAGCTCCAGCAGCTTTTTCTTCATATTTAAGCCGCCTCGGAAGCCTGTCAATTTTCCCGCCTTACTAATAATCCGATGGCAAGGCAGAATGATAGGAATTGGATTAGCGCCGCTTGCGGCGCCGATTGCTCTCGAAGCTGCCGGTCTGCCTACTGCAGCAGCAATATCTCCATACGTTCTTGTCTGTCCATAAGGGACATCGCCAAGTGCTTGCCAAACCTTTTTTTGAAATGGTGTACCTATCAGATCAAGCGGAATATCTGTAAAACCAACTGGTTCCCCTGCAAAATAGGCTTGCAATTTTTCCAGTACTCCTGTTGAGGCTATTGCCTTTTTATCTTCCTGCAGCACTCCCTGCGATGCATTCCGGGCAAACCAGGTGCCCCAATGCTCCAAGCCTTCATGTGGAAAAATAATTCTGCAAACCCCTTTCTCACTTGCTGCTACAAACCATTCCCTTCCATCCAGCCCGATACCTGTCCACTTTATTTGCTTAGCACCCATTAGTCGTCCTCTCCTTTTGGCGAAATTGTGTCGGGATTTGCTGCATATGCTGTTTAAACCATTTGGTGAAATGGGCAGCGCTGCGAAATCCAATCTGCGCCGCAATTTCCTTCACTTCCAGCTCGCTGCCCTTCAGCAGCTGCTTGGCGGTCTCCAACCTTTTCTCATCCACAAATTGCGCAGGAGAGCGCCCTGCTGCCCGTTTATATACACGTTGAAGATGAAAGGGGCTGATCTTGAGCTGCGCAGCCAGCACCTCCAAGCTAATCCTCTCTGTATAGCGAGCCGCTAATATAGCGTTGGCTTGCTCCACAAGGACAGCATCTGGCCCGTGCTTCCCATTCTCTTCCGGCTTGCATCGCTTGCAAGGTCGAAATCCGTCTTTGATAGCAGCATCAACACTCGGATAAAGCGTAATATTTTCACGCTTAGGCGTTCTAGCCCGGCAGGACGGGCGGCATACTATTTTTGTCGTTTTCACACCAGTATAATAAATACCGTCAAAGGTTGTCTCTTTATTTGCTATTGAAGCATATACCTGATCAAATAGCTTGGTATCCATTTCTCATTTCTCCTCCGCGCAAATATACTGTCTTTATGACTAGTATACATCTGACCAGCTGTCCGCCCAAGACATTACAAATACGACAGCAATATTTCGATAGCTGCTGTTCAATACAGATGACGAATCTACGATCCATTTTAAGCAAAAAATTTATTATTTCTTGTATCAAGGATAAACGGCTTACGCCATCCTCTGGACGAGCGCGTTTACCGGTGAAATATAACGATTAAGGTACAAAAACTTATACTGTCTTATATTATTTATAAAACAAACAAAGTTCTGCGGCATCGCAGAACTTTGTTTGTTTTTGTAAATTTTTATTTATCAGCCAATTGCTTCAAATAATTGAAGCTAATCGCCAGGCTTTCGAATGGATCGCGCAAGCATACATCCTGCTCAACGACGTACCATTCCACACCAATCTCGCGGCATCCATCGATGATCGCTTTGTAATTCATATTACCTTCGCCAATCTCAGCAAAAACCTGCTTATTGTCAACAATCGCCATATCCTTCAGATGCACAACTGCCATGCGGCCATCGACAAGCTTAATCATCTCCAGCGGATTTACACCACCAGTTTGTACCCAATACATATCGAGTTCAAAGCCAAAGCTCTCTCTGTTGCTTTCGGACAGCAGTATATCCATGCCTGTCGTGCCGTCGAAATTCGTATATTCAAAATGATGATTATGATAAATAAATTGCAAGCCTTGCTCAGCCAGCTTGGCAGAAATTTCATTGGCGATTGATGCAAATTTCTTATAGCCCTCTGCGCTGGAACGAAACTCTTCCGGGAGGCCTCCAAGTCCAACGTACTTGCAATCCCATAGCTTATGCTGATAAATGACATCTTCCAAATTTTCTGTAAGCGCCTTATAGCTGACATGCGTTGCACAAATTTTAAGGCCAATTTCATCCGCAATTGATTTAACTGTTTCATGCGGGATTGGGCCGATACCGGACACTTGGACAGCCTGGTAGCCAATTTCTTTCACCTTTTGCAAGGAAGCTCGCAAGCCTTCCTCGTCTTTGCAAAATTCCCGCAATGTATACAACTGAGCTGCAATATTCGATAATTTCATATTCTCGCCGCCTTATCTGCAAACGTATTTTAGTGCTGCTAATCTATACTCAGTATAGCATTATGAGCACTTGCCCACTTTACTTACGTTTACATTCGCAGCCTATTCATTTAACTGCTATTGGACTATTTCAAAGATTAACCCTGCTTTAATTGCTTTCCTGCAATGATTTGTATCTTTGAGCCGGCAAGCCTTTTACGCCGGGCGTGAATATGAAGCAGCTTCCCGCCAATGGCTCCGCAAGCAAATGCTCTTCGCTCAGGCCTTCCTTGGCCGATGTAATAAAAAGCTGATCCAAATTGTCACCGCCAAAGCAGCAGGACGTAATATTCGTTGCCGGCACTGATATGCTTTCTACTTGCTTGGCAGTAGCCGGATTCCACCTTGATACGCAGGCTCCTCCCCAATGCGCTACCCAAAGCATCCCTTCAGCATCAATTGTCATTCCGTCTGGGAAGCCTTGTTCTTTTTCAATCGTAATAATAGCTTTGCGGTTACTTAATTCGCCTGTTTCAGCATTATAATCGAATTGATGAATCTCTCGGGTAGGAGTGTCGATGTAGTACATTTTTGTATCATCGCTGCTCCAGCAAATCCCATTTGAAATGCTAACATGGCTAACAGCTTGTCTGACTGAGCTGTCACGTTCAAGACAATAGAGCGCTCCTGTCTCAGTTTCGCCCTTCATCGACATCGTTCCTGCCCAAAATCGTCCGGAGCGATCGCATTTTCCGTCGTTCATGCGATTATCGGGCAAATGCTCCTCGACTTTTCCGATTTCGCTCAGCTGCTGAGAAGCCAGCTCCAACCGGTAGAAGCCTGTTTTCATAGCACATATCAAGCTTCCTCTGCCAGCTGGTACAGCTGCACCGATCAAATCATTAAGCTGGATCGTTTTCAGTTCCTCCGTTGCAGGATAATAAAAACGAATCTGCTTGGCTATAATATCTACCCAATAAAAAACTCCTTCATCCTCAAGCCATACAGGTCCTTCGCCCAGCTGCGAGATTGAACCGGCTACTGGTTTAATTGTCATTTAGACGCCTCCTTCGTTGATTCGCATATCTCCTCGCTGTGTAATCAGCCTATTGCAATAACGTACCCTTTACAACCGTCACCGCTTGGCCAGAAATTAATATGCGTTCTTCAGCAACAGCAAGCTTAAGCAGACCCTGTCTTTTGGAAAGCTGCAGCGCCTCCAGCGTACTTTTCTGGAGTTTATTGCTCCAGTAGGGACCTAGACAGCAATGAGCTGATCCGGTAACAGGGTCTTCATTAACACCTAGACGCGGATAAAAACACCTTGAAACAAAATCAACATGCACTTGCCAACGTTGCATGGCCGCATAAATCAACCTCGCTTTCGGGTGTAAACCATCTTAGCAAATAGCCTCCCTCTTGCTTGATCAGAAAGGCTGTCTCTGACAAATTCATCTCAGCAGCAATTTCCTGCATCCGATAATCAGTAATTTCAGCATCCAGCAAGCATACTGCTGCTGGATTGCCCCCAAAAGGCTTATTTGTGAAAGCGTCCACAATATATAGTTTCATCCTTTAAACGCCTCCAGTTTATCCACGTGCCAAGATGATCTACAAAAATAATATTCCCTATTGCCTTCATATTTCCTTCTTTACTTATATGCGAGCTGCTTCAATCCACTTATTAATGACGACTATCAGATTTTCCTTATTTCGTACTACATCATTCATATTGGCAAACTTTATGATTGCTCTGTCATCCGCCACCCATTCAAGCAAGCCTGTAGGATCGTCCATTATGCGCCCGTTAGCCGCACGCTTCTTTATCTTTGCGCCACAATGAAAAATAAGTCTGAAGAAACCTTTTCCTTGCAGGTTGAATGTAATTCTATCGTCATTGTCCACGCAAAAACTAGGGGCGTTCCATTTCACGTGCTCTGCCAGTTGATCATTTGCACTTAAAATGATAGCACGCACCTCTTCGATTTCAAGCTTCAAAGGATGCTCCAGATCCTCCATAAATAGTGCTGCTTCTTGTTCGCCAGTCAGTTTAGATTTTTTTGAGGGCGATGGCATGAATGAGTCTCTCCTTCTATTTAATAGTCATAATCATTTCTGCTCTTTAAATACTGCTTTATTTCACGAAGCTCCTGCAATATTTCTTTTGTATGCTGTCTGTTATGTGAGTAATCTACACCTATCCGGACGGATAGAGCAGTTAGAAAAACACCAATTAAGACCATTAATAATGTTCCCATACTCATTAATCCTCCAGTTTCTATAACATTGCAGCTCAATTGTACCATATTTACCCAATACTTTTCTGTTATTTGCCAATAACAAGGATGAATGGCTCCGCCGTCCTTTAGACAGGCGCGTTTACCGTTGAAATATAAGAACAGATACAAGATTACAAACTTATACTTTCTTATATTTCAAAAAAGAACCTATCGGTGATCTAACTTGCCGTCATCGTGAAGAACAAACGATGTGTCATTGCGGTACGGTCATCCATGACCGTTAGAACCAAAATGCAGTTTTTTTGTTGCATATGCGGACACTTATGACCATTAGAAGATATTTCCGCCGAATTCTTGAGCTTTTTTCGCGCTAACGGATATTTCTGTCCGCTAGAAAGTGGAAGTTGGCGAAAAATGAGCGCTAACGTTCATCACTGTCCGTATCGTTAGGATCATTTGAGCTCACCAGCCGCATCATACGCCAAACATACAGAACTACGCCATCTTCATCCCTGTTGCACCGTATGCATACTTCATGTACGGTCTGGTATCTTTTATGGCAGATTGTTCGAGAAGTAATTCGCATTAAGTTCCCAAAATCTGTTTCTTCCATGTCTCTGGCTTCTCAACAAAAAAAGCCCTTGCCGCACGGCAAAGGCTTCACTTCCATTAGAAAATTTTTTCACTACCTTGCTGCATCTTCCTTCTCGAGTTTTGCAACAGCAGCTTCACTGACATCAACACGCTTCATAAACAGTGTTAACAGCAAGGCTACTACAGAAGTAATCGCTGAAATAACAAAAGTAAATTGAATTCCCTCCAGCAAAGCAAGCTGCGAGATATGAGCTTTCACCTCAGCAGTAATTGTAGCAGGATCCAATCCTGACATTTGCTCGACAGCGCTCTTTTCAGCTCTGGAGTTCATAATCGTAATAAAGATGGCTGTACCGATTGCGCCTGCAACCTGCTGTACGGTGTTATTGACGGCCGTACCATGCGGGTTAAGCCGTGTCGGCAGCTGATTCAAGCCGTTAGTCATAAGCGGCATCATAACCATTGAAATACCAAACATACGAGCGCTATACAGGAAAATAATATATCCAATCGAAGTATCCACTTGCAGATGCGAAAGCATGTAAGTTGTTAATGTTGTAATAGACAAACCAACAAAACCAAGTACTCTAGGTCCAAATTTATCGAAAAGCTTGCCTGTTATCGGTGACATAATACCCATAACGATAGCGCCAGGCAGCATCATCAAGCCAGAATCAAACGGTGTAATGCCGCGAACGGACTGGACATAGGCAGGTGTAAGAATCATGCCTGAAAACATAGCTGCAGCATTCACAACGGAAATGATGGAGCTTAATGCGAACATCGGATATTTATACACTGTTAGGTTCAATAACGGTTCTTTCAGCTTGAACTGACGAATTACAAAAGCGATGATGGCGACAGCGCCAATCGCAATTGTTCCATAAACCGTTATATCTGACCAGCCAGCACTGCTTGCTGCACTGAAGCCGTAAAGCATACCGCCGAAACCGATCGAAGATAATAGAACAGACGTATAATCGAGAGATGATTTTTTCGTTGGCATCACGTTTTCCAGCTTCCATACTGCTAGCAATAAGCTGAGAATGGCAAATGGAATAATCATTTCAAACAATAAGCGCCAGTGGTGATATTCAACGATATAGCCTGACAATGTCGGTCCAAGAGCAGGCGCTGTAATCATTACAAGTCCAAATACACCCATCGCTGTACCGCGTTTCTCTCTCGGAAAGCTGATAAGCATAATGTTCATCAGCAAAGGCGACATGACAGAAGAGCCTGCAGCCTGGATCATACGGCCGGTTAGCAACAATCCAAAGCTAGGCGCAACAGCTGCAACAATCGTCCCTAATGTAAAGAGCGACATCGCTACAATAAATAATGTTCGGTTCGTAAACTTCAAAAGTAAAAACGCGGATACCGGAATTAATATACCGCTGACAAGCATGTAGCCTGTGGATAGCCATTGTACAGTGGAATACTTCTCGATGCCAAGATCGACCATAATCGATGGCAAGGCAACGTTCATTAGCGAGTTATTTAGAAACGATACAAATGCGCCAAAAAACAAAATGCCTATCATGAAATAGGGCGGTTTTTTTAAAGTTTTTAATTCGCTCATCCTGCTTTTTTTCTCCTATCATTATTAAGTATAAAATAAGGTCACTCGATGATTTTATATCATGAGTACAAAAATATCAAGTTTTTATACCGCAAGTACAAAACCGTTGTAAATGTCATTATTTATGATTACAATGTAAGGAGTATATAAATAGAGGAGAGGCGCTGTATGAATAAACGAAAAAAAGTGGTTGTAGACCATGCCTTGGCACTCTTTATAGAAAAAGGCATTCAACAGTCGTCAATCCAGGATATAATCGAGCGTGCAGGCATTTCCAAAGGAACGTTCTACAATTATTTCAGCTCCAAAAACGATTGCGTCGGCGCGATATTAGAATTAATTCGTTATGAAGCCAGCATCAGCCGCAGTGAACTGCTTATCGGCAAAGATAAAAAAGATCTTTCCGTATTAGTGCAGCAAATCGCAACCATTTCAATATTGAATGCAAGCCGGAATTTGTCGGCTATATTTGAAGAAATATTTCATTCTGGAGACATAGAATTAAAAAAGCTTGTTTTAACCTTTCGCTTATTTGAAATGGAATGGCTCGCCGATCGGCTTGTTGACGTTTTTGGCGAAGAGCTGCGTCCGCATGCGTTGGAAGCTGCCACTATCTTTTATGGCATTCATCATCATATTACCTTCACTGGCAGAATTATCGATCAGACTGATCTTAATTTATTGAAGGTATCACATACAGTGTTTCATTACATGAAGCATATTATTCAATCGTTAGTGAACGAAAAAACCGCTTTGCTTGACAATAAAAAGTTAGCACTGCTGCGGACAAAGCTCCGCTTTAACCGTATAGATAAACAGGAAATTATCCTTTTAATCGATGAGCTTAGATCAAGTGCTCAATTAACTAAGCCGCAGGCTGATTTGACGAGTGCGATGCAAGCTGAATTAAAGCATGAGCCTGTAAGAGACGCGGTTTTAACCGCCTTGCTCCAGCCTCTCATTAATGCCTTCCAAGGCTCAGACTTAATAGATCAAGCGAGGGAAATTACAAGCTTGACTTGGATGTATTTGAAGCAATAAGATAAAGCACTCCCAGCGGGAGTGCTTTATACTTTTTAGCAGGCAAAGAAGACAATCTTCGGTTGCCTATATGTATGATATGGACACACGTTCCGTTATTTGCCTTAAAACAGCCATTTATTTAATTTGGCGGTCACACATTCCGCTATTCGTGTCTGAATGGGGTTTTTTCTGCAATTTATGGATCAATAACGGAACGTCTGTCATTTAGCCGCCCCGAAACTGCGATTTTAGGCATAATAACGAATCCTCTGACCAGCTAGGAAAGCTGTCGCATCTTTATAAATACACCCTTAAAATTTATAAGCTTAAAAAGTAATGAAAAAATTCATTATCCCTCTTGTAGCCATTTTTCTCATATAGCCTTTGCGCCTGGATGTTATCAACAGCAGTTGAAAGCCCTAATCCTTTTACGTTCGAACTCACTGCGAGCTCTTTTGCTGTATCCAGCAGCATTTGAGCAACTCCTTGCTTTCGGTAAGGTTCTGTTACGTATAGATCATTTAATATCCATGTTCTTTTCATAGAAATAGAAGAAAAAGAAGGGTATAACTGCAGGAAGCCAGCTGCATGTTGAGAAGCCGTATCTTCTGCCAAATAAATGACAGATTGCTCATTCATCGTCCGCTCTTTCAAAAATAATACTGCTCCCTGCAGGTCAGAAGGCTGACCGTAGAATACTCTGTATTCGTTAAATAAATAAGCGGCCTTCTCAATCTGTTCCAATTGAACCTGTACAACATGAAAAACATTCATCCTGCAGCATCCTTTCTTTAAATGAATACTACTCTCCTATTTGCAAAGCCAAAAATCGCAAAAGCACAGTAACAGCCTCAACTCGTGTAGCTGTTTCATTCGGAGCAAAGCGATTATGACTGCGCCCATTTACAATGCCTTGCTCAGCAACAACTGCGATCGCTTCTTTTGCCCACTTGGGAGTATCGTGGTCATTGTAAATTTTGCAAACGGCTGCAAAGGCACGTCTATCTGCCGCGAAATATTGGGTGGGACTGGTTTTTTATTGTAACAATATGTATAGAATCCATAGTAGATTTCACAGCATGATATAAGGTTTAATTTGGCAAACGTTTTTATTAATTCTATTATATTAAGAGCTTCTTCATATTCTCCGATTATCATCTGTCGAAAAGTAAGATACCTAATAACTTCACACTTGTCAATTATTGATAGCTGGTTATATTTGTTGATCTCTGAGATATTTCTTTAATTCGCTTATATACGTCCTTATGATCGTCCATATCCAGTTTTGATGCAGATTGGATTAATATGCTTTCTTGTCTTGCGGCATCAGCTATTTGCAACTTACTTACCAATATTTCGTATTACTATTATTAAGCTGGGAGGGGTTGAGGATCAATGAATTTTGCTATTAATGGAATATTAATTACTTGTCCCATTTGCCATAATGACAGCTTTACTAAAGATTATCGACAGCTTAATTCCCGTGGAGCTACTTTTTTCGGCTTTGACTGGGCTAACAAAAATGCATCTATTTTAGTTTGTCATCGCTGCACGCATATATCTTGGTTTTACGAGGAACCCGTCCCTGTAAAAAATTAATGTCAATGTCGCATTTCAGGAATAAGATTGTCATAAAGAGGTGTTAAAGAGGAATTTCCTCCGACACCTCTTTTTGTTTTCCTATTGATTCACAACGCAAGCATCCGAAACCTGTATTTGCACATAAACACTACACGTGCTATTCTCACACAAGATTTTCAAAGGCAGATAACCATTTTAGCTTATGTACATACAAATTAACAAATTTGCCTATCCTATTTAATTGACAAATATTACAGCTTGGAATATCATATGAATAAATACTCATATGTTGTTTCGAAGGGTGAGAACAATGAACCAATATCGTATTCAAGGCTTATCCTGTGCCGGTTGCGCAAGCAGGCTTGAAGAAGAAATTAAACAGCTTCAACATGGAGACAGTGCAACGCTCAGCTATAATTCCGGTAAATTAACCGTCGATCCCGAAGTATCTATGGAAGATATTAAGCGTATTTTAAAAAAAGACGGCGCTTCAATTGCCCGCTCCTATCCAGCTAACTCAAGGCAGGCAGCTGCTCATTCCGGCCAGCATCATACACACAGCCACTCCGGTAGTGACGGGCATGAGCACAGTCATGAAGATGGGCATGCTCATGAGGATGGGCATAGCCATGATCATGGCAATCAACGTTTTATGCTAATGAAGGTAATTGGCGGAGCAATATTATATGCAGCAGCATTGCTGCTTGACGGAGCCGTTAGCCCGTATATTGTAATTGGAACTTTTATTGCTGCTATCGTGTTAAGCGGTTATACCACTTTTATTCGCGGACTTATTCAATTAACTAAGCTCAAATTCAATATTGATACGCTTATGACGATCGCCCTTATCGGCGCTGCCTGCATTGGGGAATGGAAGGAAGCAGCGCTTGTCGCCATCCTATTCGGCCTTAACGAGCTGCTCGAAGGCTACGGCATGGAGAAAGCAAGAAGATCCATGGAAGCTTTGCTCGATACAGCTCCTAGTCAAGCTACAAAGCTGATCGACGGAAACGAATATATTGTTGCTATTTCTGAGCTGCAGGCCGGCGACACCGTTATTATTAAACCCGGCGAAAAAATACCTTCCGACGGCACTGTCCTTTCAGGGTTCAGCTCAGTAAATGAAGCAGCAATAAGCGGAGAATCGATGCCTGTCGATAAGCAAGCCGACAGTCATGTATTTGGCGGAACGATCAATGAGGATGGACAGTTAATTGTCCAGATTGATAAAGCTTATGAGGACTCCTCTCTAGCAAAAATCTTACATCTAGTTCAAGAAGCGCAAGAAACAAAGACGCCTACTGAGCTGTTTATCAATCGCTTTGCCAAGTATTATACGCCTTTCATACTTGTCGTCGCGGTGCTGGTTACAGTTCTGCCTCCACTGTTTTTCGGCGGCAGCTGGATGGATTGGCTGTATCAAGGGCTGTCTGTTCTTATCGTAGGTTGTCCTTGTGCGCTAATTTTATCTTCTCCTATCGCAATTGTCTCCGGTATTACACGGGCAGCACGCGCTGGCATTCTTATAAAAGGCGGCGTCCATCTGGAGCAGCTTGGCCGGATTGATACGATTGCATTTGATAAAACAGGTACGCTTACAAAGGGTGAACCGCACGTTGTCGAACAAGAAAGCTTCGACGAACGCTTCCTAATGATCGCCGGCGCAATGGAGAAATCCTCATCACATCCGCTTGCAAAAGCTATTATGAAGCATGTCGATGAACAGCATATAGAGCTTCCTGCTATGGAAGAACTAAAGGCTGTAGCCGGCAAAGGGCTGACAGGTTCCCTTAATGGGACGCCATATTGGCTCGGCAGCGAAAGCAATATTACACATTTGGAGCTGCCAGATTCCGTGCAAACGCAAATAGATAAATGGAAAGCTAATGGACTTACTATTGTGCTCGTTGCAAGTGAAACCGCTGTGCTGGGCATGTTCGGCATCGCCGATGAGATTAGAGAAGAAAGCCATTCTATTATTGCACAGCTCCGCAAGCTTGGCATTGCCAACACTGTTATGCTGACCGGCGACCATGAAGCATCGGCAAGCAAAGTAGCCACAGAAATAGGCCTGACGAAATGGTTCAGCGGCCTGCTGCCTGAGGATAAAGTAACTAAAGTGAAAACACTTGCCGGCCAGGGCAAGGTTGCTATGATCGGTGACGGGATCAACGATGCTCCCGCACTTGCTACCGCACAGCTGGGCATCGCAATGGGCAAAGGCACAGACAGCGCTATAGAAACGGCTGATATTGTGCTTATGCAGGATCATTTGGGCAAGCTGCCTGAAGCAATCTCCGTAGCCAAGCGTGTCAATCGCATCATCTCATTTAATATTTCCGTATCGCTTGGGCTGAAATTAATAGCGTTGCTGCTCACGATTCCAGGCTGGCTGACGCTTTGGATAGCGATACTTTCGGATATGGGAGCGACTATATTTGTAACGCTGGTCAGCTTGACGATTTTGATCAGTCGTAAAGAGCGCTTGCGAACAAGCTGAACTTACTATAGCTGTAAAAAAGAAGAACCTGCTGACACGCAAGTTCTTCTTTTTAATTTATATACCATAAAACCTTTTCGTATTTGCCATCAATTCTGCAGCTGCCTGCTCAGCCGGCAAGCCTTTTAATTCAGCGATACAAACTGCTGCATCCAGTGCCATAGCCGGAACAGTTTCCAGTCCTTCATAGCGGCCCTCGAATGGCCATGGTCCATCCGTCTCAACCATTATAAGCTCCAATGGATACTGGCGTACCAGCTCTTTGATCTCCTCCTCGTACTGCACATCGGGCGTTACAGATATATAATAGCCTGCCTGGGCCATTCTTCTTACAACAGCCCGATCTCCTTTAAACCAATGAAAATGCGCCTTCGTCACCCGATGCTTCTCAAGCAGCTCGCAGGCTTTGGCTGCATCCTCATACACGGCATGCAGCACGATTGGCCGATTCCATTTGGCAGCAAGCTCCACGAACCGTACTAACAGATCAACATAAGGCTGTTCATCAAACAGCTCGCCCGCTTCAGCCTTCTCTGTTCTCAGATAATAGGGAAGCCCTACCTCGCCAATGGCAAACTGTTCGCCAGCTTCATAGCGCTGCTGCAGCCAATCAAACAGCTTATCCGCCTCCAGCTTGCCGGGAACAGGCTGCTCCGGATGATAGCCATACGCTGGAATAATATACGGCGTATGGCGGCTGGCCAGTTCTCTCGTCGCCTTGCATGACGCCAAATGCATCGATACTGCGACAACTGCTTCAACGCCGCTTTGCTTCGCATCAGCAAGCAGACTCTTTTGACGCCTTTCCTCATACATATCCAAATGAATATGAGCATCTATGCAAGCCAGCTTCGTCATCCGCTCTCCACTCCTTTATGCAGCAAGCCGTAAATATAACGCTTCAGCTCATTGAATGCCGGCTCTGCCCATAGCTCATTGCTGCGAGGGCGTGAAAACGGAACGGCCAGCTCCTGCAAAACAACGGCCGGAGCAGCAGATAATACAATAATGCGGTCGGACAGCAGCAGCGCCTCGTCAATGCTGTGCGTCACAAGCAGCACCGATCTGCGATTGGCCTCCCATATTGATAGCAGCCACTGCTGCATCTCCATTCTCGTTAATGCATCAAGCGCACCGAAAGGTTCATCCAGCAGCATCAGCGGCTTAGGCGACAGCAGTGCACGCAAAAAGGATACTCGCTGCTGCATCCCGCCTGAAAGCACCTGCGGATAAGCATCTGCATACTCGCCGAGACCGATCCGCTGCAGCCATTGCTGTGACTGCTGTCTTGCTTCAGCAGCAGGCATGCCTGCAATCGTTAACGACAGATCGATATTGCGCCGAACCGTTTGCCAAGGCAGCAGCGCTGATTGCTGCGGCATGTAGGCAACATGGCCTCGCTGGCCCGTTACCGTTGCGCCGGCAATACTGATCTCTCCCTCATCGGGCAGCTCCAGTCCTCCGATAAGCTGAAACAAAGTCGTCTTGCCGCTGCCAGAGGGACCGATAATCGATACAAACTCTCCTTCCGATACGCGCAGGGACAATCGATTAAGTATGAGCTTGCCGGCTTCGCCGCGCCTGCGGCCGCCAAATGATTTGCTTAATTGCGATACTTCAAGCATTACTGCAAGCCCCCTTCCTTCTTCGTCCGCCAGCGCACGATGAAACGTTCCGCCAATAATACGAGACCAAATAACAGCAGGCTGATCGCAACTATAATAATAACGGCAGCAAATACCCGTTCAGGCTTGTAGTTGCGCGAGGATAATATAAGAAAACCGCCGAGGCCGTTTTTGGGTGATATCCACTCCGCAACAACAGCGCTCAGCATGCTGTATGTAGCCGCGATTTTGAGACCCGAAAACAAATGAGTAATCGAATAAGGCAGCTCCAGGCGCCAAAACAGCTGCCATTTGCTGCTGCCGATCATGCGCATATAATTGAGCAGCACCTGGTCCGTTCCGGAAAGTCCGCTGAGCATGGCAATGGCCACCGGAAAGAAGCAAACCATCGTTACAAGCAGCACCTTCGGCAGCAACCCATATCCGAGCAGCAGCGTCAACAGCGGAGCAATGACAACAAGCGGCACATTTTGAGACAATATGAGGAGCGGGTACAGGGCCGAGCGCAGCAGCGGGACTAGATGCAGCAGCATCGATAATAGAAAGCCGCCCGCTGCACCGAAGCCAAAGCCCATCAGCGTAAGGCGAAGCGTAGAGCCGGTATGCTCCGCCAGCCGCGGCCCTATCTTTATCGATTCCTGCACGACCGCCCATGGCGAGGGCACGATCCAGCTGTAGAACAACCCCAGCGATACGCTAGCTTGCCATACGCTCAGCAAGCCTAGCATCACAACGGTCGGCGGCCATATTTTTCGCCATATTCCTCGTCTTCCTCCATGATTACTGGCCATCTGGATATTTCTCCAGCAATCGATCCACCGGCAGAATGCGTATTAATGCGTTAGCCATGCTGCTCATCCTCTCATCAATATTACTTGCCGCTTGGCAAAAATTGATTCGTAAACGCCTTCTCTGCATCCAATTCGCCATCAAGCAGCTTGTTTTCATGCATCCAGTCAGCGTAATTTTGCCATACGCTCAGCTTCTGCTCTCCCCAGCGCGGCGCATCATCCTTGTAATAAGGACTCAACCATTTTTGGCTTGCGCGTACAAGCTCTTCATTCAAATCCGGCACTGCCTTTATCAATACGTCCGCTGCTTCTTCCGGCTTTTCGATTGCAAACTGATAGCCCTTCGCAACAGCAGCAACGAAGGATTCAACTACCTTCGGCTCCTCTGCAATCATTTTTTCATTCGTAACAATAACAGGCGTATAATAGTCCAGTTTCTCACTGTAATCTGTCAAATAAACCATATTCAGCTCTTCCCCGCGCAATTCCGCCTCGACACCTGTCCAGCCGTAGAAAATCCATGCAAAATCAATATCCCGCTTGACAGCTGTAAAGAAATCGCCATCTCCAATACTCAGCAGCTCTACTTTTTCAATATCAGCATCCTGAGTACGCATAATCGAGTCTATAACCGCTTCCTCTACCGGTGCTCCCCAACCGCCATAACGCATTCCTTCGAACTTTTTGGGAGAATCGATTCCTTTCTCCTTCGGCGATGCAAAGCCTGACGTATTATGCTGGATAACCGCCGCGACCGACACAATAGGCAGCCCCTCTACACGCGCCATCGTTACTGTTTCCTGATAACTTACGCCAAATGGCACTGTACCGGCAGCTACTGCCGGATTCGCACCATCGTCGCCAGGCATTATAATTTCAACATCAAGACCTTGCTCCGCAAAATATCCTTTGTCACGAGCGACATAAATTCCCGTATGATTCGTATTTGGCGACCAATCGAGCAAAAGCTGCACCTTTTTCAGCTGCTTCCCGCTGCTCTCTCCTGTCTGGTTATTCTCTTTTTTGCCGCCGCAGCCTGAAATAATAAGCAAAGCTGCCAGCATAGCTGCCGTAATCCCCTTTGTCCATCTTCCAGCATATTTTCTCATTTGACTTGCCCCTTTCTCTATTTCCTGCCTATCCTTTCTCTGCCTGCTTCAAATGCACCAAGCACCTTTGGAGCAGCAGCTTACTCACCGGCAAACCGTCTCCTTCGCACAAAAAAAAGCGCTTCTCCCGATCCGGAGAAACGCTGTCTGCACGAATAATTGTCACGCTGACGCCAACTGCATATGAGAAGGACGCCAATATGGACAGTATGCAAAACGATTCCTACGCCGGCATTATCCGGATCAGGTATATGGGTCGGAATGTAAAGCATCCCCTCTCAGCCGGTCCAACCAGCTCCCCAGTACTTACTTATAAGCCATGCCAAGAGAGCCTAATTAAAGACTCTTAACATTTGAAGCATACTTTATCATAGCAAATAATTTCTTTATTGTCATGCGCACACTTCAAGAAGCTCGTCATACCTTATATCATACGTGTATTTTCATACACGCTATTGGCATGGGAGGGATTAGAAACGCATGATTACCATCAGCTTATGCATGATTGTCAAAAACGAGGAGGAAAGCCTTGGGCGCTGCCTCGCCTCCGTCAAAGAAGCCATGGATGAAATTATAATCGCAGATACCGGCTCAACCGACCGCACCAAAGAAATTGCCGAATCCTTCGGCGCTAAAGTATATGACTTTCCTTGGATAGACGATTTTGGGGCAGCTCGCAATTTCAGCTTCAGCAAAGCAACCCAAAAGTTTATTATGTGGCTGGATGCAGATGATGTGCTGGGGGATGAGGACCTGCAAGGACTGCTTGCGCTGAAGCAGCAAAAGCCGTTTGACTACGACAGCGTCACGATGAATTATGTGCTTACGGTCGATCAAAAAGGCAATCCTGTATACAGTCTGCGCAGAAATCGCCTTGTACGCAGAAGCTGCGGCTTTCAGTGGCATGGGCCTGTCCATGAATATTTAGCCGTGTCCGGCAGTGTATATAACAGTGACATAGCTGTGCGGCACCGCAAGGAGCGTACACATACCGACCGCAACCTGCAAATTTATTTGAAGCGTAAAGAAAAAGGAGAAAATTTCTCGCCGCGAGACCAATACTATTTTGCCAATGAGCTGCGTGACAATGGACGATATGCCGAAGCAATCGATATGTATGAGCAGTTTTTGAATACGAGGCTCGGCTGGGTTGAGGATGAAATCGGCGCATGCATGAAGCAAGCATTTTGCTACGGTCAGTTGATGCAGCGGGAAAAACAAATGCAAGCTTTATTCAGAACATTAGTCTATGACCTGCCACGGGCAGAATTTTGCTGTCAGCTCGGCAATGTTTTTATGGAAAGCGGACGCTGGCAGCAAGCGATACACTGGTTCCGCCAAGCCACGCTGCTGGAGGTTCCTGCTCATCTGCTTAGCCCGATCGATCATGCCTCCTGGACGTGGCTGCCGCATCTTCAGCTCACCGTATGCTACGACAGAATAGGCGACCGCGAGCGCGCTTTAGCGCACCATGAAGAGACAAAAAAGCTGAACCCCGAGCATCCAAGTGTAAAGTTTAATGAGAACTACTTTAATAACCTTGCGCAATAGCAGGCGACAAAAAACGGGCAATGCCTTCTTCGCGAGCATCTGCTCGTTTTTTGCATGTATATATGTCGAACATTTCCAGCTTATTTTCCATAAAATGATATGGAATAAGAACGTGCGTTCTGTATATAATATTATAGAACACATGTTCTTAAAAGTGAGAGGGGAAGTGTTTGATCATGGCAGCGAACCGGATTATTATGCTTGCAGACTGCCAATCCTTCTATGCTTCTGTTGAAAAAGCCGAGCGGCCGGAGCAAAAGCATTTGCCGCTTGTTGTAGCCGGCGATCCCGAACGGCGCTCCGGCATCATTTTGGCCGCTTGCCCTGTAGCAAAAAAATACGGCGTTACGACAGCTGAACGGCTTGGCGATTCACTCGCCAAATGCCCGGAGCTGATCGTTGCTAAGCCCCGCATGCAGCTCTACATTGATGTCTCGCTTATGATTACAACTATCTATCAATCGTTTACTGACATTGTGGAGCCCTATTCTATCGATGAACAATTTCTTGACGTAACCTCCACCCTCCATCTTTATGGGACAGCGGAGCAGCTCGCCCAGACGATTCAAGCGCGCGTGCTTGCCGAAACTGGCATTTACACTCGCTTTGGCATTGCCTCCAACAAAATTTTAGCCAAAATGGCCTGCGACAATTTCGCCAAGAAGAACAGCAGTGGCATTTATACAATGGGCAGCCAGCAAATGAAGGAGGAGCTATGGAAGCTGCCGATTGCTCGCATGTTCATGGTTGGCAGCCGCATGAATCGCCATCTGAACATGATGGGGCTCGAAACGATCGGCGATCTCGCTTCTACCCCGCTGGAGCAGCTGAAGCAAATGATGCGCCGCAAATTCGGGCGCGATTCCGATATTAATGCGGAGCTGTACTGGCGCATCGCCAACGGCATTGACGACAGCCCTGTAACAACGACGCTCGCCCAAACAGTGCCCAAATCAATCGGGCATATGATGACGCTGCCGCAAGACTACAGCAGCGCAAGCGAAATCAAAATCGTGCTGCTTGAGCTGACGGAGCTTGTTGCCCAGCGCTGCCGCAGCAAAGGCTATATGGGCTACGTGGTTTCGGTCAGCTGCATGGGCGCAGATTACGAGCGTCCGAACGGCTTTCATCGCCAGATGAAAATGCTCGACCCGACCAACATTACTAACCGCATCTATGATACCGCCGTCAAGCTGCTAATGAAGCATTGGAACGGCTTGCCCGTACGTAAAGTAGGGGTCAGCCTTTCCGGGCTATGTGCCGACGACGAATACCAGCTGTCTTTATTTGATTTAAACCGGGAAAAAATGATGGCGCTGGAAAAGGCTACGGATGCAATTAAATCCAAGTATGGCGATTCCAGCATTTTTCGAGCTGTATCCATAACACAGCCAGGCCAAGCATTACTTCGATCCAAATTGATAGGAGGTCATTTTAAATGAATACAAAGCATAGCAAAAAGCTGGAAGGCAACGGGATGTGGGAGTCAAGCCGGATGATGCTGCCTGAGCATAAGGCCGCCTTGGCCCAGCATGTTGAAACCGCTAGACGGCGATCGCGAATCGAGCTTGACGAGCAGGAATGTCAGCTCATTTCATGCATGATGAGTACTTCGCTAAAGCTTCGCAAGCAAATTTCCATTACTCTGTTTCATCCATTCGAGCAGCTTCAGGTCATCGGCATCGTTGACTATATCGATCATTCACAAAACAGATTTATGGTTGACGGGGAATGGTTTCCAATAGCAGACATCGAAAGTGCGCAGCTTCATTCGCCTTCGTAGATTCCGAGGTGTATAATATAATTACATCTAATTACGGAACTGTACAAAGGGGCGCTGAAAATGTGCGGCAGGTATACGATTACTGTAACCTTAGAGGAGCTGATCATCAGATACGAGCTGGGAGAAACGAACATTCCATTCCATCAGCCGCGATATAATGTTGCTCCTTCCCAGCAAATTCCCGCTATTATTCATGACGGGCAGAGCAATCGGCTTGGCCTGCTTAAGTGGGGCCTCATTCCTTCGTGGGCTGATGATGACAAGCGTGGAAGCAGCATGATTAATGCCCGCTCCGAAACGGTTGCCGCAAAACCGGCGTTTCGCGATTCCTTCCAGCGCAAGCGCTGCATTATACCTGCCGACGGCTTCTACGAATGGGTGTTGACGTCCGGCGGCAAGCAGCCCATGCGCATTGTGATGAAGAACCGCTCGCTATTCAGTATGGCCGCCATATATGATACTTGGATTGCACCGGATAAAAGCAAAGTCAGCAGCTGTTCGATCCTTACGACGACTGCCAATAGTGTCGTAGCTCCGATTCATGATAGAATGCCAGTCCTGCTGAACAAGCAGGATGAACAGCTTTGGCTTGATCGATCCTTACAAAGCAGCGAGCTGCTGCTTCCGCTCTTAAAGCCCTATCCTGCCGAAGAGATGGAGGCGTATCCCGTATCGCCCAAAGTTGGAAATGCCCGCGCCGAATCACCTTCTTTCATAGACAGGCAGGCAATTGAAGGCCAGCTTGAGCTCTGGTAGCTCAGAATAATAAAAGCGTTCAAAACTTGTACATGGTTATATTTCAAAAGGCCCGCCAATCATTCGGCGAGCCTTTCATTTTCATATTTACATTTACCTATCAGCTAACGAAACATTCCCCATAGCTTCAACAAATGAAACGTATTTTTCGGATCGATTTTTTGCGCCAGCACAAAAGTAATAATTTGCTCCTCCTGCGTGTCTGAAAGCTTCTCTGATACGATAGCCGCTCCAGCCTTTACGAGCCTTTTCACTCTCGTTCTATCCTGCAGATCATATTTGGTTACACCATTGAGCAGCAGGCGCATCCGCTCCTTTACAGCCGGATTTTTCATTTTGCGCTTAATTCTTTCCACAAGCTGCTGGCTAATACCATATTTCTGATAACTCATAAGCTTGACACCTCCATACAGCTAAGTCCATGACCCCATCCATTCACTATATGCTGTATAGAGGCATTTCTTTCCTAATCAAGCTGCTCTCCTTGAAATCTCTCATCCTGGCTCAAGATTGCATGCAAGCGCGAGAAGCGTTCCTCTTGCCAGAAGTCCTCTCGTTCCGTAAGCCTTGCCGCATCATCGCGCGCCTGCTCCAGCACCTCATAATCACTCACCATATCGGCAAGGCGGAACTCTGGCAGACCGCTTTGCTTGGTGCCAAAAAATTCTCCCGGGCCACGCAGCTCCAGATCTCTGCGTGCCACCTCAAAGCCGTCATTCGTCTCAGTCATCACCTTCATGCGCTCACGGCCAGTTTCTGATTTAGGATCGGCAATCAATATACAATGCGACTGATGCTCTCCCCGGCCCACTCTGCCGCGCAGCTGGTGCAGCTGCGACAAGCCAAAGCGCTCTGCATCCATAATGACCATCACTGTCGCATTAGGAACATCCACCCCTACCTCGACAACTGTTGTAGCGACAAGAACCTGAGACTCATTTGCACCGAAGGCGCCCATCGTTTCATCCTTTTCTGCTGCTGACATGCGGCCATGCAGCAAGCCAATTTGCAAATCAGGCAGCGCCTGCTGCAGTTGAATATGCAAATCGATCGCATTTTGCACCTCGAGTTTTTCGGATTCCTCTATAAGCGGACAAATAACATAAGACTGCCTGCCTGCCGATGCCGCCTTGCGAATAAATCCAATGACCCGGTCGAAAGCGTCATGCTTGACCCAATAAGTTTTGATCGGCTTGCGCCCCTGCGGCCTTTCCCGAATCGTTGACACATCCATATCGCCAAAGGCGGTAATGGCAAGTGTTCTTGGGATCGGCGTCGCGGTCATCGTCAGCACATCCGGATTGGGCCCCTTACGACGCAGTATGCTGCGCTGATTAACGCCAAAGCGATGCTGCTCATCGGTAACAACAAGTGCCAGGCTATGGAAATGTACGTCCTCCTGAATAAGCGCATGGGTGCCGACTGCAATATGAATCATGCCCATTTGCAGGCCTGCAAGCACATCTCGCCTTTTCCGCTCGGTCAGGCTGCCGGTCAAAAGTCCAAGCTCAATTCCTGTGCCGGCGAATAGCTTTTGCAAAGACTTCATATGCTGCTCGGCAAGTATTTCGGTTGGCACCATAAGCGCTCCTTGATGTCCTGCTGTATATGCGCCATACAGAGCGATAGCAGCTACTACGGTTTTGCCGGAGCCTACATCGCCTTGCAGCAGCCGATTCATTGCGCTGCTGCGTCTCATATCCTTCAACAGCTCATTAACGACCTGCTTCTGGGCGGCTGTAAGCTCGAACGGCAGCGTAGCCGCAAAATCGCGTATCGTTTGGCTGTCGATCGGCATAGCGATCCCATCATTGCGTTTTACGTGCAAAGAACGGTAAGCTTGCAGCTTCAACTGAAATAAAAACAATTCCTCATACACCATCCGGCGGCGGGCTTCCAGCCCGTCTCCAACATCACCAGGCATATGAATCCGTCTAATCGCCTCACGTCTTGCCATCAGATGATGCTGCTCCACCAGCTCATGAGGCAGCACCTCATCAATAAGTGTCTCAAATTGCAGCAGCGCCTGCGCGATAGTTTTGCGCATCCACGCTTGTGTAATGCTGCCGCCAATCGAGTATACAGGCTGCAGCGTATCTGTTTTGCTCGTTTTTGCAGACCGATCAGGGCTGAGCTTCTCAAAGCCAGCCAATGCTGTCGCTGAAGCGCCACCAGTAAATTCTGATTCCGATACAGTCATTTGCAGGCGCTGCTGCTCCCATTTGCCCGTCAGCATCAGCTCACGGCCGGGAAACAGCTGATCCTTCAGGAAATGGCGATTAAACCATACTGCAGTAATCAGCATCCCGCCGCACTCCACCTTGCAAGACAGTCTCGACTTATTGCGGCCATACCGCTGCAGCATCGGCATGCCGCGCACAATGCCCAGCACAGTCGCCTTGTCGCCATCCTTGACCTCCGCTAGCTCCTTCACGCGATAATCCTCGTAACGAAAAGGAAAATAGAGCAGCAAATCTTCAATTGTATGTATGCCAAAGGCGTGAAGCTCTTGTTCTTTAAGAGCCGTCACGCCTTTAACTTGTCTTACTGAAACCTCATGAATGAATGCCATATTACTTTCACACCTTATACATAAATACAGCAGAGGTGCCTGGACCCGTATGCGTTCCAATAACGGAACCTACCGTCGTATAGCCAACCTGCTTCACGTTTAATTCGCTTTTAATGCGTTCGCCAAGCTCCATCGCGACCGTCGTATCATCTGTCCATGCCAGCGTCAAGCCGACAGGCTCATCGCCAAAATCTTTTTTAAGCAGCTCCACAATCCGGCCCATCGCTTTTTTCGAGCCGCGCACCTTGTCTACCGGAAACACGCCGCCTTCCTTGTCCAAGGTAAGAATAGGCTTAATATTAAGAATGGAGCCAATCAGGGCTGACGCCTTGCCGATTCTGCCGCCCTTCTGCAAATATTCAAGCGTATCCACAAGAAAGTACAAATTAAAGCCTTCCTGAAGCCTTTGAAGCTCCTTTACAATTTCATCCTTGGAGCGGCCTGCCTGCGCCATCTCGGCAGCTTTGACAACTAAATAGCCAATACCGAAAGAAGCGGACTTGGAATCCACAATTGTAATATCCGCTTCCCCTTCAATCATCGACTGCGCAATCGTAGCGGATTGATAGGTGCCGCTAAGCACCGCTGCCAAATGGATTGAAATAATAGACGTATCCGGCTCCTCAGCCAACAGCTTCTCGTATACTTCTGTAAACTCTACCGGCGATGGCTGAGACGTTGTTGGCAGAATAGGCGATTGTACCAGCTTTTTATAAAATTGCTCGGTGCCAATCGTAATTGCATCCAAATAAGTTTCTTCGCCGAAATGTACTTTTAGCGGAATCATAGCAATTCCAAGCCGCTCCCGCTCCTCCTGCGGAATATCAGCGGTGCTATCCGTAACGATACGAACCTTTCCCATAGGCTAACTCTCCTATCTCATTCATAGTCGCTGCATTATTCTAGTCCAAATACATACGGGTACAGCGGCTGACCCCCTGCATGAACCTCTAATTCAAGGTCGCTGTAATTCTCCTCCAGCCAAGCAGAAAGCTGCTTCGTAATCGCGTCATCTGCGCCTTCACCATATAGAACAGTAAGCAGATCGCCGCCATCTGCGAGCATTTTTTGCAGAAGAGCCTGGCAGGAAGCGAGAAGGCTTGCGTCTGAAACTACGATTTCCTTCTCCTTGATGCCGATAAAATCGCCTTCCTTAATGACAATTCCTTCGATAACTGTATCGCGTACTGCTGAAGTTACTTGACCGGACTGTACATGCGAAGCAGCGCTGATCATCCATTCCTTGTTGCGTTCTGCGCTTTCATCTTCTTTGAAGGCCAGTACGGCAGACAAGCCTTGTATCACGGTTCTTGTAGGAATAACCGTTACATTGCGCTCGCTTAATTCAGCAGCCTGTTCCGCTGCCAAAATAATATTCCCATTGTTGGGAAGAAGGAAAATATGCTCCGCTGAAAGTGATTCTATCGCATTCAAAAAATCCTCTGTGCTTGGATTCATCGTCTGCCCGCCTGACAGCACAATATCAACATCGCTTGCGTGGAACATCTCGGAAATGCCTTCACCCATTGCTACAGCAACCATTCCGAATGGAGCGCGCTCATAGATTTGTCCTAATGACACTCCTTCAGGTGCTTGACCTGCAAGCAGCTCAGCCGCGGAAAAATCGACATGGACGGTAGCCGCCGGGCTTTCCTCAAGCAAATCCCGATGCTGCTCGCGCATGTTCAATATATGAATATCAATAAGTTCTCCATAAGGCAAAGAAAGATTAAGCACATCGCCCGGCTTGCGCGAATGGACATGCACTTTGATGATTTCGTCATCTACGATAACAAGTATAGAGTCGCCATCCTTTTCAAGCGCCCTCTTGTAAGCGGATTCATCAAAAAACACTGCAGAACTTTTTGCCAGCTTGCGATTTATAAAAAATTCCATATCGTATAAAAATTCAATATCGTCTGTCACTAGCTTCGCTTGTGCCGAGGTTGGCACTGCAACAGGTCTGACAGCCGCTGCTGGTACAGCTACCTCTTCAGGCAGAGCAGCTTCAGAGGTCATAAATAACGAATCAGAATAACCGCCAGACTCATTGTCCAGCAGACTGCGCAAAAAGCCCTCATAAATAAAGGTCAGCCCTTGACCTCCTGAATCCACTACGCCAACCTGTTTAAGTACAGGAAGTAAATCCGGTGTTTTCTGAAGTGCTTCATTTGCTCTTTCGTATACTTCACGCATAAGTGCAATAACATCACTGCTGCGGCGCGCATAGGCAACAGCATGCTTGGCTGCTTCCTTCGCAACGGTAAGTATCGTACCTTCAACCGGCTTGACTACCGCCTTGTAGGCCATATCTACCCCATGCTGCAACGCTGCCGCAATTTGAGTTGTTCCTGCTTCCTCATACGCCGCGAGCGAGCGCGAGAACCCTCTAAACAGCTGCGATAATATGACGCCGGAATTGCCGCGTGCGCCCATTAGCAGTCCTTTCGACAACGCTTCTGCCGCTTTACCCAAATGTTCTGACGGCTTGCCTTTCAGCTCTCGAACACCAGAGTCCATAGTTAAGTTCATATTTGTGCCAGTATCGCCGTCCGGCACAGGAAATACATTCAACGCATTGACGTATTCTGCATTCCTTTGTAAATATTGTGCGCCGGACAACGCCATGGCGGCAAAATCCGTTCCGTTAATAGAGCGCTTACCCAATGAAAAATTCCCCTTCCGCTACCTGGATACCATTACATCTTGTACGAATATATGGATTTGATCTACTTGCAAACCTGCTACATCATTCAGCACATATCTTACTTTGGATTGTATGTTGTGCGCTACTTCAGAGATCTTTGTTCCATAGCTGACAATGATATAGAGATCAATATGCAGCTCTTCATTCTCTTTTCTTACAACAACCCCGCGAGACCAATTGTCCCTGCCCAACAGCTCAGCAAGACCATCCTTCAATTGTTTTCGCGAAGCCATGCCTACCAGTCCATAGCATTCCATAGCTGCGGAACCTGCAATAACTGCAACGCATTCTTCCGACACATAAATAGCGCCTAGCTCGGATTTAAGCTGCAAAGTCATCCTAACACGCTCCCTTACCCTCTCAAGTATGGACTAATTACCATTGTACTATAAACTACCACGTTATTGAAGTCTGTAACACAAAACGTTGTAACAAAGCAGATACTGGTTGAAGAACCACGCAATTTATGGTACGATATCCAAGTGTGTTTTAACAGGCGTCGGTATTCTGCTTTTTTACAGATACGATTACGCTATCGCATTGCTGGTTAAATCAATTTCATAACTCATTGCAATGATTAGATGTAGATCCTTAGTTTCATCGATCTATATTTTCTTGATTACAGCAGTTAGCCATATTATGAAATTGATTCAATTAAGCGCAATATGGAACCCGTTTTTTCATTGCAACATTTTAAGGAGGTGTAGTCATGTCCCGCAGATGTTATCTTACAGGCAAATCGCCTGGAACAGGCAACAACGTTACTCACGCAAACAACAAGTCCCGCCGTACTTGGGGCGTAAACGTGCAAAAGGTTCGCATCCTAGTTGACGGCAAACCAAAACGTGTTTACGTTAGCACACGCGCTCTGAAATCCGGTAAAGTACAACGCGTATAGTAATGGCTCAGCCATAGACAAAAGCACCTGATCACAGGTGCTTTTTTTATTAACCGGCATGCTCTCCCCCAGCTGCTTCAAGCGCTCAACAATGGCCAGTCTGCGTATTCAACAAGGTAAGCGGCTCGCCATCCCCGGGAAAGCTGCCGGCGAAATATAAGATCAATATTAGCAGGTAGCAAGTCAGATTCAAACACTTAGGCTTTTTTGTAAAAAAAATATAAGTAAGTATAGGCTTCCCTATACTTAGCTTATATTTACTGCGAATGTCCCGGATCATTATCCTATAGCAAAATGCCACGGCTGCTGCAATATGAATCAAGCTCATAATAAAGCTAGCACTTAGCAATTAAAGACCGTAGGTGAGTAATAGGACAGCATATTTAATTTTTTTGGAAGGTATTTAAAATTGCTTTTACAAACCCGCCTAAAAATTTAGGCAATCTGATCGTATAAAATTTCATGCCTCATCCCTCCTCAGACACGCTCTTCGAATTAGGCCGTCACAAAACCTACGCTTATGTATTCATACTATGCAAGGCTGCTCCGTACTATTCCTATGCGTATGCGGATATTCGAGGATTAAGACACATTTGTAAATAATTCAGGGTGTTCTTTAGCATATATGTACATGGCATATATAATCGTTGACAAGAAAAAGAAAAAGATAGCCAGTACGAAAAACGTAATGCGAAGACCCAATCGCTCAAAATTTTTGAAAAAGCGAATGCCTATATAAAGCGCTAACAAAGAAAAAATATAGCGGTGAAACTCTGTAATATTAGAAAATAGCGCAAGCGACAATCCCGCTAACAGCGAATACGCGCACACAATTAAAGCGGTCATAAATCGGGAGCGTTCCATAACTCTCCTCCTAACGAAGTGATGATATAGCTTGCTCTAAGCTTGGAGCACCAAACACTGCGCTGCCTGCTACAAGCACGTTAGCGCCAGCCTCGCGAACTAGTGCGGCTGTTTCTGCATTAATGCCGCCGTCAACCTGAACATCGATATGTCCGATACCTTTTTCATTGATCATTTTTGTTAGCTGGCGAAGCTTGTCGAGTGCATGCATAATAAAAGATTGCCCGCCGAATCCAGGGTTTACCGTCATAATGAGAACCAAGTCCAAATCATGAATGATCGATTCCAATGCAGATACCGGAGTAGCAGGATTGATAGCCACCCCAACCGGCAGCCCTTTGCTCTTAATATATTGGACGGTGCGGTGCAGGTGAACGCAAGCCTCTGCATGAATCGTAATACGGTCAGCACCGGCAGCAATATACTGGTCGATCGACAGCTCCGGCTTTTCTATCATAAGATGCACATCGAATGGAAGCTTAGTCACAGCTCGCACTGCTGCTATTACGGCCGCACCGAACGTAAGGTTTGGAACAAAATGACCGTCCATTACATCGATATGTATCCAGTCTGCACCTGCTTTCTCGACTGCTTTAATGTCATCTCCAAGCTGTGCAAAGTTAGCAGATAGGATGGATGGTGCAATAATTGATGCCATTTTCAGTACCTCCGTTTTTTCTCTTTCATTTCTTCTAGAAACAGCTTGTAATGCTCATGCCTGCTCGGTGCCAGCCTGCCCTCTTCGAGCGCTTCCAGCACAGCGCAGCCGGGTTCTTGAATATGCGTACAGCCTCTAAATTTGCAATTCGGGGACAATTCGCGCATCTCCACAAAGCATGAGCTTAAATCGTCTACGCCAAGCTCGACAAAATCCAGCTGGCTAAAGCCAGGCGTGTCTGCCACCAAGCCTCCGCCTATATCAATAAGCTCCACATGTCTGGTCGTATGCTTGCCGCGGCCAAGGCGATTGCTGATCGCATTTGTTTCCAGCTGCAAGCCAGGCACGATCGTATTAAGCAAGGAAGATTTCCCTACCCCTGATTGGCCGGCAAATACAGCGAGATGGCCCTTAAGCCTCTCTCTAAGCTCCCCAATGCCGTTGTTGCGCTTGGCGCTCGTGCTGTAAACCTCGTAACCGATTGCTCCGTATATTTCGTTAACGGCGGCTGACATCGCTTTGGCTTCCTCAGATTCATCCCCGTCCTGCTCAAGATCCTTTTTGCTGAGGCAAAGCACAGCAGGGATGTCCGCATGCTCAATATGCACAAGAAATTTATCCAGCAGCTGCAAATTTAATGACGGCTCCGTAACGGAGAACACCAGTATCGCCAAATCAATATTAGCAACAGGCGGCCTGACCAATTCGGAGGAACGAGGGAACAGTTCCGTAACCGTTCCCTCGCCATTATCTGTCATGCTAAAACGAACCCGGTCGCCGACGAGCGGAGTAAGGCCTTTCTTCTTGAAAACTCCCCTGGCCCGGCATTGGATTTCTGACGGAAACCGCAAAGCATCATCGGCACGCACATAGTAAAAGCCGCTAAGCGCCTTGATAATCGTCCCTACTTGTTCCAATTGTTCAGATTTATCCTTCTTGTTCGTTTCCATGCTCATCATTTAGCTGCTCGCTTTCCTGATCTTTATTGTGCCCGTTGCCATTAAGCGGGCCGTCCACCGGCTCAGCCGGCTCTTCCTCGGGCACATGCTCTTCCTCTTCACCCGGTATAGTCACGGTTCCGCTGTTAGAGCCTTGAGCCAGCTCTTCATAATATATTTGTTTAATATCGATCAGCTGTTTATCTCGCGTAATAGAAATTCTAGCAATTGTGTCCGGAGCCAAAACTACCGTAACCGGGATCGTTTCAGTAGTTGTAATGACACGGGAAACTGTTTCGACATTTTCTCCTCTGGCATCAGAATAAGCAATTTTAACCTCGCTTGACTGACCTACTTTAGCTGGAGAAATAACTACATTGAACTGATATGTTTTCGAATCTGCCGGAATCCCCGTGGATACACGAATAGTAATCGTCGAACCTTTAGCTACCATATCACCAGGCTGGTGGTTGTCCTGGCTTATAATTTTGTCCTTCTCAACCAAATAGCTTGCTTCGTATATAATATCTTCTTCTTTTAGCACCAGCTCTAGTGATTTGAGCAAATTACGTGCCGTTTTCAAATTCATATCAACCAGCTCGGGCATTTCCACTTGCTCGCGGCCTTTGCTTACTGTAAATGTAACTATAGCTTCGGTAGGATCAAACATTTCTTTTTCAGGCAAGGACTGCTCTAAAATTGTATTTGGAGCTTCCTCGCTGAATGATTCCTTAATTATAATCTGGTCTTTTTCGCGCATTCCGATACCTGTCAGCTCATCAATGACAGCTTGGATCGGCTGACCGACATAATTTTTCATCTCTTTCATTTCAGGGCCGTCGCTGACGTGCAGCTGAATATAGGAGCCTTCCTTCGCTTTCGTGTTCTTTTTGGACTGGTCTATGACGACGTCCTTCGGCACGTCCTTGCTGAATTCCCTAATGAGCGGATACTCGACTCTCAGCTTCGCTTCCTCTAGCAAAGCTTTCGCTTCCTCGATCGGTTTATCAATTACATATGGCACCAAGACATCATCTACGCTGAATCGGTCCAGAATCCATATAAAACCGGCTACGATCAAGGCAAGAATAAACAAGGTCACCCCAACGACAGCAAGCGGCTTCTTCCACTTTTTAGACGGTCGTCCGGCTTGCTCTGCAGCAGGCATCGCTGCTGTATTTTCTAAAAGCGGATGATCGTCTTGTCTGGCTGTATTCTGCTTTGCATTCACACTAGGCTGTTTGCCTGTGCCCATTGCAGAGGCCGCAGCCGTAGACGGATTTTCACCGCGGATGGCAGGCATAATAATTGTCTCGTCCAAATCATTAAAAGTATGGAAGGTGAGCTTAGGCTCATGAAGCCGTTCCGGAAGCAAGCAGGTTTCCAGATCAGACATCATTTCCTCGGCAGAGGCATAGCGTTCGCTCGGATTTTTGCGCATCGCCTTCAAAATAACATTTTCGACGCTTTGCGGGATATGCGGATTAATTGCCTTAGGCTCCGCAAAGTTTTCTTGCAAATGCTTAAGCGCCACGCTGATCGGGCTTTCGCCGAGAAATGGCAGCTGTGCAGTCAGCATTTGATAGAGCACAATTCCCAAAGAATATAAATCTGATTTTTCCCCCGTATTGATGCCTTTGGCATGCTCAGGTGAAAAATAATGCACAGAACCTACGACAGAGCCGGTATGCGTAATCGTCGAGGATGTAACAGCTCTCGCAATGCCGAAATCCGTTACCTTCACTCGTCCGTTATTTCCTATCAATATATTATGAGGCTTAATATCACGATGAATAATATGATTGTGATGCGCATGGTCAAGCGCGTCACAAATTTGTGCGGCTATGCCTACAGCCTCTTTCACTTGCAGCGGAGCAAATTCTTTAATAATCTCATTTAAATTTCGGCCTTCAATATATTCCATTACGATATAATGCGTCTCGCCTTCCTGCCCGACATCATAAATGCTGACGACGTTGGGATGCGACAAAGCTGCCGCTGACTGTGCCTCCCGGCGAAACCTCTGTATAAACTCTTCATCATGGACAAATTGCTGACGCAGCACCTTAACCGCAACCTTGCGATTAAGCAAAATATCATGAGCCTTGTAGACAAGCGCCATGCCTCCGCCGCCTATACGCGACAATATTTCATATCGCCCGCCTAATTCATGTCCAATCATTGCAGTCGCTCCTCTCGCTCCCTGTCTGCAGACGGCTGGATCAGGACGACTGTTACATTGTCGTCTCCACCGCCATTCAGTGCCAGTTGTATGAGATGGTCGGCTTTTTCCTCAAGCTCCAGCTCTTCATTCATGATTGCGCCTACGATCTCATTCTCACTGACCATATTTGTCAATCCATCGCTGCAGAGCAGCAGCGTATCGCAAGATGACCACTTTACTGCCTGTACGTCGATTTCTACATGCGCATCCGTTCCTATTGCTCGAGTCAATACGTTGCGGCGCGGGTGATTGACTGCCTCATCCTCACTAAGCTGACCTGATTTCACCAGCTCATTGACCAGAGTATGATCCACTGTAAGCTGCTCCATAGCGCCTTCGCTAACTTTGTAGGCTCTGCTGTCGCCTACGTGGCCAATAATAATATTTGCTTCCTGCAAAAGCGCCGCTACAATTGTCGTTCCCATATGCCGATAGCGCTCCTCGCGCGAGCTCAACTCATAAACGGTGCTGTTAGCTTCTGTAATAGCTTGGCGCATAAGCATTTTGCCCTCCGGCAAGGAGAAACCGTCGCCCGGAAGATTAGACTTCATAGCGAAGCAAAATGCTTCCACTGCCATACGGCTGGCAACGTCTCCGGCTTGATGCCCGCCCATTCCGTCTGCTACAACTGCAAGCGCCGTTCCTGTGCTAAGCTTCCCCGTCCAAGACTGATCCTCGTTGACTTGACGGACGCATCCAATATTACTGCGGTTAGCCATTAACAATCGTTCATCACCTCGTAGTGGATTCCATATGCTTCGCCCTTAATTGGCCGCAAGCAGCCGCAATATCGTGGCCTTGCTCCCTGCGTATGGTAGCGTTGATATTGTTTTGCTCCAAAATACGTTGAAATTGAAAGATTTCATCCCGCGACGTTCTAACATATTTGCGCTCCGGGACATGATTGACCGGAATTAAGTTGACATGACAAAGCAAGTCTTTAAGCACATCAGCCAGCTCCTGAGCGTGCTCAGGCTGGTCATTTACACCGCCAATCAAAGCATATTCGAACGTAATCCGGCGGCCCGTCTTGGCAATATAATAGCGGCAAGCCTCCATTACATCTTCAAACGGAAATCTGCGGTTGACCGGCATCAGCTTTGAGCGAAGCTTGTCATTCGGCGCATGTATGGAAAGCGCCAAGTTTATTTGCGTATTTTCATCTGCGAATTTGTACATGCTAGGCACAATTCCGCTCGTCGATACGGTAATGTGGCGCTGTCCGATATGAAGCCCTTTCTCATGAATCATAATGCGTAGGAAATTCATAGTCGCATCATAATTTTCAAATGGTTCTCCGGAGCCCATAATCACGATGCTAGATACTCGTTCATCTGTCGCATCCAGTATTTGCTGGGCAGTTACAACCTGTGCCACAATCTCGCCTGCTGTCAGATTGCGCTTGAGCCCGCCCAAGGTGGAGGCGCAAAACGTACAACCAATGCGGCAGCCGACCTGTGTTGTTACGCAGATGCTGTTGCCGTAGCTGTGCCGCATAATAACCGTTTCGATCGCATGGGCATCATGCAGCCCAAACAAAAACTTGACCGTACCGTCTTTGGATTCAAACCGTGTAATTTCCTGCAGCGTAACGAACTGGAAGTGCTCTGTAAGCTTTTCACGCAGCTGCTTGGACAAATTCGTCATTTGTTCAAAGCTTGTTACCCGCTTCACATAGATCCAGTCAAAAAGCTGGTCAGCCCGAAAGGAAGCCTCTCCATTGTTGGCCATCCATTCCTGCAGCTGCTCTAACGTATAATCATAAATAAATGGTTTCATTTTATCACAACCTGTACACCAATATATGTTTCTCGCGGCAAGCAGCTATACGTTTTTAACGCCTATTCTGACTTGCCATCGTTTTATTTTAACATAAGCGGCATTGTTCAGCTACATTTGTCCTTTGCTGCCTCTTATCCAGTCCACTTAATCGCATCTGACCATGCGCGCTATAAAGAAGCCGTCGCTGCCAAAATGCTGCGGCAGCAGCTGCAGCATGCCATTGAATGTGCTGTCAATAATGCCTGCCTCGCGCAAGCGGCTCAGCGTATCCTCCGGCCAGGCTGCATCCAGCTTGAAGTGAGGATGCTCTGCCAGGAAATGCTGAACCTGCTGCTCATTCTCTGCAGCCTCGATCGTGCAGGTGCTATAAACAAGTACGCCTCCGCTGCGAACAAGTTGCGCTGCGACCGGCAATAGCTTCTTCTGAAGGGCGGCAATCTCTGCAATATCCCCCTCCGTTTTAGTCCATTTGATCTCAGGCTTCCTGCGAATAACGCCAAAACCTGAGCATGGCGCATCCAGCAGCACGACGTCCATTGACTTCTCTTCGAAGCGCTCGCCAAGCAGCAGGGCGTCAGAGGTGATCGCCTCTACATTGCGCAGCTTAAGCCGTTCGCTTTGGGCTGTAATCAAAGCGCGCTTGTGGGCATGCAAATCATTGGCCCACACCTTGCCTTTGCCTTCCATCAGCTCAGCCAGATGAGTGCTTTTCCCTCCTGGCGCCGCGCAGCAATCCAGCACCTTCATGCCTGCCTGTGGCGAAGCGGCTTCCGCGACGAGCATAGAGCTCTCATCCTGAAGCGACCATTTGCCTTCAACAAAATCTTGGCGCTCGGCCAAATGGCCCCCGCCCTTTACGACAATGCCCATGCGGGCTGCCGGCGACGGAATAGCTTCAAGGTCATCTTTCTGAAGCTGCAAAAGCACCTGCTCGCGCGTTGCCGCAAGCGGATTAACGCGAATGCTGGCATGAGGCTGCTCATTGCCTGACCTGCATATTGCAGTTGCGGCATCTTCGCCATAACTTGCCAGCCAGCGCTGAACCAGCCACTGCGGGTAAGAATATTGGAGTGCTATCCGTTCAACAGCGGTATCAGCCTTTATATGCTCAATGCGCAAACGGTCTCGATTGCGATCGGCATTGCGCAGCACGCCATTCACCATGCTGGCAATGCCTGCATGTCCGCGGCGCCGTGCGATCGAAACAGCTTCATTAACCGCTGCATGAGCAGGAATACGGTCGAGAAACAGCAGCTGATACAAGCTTAAGCGCAGCAGCTGGTGCACCCAAGGCTCGAGCTTCCTAAGCCCCTTGGCAACAAACTGCGCCAGCCAGTAATCCAAAGTCAGCTGCCGCTGCAAAGTACCATATACTAGCTCTGTCGCGAGCGCAGCATCGGCACGGGACAGGCTTGATTCCTGCAGAGCGCGGTTGAGCTGAAGATTGCTGTATGCGCCGCCCTCCGCGACTTTAACCAGCGTATCAAGGGCAACATCGCGCGAGGTCGCAGATTTGCGGGACGGAGCGCGGCCACCGGCGCGGCGCCCCGTCATTGCTCGGCTCCCTGCTGGAACGCTGCTCCAGTCTCAATTCTTGCGCCCTGCAGCCACTGCGCAGCGCTCATTACTTTTTTCCCTGCCGGCTGAACTTCATTAACAACAAGCACTCCCGCACCCGTCTGCACATGCAGCCCCGCGCCGTCAATCGCAATGATCGTTCCGGCAGCTTTACCTGTTTGGCCGTCTCTGGCGCTGCATGTCCATATTTTAAATACTTCACCGTTCAAATAAGTAAACGCTCCTGCCATAGGCGACAAGCCGCGTACTTGGTTAAATATAGCTCTGGCTGGATTATTCCAATCAATTCTCTCGTCCTCGCGCGTTAAATTCGGAGCATATGTCGCTTCCTCATCATTTTGCGGGACAGCCTGCACCGAGCCGTCTGCAATGCTTGGCAACGTTTCGCTGAGAAGCTGCGCACCAGCTTTGCTCAGCTTGTCAAAAATAGTACCTGACGTATCCCCATCCGTAATCGGTACGGACACTTTGCTAATCATGTCACCGGTATCCAAGCCTTCGGCCATATACATAATGGTAACGCCTGTTTCCGACTCGCCATTAATAATGGAGCGCTGAATAGGCGCGCCGCCGCGATATTTGGGCAGCAGGGAGCCATGCACATTAATGCAGCCGTACTGTGGCATGTCCAATACAGCCTTAGGCAAAATTTGCCCGTAAGCCGCCGTTACAATTAAATCAGGCTTATACTGCGCCAGCTGCTCGACAGCCTCGCGGCTGCGCATTCGTTCAGGCTGCAGCACCGGAAGGCCCAGCGACAACGCCGCTTCCTTTACAGGGGGCGGCGTCAACGTCTTTTTTCTGCCTTTTGGACGATCCGGCTGTGATACAACCGCGACGACTTCATACGATTGCTCAACAAGCAGCTTTAAAGAAGGAACAGCAAATTCCGGCGTACCCATAAAAACAATACGCATTAAGACTCGCCGCCTTTTCTAGCTAATTCGGATATGTCATATACATTAAGCGCAATATCAGTAAACAGGATCCCGTTCAAATGGTCGATTTCGTGTTGAAACGCGCGTGCAAAAAAACCGGAAGCCTCAATCGTGATCGGCTCGCCATCACTATTTTGCCCCGCTACGACAATACGGTCAGCTCTTTTTACTTCGCCATTCAAATTCGGTATGCTCAAGCAGCCTTCCGGCCCAACCTGCTCGCCAGACTGCTCGACAATAACAGGATTAACCATCTCAACAAGGCCATTCTCGTCTCGCACATCTACTACGATGACCCGCTTGGAAATGCCGACCTGCGGCGCGGCAAGGCCAACGCCCTCAGCGTCATACATCGTTTCCGCCATATCCTTAAGAAGCTTTTTCAAATTCGGATTAAATTTCGTAACTTCCTTCGCAACCTCGCGCAGGACAGGATCTGGTTCCTTCACTATTAATCGTATACTCATCATTCTTCATCCTTTTCGTAGACATAGGCTATCTATATTATATTTATTCAAAAGCATTCATTCGTGACTACAGTATAACTTGCGGATCTACATCAATACTATAATGAATTTGCTTCTGCGCGGAGCGCTCCGCATATTGCGCGAGCGTCTGCTCAATAATCGAGGCGGCATTAACGCTCCCTCGATATTTTAGCACACATTGGAAGCGGTAGCGATCTTTCATTTTGGCAATGGGCGATGCGACCGGCCCTAATATTTCCAGCGCTCTTGGCAATCCGCTGTCCAGCGGCACGAGCACGCCAAGATGCGCAGCCAGACCGCGCAGATCGTCGACAAACTGTGCGCTGGCAGCTGACAGCAGCGGCAGCTGATCATGCGACATCGTCACGACGATCAGTCTGCAGTAAGGGGGATACCCCAGCATGCTGCGATGCTGCAGCTCGCGCTGCACAAACGAATTAAAGTCATGCTGTGATGCGCAAGTAATCGCGTAATGCTCAGGTGTGTAGGTCTGCACGACGACCTCTCCCGGCAAATGATGGCGGCCTGCCCGTCCGGCAACCTGGGTTAATAATTGAAACGTCCGCTCTGCGGCGCGAAAATCGGGCAAATGCAAGGAAGTGTCGGCGGCTATAACGCCAACAAGCGTCACATAAGGAAAATCGAGCCCCTTGGCAACCATCTGTGTGCCTAGCAAAACATCTGCCTCGCGATTTTCAAACCTTTTCAACAGCCGTTCATGTGCATTTTTTTCGGTCGTTGTATCCACGTCCATACGTATCACTCTAATACCGGGATAAAGCCGGGCCAGCTCTTCTTCCACCTTCTGCGTGCCTGTGCCAAAAAAGCGGATATGCTCGCTTTGGCAGGAGGGGCACACTTTAGGCGTATGTTCAGCATAACCGCAATAATGACATCTCATAACCTGTGATTTTTGATGATAAGTGAGCGCGATGTCGCAGTGCGGACATCCCGCAGTATAGCCGCAGGAACGGCACATGACAAAGGTGGAGTAACCGCGCCGGTTAAGCAGCAGCACGGTCTGTTCCTTTCTTTCAAGCCTTTGCAGCAGCCCTTCATGCAGCTTGCGGCTAAACATGGAGCGATTGCCAGCCAGCAGCTCCTCCCGCATATCGACTACATTAACCTGCGGCATTGGCCGATGGCCGACACGATTAGGCATCTCCAGCAAAGACGACCGGCGCGGGCCTGTCTCTGAGCTAGTCCTTCTGGCGGCAGCCGCATAGGTTTCCATCGCAGGTGTAGCCGATCCCAGCACTACGGTAGCGCCATGCTGCTTGGCGCGATATACCGCAACATCTCTGGCGTGATATTTAGGACTTTCCTCCTGCTTGTAGGAAGATTCATGCTCCTCGTCGATAATAATTAAACCAAGCTGCTCGAATGGAGCAAATATGGCAGAGCGTGCGCCGATCGCTACCCGAACCTGCCTGCTTCTAATTTTGCGCCACTCATCATAGCGCTCACCGCTTGACAGCCGGCTGTGCAGCACCGCGACCTCATCCCCGAATCTGCCTTTAAATCTTTCCACCATTTGTGGCGTAAGAGATATTTCGGGCACGAGAACGATCGCTTGCTGATGCCGCTCCAGGCAATACTGAATCGCCTGCAAATACACCTCCGTTTTGCCGCTTCCTGTAATGCCGTGCAGCAGGAAGGTTTGCGGCTCCTTGTCCCCGATAGCAGCTGCAATCTCGCTATACACCTTTTGCTGCTCGTCAGTAAGCGGCTTTGGCTCCGTCGCTTCAAAATGACGCTTGGCATAGGGATCCCGCTGCTGCTCGGTCTCTTCTATAACGATCAGCCCTTTATCCGCCAGCGCGCGAACCGCCGAGGCCGATATCCCTTGCTCCTTGGCCAGATAAGCAAGTGAAACAGGCTCCTCCGCTTCATATATGTAAGTCAGAGCTGCAGCCTGCTTGCCTGCATTTTTCGGAAGCTTAAGCAAGCTTTCTTCAAGTCCAGCAGCTCTGGCAGCTTCGGACAAGCAGGCCGTCAATATCGTTTTAATTGAAAGCTTATCTTTTATCGTCGGATGCAGCGAAAGCGCACCCGTTTTGAGCAATTCCTTAATCCGCTTGCTATCTTCCGGAAAGCGCGCTGTCAGCTGATCGAGCAGCACATAAGGTCCATGCTTCTCAATCCATGCCGCCGCTTCCCCGGACAGTGTCTGCTGCACTTCCTCCAGCTGTCCAATTGCAACATAGCGCTCCTCTTTTCCCTTTAGCGCGACGGGAATCATCGCTTGCAGCGCCTGCGTCCAAGAGCAGCAATACTTGTCGCTGAGCCATTTGGAAAGCTCAATTAAATCCGGCAGCAAGGGCGGTACAGGATCAAGCAGTTCGGACACAGGCTTCAGCCTGGACTGCTCAATAGACGTATCGCCGGCCAGGCCAATGACGAAGCCCTGCAAAACTCTGCCCCCAAAGGGGACCCCTACCCGACTGCCAACCTCGATCCATTGCTCCATCTCAGAGGGCACTAAATAATCAAAAGGCCGATCCGTCTGGCGGCTCGGCACATCTACAATTACTTTTGCAATCATTCGATCGTCCCCCGCTTTGCGGTGTAACGGTCGTATATGATATCCATTAGCCTGCCCGCGACTTCGCGCTTTGACATTAACGGCAAATATTGAACCAGTCCTTCTTCTGCAAATACTTGCACAATATTTGTGTCGCCGTTAAAGCCGGCTCCTGCAGCGCTCACATCATTCGCCACAATAAGATCGCAGCCTTTGCGCCTTAGCTTATCCATCGCATATTGCTCCAGCTGCTCCGTTTCGGCAGCGAAGCCTACAAGGAACTGCTGTTTTTTCTTTTCGCCAAGCAGCTTCAATATATCCGTCGTTCGTTCAAGCTCAAGCACGAGCCGGTCGCTGCTCTTTTTAATTTTTTGCTCGCTTTTAACAACCGGTCTATAATCGGCAACTGCTGCTGCCTTTATAACGATATCAGCCGTCTCAAACCTTGCCAGCACCTCATCCTGCATTTGCTGCGCGGATTCGATAGACACGAGCGTTATCCCTTCCGGCATTTTCGCCGTTACGCGTCCAGCCACAACCGTCACGTCAGCTCCCATTTTTTGAGCAGCCTCCGCAATGGCAAACCCCATCTTGCCGGAAGAATCATTCGTCAAATAACGCACGGGATCAAGACGCTCCATTGTGCCGCCTGCCGTAATAAGCAGCTTCTTGCCAGCAAGCTTATTGCTGCGTTCAAACCACTGTATGACAGACTCAACAATCTGTTCAGGCTCAGCCAGCCGTCCCTTGGCTACATAGCCGCAAGCCAGCTGCCCTGTGCCGGGCTCAATAAACATAGCCCCTCTCGCAGCCAGCTTCTCCATATTGCTTATGACAGCCGGATTTTCATACATATGAACATTCATTGCCGGCGCAATAACAATCGGACAGGATGCAGCCAGCAGCGTCGTACTAAGCATATCATCCCCGAAGCCTCCGGCCATCTTGGCAATAATATTTGCGGTAGCAGGCGCAACAATAATGAGATCAGCCTGGTCTGCCAAGTGAATATGTGTAACAACCTCGGGATTGCGCTCATCAAAGGTGTCTATATGAACAGCGTTGCGCGACAATGTTTGCAGTGTGAGCGGCGTAATAAATTTAGCGGCGGACTCCGTCATTATGACATGAACATTGGCGCCGGCTTGAACGAGCTTGCTGCAAAGCACGGCGCCTTTATATGCGGCAATACCGCCTGTAATGCCCAATAAAATCGTCTTCCCTTGAATCGTGCTGCCTGGTAAATTCATTTCTGAGTCTCCTGTCTGTTCATGCTACTTCGTACGTTCTATTACCAATCCTTGCGAAGCTTTGCGTTTGTTATTTGCGTCAAATGATGCATAACATGCCATGCCGAAAAGCCTAAAAAATAAGAAAGGCGAATTTGGCTGCCCCGCTCCGGGTGATAAAATTGCTTTGCAAAATCAGTAGTTTGCATGGAGCGCAGCAGCTGCACCCAGCGCACATATATACCTTCAACCATAAGAAGACTTGGAGATATAGAAGCATTGGCACCATCAATCAAGTTAGCCCAGGAGTCGGGGTTGAACGGCTTGATCGTAGGGTTGTTTTCTGTCAGAGCCAGCTTGAATCTAGTAAAGCCATTCATTGAAGCATCAGCCAGATGATGTACAAGCTGCCTGATTGTCCAGCCGCCTGTTCGATAAGGGGTATCCAGCTGTTTATCGTTAAGGCCGGCTACAGCATCCTTCAAAAGCTTTGGAAACTGCTCCAGATCATTAATCCACTGCTCGCGCTGCTGCGACGACATCCCTTCAAAAGCGAACTTTCCAATCGGATAGCGTAAATCTTCCATTATTATCTCCTCCTCATATTTAAGTTGAATGCGTTTGTTTTGGCACTGCTTATATTCAAAGAGGAATAACAAAAACAAGAGTGTGCATGAGATGCCTATAATTATGCTATTCAAGCAGCTCCCGTTTCATTATTCTTCGAAAACCAAATTAAACCGCTGCTCCGGCTGTCCTCTATGCCTTCTCTTTAACAAGAATAATGGCCAAGCCTGCTAAATAGCCCTTAAAATTTAAAAAGGAGCGCTCACTGTCGCCAGTTGCACTCCACATCCTGTTCCATGCTGCCTTACTCATCCTTGGAGGCAAGCGTTTCTACTTGTATATAATCGCCATAAATTTCTTCCAAGGCTACGCCTACAAATTTATGCGAGCGCGGATCCCCTAGATCCGACTTCTCGCCATTGCGCAGCATTCTGGCGCGTCTTGACGCGGCTACGACAAGCGTATACTTGCTATCTACTTTTTTAACCATTTCATCTATTGACGGATAAAGCATGAAATATCCCCCTCACTTAGTCTTTCTGAGTTACGGCCTGCATCTCAGCTCTTGTGCCCAGCTGTTTGGCCGTGCGGCAATGCTCGGCAATAATAATGCTGCGAATGCGATCGCAGGCTGCGTCGATTTCATCATTCACCACAGCATAGTCGTAATGACTGAGCAATTCCATCTCTTGAGTCGCTACGTTCATGCGCGTATTAATTGTATCTTGAGATTCCGTTCCACGTCCAGTAATTCTTTGCTTAAGCTCTTCCATCGAAGGCGGCAGCAGGAAAACAAAGACGGCACTCGGAAACTTCTCTTTTACCTTCAGTGCGCCTTGAACCTCAATTTCCAATATAACATCTTTACCGCTGGCGAGCGTTTGCTCTACAAAATCACGCGGAGTGCCGTAGTAGTTGCCCACATACTCAGCGTACTCAAGCAAGGCCTCCTGCTTGATCATTTGCTCAAACTGCTCTCTTGTTTTAAAAAAATAGTTGACTCCGTCTACCTCACCTTGTCTTGGTGCCCTTGTCGTTGCCGATACCGAGTAGACGATTTCCGGCATACGCTTGCGCAATGCAGCGCAAACTGTTCCTTTGCCTACGCCAGCCGGTCCGGACAAAACAATTAACAATCCCATCTGCACAATACTCCCTGTACTATTCGTCGTTATCGTCATCCTTGGTGGAAAGACGATGTGCCACTGTTTCAGGCTGAACTGCTGATAAAATGACATGGTCGCTGTCTGTAATAATAACAGCTCTTGTTCGTCGCCCATAGGTAGCATCTATCAGCATCTGCCGATCTCGAGCTTCTTGAATAATCCGTTTTATCGGAGCCGATTCTGGACTAACAATAGAAATAATTCGATTCGCTGATACGATATTGCCGAATCCGATATTAATAAGTTTAATAGCCAAGCCAGATCCTCCCTCCGCTTACGGTCCCTCAACGCGCTTAACCTATTTTCGTAACTTATGAGTTAAAAATAACAGTATGACTGATGCATTTGCTATGCATGAAATCCCATACTCATCTCATTGCAACATTTGCGTAATTGCTATTGCACTATTGTTGACGAAAATTAGTAGAGGCATACGTTTTATGCCCTTCATGAACTTATGCCTTATTTTAATTGATTTTTCTAATATGAACAAGCCATATTATGAAAACATTTCATAACACAAAAACAATCGCCGCATAAATCGTTTATTCCATTATAGTTTACGTGCCTTATTAAAAGTACAAACAAAAACAACAATCTATAAACAAAGATAGGGTGCTTAAGCTTATAAACTATATTTTAACTAAAACAGCACCGACTCCTTACGGAATCAGTGCTGTTTTAGTTAAATTAGGTGAGGCCAGATATTTAAGCCGTTCTAGTTGCTGCCGGCCATTGCTTTTTATGCTTCGGCTTCGATTTGCCCAGTACGCTGCCAATGCCCATAAAGAAGGTCGGGATTCCAGCCGCTACTATGACCAGACACCATTCTCTGAAGCCGAGCGGCACTGTTTTGAATATCGGCTGCAGCGCTTCAATGTACACTACACCTACTAACAGCAGGATAGAAGACAGAACTGCAAGCACGAGATACTTATTTTGGAAAGGGTTGCGGTGGAAGATGGAGCGCGAGCTGCGGCAATCAAATACATGAATGAGCTGCGCCATAACCAATGTCGCAAAAGCGACCGTCTGCGCTTCCTTTAGCGAATCAGCATCGCCGGCGCCTTGAATGAGCGTCAGCCAGAAGGCGCCTAGCGTACACAGACCAATCAGCACGCCACGGCTAATAATTTTCCATCCCAAGCGCCTTGCAAAAATATTTTCCTTGGCGCCGCGCGGCTTCTGCTGCATTAAATCCTTCTCCGCCTGATCTACACCCAGCGCCATGGCAGGCAAGCCGTCCGTTACAAGATTGACCCATAAAATCTGAATAGGTACAAGCGGCAGCGGCAAGCCTGCCATCATAGCAAAAAACATAACTAAAATTTCTCCGACGTTGGAGGCAAGCAAATATCGAATAAATTTGCGAATATTTTCATAGATCCCTCTGCCCTCTTCAATCGCCGAAACAATCGTCGCAAAATTATCATCGCTCAGCACCAAAGAAGCTGCTTCCTTGGTGACATCCGTACCGGTAATGCCCATCGCTATGCCGATATCGGAAGCTTTAATTGCCGGCGCGTCATTGACGCCATCCCCGGTCATCGCCACTACATGGCCTTTTCGCTGCAAGGATTTGACGATTCTAAGCTTATGCTCTGGTGAAACTCGCGCATATACATACACATCATCGACGATCCGGTCCAGCTCCTCATCTGAAATTGCCTCCAGCTGCTTGCCGCTCATCGCCGAGCCGCCGCGCTTCATAATGCCAAGCTGACCAGCAATCGCTTCAGCTGTAAGCTGATGATCTCCTGTAATCATTACCGTCTTGATTCCAGCTCTGCTGCAGGTTGCAATCGCATCCTTTACCTCGCGGCGAGGAGGATCAATCATGCCGGTAAGCCCTACAAACACAAGTCCTTTTTCCGCGGACTGCTCCGAATCGCAATTCTCATCCTTGCGCAGCTCGCGATAGGCCATGCCTAGCACGCGCAGGGCGGAATGCGCCATTTGCTCGCCGGCTTCTATGCATTTGCGCTTCAGTGTACCTGTAAGCGGAACGACCTTGCCTTCCCACAGCACATAGCTGCAATACTCGAGCAAAATGTCAGGAGCGCCCTTGGAGCATACAAGCTTGCCGCCCTGATGAGAAATGACGACCGACATGCGCTTTCGCTCAGAATCAAATGGAAACTCTTGCTCGCGCTTGTACAGCTTCTCAAGCGTTTTTCCGGAGGAGCCAAGCTTCGCGCTTAGTACGGCCAACGCGCCTTCCGTAGGATCGCCTTTAAGGATCCAATCCTCCTGCTCCGCATTTTTATTGCGTTTATCATTATTTTTTACAAGCTGCGCATTGTTGCAAAGAGCGCTGATTTGCAATAATCGTTTAATGGAAGAATCATGACGGTAATCAACCTGCTTGCCGCCTTCGTAAAGCTCGCCAACTGGCTCATAGCCTTCACCGCTTACTTCATATTTCCTGCCGCCGATCCACATATGCGTGACCGTCATTTTGTTTTGTGTAAGCGTTCCGGTTTTATCAGAGCATATAACCGAAGCACAGCCAAGCGTTTCTACAGAAGGAAGCTTGCGCACGATCGCCCTTCGCTTGATCATTCTTTGCACACCCAATGCAAGTGCGATCGTAACGATAGCAGGCAATCCCTCCGGTATTGCTGCTACCGCCAAGCTTACCCCGGCAAGGAACATATTATAAGCCGGCTGGCCGTGCATAATTCCTGCAACAACAACCATTATGGTTAAAGCAACCGCAACGATAATCAAGAGCTTGCCAAGCTGCTCAAGCCGGTGCTGCAGCGGGGTGTCCATTTCCTTCGTTTGCTGGATCATTCCGGCTATTTTCCCCATTTCAGTCGCCATGCCGGTGCGGATAACAACTCCTTTTGCGGTTCCTCTTGTTACCATCGTGCTCATAAAGCCCATATTTTTTTGATCGCCCAGAGGCAGCTCTGCTTCTTGTATAACGGACTGATGCTTGCCGACAGGCACGGATTCACCCGTGAGTGCAGATTCCTCTATGTAACAGCTGTTCGTCTCAATAAAACGAATATCAGCCGGCACCCTGTCTCCGCTTTCCAAGCAAACGACATCACCAACTACCAGCTCCTTGGCCGGAATCGATACTATTTCTCCTCCTCGCAGCACGCGCGCCGTAGGCGCAGACAATTCTTTCAATGCCCGCAAGGAACGCTCTGCACGAAACTCCTGGATAAAACCTAACACTGCATTTAGAACCAAGATCGCTACAATCGTAATCGCATCGAGATATTCGCCCAGAAAAGCGGCAATCAGCGTTGCTCCAAGCAAAATAAGCACCATAATATCTTTAAACTGACTTAAAAAGATAATGATTGGCGATGCCTTTTTCCCTTCTGTAAGCTCATTGCGACCATCTCGCTCCAATCTCTTTGCTGCATCAGCAGGCTGCAGCCCCTGCTCAGGAGAGCATTCCAGCGTATTCGTCAGCTTGTCTATCCCCATCTGATGCCATTTCATTTGTTCCATCGTATGACTCCCTCCCGTAATTTGCCGATCCTGTGGACAGCCATCTAGTGCAATATATTCGGACAGACTGTAAAATATCACATTGCCGCTTAAGTTTTTGCTTTAAATATGGCATGATAGAGGAAGACTGCTTGAAGAAAAGAGGAATACCTATGGCACTAGACGGCATTGTTACATCCGCAATCGCGAAAGAGCTTGCAAAATATGCAGGCGCTCGAATTTATAAAATTTATCAGCCTTCCCCGCATGATCTTGTATTTACGATTAGAGGCGCAGGCGGGCAGGTTAAGCTGCTGCTTTCAGCAAATCCAACCTATCCGCGCATTCATTTTACAAATAAAACGTACGTCAATCCGCTGGAAGCGCCGATGTTTTGCATGCTGCTAAGAAAGCATTGTGAAGGCGGAGTCATCGAAGCGGTGACGCAGGTAGGACGCGAGCGCGTGCTGCACATCGATATTAAACACCGCGATGAGCTTGGGGATATGTCAGCCAAACGTCTCATCGTAGAAATAATGGGCAGACACAGCAATATTATATTGACCGACGCGGCGACCGGCATTATTCATGACGGCATTCATCACGTCACTCCCGCTATAAGCAGCCATCGTATTATTTTACCTGGCAGCAGCTACATAGCCCCTCCTGAGCAGGGCAAGCTTGATCCGTTCTCCATCACCAGCAAAGAGCAATTTGATCAGCTGTGGAATGATGCGAGCGAAGAAAATGCAGAATTGCCTGCCGCAGCTGAGCCATACAAAAAGCTTGTTCAATTGTACAGCGGCATCAGCCCGCTTCTTGCAAAAGAAATTATATATCGCAGCGCCGGACAAGTTTCCCCTTGGGACAGCTTCTACTCCGTCATGCAGCAAGCAGCGGCGGGCAGCTATGAGCCGACTATCGTTATTGAGGATGGAACCGATAAATCTTATTTTTCTATTATTTCGCTTACTCATGTACAAGGAGCCAGCACGACCTATGGCACAATCAGCGAGTGTTTGGAGCAGTTTTATGGCGACAGGGCAGAGCGTGACACAGTCAAACAGCGCGCTGCTGATCTGATCCGCTTTGTAATGAACGAACGCGCCAAAAACGAAACTAAAATCAATAAATTTAAGGAATCGCTTGAAGAAGCAAAGGATGCCGAAAAATATCGTATTCAAGGAGAGCTTCTAACCGCCTATATGCACGAAATCAAGCGCGGCGATACATCAATTTCACTGCTTAATTTTTATGATGAGAACCAAGAGGAAATAACGATACCGCTTGACCCGGGGCTGGCTCCATCTGAAAATGCCCAGCGCTATTTCCGCAAATATACGAAATTTAAAAACAGCCTCGCTTATGTACATGAGCAAATGAACATAGCAAGCACAGAAATTACCTATTTCGAAGCGCTTCTGCAGCAGCTGGACAGCGCCTCGATCGCTGATATTGAGGAAATTCGCGAGGAACTTGTTGCGGAAGGCTATATGAGAGAACGCGCCAAACGCGGGCCTAAAAAGAAAAAATCGGCTAAGCCGACCCTGCAGTGCTATACTTCCTCGGAGGGTATATCCATTTATGTGGGGAAAAACAATACGCAAAATGAATATTTGACGAACCGGCTTGCTGCAATCCATGATACATGGCTGCATACGAAAGATATTCCCGGCTCACATGTCGTCATACGCGAAACAAATTACGGCGATGCGACGCTTGAAGAAGCAGCGATGCTTGCCGCCCATTTCAGTCAGGCAAAAGGCTCCAGCCTAGTTCCGGTCGATTACACAAAGATTAGACATGTGCGCAAGCCTAATGGAGCAAAACCGGGCTTCGTCATTTATGACAACCAAAAAACGATCTTTATTACACCCGACGAAGAGCGTATTAAAGCGTTAAAGGTAGAAACGAAATAAACTGTGAAATTCATTTCCGACGTTTTAGCCAAATCTATCGTTTACCATCAAAAAGGGGCCCTGTCATATCCATGACCATGGGCCTCTTTTCAAAAGACGGGGTATCCGTTTATCCTTGCATTAGCTTTTCAACAATCGCTATATCTGCTGATTTGCTGCCAAGCGCCCCGTGATAGCTTCCCTCAGCCCGCTCACCGTGATAATCCGATCCTCCTGTAATCAGCACATTGTATACTTGTGCCAGCTGCGAATAACGGCGTTCTGCCTCAGTATCATGATCAGAATGATAGGCCTCTATGCCTAGTGCGCCCCCCTTTTGCAGCAGCTCCTCTACTAGTCTGTCGTTATGATATAGCCCTGGATGAGCAATTACACTTACACCGCCCGCATCACGAATCCAGTCAATCGCTTCAAATGGCGTAATGCGCGGTACGGCTGCATAAGCTGCGGCGCCGGCTGCCAAATATTCGTCAAACGCTTCTCTAATCGTCTTTACAATACCCCGCTTAACGAGCACCGCAGCGATATGCGGTCTGCCGATAGATTTTCGCTTATCATCTTTCGATCCTGTCTGGCTATCATGATCAGCGTTTGCCGCCTCCATGTGAACATCCTCTAAAGTTATCGCAATGCCCATTTTGTTTAGATTGCCGATTATGAGTTCATTACGCTTGCTTCTCGCATTCCGCTGCTCTTGCAGTCGGGATTGAAGCACAGCATCTTCAAGTTTGATGCCATAGCCCAGTATATGAATTTCAGAGCCGTTTATTGCGGTGCTTATCTCAACGCCCGGCACTATGCGGATACCCAGCCTGTTCCCTTCCTCCTGAGCCTCCGCAACGCCTGCAGTCGTATCGTGATCAGTAATGGCAATTGCCGACAAGCCCAATCGGCTTGCCAGCTGCACAACCTGAGCCGGCTGCAGCAAGCCGTCCGAGGCCGTCGTATGAACATGCAAATCAGCTCTGTTATGTAACTTACTGTTTAATTGTTCCATCTATAAACCCTCCTCTTGCGCATTACTACTATAAATCAAGAAGCCTGCGACTAATATTATAGCCGCAAGCTTCATAATTCCACTATTATTATATTAACACTAACGACTCATAAATATCATTTTCTTTTGCGGCTGTTTTTTACAAGCGTCATGCGCCTCGAATGCCGCAGCCACGAATAGTAGGACTTAAGGTCACGTAATTCAATCGTTTCAGACATTCTGCCCAGAAAAGTAACAACGACCATCTGATGCAGTGGATTTCCGATAATATCAGTTTCAGTCAACGATGTTGCGAACTCAGCAACAAATACTAAATCTTCGTCGATAACATAAACATCCTCTTCATTGCGATAATATGGCGCTACCCTGCCCTGTTTCAAGCAATCCCATATATATTTTGCAATATCATCATAGCCGGTTTTCTCACCTTCAATGCGATCCTGCCAACGTTCGCGGGCATGATTCGTAATAATGACATCTACAACCTTCTTATCGCCAAGCTCAATATGAAAGGATTCATAAGTATTCCATCTGCTCGTCATTTTATCCTTCAATTCGCAACACCTCCTTCCAAAGAACCGGGTCTTTTTTCCTATTCTTTTTATTCCATTCTATCATGATTGTCTAATAATTCAATAAACTTTTCGCATTCCTGCTAAACTATTTCCATTTATGGAACCCTTTCATGGCTCAAAGAGATTAAACGGCTCCGCCGTCCTTTGGACAGGCACGTTTACCAACGAAATTTAAAACAGGTATAGGGAAAAAACATATACTTTCTAGTATTCAAAAAAAAGCACCCCATCAATATAACTGATGAGGTGCCTGTAAAAGGCTACATGCTATAAAATTTTGATTTTTCTTCTGTATCTTTCGTATATTCGGTCTTCAGTTCATTGCGGTAAGAACGCTCAATTTTGCGTACATAAGGCAGCTTGCCCAGCTGCTTTAAAGCTTCCTCCGCCCTGTCAGCATTCATATATATAACGACATAATGCAGCTTTTTGGACATATAATGAACCGAGCCAAAACGCTCTAGGCTTTTTGCCGCTTTCAAATCACTTACCCAAATAATGTACCCTGTACGTTCAGGTAGCATTGCCCCACTCCTTAAATATGCAAATGTTAGCCGCAGCCGCCGCTTCCGCAGCCGCATGAGCCGCCGCTACCACAGCCGCCCAATTTTTTTTCATTGCTTGGCACTTTAATGTTAGCGGATACAGAGCCTGCGATCATAGTTGCTATATCATGCAGCATCTGATCCACAACGAGCTCTGATGCTTTGAATTTGCTTACGCTTTCGATTGCTCCCAGCTCGCGCTCAATTTGCTTTACTTTATCCTTTGCAGAATGATAGTCGGGATGAAATCTTCCGAAGCGCTCGCACTCGGCAAAAAATTCCTTCGCTTTTTCGAATTTTTTACTTACCTCCATAACCTGAGCATCTTCAAAAACAACTTTCTTCCAATATAAATATTCAGCCACTTCAGCGGACTGATTAATGGAGTCTCCTAAATCATAGGCGCTCATTAAGAGCGATGCCATATCCAATGATGCTGTGCCGATTGGCGCATTCGTTTCTTGCGCTTCATATACGCGCTCAGCAGCAAACATTATACCACCTCATTTCAAAATCATTTACTTATTAATCATATCATATATACTTTATGCCTGAATAGCAGGAATTAAGAGGATAACCGCTAAAGGCGATATGGCTAGAGCGATTCAGGTGCTATTAATTGCATCTCATTCCACTGATCAGACCGCAGCCAAACCAGCTGTTCGGCTGCAGGATCCGCTGTATCTCGATCATCTGCCCAGTGGCCTGCAACACGCCATTCATCGCCGGCAAGCTCCGTATACAAAGGAATAAACAGACGCGGCTTGCCCGAATATTGTATAAGCACCTCTGTTTTCCAAAGAATAGCTTGTTCAATCAGCTCTTTTTTTGTTGAGCTGTGATACGCCTGATATTTTCCGGTCCACATTGGAGGCAGATTCAGCAAGCCATTTTTCAATTCCATTCTTGCCACACTCTCTTCAGACCAAGTATATTGCCGCAAGTCTAATTGAGCAGCGAACAAAAACTGAGCTATATCAGACTCTACAAAATTCACCTCATAGGTCAGCTCGCCAGCCAGCTGTGCTTGAAATTGCGGGTATTGCTGGCCAGCAGAATAAGTGCGCTCCTCTGCATTTTCCTCACTCATCCATTCCGCAAGCATAGCCGCTATGGAGGCAGGAAGCGTTCCAGCATGATGCTGCAGCAGCTGTATAATATCCGACCGCTTGCGACCGTATTGAGCTGCCCGAGAAAGCGACTCTTTCGTTAATCTATAAATCGCCATATGATCGTCATGCACATATTCCGCTACCAGCTCAAGCTCCCATCTGAGTAAAAAATAATCAGCAGGCACTAAAATTTCTCCATTTGCCTGTACGATCACTTCGCTGCCGGAATATTGCCCCAACAAGCGTTTTCGAATATAGGTTTGCTTGCTCTTAACGTCATAAATTGAATCAAGCCAGCCGCATTGATGAAGTAATTGATGATAAGCAATTACTTCGGATGAATTGTACCAATGCCCGCAATCCAGCTGAGTGTAGGCAGCCGCTTCGCCTGCATTAGTATTTTTAGTATTACTGATCGCCTGATCAAGGACAAGCGTCTGCAGCTGGCTGATCCGCTCATTTGGCGGCATTGCCAGCCAGCTGTGCAGCTTTGCCATGTTCCAGCTTAAGGCCTGTTCGCTTCTAGCAAGCAGGCCAAGAGACAGCGCGGCAGCAAGCAAAAAAGCAACTGCATTGGAAGGCTGACTGCCCGATGCAGCAAGCCCAATGGCTTGCAAAGCATTATCTTTCATATCGACAGCAGCCGCTAAACGCTTTGCAACAGGCAGCGGCAGCAAGCCCTTGCTAGTAAATTTGAGCCCGGAGCGACCCAATTCGGCCAGCATGCTGAGCATCTGCCGATCCAGCGGACGCGCTCCTGCCAGCACCTCGCCTGCTCCCCACAGCGCAAGCTCCTGATCAGCATCCAGCGGACGAGCAGCACACGGAAAAAATATAATATGCCAGCTTAAAAAAATGTCCGTTGGCATCAAGTAATGCCTCTCCCCCCATACCCTTTGAAGCGCAAACAAAATGCCAGCGCCTTCCAGCTGCTTAAGCCCGATCATACATTTTACACCGGATTGCTTCGTTTCCTGCATTAATCGCTCCATAAGCTGCTGTTCTTCAATGGGCTGCACACCGCAAACATTCATATAGGCTGGCAAAACCATCCTTGCTTCCGCCTCCAAATAAAATGCGGCTCGCTTGGCAGCCTCAGCCTGAATAACCGCTTTATGCCATTGCTCATTTTTCCGCAACGCTTTTCTCCATATATGATAAGATCCGATCTCTTCAACTCTGGCTGCACATAATTTTGCCAGCATATCAGACAAAAGCATCAATAATCACCCTTAATCTATACCTTTTCTTTAAGCTCTACCCGTTCATACTGATACCCCTGCTCAAGCATAAACAGCTGGCGCTTCATTGCAAATTCCGTCTCTTTCGTTTGATCGGTAACAAGCGTATAGAACCAAGCTTCATTCGTACCTTGCTTAGGCCTTAGCAATCTGCCGATCCGCTGAGCCTCCTCCTGTCTGGAGCCAAAGCTGCCGGATAGCTGTATCGCAACGCTCGCATCCGGCAAATCAACAGCCAAATTAGCTATTTTAGATAAAACGAGCACTCGAATTGGCCCTGATTTGAATTGATCAAATATTTTCTGCCGCTTTTCATGGCTTACCTCGCCAGTCAATAGAGGTGCTTGCAGCAGCTGGGCCGCCTCGCTAAGCTGTGACAAATATTGCCCGATAACGAGCGTTTGCTTATCCGCATGCTTTTCTAAAAGCTGCCGTACAACCGTCAGCTTCTCTGCATTTTCCGAAGCGATACGCAGCTTCTCGCGCGCTCCCGCCTTCTCATACTTCATTTGCACAGCTTTATCCAGGGGCACCCGGATTTCTGTACAATGAACTTCGGCTATAACCTGCTGCTGCTCCGCATTTTTCCAATTCATGTCATATAGCTTAGGGCCGATTAGGGAATAGACATCTTCAGCGCAGCCGTCCTCACGTATTAAAGTCGCCGTCAGCCCTAATCGCCTAGTCGCTTGTATATCGGCTGTCATGCGGAATACAGGAGCAGGCAGCAGATGCACCTCATCATAAATAATGATTCCCCATTCCCGCTCGGTAAAAAGCTGCATATGCGCAAAATCAGCAGTTTTGGAACTGCGATGAGTCAAAATATTGTACGTAGCAATTGTGATCGGCCGAACCTGCTTGCTTCGTCCGCAATATACGCCAATATCCTGCTCAGTTAAAGTTGTTTTGTCGAGCAGCTCTTGTTTCCATTGCTGTACAGAGGTAGAGCTGGAGGTCAATATTAGCGCAGCCTTGCGTAAGCTTGCCAACGCCGCAATGCCAACAACCGTTTTGCCCGCTCCGCAGGGTAAAACGGCAACACCGCTGCCGCACAGCAGCTCTGTTTGATGCTTCCATCTTGCCAGCGCTTCCTGCTGGTAACTGCGCAGCCTGAAGCTAACGCCGCTCCGCGTTGTCGTCCGCAGCTGCACCGGCAAATCTTCCCCCGCTATATAGCCCGCTTGATCGATAACCGGAAAGCCGCTTCGCGTGAGCTCTTGTTTAATGAGCCCGCGATCTTCAGCATTAACTACGAAACGGCACTCATTGATTGATGATACAGCCCACTTATGTACCAAGCTCATTAATGGCGCAGTATGCAGCAAACTGGAATCAAAAGCCAATATAAGCCTTTCCTTATCATAATACAGCACTACTTTGCCAAACCTGTTCAACCATGCCCGTATCATCGCTTCTGCCTTAAGCGGCAATCCGTTCGTACTGTTTTGTTTCATCCACTCGAGCATATCTCGTTCATTTTCACCCATGCTCACTGCATTCCATAAAGATAGCGCCGACAGCTTGTAAAGATGGATCGTTCCGGCTTTATGGAGCAGCTCTGTCCAAGCGTTTAATTTTTCTCTTGCCACAGCAGCATCAGGATGTGCATGATTAAGTAATATGGTCAAATCCGATTGGACGGTAATTGCGCCTGCCGAATAGTTCATTTTCCTTACATTCGCTCCCTCTCTAATAACCCTTATTATCCAGTATGAATAGTTGTTGCGAAATTTATGCTCTTTGGCATATCCAAATTATTATGATTTCAGTTATGATATGGTATAGTAATGACAATCAGAAAACTTTTACTCATTATGCAGGAGGTTTCCTCTAATGAAACAATATATCGTTTTTATCTTATTTACTATATTGCTTGCCAGCTGCTCCAGCCAGACAAGCTCCAAGGTTGACGTGCCTAAAGCTAACCAGTGGTATACGGTATCCAGCTTTGTCGATGGAGACACCTTTCATATTCAAAATGGCGATAAAACAAATACAGTTAAGCTTTTATCACTGGAAGTGCCGGAAATCAAAAATACACCCGATGATCTTAAGCATTTAGGACTGCAGGCTGCACTGTTCACTCGCACCCAATTAGAAAATTCAAAAGAAGTAAAACTTACCTTTGATAAACAGGCAGTTAATGCTTTAGGACAATTAGAAGCAATCGTTGAGCTGAGAGATGGCAGAATTCTTAATGAGCTGCTGCTTGAGGAAGGATTGGCGACTGTTGTCATTAACGAACCTAATGTGAAGATGGAAAATATTTACAAAGGAATTGAACAAACAGCCAAGCAAAATCAAAATGGCATTTGGCGCTCAGGCACAGAAGCAGGAAATGTGGATATCCCTGTAAAAAAAGCGGATGAATTAGGAATTCGTATTTGGGTTGATAAAGAGGATGAGCTCGTCGTAATTACGAATATATCGCAAAACAGCATCGAGCTTGACGGATGGAAGCTCGTTAGCGTAAAAGATAACCAAACCTTTGTTTTTCATGATTATGCACTGGAGGCCAATAGTTCCGTACAAATCGCTTCAGGAAAAAATGCTGTTAATAAAAAGAGCTCCCCAAATACATTGATTTGGGAAGCAGATAATATCTGGCATCTTAATGAAAAAGATCCAGCAGAGCTGTATACGGACAAAAATGAACTGGTGGCTGTGTGGGAGGATAACTAAATTCATTTGAACGAAAGCCTTCAAGCTGATGCACATACAGCTGGAGGCTATTTGTGCTCGGCGCAGTAGCTTTCCGCCATGCCGATTAGCAAACGGGCGGAATATGCGATTGCCCGCTCATCAATATCAAACATAGGATGATGATGAGGATAGCTGGCGCCTGCCGCATCATTGCCCGCGCCTACAAACATAAAGCATCCCGGGATCTGCTGCAAATAATAGGAAAAATCTTCTGCAATTGTGATCGGTTGTGCTTGTATCGTATTTTCCTCGCCGAATTGCGCCCGCGCGACTTCAAAAAATCGCTGCGTCTCCTCCTTATTATTGACAAGCGTAGGATAGCCTTCTCTAAGCTCGTACTTATATTCAGTTTGGTACAGCGCGCATACATGCTGGATAACGTCTTCCAGCCTATGCTGCATATATTGGCGCGTAGGCTCGTCGAAGGAGCGTATCGTCCCTTTTAATTGGCATCTCTCTGCAATCACATTAGGAGCAGAGCCTGCATGTATAGAGCCAATCGTTATGACGGCCGGCTGCAGCGGATTAACATTGCGGCTAACAATCGTTTGTACAGAGTGTACAAGAGCAGTCCCCGCAATAATGGCATCTACCGATTGGTGAGGCAAGCCGCCATGGCCCCCTTTTCCAAAAATATCAATTATAAATTCATCTGCTGTGCTCATAAATGCGCCGCTGACGGACGAACAGCTGCCTATATCCAGCGGCGTCCATAAATGTACCCCATATATAACATCAACCCCTTGCAGCGCTCCAGCCTTGATCATGCTTGCCGCTCCACCCGGGCTAACCTCCTCCGCAGGCTGAAAAATCAGCTTTCTTACGCCAACCCAATCCTTGTTGTCCTGGTAATAGGCAGCAATCGCTAATAATGCTGCAGTATGGCCGTCATGCCCGCAGGCGTGCATGACATTGCTGTGCCTTGACCGGTATGTACAATCTTTTTCATCTTGAATCGGCAAGGCATCTATATCCGCTCTAAGGGCAACGGTTGGTCCTGGCCTATGACTGTCAATTGTTACAATGATGCCGTGACCGCCTATATTGGTTAATGGCTGGCAGCCCAGCTGCTCTAATTGTCCGGCAATCCATCTGGATGTCTCCGCTTCTTGAAAGGAAAGCTCCGGATATTGATGCAGATGTCTTCGCCAATTTATAATAAGCTCTTCAATGCGCCCCATAAATTGTTCTGCTTGCTTGCTCATTATCTTCCCCCTCCTTCTTCTGAATAAAGCATAAATGTAGATCTGGGATCCTATTGCTTCGTGTATGTATTTTAGCAAATAAATGCTTGAATATAAAAGGATGGCATCATAAATGGTCCTAAATGTACGTTTGTGATGAACATTTCTTGAAATTGTTGTTTTTAACCGTCAATTGACCGCATCATAGGGTTGCGCGGAGTGGGGAAACATACTATCATGAGAAAAGACGATCAACCATGATAATTAGTTATAACTGGGAGGAAACACAATGATTATTGAAAATAGCGGCCTTAACGGCATTCAAACTGAACTTCATCACTTGGATGCTTCCACTGAAAAAGCTGGCTTCGTGCGCTGGCAGTGGGATTACTTCCGTGCAACATATGACCTTAAGCTTTCTGATCGCGCTTCCGGCTCAGATTACTATTTGCGCATTAATGCCAGAGCAATCGAAGGCAAGCTCGAAAATCCGCATGCTGTTCTTGAAATTGAGCATGTTTATATCGGACGGGCAACATTCCCTCATGGCTTGGAGTATGAATCGCTAGTTCCAGGACATATTATGGACACGGTGAAGCAGCGCTTGCAGCAGCTTGCCAAAGCATTAAGCTAATCAAACATAACCGCACTTATATGAATATGCATGGCTGCCCACAATTGTAGGGCAGCTTTTTAACATTTGAGCCTAAAATATTGGTGTACTGCATTGCTTTCAACTTGATCTTGCTTATAAAAACAACGGCATTTCTCGAATTGAGAAATGCCGTTAGTCAATTATTTCAAACGAAGCTGCGGCTCTTCAACTGCTTCTTCTTCTTTGAAAGCTACACCTTCTACTTTTATGTTTACTTCGACTACGTTAAGACCAGTCATATTCTCAACTGACTCGCGAACGTTCAATTGAAGCTGACGGCAAACTTCCTGAATGGGAATACCATAGTGGACAATAATACGCAGATCAATGGCAGCCTCCAATTGTCCGACTTCGACCGATACGCCTTTCTGAACATTTTTACCGCTCAGACGCTTTGCAAGGCCCTCGGAAATACCACCGGACATAGCTGCTATGCCAGGAGTTTCCAGCGCAGCAAGTCCTGCAATTGTAGCTACTACATCATCAGAAATTCGAATCATACCCGTTTGAAGGTCTTCGGTCATGTCATTCACTCCTCCATTTACCATATACGTCCATTGTAATAGAACTGTGGGCCACAAGCAAGAACGAACGCGGCTTTCAGCAATAAATATGACAATTGTCATGTAAAAACAAGCATTTATTGTATTTTTTAAATCATAAATAAATGAATCTTGTCCAAATTTGCACTATTTTTTACACGGTGCACCAACCTAACAAACCAGCCTATCCTCTTCCGCGAAAGCAATAAAAAAAACAGCCTGTATTAAAGGCTGCTCTTTCGATCCAATGCTTCATATAGCACTGCTAAATTCCGTTCCAGCCTGCTAATGATTTCTTTACCCGCTAATTCTCCAAGCAAGCCTGCTCGTACAGCGAAATCCACTTCGCGAGAAAAACCATACATTTGAGTATCTAACACTTCTTCATATAGCGGACATTGACGCGTCGTCAAGTTTTCCATTTGAACTTCGATTAGCTTCTCTATTTTACTAGCATCCTCTTGAAGAAGACGAAGCGCCTTCTCATGCATTAATATTGTGATTTCAGGCACAGACATCGTTTTCCCCCCTAAGTGCACATCCACTGTCTTATATATTTATATTAGTCGAAAACTTGTCAATACACAAGGACAAAACAAAAAAGCGCTTCTTTTTCGTAAGAAGCGCTCCTTTGCCATGACACTATTATTCAGAAATTACTTTTACATTCAGGTTATGCTTTGCAAAAACGGCTGACATTGCTTCTTTAGCTGCTTCTGCATCCGGACCGTGTACATGGAGCTCATAGGAATGACCGCCCACCAATGTAGTAAATAGTCCCAAAATACTTTTCACATCTATATATTTATTATCAGCCTGTAGAACGATAGATGATGTGAATTGACCTGCTGCCTGAGAAATTTCAACGATAGCTGCGTTATTGGACATGGGGGATCCCTCCATACTATTTTTAGTAAAGCTTTCCTTTGAAACCATGTTAACCTAAAACGTACTATCCTTCAAGAGAAATTTTATATTTTAAAGCGGTTATCAGTATATATTCACAGCCTATAATGATTATGCTTAAAAGCATATTCACGCCTATTTCAAATGCTCAGGATTTAAATATTCCAGTTCCGGAATAACAAATCGTCCATCCTTGCGAATGAGCACATCGTCAAAATAAATCTCTCCGCCTCCGTACTCAGGACGCTGTATCAATACTAAATCCCAATGCAAGGCAGAGCGATTCCCATTATCGGTCTCTTCATAAGCCTGGCCTGGCGTAAAGTGCAGGCTGCCGTCGATTTTTTCGTCAAAAAGAATATCATTCATCGGATGCTGAATATAAGGATTAAAACCGATTGCAAATTCGCCTATATAGCGCGCGCCTTCATCCATATCGAATATTTCATTGATCCGCTTAGTATCGTTGCTCGTCGCTTCAACAATTTTTCCATCTTTAAATGTCAGCTTAATGTTCTCAAATGTCACACCCGATTGTACGCTTGGCGCATTGTACGTAATCGTGCCCTGTACGGAATCGCGCACTGGCGCTGTAAAGACTTCACCGTCAGGAATATTGCGGTTGCCTGCGCATTTTTTCGCGCCGATTCCTTTAATTGAAAAGGTTAAGTCCGTGCCAGGCGAAACGATGCGCACCTTGTCCGTGCGATTCATCAGCTGCTGCAACGGATCCATCGCCTTATCCATACGGGAATAATCGAGGTTGCAAACATTAAAATAAAAATCCTCGAACGCTTCTGTGCTCATATTGGCAAGCTGCGCCATCGATGCGTTCGGATAACGAAGCACAACCCACTTCGTTCGCTTCACTCGCTGCTCCATATGTACTGGGTTACGATAGATTTGATCATACAGTCGCATGTTAGCTTCAGACACATCAGCCAGTTCATTGATGTTGTCTCCCGAGCGAACAGCTATATAGCCTTGCATTTGCTTCATTCTTTCCAAATCCAAGGACGACCATAGCTCCATTTGCTCTTTAGTGGCATGCATCAGCATAGTCCGCAAAACGGAGCGATCGCTTGTTTCAACAAAAGGCCTGCCGCCTCGCTTCGCCACTTCCTCAATCAAGCATTTGGCTAGCTCTACCTCTTTGCCTATCATATCAATCAAAACATTTTCACCTGGCTGTACATCAATTGAGTATTGCACCAAATTTTGTGCCAGCTTTTGTAATCTTGGATCACGCATTGTCTAATCTCCTTCCCGCTTGCATAACTAAAATTTCATAATATAATCGTATCACGATTTCATTAGCGCTGCATAGCATTGCTTGCTCGGCCGTCAAAGGAATGCAGATGCAGAACGGTTCTTCTTACTTCCTTCATCAGCTTGCCGTCGCGCTCATATTGAAATTGTGTATACTCATTCAGCTTAAGCGGGAGCATGCGCGCTGTATCGATAACAACTGCAGTCGATGAGCTTACCTGCAGCGTGCCCAGCATAGCGGCCAGCTGCTCCTCGGAGCGCTTAAGCTCCTCTTCCCACTCTTTGGTGTGGCTGCCGCTGCCGTCTGGCAATGAGACAGCAATTTCCTTCAATTGATCCTTAAGCTGCTCCTCCCAGCGTTTTTTAGCATTCTCGCTTAGCTCATCCAATTTTATTTTTACTGTAGACGCAGATGTTTCCGGATCTTTGCCAAACTCAACGATAGAAGCCTCATAGTTATCCGCCTTCAGCTGTCTTAAAATTTGCGAAGGATGCGAATATTGCGATTTTTCGGCGCTGGACTGCACGGTCAATTGATTATGGTCGGTTACTTTCCCTTGAAAGGTAAACGGCTTCATCATAGAATAACCATCTGCTTCAATGGAAGTAGAGCCTGTGAATTCATAATGATCCGTTGCTTCCAGTCCCGCATAGGCCAGCGAAATCCAGTCCTTTGCTTCCAGCCTGGGCTTCATGATGTTGCAGCCTGCCAGCGCGATGCTGCTTGCAATGACGACGATGCTGACTAAAGCCTTTTTACGGTTCTTGCTTAACCATTTCATTACTGCGTCCTCCAATAGCTTTGTTCTGGTTATTCTGACAGAAAGCTTTCTGCTCCGCTGCAGACTTTCACACTTCTGCCAATAGGCCAGTTACAATCTAGCATCCCTAGGCAAACCGTTCATTATTCCTTCCAATAGTAATTATTAAAATAAAAAAACGCCTGACGGCGTTCCTTCGATCGAACATATATAGTTTGACTGCTAGCTCTCCTATTGCTATTCCGCAGCTACAACGATCCTGTTGCGGCCCTTATGCTTGGCGTCATACAGGGCCATATCCGCCCGGTAAAACAGCGATTCTACACTTATCTTCTCATGTGTGCTTTGCCATTCAGACACGCCGCAGGATACCGTTACTCGAGGATTCGTTTTGCTGGAAACCTGATCGCGTATTCGCTCGGCAATGACACGCGCCTGCTCAATGCCGATCTTCGGCAAATATATCGCTAACTCTTCCCCGCCCCATCTGGCTGCAATATCGCCTGATCGTATAGCGGTTTGTATAATGCTGCTAACTTGAACTAATATTTCGTCGCCAATGAGATGACCGAATGTATCGTTAATTTGTTTAAACAAATCAATATCGGCCAAAATTAACGAACCGCAGCTATCATAACGTTGCTTGTTAACGATTTGCTCATTCAAATAATGGCGCGCATGCAGCCCGGTCAAATTATCTGTAATCACCATGCGGCGCACTTCTGCATGCAGCGATGCATTGGCAATCGCCAAACCTACATGCGTGCTGATTACTTGCAGCAGCTTGTAATTTTCATAGGAAAAGTAGTTCGCAATGCGGTGTGCAATTAAAATAACGCCGATGACTTCTCCTTCTACAAAAATAGGGGCTGCAATTAATGAACGGGAATCTGTATTATCCATTAAAGTAGAAGAAACGGCGGAAGAATTCATATAATCAGAAATGATCAAAGGCTCTTTCGTACGATAAACAATGCCGCTGAATCCGTACTCGATCGCAAATTTGGTTTTGACAAGCATTGGCACATTGCTCGCCTTCACTTCAAAGGAATCGCTTTCCTTACTTAGCTGCAGTATACAGCAGTAGTCGGCTTGAAAAATCGACAACAGTTCATTCGTCGCGAATTGAAATATTTCTTTCAGGCTTAGCGATTGGTTGAGCCGCTTGGTCATCTCATTAATCAGCCTGAGCTCCTTAATAAGCATATTAGACTGCTCATACAGCTTTGCATTCTCAAATGCCGAGCCTGCCGTGTCCGCGAACAAGCGAATGATGTGCAAATCTGAATCATTCCAGTTATCGCTTGCGATTAAAATCTTAAGTATGCCATAAGCGGCCTGCTTGCCCGTCAGCGGCACAGCTATCGCGAGCTGACCGTTTGCATACGGTTCAATAACAGGCTTTTCATTCAAAAAAGCTTCTGCAATAATATCATGGGCCATCACGTCGAATACTAGCGGATGCACTCTCGGATCACCGTGCACATGATCCTGGGACAAATACAGATGAGCTTCTGAGGATTCATACAATATTTCTACGCCTTTAAGCAGCTCGCTGAGCACACTGGAAACGTCATTCTGATTGTACATTTTGCGAGATGCAATAAGCAGTGCTTCCCCTCTTCTTGCCTCGCGTACCATCCGTTCCTCTTGCTCAATGATAGCCTTCATGTAAATTTGTTCAAATATATAATAGAAGCAACTGCGATAATGCATGGCGCATGCTTGTATTGTTGCCTCCGTCATGCTGGTGTGCTGGAGAGCTGCGTATAAAAATACAGCAAACACTGCATCTTCCGTACGCTTAAGGAGAGGTACCGCCATCACCTTGAATTCTCCGTGACTGCGCACTGCTGGCGAGCCTTCTCTAATTGCTTCGGAGATTACGCTCTGCAATAGGATGTTCAAATCGCCTTGCTCTAATTGAAACGAGGAGGTGTTCCCGCTAACGCCGTGCCTCCTGCCGCAGTCGTCAACTAAAATAAAATACCCTTCGTCACTAGCTGTTATTTGTGCTGCCTCGCTTCTCCACTTTGCAAAGCTCTCACTCAACAAGGGGGGGAGGTACGGCTGATCAGCGTGTTTAAAATCTTCGCTGGCAAACCAAATTAATTCGTTATTAAGTATAGTTTTCATTCAGCTCCCACCCTTTCAGCAATTTACAAGGAGATGAGCCCTCTTTCTTTCATCATACTTGATTGTTAAGGATTTTGCACTATAATAATGTAAAATTTATAGGACTTTAGACTCTTTTTTACAAAAGATTAATGAATCTGACAGTTTTCTCATATCGCCTTGAATGCTTTTATTTTAAAATTAGAAATATTATTATTATGAAACAAATCGGCTCAAAGTGGTACCTTGATTCGCATTTCAATTCCCGCCTGTCTTTCTCTTGACTTTTGCAATGAATCTCCTATAATATAAATGTTGAATATATGGGCGTACGGGTTTTGTGTCACCCTCATGTAATATGTTCACTGATTCGCCAGCGGCTGAAGTGCAAATCAGGGACGAGCTAATTCGTCAGCAGAACGTATTCGGCGAAACACAACCCCATTTATCAAAATTTCATTTGATGAAGGAGTTAACACGACGCATGGCACGTTATACAGGACCTAAATTTAAATTAAGCCGCCGCCTAGGCATTTCCTTGAGCGGTAACGGAAAAGACTTGAAACGCCCGTTCCCTCCAGGACAACACGGACCAAACCTACGCAGAAAAATTAGCGGATACGGCATTCAATTGCAAGAGAAGCAAAAGCTTCGTCATATGTACGGTTTGCAAGAGAAGCAATTCCGTAACCTATACGACAAAGCTGCTAAGATGAAAGGTATTGTCGGCGAGAACTTCATGATCCTTCTTGAAAGCCGCCTGGACAACCTTGTTTACCGTCTTGCATTTGCTAACACTCGTGCAGGCGCACGCCAGCTTGTATCTCATGGTCATATTACAGTAAACGGCAAGAAAGTGGATATCGCTTCCTACACTGTTTCTGTTGGCGATGTAATTAGTTTGCGTGAGCGCAGCCGTTCTCTTAAAACGGTTAAAGAAGCTATGGAAGGCCGCAATCACCTTCCTAACTACTTGGAGTTCAGCGAGCAAGCGCTAGAAGGCAAATTCGTTCGTCTACCTGCTCGTGACGAATTGTCCCAGGAAATCGACGAGAAGCAAATCGTTGAGTTCTACAGCCGTTAACGGATTTTCTCTGGATGCACAAAAAGCCCTAAGAACCCTTATATCAAGGGTTCTGGGCTTTTTTTCATTTTGACAAAAATGCAGGAAAAAGCAAAGAAATGCACTTATTTGGGGCTGTTTTTAGGGCTAATTAATAATAATAATTCGTGGGTAGACGCTAATGGATAGTATATACAAAAGAGTGGCAGGGATGCTTTCTAATGCGGCTATTTTTTAGGTATTCTCCCACATAATCTATCTTTCTCATCATAAATCAATATGCATAAGTCTTTAAAACTTGCTTTGAGTTCAAAGTACTGTTTAAGAGCTTCTTCTTTGCTCAATGGTTCACCAAAACGTTCGTTTTTAATTGCAATATAATACTTAAACATAAACAAATTGTTACAAATTCATACATAATACACAATGATTTCTAGTAATATATTCCTATAAAAAAGCCACCTGTGATACAAAGATCATAAGTGGATTTTATTGGTTAGTGGCATAATACCATTCTATCAAAGGATTCACCTCTCTACACTTACGATTTTTTATTACTTCTAGCATAGAGTTAATTCAATACTTTTCAATCATGAATTTTTTGTGGTCTGCGTGCATCTGTTTATGTTCTTCAAAATCCTCTTTTGTTGGTGGTGTTAAGTCGTTTCTGATGAAAACCTGAAACAAAAAAAGGAAAAAAACATAGATGCTACATTTGTGCCATCATTAAGGTCCATTAGCGGGTAAGTTAAGGTCTAAAAAACACCTGAAGTCCCATGTCTAAGAATAGGGATCCTATAAATAAGAATAACTATTGATATTTGTATAATAATAAAATGTAGTCATAACAAATGTGGAGGTTTTCAACATTAACAAGCAAAGAGCGCAAGAGATCGTCGATTCACCCAACATGGCTAACGTGACCTATCAAGGATTAAAAATATATATCCAACATGTTGACGAAACAACTGAAATGGCAAGGATCTACCCTATTGATGATCCAGAGAAAGAGCTAACTGTACCTTTACACAACTTAAATGAGGAATAGATAATTGTCGTCTCATATAGGGACGACTTTTTCATTTTTTTTCGTAAGGAACATTCTGAAAGTTTTATGAACATATAGACCCAGAAAAACATATACATTTCTACCAGAAGCATTTCATGTTTGAAAAGCAATTGTTCAACTTTATTGGCAGTTACATGGGACTATGGATTGATTTAATCTAATTCCCATAGGATCGGACAAAAAAACTGTCCGGTCTTTTTATTTTGAAGCTGGCGAATCCTGATGCATCTAAACTAATATCACGGTTTAAATGCCTCAGTACAAACACCCAATCACATTATGAAAAGAGTGCATATCTTATCGTGTACTAACACACAGGAGGTGAGAGCTTAGTGGGTGCTGTAGGTGGTGTTGGTTGTGGCAATAACAACTCTAGCTTTATTCTTGTACTCTTCATTCTTTTGGTCATTATTGCTTGTACTTGTGGTTTCTTTGGTGGCGGTGGATTTGGCTTCTAATTTCATCACCCCCCAACAAATAAGTTAAAAGTTACCTTCTTATATTTTTCGCCCCCCAGGCCCATTTTGGGCCTTTTCTTAATACATTTGTGACTTTTATTCCTCCTATTGGTAATTTGTTTGTCGGCCATTGTACACCGCTCCAATATATTTAGTGAATAGGGTCAATCAGATTACTAGGTTTTTCCAGAAAATACACACCCGTCCGAATCAAATCTACTAAAAAAACATATACTAGATTATCTTGGTACAAGGTGGTGACTTCTATGAGAAAACACAGAAGACCGATTACGATATTTCTTCATCCTGGTCAAAAAGTACTTGTAGTTTGTAAAAAGCGTCGTCGTCGCACAGTCTAAAACCTTTTTTTAGGGCGCCTTATAATATAGGGCGCTCTATTACCATAGTCGCCTTTGAAACGACTCAGGCGGCGGCACGCCCCACTCTTTAATCGTTATACCTATTGCCAGCATAATTAAATGACTTGATATAAAAGGACCTTCATTGCGGAACAACGTGCATTCCCAAGCGTGCCAGCCTCATCACGTATATCGCGTTTTCTGCTTCGAGGCCTGCCGAAGGTTAGCCTTGAGGTCGGGTGGCTTTCGCTCGCCCATAATTTACTCAAGAAGGCAGCTATGGACCAAAAATCAGGAATGGCGATGCAGGGATGATCTCCCTTTGCATCGCCATTCCTTTATTTTTAAGTTTTTTTGTGTAGCGAGCTATCTCATCAAGCGAGCAAACCTACTTTTGGGACAGCCCCTTCTTTTTGTTTCTTTCGATATTCTATGTTTTGCCTGATCGGGATCCTAAAGCTTTTTACAGCTTTGAAGGATCGACTTGTTCTGCGGCAGCAATCACTTTAGCAGCAGGCTCTGCTGTCGCTTTGACAGGCGCTGCGTCTGCTGTCGGCAGCTTAATAGCCTTTTGAGTCAAGCCTTGGATAAGTTCGTTTACGTTGATTCCAGATACGCTCTTCAACATTTCTGGAGCAGTGGCCATTAAAGAAGTAACATAATTGCTCACACGAGCAGCCCCTTCTCCATTTCCTGTATCGACAACTGTCAGCTTGTCAATATTGCTGATTGGCTCGGAAATTTTGCCAGCAAGCTCTGGAAGCATTTTAACAATAATATCAAGAACCGCAGCCTCGCCGAATTTACTAAACGCTTCAGCCAGCTTTTCCTTCGCTTCCGCCTCTGCCAAACCGCGCAAACGGATAACTTCAGCCTCAGCTGTACCTTTCGCTTTTTCCGCTTCAGCTACCGCAAGACCGTCAAGACGCTTCTGCTCCGCCAAAGCGCGGGCTTCCGCTTCAATGCGATATTGCAATGCATCCGCTTCGCGGAGACGCTTTGCTTTGTCTGCTTCAGCAGCCTGCTCAACAGCATAGCGGTCAGCATCCGCTTTCTTCTTCACTTCAGCATCATACTGCTTTTCACGGCGCAAAATCTCTTTGGCTTCCAAATCGATTTCACGTTCTTTACGAACGAGCTCAACCTTCATCTGTTCTTCAACAACATTCTGCTTCGCTCTCGCCTCGTGAATAGAATAGGCCTGATCCGCTTCAGCGCGCGCTGTATCCTGATCGCGCTTAAAGGAAGCAACCTTCATCTCTTTATCCTTTTCAGCTTCGGCGATATTCGTATCACGCAGCAGCTCCGCCTTCTGGCCAGCTTCAGCTGCATGCGCCTTCTGAATACGCGCATCACGAACCGCTTCGGCTTCCGCTATTTCGGCATCACGCTTAACCGCAGCAATTCTCGGCTTACCAAGCGCATCCAAGTAACCATGCTTATCACGCAAATCCTTAATGGTAAAGGAAACGATCTGCAGACCCATTTTTTTCAAATCCTTTGCAGCAACTGCCTGCACCTCTTGAGCAAACTTATCGCGGTTGCGATAAACCTCTTCAACCGTCATGGAGCCGAGAATAGCGCGCAAATGACCTTCCAATACTTCTTGTGCTTCGCTTTTAAGCGCTTCCGTAGGCTTGCCTAGAAACTGCTCGGCTGCGGTAGCAACATCTTCTACTGCTCCGCCGATTTTAATAATGGCTACGCCATCGGCCATAACAGGAACACCTTGCTCGGTATACACCTCGGGAGTCGATACGTCAAGCTTCAAGGAAAGCAAGGACAAAAACTCTGCCTTCTGAAAAATCGGCAATATAAACGCGCCGCCTCCTCGAATGATTTTTACCTTTCTTCCCGATTCATCAATCAAGGAATTGCGGGTTCCGAGAAAAGAACCTGTGACCAGCATCGCTTCGTCCGGGCTGACCGTCTTGTATCTAGCCCAAAAGGCAAGACCAAGAATAACGATAACACCAACAACAATAGCTGGAATAACATAAATTTCTTGCATAAGCATATCTCCTTTCTATTTTAAAATGATGGTTACAGGCGAATGGGCGATACAAAAAGTGTATGCTCCTTTACTTCCACGACAACGACTTTCGCATCGGATGGAATCGATGTGCCGTCATAGCTGGCAGCGATTTGATTCGTGACGCCTGCGCCAACCTTTACAAGCACCTCGCCATAGCCAGAAGCCGGAATCGGCGTCAGCACTTCTCCAATAGCCCCCTCCAATGATTGCAGCTTAAACGCAATTGAATTCTCGCTGTTTTTCATTGGCTTGACATACAGGAAAAATACTAAGGTTGCTAAAGCTGCAGCAATAATTAGCGCGGCGCCAACCAAAATGAATCCTTGCAAGGGGCTGTAACGATAAAGCAGCAGTCCGCTTCCGCCAAACGCCGTCAACCCGCTGACGAGCACTGTCGACTGAAATAACGGAAAGCCATCAAGCACATCACCTACCCAATCGCCAAAGAAAAAGGTGACTACCGCATATAATATGCCTGTTATTAGCAACACTAGAAATAAAGTTTCCATACACGCTCATCTCCCTTCCGACAAATTCCGCCTGTTATAGCTTTCTATAGATAGTACGTTTTTCCTTTTAACTGGTTTCTAAAATAATAATTATTCTTTATTTTCAGCGATATGCGTCAACAATAAAATACTTCGCCGTCCTATGAACAGGCACATTTACTTTATATTCCATAACGCTGCACTCGCACCAGAACCGGCTACAACTTTTTCCTATAAAACTGCGTATATATATTTGCAGCTGGCCTAACTTACAGCAAACGACAATGACAACTGTATCCCTTGACGATTTGTGTTATAATGAAACTGCTATTTTGGAGGAGGAGTTTAATAGATGCAAGAGGAACAAAAACCTGCGCCAAAGCGGTATAGTAAATGGCGTACATTTGGACTTGTGTCCTTTATTACAGTGAAATGGATTATATTCTTCGGCATATTCTTCGGGCTCCTGGCCGGAGGTATTGCAACCGGATACGTAGCCGCCCTGGTCAAGGATGAAGAAATTCGCCCCCAATCGGTTATTCAGGAGAAGGTCGGCGAATATTCAATGACTGGCTACGTTTATTTTAATGATAATTCGCTCGTTGGCCAGCTCCGCACTGATGAAGACCGTGTTGTTATTACTTACGATGAAATTCCACAATCCGTTATCGATGCGCTGCTGTCGACTGAGGATACAAATTTCTTCGAGCATTATGGCGTTGATATTAACGGGCTTGGCCGCGCTGTGAAGCAGAAGCTATTTAATGAAGATACGCAAACTGGAGGCAGTACGCTGACACAGCAGCTGGCAAGACGCGTGTTTTTGAGCCTAGACAAAACGGACAGCCGCAAGATTAAAGAGATCTTCCTGGCTTTGCGTATGGAACGCCACCTTACCAAGAAAGAAATTTTGGCTGCTTACTTAAACAAAATGCCATTCGGCAACGGTTCTAGCGGTTACCAGGTATTCGGCATTAAAGCTGCTGCACGCGGCATATTCGGGATTGAGGACTTATCCAAACTTAATATCGCCCAGTCCGCATACTTAGCAGGATTGCCGCAATTGCCATCTCTATATACTGCATTTACAGGCTCAGGTAAATTCAATGAAAAAGGATTTACATACGCTGTACAGCGTCAGCAGCTAGTACTTCGCCGTATGCTAGAGACAGGCAGAATAACGAATGAACAATATGATGAAGCTTTAAATTTTGATATTAGGGGCTCAATTGCCCCATCTGTTGAGAAGGCATATAACACCTATCCTTATTTAATGCTTGAAGCTGAGCGTCAAGCCGCAGAGGTGCTGTTGCTTAAGCAGCGTCCTGAGCTGACCAAGGAAGATCTTCGCAAGAAGGAAAATGCCGAGCTGATTGAAAATATGCGCGAGACGCTGCTCCGTGGCGGATATCATATTTATACAACAATCGATAAAGATATTTATTCATTAATGAGAGAAATCGGCAACGACGAAAACAATTTCTCTCCGTACAGCAAAGAAAAAGGACTTGAGCAAATTGCTGCGGTAATGATCGATCACCGCACAGGCGCTATACTGAGCATGCTGGAAGGCCGGGACTTCTATGAAGAGCAGCTTAATTACGCGACTCAAATGACCCGTCAGCCCGGCTCCACGATGAAAACATTAGCGGCATATTTGCCTGCTATCGAGCAAGGCTTAATCCAGCCTGCTAGCATAATAGACGATGCTCCCATCGTTATGAAGGACGGTCAAAAAGGCTTCCACATCCCAATGAACGTAAACAACAAGTTTTCGGGACTGGTTACTGCCAGAGATGCGCTTGCCCGTTCCATCAACCTGCCGGCGCTCAAAATCTTCAACGATGACGTAACGATTAAAGGCGCTTGGGATTTTGTAAGAAAGCTGGGCATCACTACCCTGCAGCCGCAGGATGATCATGCACAGACAGGCGTTCTTGGCGGGCTTAGCATCGGCGTATCCGTCGAAGAGCTGACCAACGCTTACGGTTCAATTCCGAACCAAGGCATGTACAACGATTCCTATATGATTGAAAAGATTACCGACGCCAATGGAAAAGTAATATACGAGCATCAGCATAATCCAAAGCGCGTATTCTCTGAACAAACTGCTTTCCTTGTAGGCGACATGCTTAGAAGCGTTATTACAAGCCCTAGCGGCTCCGGACATTCTTTGACTAGCCAGTTCAAACAGTTCAGCAAAATACCGATTGCAGGTAAAACAGGTACTACACAAAGCTACGCTGACGTCTGGTTTGTCGGCTTCTCACCGGATATTACGCTTGGAGTATGGGCCGGCTATGAAAAACCGATTCACACTTTATCTAATAACGGTAGAACGCGAGCGAGATCAATCTGGTCGTTAATTATGAATAAAACGACAGAGGCTAAGCCAGAATTGTTTAATACAGATAAATTCCCTATGCCGGACGGCATTGTAAAAGCAACTGTATCCAAAGCAAGCGGCCTATTACCTACCGCTCTGACCCGTCAATCCGGCTTGCTAGTTACGGATTGGTTCAACAAAGCATACTTGCCGAAAAAATCAGATGACGCCTTGGTGCAAATGTCATATATCTCTTATGAAGGCATCAACTATGTGCCTCAGGATGCGACGCCTCAGGATATGCTGAAAGAAAAAATTGTAATCAAGCGTAAAAAGCCGCTCGATGCCCTAATGGACGAGATTGAAGCGGCTCAAGGTAAGCTGCCGGCCAAAAACAGACGCAATATGAGCGTTTATTTGCCTGCTGATGCCGGGCAGGATGCACCTTCCAAAGTTGATCCGCGCGTAGATGACGGCGCTGCGCCTGACGCGCCTTCAAATGTGCAGATGAAGGAAAGCGGCGGACAGCTGACGATAACCTTCACAGGCAGCAAAGCCAAAGATGTGGTCGGGTATCGCATTTATCGTTCTTTACTGCCTGGCAATTACGAAAAAGCAGGTTCTTCTATTTTGCTGGACGAAGAATATAAAGCTACCTTCGCAGCACCAGCCGGCAGCAGCGCTGCATTTTACGTAGTCGCTGTTGACGTATCGGGCAAAGAGTCAGCGCCAAGCTCCATTATGGAGTATGGGCATAAGCTGCCAGAAATACCGGACCCAACAGATCCCAACGATGGAGACAATAGCGGCATAGATGGCAACGGAAGCAACAATAGCGGGAATGGCAATGGAAACGGGAATAACAACGGCAATGGCAATGGCGACGGCAATTCATCAGAATTGCCATTGCCAGCCTCCCCTTCCGGCTTAAGCTATGAGAAATCAGATATGAGCATTTTACTCAATTGGTCTGCAAGTCCAATATCTGAACAAACGTATCAGTACAATATTTATTACAGTCCTGAAAGCAACGGTAATTTTTCTAAAATCGCCTCCACAGGACAAACCAATTTCGAGCATATTTCACCTTTACTGACTGGAACCTACTATATAACGGCTGAAAACAGCAGCGGTGAATCTGCTCCTTCTAATAAGGTAAAGATCGCTTCGTAAAAATAAAGAGCGGCGAGAGGAAAATCCTCTCGCCGCTCTTCTTTCTATAAGTAAAAAGAAATAATTTGATTAGTCCTCTATAGTTGACAGGTCGCCTGTTGGAAGGTTCAACTCCCAAGCTTTAAGGACACGTCTCATAATTTTACCGCTTCGTGTCTTAGGCAACTTGTCTTTAAATTCGATCTCGCGAGGAGCTGCATGAGCTGCTAAACCAACTTTTACGAATTGGGCTATTTCTTGCTTCAGCTCTTCCGATGGCTCGAAGCCTTCACGCAGGGAAATAAATGCTTTAATAATTTCGCCGCGCATCGGATCCGGCTTGCCGATTACGCCTGCTTCCGCTACTGCTGGATGCTCAACAAGCTTGCTTTCTACCTCGAATGGCCCCACCCGCTCGCCAGCGGTGTTGATAACATCGTCAATTCTGCCTTGGAACCAGAAATATCCGTCTTCATCCATATAAGCCGAATCACCGGAAATATACCAGCCCTGCAGATGGAAGTATTCCTCATACTTAGCAGGGTTTTTCCATACCTGCCGCATCATAGCCGGCCATGGTGTTTTAATGGCAAGATTTCCCATTCTGTATGGAGGCATAATATTCCCGCTGTCATCAACGATAGCAGCATCAACGCCTGGAATTGGCTTGCCCATCGAGCCTGGCTTAATCTCCATGGCAGGATAGTTGCAAATTAGCTGCGCTCCCGTCTCCGTCATCCACCAAGTATCATGAATACGCTGATTGTATACCTTCATTCCCCAGCGCACGACTTCAGGGTTAAGAGGCTCGCCAACGCTAAGCACATGGCGAAGCTTGGATAGGTCGAATTGCTTGGTAAGATCATCCCCTGCTCCCATAAGCATGCGGAAAGCTGTAGGAGCGCTATACCAAACGGTTACGCCATTATTTTGCAATACACTGTACCAATCCGAAGGACTGAAGCGTCCGCCGCGGACTACCATCGTTACGCCATTCAGCCATGGTGCAAATATTCCATATGCTGTTCCCGTAACCCAGCCTGGATCGGCTGTACACCAGTATACATCATCTTCCTTCAAATCGAGAACGATTCGGCCTGTATACTTTTGCTGAACCATTGCGTTCTGTACATGATATACGCCTTTCGGGCTGCCAGTGGAGCCGGATGTGTAATGAAGAATCATTCCATCCTCGCGTCCCAGCCACTCGATATGCGCTTCTTCCGAAGCAGCGGCCATCTCTTTCTTGAAATCAACTATTCCGTCTTCCTCTGCTATATCGTCGCCAACAACGATGACATGCTTGAGAAGCGGCAGCTCGTCTCGCTTAATTCTTGCTAAAAGGGCAGGCGTAGTAACGATAGCAACTGCTTCGCTATCCTTTAAGCGGTCCTTGACAGCCTGCTCCATAAACGCCTCAAACAACGGACCGACAACAGCGCCCACTTTAAGAATGCCGAAAACGCTGAAGTAGAGTTCAGGAGTACGAGGCATAAATACAAATACACGCTCGCTCTTTTGAATGTTCAGTTTGCGGAGCACATTGGCAAATCGATTCGATTGTTTGCTTATTTGTTCGAACGTATAAGACTCATTACGCTCATTATCACTATAAAGCAATGCAGTTTTACTGCCTCTTCCTTGCTCAAGATGACGATCAATCGCTTCATAGGCCATGTTTACTTTGCCCGTCTCATACCAACTGAACTCTTTCTCTACGGATTCCCAGTTGAATGTTTCTCTTGCAGCTTCATAACTTGGCAAATTTGGATTTTGAGCCGTTACTTCTAGTCGCTCCTGATGCAAATTAGTCATTCGATCACTCTCCTGTAATATCTGTCACAATATTGTGAACAAGAATACGCTTACATCCACCTTTTCTATTATACCACAATCGAATTCATCTCGACTACGCTTTTCATTTGTCTAAATGTTTGCTATAAACAATATTAGGGGATAAATTTACACAAATCACTCTTATTAGCTAATGAAGTTGCAAATTATTTGTGAGAGGGGAAAATCACTTTGGAGCATCGTAAACGTTTGCAACGCAGTACGATTTCTTTGTCCGACAATCGCGAACTAGTGATAGAAGGACCTATTCCTGCCGAGCAGCTGGCGAAATTATCCATACATTCCTCGCTGGATGCTTTTCGCAGGCCCGCAGATCAGCTTGAAGCGCTTGTCGAGATTGCCGGCCTAGAGGAAGGCCGCATTATTGCGGTGCGCGAAAACGATACTATCGTTGGATATATAACCTTTCATTATCCAGACGAGCTTGAGCGCTGGTCCAAGGGCAATATGGTAGACCTGATCGAGCTTGGGGCTGTCGAGGTTGCGAAGGATTACCGCTCCTACGGTCTTGGAAAACGAATGGTTCAAATGGCATTCGCCGAGGAACAGCTGGAAAATGCCATTGTTTTTGCGACAGAATATTATTGGCATTGGGATTTGGAAGGAACAAAAATGAATGTTTGGGACTATCGAAAAATGATGGAGAGGCTGATGCAGTCTGTTGGCATGACGTGGCATGCAACCGATGATCCGGAAATTTGCTCTCATCCCGCCAATTGCCTTATGGTACGGATCGGTAAAGAAGTGCCAATGAGCTCTATTGAAAAGTTCGATCAACTTCGATTTCAACGAAGATTCATGTATTGAATCTAGGGAAAGGAATTGTGTTGCGAATGTCAGCTAATGCATTATTTTTTCATCATCCCGCTACAAAAGATTATAAATTTAACGAAGATCATCCTTTTAATCCGATACGCGCTGTCCTGACGATGGATTTGCTCAAATCTATGAATATGCTTTCTGATCAAGATATTGTTGTGCCTAAGCTTCTGCAGGATGACAGTAAGCTTACGCTCGTTCACCGAAAAGATTACATTGATGCCGTAAAGCATGTCAGCGTCACCGATGATAATATTGAAACCGCTTCATTCATCGATAAGTATGGGCTGGGCACAGAGGATACTCCTTCCTTCCACGGCATACACGAGGCGGCCAGTGCAATTGTAGCAGGCTCTGTCGCGGCCGCAGATGCCGTTATGAGCGGCGAGACGCTTCATGCCTATCACGTCTCCGGAGGATTGCACCACGCCTTCCCAGAGCGCGCTGCGGGCTTCTGCGTCTATAACGATGCCGCTATAGCGATCGAGCATATTCGTCATACTTACGGCGCCAAAGTATTATATATCGATACCGACGTCCATCATGGCGACGGCGTGCAATGGATTTTTTACAATGATCCTTATGTTTGCACCTATTCCATTCACGAGACGGGCAAATTTTTATTTCCAGGCACAGGCTATGTTTACGAAAAAGGCAATGATCACGGCTTTGGAACCTGCTTCAACGTGCCGCTCGAGCCTTATACCGAGGATGACTCTTGGCTCGAATCGTTTACAGTAACGCTGCATCGCGTCATTGAGCATTTCAAGCCGGATGTTATTATAAGCCAGCACGGCTGCGACGCGCATGCATTCGATCCGCTCTCACACTTGCATTGCAGTATGAATATATATCATGCAATACCGGCGATTATTCATCAACTCGCTCATCAATATACAGCTGGGCGATGGATTGCTCTTGGCGGAGGCGGATATGACATATGGCGTGTCGTGCCCCGCGCGTGGTCGCTCGTATGGCTGGAGATGCAGGATCAGCCGATTATGGCTGCAGGGGCTTCGCATCAATCGACTCACCCGCTCCCTGCCCAGTGGCTCAAAAAATGGCAGCCTTACAGCCCATTTGAGCTTCCTGACGATTGGTTCGATCCGCCGGAGGTCATCGGTGAAATTCCGCGGCGCGAGCAAATCGAACAAAAAAATAGAGCGACACAAGCTATAGTTATACAAGATATTTAGCCGATATTTAGCCGAGTTGCATGTCCAGCTCCATCCCGCTAATGAGTCCTGGAAGCGCTATTCGGCTTAAATCTGCCCAACGCTAGCGGCGCACAGCAGGCTATCTGCAACTTTTCACAAAAATATGCTTGATCGTGGCGATTCGCATTCTGGCTGTTCATAAGCATGTGGAGTAAGCGATGGGCGAAAACTGTAACGGTTGCAGGAAGCGTTAATTTGCCAAAAATAGCAGTTTTGAATTTGTAACGGTTGCCAGCAGCGCTATCTGTGAACTTTTAGCTTATTTCACCTTTTTTGAGGCAATTAAGCTCGTCTAGAACCGTTAGATCTTTGAAAACGACTTTTGAGGCGGATAAGCGACAATGGCAACCGTTACATTTTTGAAAACGATGTTTATGACAGATTCGCGACTTTGGTAAGGGTGTCAATTAATTGTGGGCAACTATTGGCAAGCAAAAAGAAAGGAAAAGGAAGAGCAAGATGGGAAATGGAGAAGCGGCAGCGTCCGTCTTTGTAGGCCAATTTTATCCTTTACAGGGGTTATTTCATCAAAAAAATGGGACTATAACAGCGGTGGGAATCCCAAACTTGATCGTAGTAACATCCCTTTCGATTGCTTAAAACTTATCCACAATTAACCTCCACCCTACTGGTAATCGATAGCACGAGGAGTAATCGATCTACAATACTGTTTCTTTGTTTGTCCAAGTGGAATTTGTCGGGCTGTTGGAAAACTCTTTTTGAAGCTCTAACGAATGCTAGCAGCGCTATTATGCCAAAAAAGCTTGTTTTAAATTTGTAACGAATCGTAGCATGCTTATTGGCTGTAAAACGCTGCTCAAATGAGCATTTATTCACAGATAGCGTCCCCACGATGCGTTAGATTTTCAAAAGGGGCATTTTATGCGAAATAGCGTCGTTAGGATTCGTTACAAAATGGATGGACAATTGCTCGTGGTAACTAAAAACATACTTAGGACAGACTCAGTACATTCTCAGTATATTCTAAAAACATACTTAGTATAGACTCAGTACATTCTCAGTATATTCTAAGTACATACTTAGAACACTTTGTCCATCTAGATTCACCCTTTTCTATCGAAAAAAAGATTCTTAATGGATTTCATGTATCTAGTTTTATTGAATGTCCCTGCATTTTACGATTAAGCCAAACTAAATGCAGTTTTTCCCCTTAGAATCACTAAAAAGCCAAATTTCTTAAAACTAAGCACAGGTAATGCAGTTAGCTTAGCTCGTGAGTGCTCGTTCCACAAAACTGAGTTTGCCATCGGTTTCTTCGGGGTACGTTTACCGTTGTATCACGCTTAAATATAAGAAATAGGAACAAAAAAGCAGCCTCAGTCATTAAATTGACCGGGCTGCTTTATAATGTTTTACACAGTTTTAACCGATTGTCTTGCAATCAAATCATGCGGCAGAACAACCTTGGATTGCTCTACATGCTCTTTCTTCATCAGTTTCGTAAGCAGCCGCATCGATACCGCGCCAATGTCATACATCGGCTGCGCCACCGCCGTCAGCTGAGGGCGAACCATAGACGCCATACGGCTATTGTCTACACTGATAACTGATATATCAGATGGCACGCTCAGGCCGCTATCCTGGATGCAGTGAATGGCGCCAATCGCCATCTCGTCCGTTGCAGAAAACACAGCTGTAGGACGCTTGTCCATATCGATAAAATACTTCATCGCCTCTGCGCCAGACTCATATCTGTAATTGCCGATGCGAACCAATGATTCGTCATAGGCAATACCGGATGATTCGAGTGCGCGCTTATAGCCTTGGAATCTAGCATATCCGTTAGCCGGATCCTGCAAAGTTCCGCTAATCATCGCAATTCTTTTGTGCCCGTTAGAGATCAAGTTCATAACAGCATCGTATGCCGCTGCCTCATGATCAATATCGACTGAAGGAATTTCTTCACTTTCATCCGAAGTAGCACATAGCACGATTGGCACATTGGATGTTTTGAAAGCTTGCTGATGCTCTTCGGTAACAGCGCCTCCCATAAACAGCAAACCGTCTACCTGTTTCTCCAGAAGCGTGTTGATAACACGGATCTCTTTCTCCTTCTTCTTATCCGCGTTGCACAAAATAATATTATAATGATACATATTCGCGATATCCTCAATACCTCTTGCTACCTCTGCGAATATAGCATTGGATATATCCGGAATTACTACGCCTACTGTAGTCGTCTTCTTGCTCGCAAGACCGCGAGCGACGGCGTTCGGACGATAGCCTAGCCGTTCAATCGCTTCATATACTTTTTTACGTGTGGCAGGCTTAACGTTCGGATTGTTGTTTACAACCCTGGAAACCGTCGCCATAGATACGCCAGCTTCTCTTGCTACATCATAAATGGTTACCGTCACGATCCTTCTCTCCATTACATCAGATTTTGTTGATACGTTCGCCGTATGTTACCGTTAATGATACGACAAAATATTACTTTTCGCAATGTTAGCTATCAATTCGACTATGAATTGTTACAAATTATGCTTGTCTGATATTTACGAGCAATGACCAGGACTACATCATTTCCTATTCCTATCTGTTGGACGTACGGTTTTTTAAGTGTGATAAGATACGAACATTATGTATATGATTTTAAATCTGTATGTCCGGCTTCAGAAAGCCAGTCTATGTAGTTTGCTTGCTGCGGCTTAGCTGCTCCAAACGTTTTGACAGATCCTTAATCCAATTTTTATCCTGCAGTGACTGCGCCAATAAATATAAATCAAGCAAAGCATTCACGCGGTGTTCTGTGAGTGCTTCTACCTCACTTTCACTAATTCTACGCTTTTGTTCTTTTGCCTCTACTAATAAATCTGCCCATTCATTACACTCGTTAAACAAAAAAGATTGTTTTTCAGGCGTTGAGCCGAGCTGAGCGATCAATCCAGTCAAATCCGGCTTTACTTGCGGAATAACCTCACTTCTTTGACAAGCCTGGCAAGAATAAATAGGCACGTTGCCGATTTCTACCTTTCCAGAATAAATTACAGTTCGCAACTTAATGGACATTATGTCGCCGCAATGACATTGTTTTTGCAATGGTATCACTCCTTCTTGCGAGCACAGCATAACTGTGGCTCATTAAACACAATGCGATGAGTGAAACATTCGACCTGATTCGGCAAAATTCCTGCTTGTTTGCGATATGTAATTTTTACTATTCAAAAAAATTTTTTTCACAGCATGCTGAACCTGTCTTTTACTAGCCTTTTAGCCTTGACCATGCCCTTTGCAACGGAGGAATAGCGATAACCGCGACAAAAACAGCAGCTCCGATCATATCATTGCGTACATCGACAGGGTCCATCATGCGGCCGCCAACAAATGATTGATGCCATTCGTCTGTAATTCCATACAAGCCGCATAGAAGCACGATTGCAATTTTCCAAACAAAACGATTCGCTTTTTTTCCGAGTGCAAAATCAAACGTCAGAGCCAATATAAAATAAGCGATATAATGTCCCCAGTTAAAATCAGAAATCCAAGGCATAAACGATTGGAAAAAAGGCAAAACCGTATCGATCTCGTCGCCTGTGCGCGAAGATAGAACAAAAATAACTGTCATCCATAACAATGCGGGAATAAACCTGAATATCCGTTTCCCTTTGCTTTTCACAGTAGTTGTATCATTATTGCGATATTCGTTATAAGCAGGCATTTGCTTCCTATAACCTCCTTCGTTACAATAATAGAGAAAGACTGAGGAGAGGAGACTAACGATGTCCTTACAAAACCTAACCGTAATCTGCTTGCTGGATGATGAATTTGAAGACTTGGAGCTATGGTATCCTGTTTATCGCACAAGAGAAGCTGGAGCAACTGTATTGTATGCCGGACCTGAAAAGGGAAAGACGCATATCGGAAAATACGGCGTGCCCGCTACTGCAGATCTTTCCTTTGATGAGATAGACAGCAGCAGCGTAAGCGGCCTGCTTGTACCGGGAGGCTGGGCTCCAGACAAGCTACGCCGCTATCCGGCTGTCTTGCAGCTTGTGCGCGATATGGATGAAGCCAATAAGCCGATCGGTCAAATCTGTCATGCCGGCTGGGTGCTTATATCAGCAAAAATTTTGAACGGACGTAAAGTAACATCTACCCCAGGCATTAGAGACGATATGGAAAATGCCGGAGCGCTTTGGTTCGATGAGCCTGTTGTTGAAGACGGCAACCTGATCTCTGCGCGCAGGCCTCCCGACTTGCCTCCTTATGCCAAAGCATTTGTAGATGCTTTAAAAGAGCGAATGGGCTAACCATTCGCTCTTTTTCATATATAAGAATGTACAAGTTTTACACCCGTATAAAGTTCTTATACTTCACCGTGAAACGGTTCCTCATGGGCCAATGGCGCACATCGCTTCTTCTTGTCCACGGCTGCCAAAAAATCATTCAGTCTCGCTTTCATCTCGTCGCTAGTACGGCAGCTCAGCAGCTGCTGCACAACCTCTTTGCTATCCGACTGGCACGTATCAAGCAATCGTTTTTTAACTCGCAATATGGAGTGTGCGGACATACTGATGCCGTCAACATCCAGTGCAAGCCAAATAGGCAGGGCCAGCGGATTGCCGGCAAGCTCTCCGCAAACAGACACGGGAATGCCGCATTTCTTAGCAGACTCAACCGTATATTTGAGCATACGCAGCATTGCTGGATGAAACGGCTCATACAAATGAGCTATTTCTTCATTCATGCGGTCTACAGCCAGTGTGAATTGCAGCAAATCATTTGTGCCGATGCTGAAAAAATCGACCTCCTCAGCCAACAGGTCAGCGATCATAACCGCTGCTGGCACCTCTATCATAACTCCGATTTGAATAGAGCTGTCATAGGGATGGCCTTCTTCCTCAAGCTCCCGCTTCGCTTCCTCCAAAACTGCGTTAGCCGCACGCACCTCATCCAAAGATGTAATCAACGGGTACATAATTTTGACATTTCCATAATAGCTCGCTCGTAAGATTGCTCTAAGCTGTGTCTTGAATAAATCCTTTCGGGCAAGTGAAATACGTATGGCACGATAACCCAGGAAAGGATTATCCTCCTCAGGCGTTTGAAAATAATCAAGCTGCTTATCTCCGCCAATATCCAGCGTACGAATAACGATGGACGAGCCTTCCAGCCTTTCAGCAACTTTACGGTAAATTTCAAACTGCTCTTCCTCTTGCGGAAACTTTGTACGGTCCATATATAAAAATTCTGTACGGAATAGTCCGACTCCGTCTGCACTGCAGGTTAGAGCGATTTCCAGTTCTTTAAGTGAGCTGATATTCGCTGAAAGTTTCAGCTTTTTGCCGTCCGGTGTGGCAGACGGAATATCCGCTATTTGAGATAACAGCTTTTTTTCCTCGTCCTGCTTATCCCGTTTTTTCAAATACTCTGTAATTTGCTGCTTTTTAGGATTTAAAAATACGGCTCCATCCCCGCCATCAATTATAATTTTTTCACCGGTTTGTATCGGACGATCGAGCATACTTTCTATCCCGACAACGAGCGGAATGCCTAACGCTCTTGCCATGATAGCCGTATGGGAGGTTGTACTGCCCGCCAGCGTAACGATGCCAAGCACATGGTCCTGATTCAAATTCGCCAGCTGGGATGGCGACAGCTCCTTAGCTATTAAAATGAAAGGCTGCGTATCTGAGGGCAGTTTAATTTCAGGCGCACCAAGCAAATGCTTCAGCAGGCGATTGCCTACATCTTTAATATCCAGCGCTCTATCTTTCATATAATCGTCATCCAGCAAATCAAACATCGTGACAAAATGATCGATAGCTTCCTTTACAGCAACCTCTGCCGCTTTATATTGACGCTGAATAATGCCTTGAATTTCGTTCATAAAAACAGGATCATCCAAAATGGCAATATGCGCATCGAAAATCATCGTTTCGTTTGAGCCGACTACATCCTTCAGCTCGTCCTTAATTTGCTCGATTTCAACTTTGGATGTGCGAATCCCTTCGTAGACACGATCAAATTCTTTAGCAAAATCAGCTACATCAATTTGTTGTTCCGGCACTTCCCACTCCCAGTTAGGCAGTACGAATGTTCTTCCGATAGCGATTCCTGAAGACGCCCCTATCCCTTGAATCATTCTGTTTCCCCTCCACTATTGCTCTCTTTAAGTACAACTGACATAACAGAAGATTGTCCCTTTTTGACTGCTTTAAAAGGAGCGAACCGCCATGAACGAACACGATCAGAATTAGTAATGACCATCGGCGTGGCAAGCGACTTGCCTTCCTGTCGTATTCGGTGCAAATTGAATTTTATCAGCATCGTGCCCGGCATTACTTCATCGCCTTCCTTGACTAGCGCTTGGAAGAAGCCTCCGCCCTTCAGCTGTGATGTATCTATCCCAATATGCATAAGCACCTCCAGCCCTTCCGGAGTGCGAATCCCGATCGCATGCATCGTAGGATAAATATGAATGACCTCTCCCTGGACAGGAGAAACCAGCTCCCCTTTATCTGGTATAAACGCGACTCCGTCGCCTACGAGCTTACCGGAAAAAATAGGGTCCGGCACTTCTTCCAGCGGGATCATTTTCCCTTGCATAGGCGAATGGAACAGCACTTGCGCTTGATCGCGGTGAATCGTCTTAATCATCTCTTCACGGATCAGCTCGGAATAGGTGCCGAACACGACCTGCACATGGCCTCCACCGAGCCTGATAACTCCCGCTGCACCAAGATTGCGCAGCGCATTGACGTCGATATCCTTCTCGTTGGATAGCTTGAGCCTCAGCCGCGTTATGCAGGATTCCATTTGAACGATATTTTGTTTGCCGCCGATAGCCTGCAGAATAAGCGGAGCGCGGTATGGTATATCGCCTGCCCAATCCTCAAGCTGCGAGCCTTCTTCACGGCCAGGCGTCGGTATTCTAAACCTTCGGATCGCCCAGCGAAACAGAAAGTAATAGACCATGAAGACAACGATGCCAATCGGAATAATGAGCCAGCCTCTTGTAGCCAAATGCTCGTTAATTATAAAATCAATCGCTCCCGCTGAAAATGAAAAGCCGTGCAAAATACCCAGTTCATACGTTACCCACATAATGATACCGGACAATATAGAGTGAACGACATAAAGGTATGGAGCGACGAACAAAAACGCAAATTCTACCGGCTCGGAAACGCCGGTCAAGAAGGAAGCAAGAGCAGCATAAAAAAACGTTTTTCTAATTTTGGGCTTTAAATCTTCACGCGCCTCATGAATAATCGCAAATGCAATTGCCGGCAATGCGAACATCATCGTTGGATATAAGCCTGCCATGAAAGCTCCGGCTGAAAGATCCCCCGCAAAAAAACGCGGCAAATCACCATAAACCATCGTACCGGAAGCTGTTTCATAGCCGCCAATTTGAAACCAGAATACATGGCTGACTAAATGATGCAGTCCGAATACTACAAGTATCCGATGTACAAATCCATATAAGAACACGCCAAATCCATCGCCAGAAGCAACGATCTCTCCGAGATCAACTAGTATGTTTTGGAGAAATGGCGCAATATTTATCATTCCGATCGAAAATAGCAAGGAAATAAAACTGACAAATAACGGAACGAAGCGCGGCCCGCCAAAAAACTGAATATATTCAGGCAATCGCAAGCTTTTAAACCGCTCATGGCTGTAGCCCGCAATAATGCCTATGATCGCCCCGATCAAAACAGTTGGCTCTATTTCGGGATTTGCCGAATTCGTTATTCCGTAATAAATAATCATTCCTACTATCGATGCAATACCAGCGGATAGCGCATTTCCCGTTAAGCCTAACGATATCCCAAGCGCAAATATATAAGGCAAAAACAAAAAAATAGCTTCACTTGCAGCCAGTAAATGCGAGGATAGACCTGGCAAGCCGATATATTCCCACGGCAGCTTGCTTAAACTCATAAACAAAGCCGCGCCAGGCAATACGATCATCGGCAGCATAAAAGCTCTGCCAAGCTGCTGCAGATTACCTATAAACGCCATTCAAACCCTCCTTTACTATTAGACTTCTGTATTGACAATACGATAATAATCGCATCCTCGCTCAATGTCAAAGGAAACAAAGATACGGGCGAGCCTGCACGACTCCCCGTATCCTCTCTTTCCTCCATATCCATAAGGCAAACAGGGCTAGGTTTCCTTGCCATGCGGCAGGAGTATCGAGTCCTCTACCTTAATGCAGCGGTCCATAATGACCGTAAGTCCGCCGTCCAATGCGATTTGTGCGGTTTCTTCATTGAAAACGCCAAGTTGAAGCCATAGTGTTTTAACCCCAGCTTTTACAGCTTCCCTAGCGATTTCAGGCGTATATTCACTACGGCGAAATACATTGACAATATCCACTTTGACAGGAATATCGCTTAATGATGGATAGCAGACTTCACCCAAAATGCTTGTAGCATTCGGATTAACCGGAATAATCTTATAGCCTTTTGCCTGCATAGCTTGTGAAACCATATAAGAAGTGCGATGAGACTTATCTGATAAGCCTACTACAGCAATTACCGAGCTCTCCTGCAAAATCTTTTTTATTTGCGTACGATCCGGGTTTTCAAATGCCATCCTTCTCACCTCTTAAATTTGATGTAAGCTACTCAACCCATTCCACCTTGGCACCCAATGCCTTCATATGGTCAAAGAAAATTGGATAAGATTTCGCTACATGATGCGCATCACGTATCCGTATCGGAGCTTTTGCACGAAGGCCTACTACAGTCAGCGCCATAATAACGCGGTGATCGTAATGTGCGTTGATTTCAACGCCGCCCTCAACACCTTCCGGCTTGCCGTGCACTATAATTTCACTTTGACGTTCTTCTACATCAGCGCCTGCTTTGCGCAGCTCATTCAAATAGTCTGTGATTCTATCGCATTCCTTATAACGTAAATTTTCTACATTATAAAAACGTGATGTGCCTTCGGCAAATACTGCTGCAGCTACCATTGCCAAAACAGCGTCCGTAAAATGATCGCCATCGAATTCGACAGCCTTCAGCTTGCCGTTGCCTTTCACATCTACAATGCCGCCTTTTTGCGTTAGCGGCACTTCCATTGCCTTAAGCACATCGATAACAGCACGCTCGCCTTGCTTGCTGTTTTCTTCAAGTCGATGGATCCGTACTTCGGATTGTGTGACAGCCGCTGCCGCCAATAGTGCTGCTGAACCCGGGTAATCGCCCTGCACACTGTATGTTTTTGCTGCGTAGCTTTGCTTGCCTGGAACGCGGAAGCTCATGTAATCGTCGGAAGCATGGATAACGATACCTGCCTGCTCCAATACTTCAAGCGTTTGGCCAACGACAACCTTCGATTTCAAATCATGAAGCACTTCTATTTCGCTGTCCTCTTCAAGCAGCGGCGTCAGGAACAGCAAAGCGCTCAAAAACTGCGAGCTGATATTACCGGATACTTTAATATGTCCGCCCTTTGGCTGTCCGCCCTTAATTGTAATAGGCAGCTTGCCCTCATTATGTTCAATTGTGACTCCCATGCTCTCTAAAGATTCGATCAAATCATGATGCGGCCTTTTGCCAAGCGAATCCGGGTAACGATTAATGAATGTAAGATCAGGGCAAAGCGAGGCAATGGCCATTAAAAACCGCAGCACCGCACCCGCGTTGCCTACGTCAAGCTGCGCTGCCGGCTTCGGATTCCGTCCAAAGCCAGTAATGACAATTTTCTCATCATCCTCTTCAATAATTGCCCCAAGATCGCGAATACAACGGCGCATTGCATCACTATCCTCGCTATGCGCAGGATAGTAAATCGTGCTCGTTCCTTCTGCAAGCGCTGCAACAAGCAAGTAGCGCGTTGTATAGTTTTTGGAGGAGAGTGCCTGCAATTCTCCGCTAAGTTTAGGTGTTGGTGTAACGATTACATCCATTGTAACAATTCCCCTTTGCCCAATTATAGTTGTATTCTCGTCTCAAGCTGTTCGGTTATGGCAGCTGCGACCTCGGCAGCACTCCTGGCAGTCGTATCAACAGCGACAGGCGCGAAATCATAGGCATGCTTGCGCTGCTCCATTAGATGTTCGACTCTTGCCTTAACGTCTCCTTGCAGCAGAGGCCTTGCCGTATCATGCTTCACTCTTTCGACGATTTGCTCAGCAGTTGCTGTTAGAGCTACGACAAGCCCATGCTTCAGCATCAGCTCGCGATTGCGTTCAGCAAGCACTGCGCCTCCGCCAGCCGCAATAATAAGCTTGCGCGAATCGGTAAGAAGCTTCTCCAGCACAGCTGTTTCGATTGCTCGAAACGCCGCTTCTCCGTCTTTTTCAAATATATCAGCTATAGCACGGCCTTCTGACTGTACGATTTCGGCATCGACGTCAACGTTTTCCCAGCCAAGCTGCTTAGCAAGCAAAGCTCCGACGGTTGACTTGCCCGTGCCCATAAAACCAACCAAAATAATATTACGAAGCCCTTCATTGCCCATGTGCTTATTCTCCCTTAACAAAAACATATACTTTCCTGTATTTCAAGGATAAATGGCTATCGCCGACTTATGTACATCATATCATTTTTTTTAGGACCAGGGTATAAAAAAGCTAATTATGTCGTATTTATGATAATACACGCTAAAAATATTTACGAACAAAAAAATAGGAAAGGAGAGCATTCACACAATGAATGAAACAAAACGACATATAAACAGTTTGCTCGATGCCGATCATCCGCTTTGTCGCAATGATGTTATCTGGCTGCTTCAGTGTATAAAAAAAAGAGTAGCTGACGAGGACCCAGCTCTACTGGATCTCCCGCAGCTACGCTTAATTCAAAGCTTTCACGCTTATGCGGAGGCGGCATTATGCCTAATTCAACGAGGCAACAATAACTCGCTGGATGCCAATCAAATGCGAGAATGGCTATCCGAGGCATCCAGCGTCCTCCTAAACAATGAAGCTTAATCTTGCAGCCAGTTGAAATGGAAAGTGCCTTCCTTATCCACACGCTTGAATGTATGAGCGCCAAAGTAATCGCGCTGAGCTTGCAGCAGATTGGCCGGCAGACGTTCTGTGCGGTAGCTGTCGAAATAGGCCAGTGCGCTTGCAAATGCAGGAACAGGCACGCCGTTTGCAACGGCTACGGATACAACTTCGCGCCATGCGCCCTGGTAGGATTCAACAACATCCTTAAAGTAAGGGTCAAGCAGCAAATTGCGCAGCTCAGGATCGCGGTCATAAGCATCCTTGATGTTTTGCAGGAAGCGTGCGCGAATAATGCAGCCGCCGCGGAAGATCATCGCGATCTCGCCGTAGCGAAGATCCCAGTTGTATTCTTCAGAAGCTGCACGCATTTGCGCGAAGCCTTGCGCGTAGGAGCAAATCTTACTTGCAAACAGCGCCTTGCGCACAGACTCGATAAATGCTGCACGGTCGCCTTGGAATGGAACTTTAGCTGGTCCGCTAAGCACTTTGCTGGCAGCTACGCGCTCTTCCTTCATAGCGGACAGGAAGCGGGTAAATACGGATTCTGTAATAATGGAAAGCGGCACGCCAAGATCAAGTGAGCTTTGGCTTGTCCATTTGCCTGTGCCCTTTTGGCCAGCAGAGTCAAGAATAACATCCACCATCGGCTTGCCGGTCTCAGGATCATATTTGGAGAAAATATCTCTTGTAATTTCAATTAAGTAACTGTCAAGCTCTCCTTTATTCCAGTCGGAGAAAATTTCATGAAGCTCTTCAGCGCTAACATCCAGTACATTTTTGAGAAGGTCGTAAGCTTCGCAAATAAGCTGCATGTCGCCGTATTCAATACCGTTGTGAACCATTTTCACATAATGGCCCGCACCGTCCGGCCCAATATAAGTACAGCAAGCATCTTCGCCTACCTTAGCAGATATAGCTGTCAAAATCGGCTCAACAAGCTCGTAAGCTGATTTTTGTCCGCCTGGCATAATGGAAGGGCCCTTAAGCGCTCCCTCCTCACCGCCGGATACGCCTGTGCCGATAAAGCGGAAGCCTTTAGCCTCAAGCTCCTTGCTGCGACGCTGTGTATCTGGGAAGTATGCATTCCCGCCGTCGATAATAATATCCCCTGGAGCAAGATGCGGAACAAGTGAATCGATCGTCGCATCCGTGCCTGCGCCTGCTTGTACCATAATCAAAATTTTGCGAGGCACTTCCAATGATTGCACAAACTCTTCAATTGTATAAGTCGGAACAAGATTTTTGTCCGCTGCTTCCTTCATTAGTTCATCTGTCTTCTCACGAGAACGGTTGAATACAGAAACTGTAAATCCTCTACTTTCGATATTAAGAGCAAGATTTTTGCCCATTACGGCCATACCAATGACACCGATTTGCTGTTTAGACATTTGGCTCTTCCATCCTTCGTATATATTTTAAGTCATAATAAGCCTATTCTACTCTTTTTGCGACAAGAAGAAAACTATTTCGACCGAAAATGTACAAAAAAACGACCCGCAGCTTTATTATAGCATACGGATCGTATCCTTTTATAATTCCAATTGCAGCATTTCAACTCTTAACAGCTCCAGTTTATTTTTAGATAAAACAACTTGCTTCTCGTTGCCTGTCTGTAAAGCTTCATAAAGAGCGGATAATTCATAATCGAGCTCATAGCGTAAAACGGCTGCTCTTTCCTCCGCACGCTTCGATTGAAACGCCCGAATCATATCCTCAGTAGTAATCGCCGGCTTTTTTTGGAAAATAATACGATGCTCCATTCCCGTCACCTCCACCAACCGGATAATTTCCCCGAACATAATATTCTCAATGACCATTTGCCGATCCCTTGTCCGTTTTACTACAGCATGCCCTCTTGTATCATTTATCAGCTTATCAAGCAGCTCAGTAAGTCGCTCATCGCGCACTGTATAATTGCCTATCATCTTGTAGCGGTCATTTAATTTTTGAAAATGCAGCTTAAGCAGTCTGCGGCCTGATCGGATAGATACTAAAAATGCACCTTCCGATTCACTCCAATATAACGAATACCCTTCTTGAATAAGCTCTCTAATTAGGTTTTGGATTTGCCGTCGTTCAAACCGCAATTCCAAATTACAAAATTCGACCTCATATCCTTTATTCACGGCAACCCCTCCTTGATCTGCGGCCAATTGTCAGAAAGTTCAGAATTCATTTCGTAATACTATCTTATACTTCATCTTATGTTGTGGCAACTTGGATTATTGACTAATTTTTAGCCCGTTTTATTAGATCATGATATACTTATTCCATGTTCTATCATCATACCCTTTTTATCAAATCAAAGTAAGGAGAATACCGGAATGTTTACTCGTAAAGATTTTGAAGTTTTTCATATACAAGGGCTTGAACAGCGCATGATTGCAATCCAGGAGCAGATTCAGCCTAAATTCCGTACCATCGGCGAGCAGCTGCGCAGCAGCCTAAGCGTGCATACGGGCAAAGAGATGTTTCTTCACATTGCCAAGCACGCCAGACGTACTGTCAATCCGCCCAAAGATACTTGGCTGGCGATATGTGACAACAAGCACGGGTACAAGGGGCATCCGCATTTTCAGCTGGGGCTTTTCGATGATCACCTGTTTATTTGGCTGGCGCTTATTTATGAGCTTCCAGGCAAGCAGCAAGTAGCTGCAGGCTTTTTAAATCAGCTGGATGATGTAATTGCAGCCGTTCCGCAAGACTATGTAATATCGCTCGACCATATGAAAAAGGACAGCACTGCCGTACATACACTTGCCGAAGATGATTGGAAAAAGCTGCTTATCCGCTTGCGTGACGTCAAGCAATGCGAGTTATTAATAGGTAGACATATTTGCCCGGATAGCGAGCTTTTGAACAGTGAAGAAAATTTGTTAGGATATGTAGAAAACACATTTTTGCAGCTGCTTCCGTTGTACGAGCTTGCCTGCCAGAAGGCAAGGCATACGGTATAAACTGCCAATTAATCACCCTCTTCTTGCAATAGTAAGAAAAATCTTATTGTGCAAAAAGGCAGCCCCTGTCACGAATGACTTATGGGACTGCCTTTTTCCATATTTTTTTAATACAGTAATTCAGAATTAAGAAGAAGCAGTCAATCCATCTTGCACTTGTCGTCTTCTTTGTTTTGCAGATTTGCGGAAATACATCAGCTCATACACACAAGGAACAATAATTAACGTCAATACTGTTGCACCTGCAAGGCCGCCAATAACGACGATGGCAAGGCTTTGCGATACGATGCTGCCTGACTCATGCGAACCGAATACTAGCGGAAGCATCGCACAGATCGTAGCAAGCGCCGTCATTACGATCGGTCGCAGACGAGTTGCAGCCGCTTCGGCAATCGCTTCACGAATAGACATTGTCTGCTCATTTTGCTTCACACGGTCTATTAACACAATGGCATTGGTAACCACGATGCCAATTAGCATCAATGCTCCAAACATCGCTGTAAAGTCCGGCGTTACACCAGATATTAGAAGTCCTGTCACAGCGCCGATAGCCGCCAAAGGCAGAGATATCAATATTGCGAGCGGAGCGCGCAGCGTTTTGAACGTGAGCACCATAATCAAGTAAACAATCCCAATGGAGATAAGCGCCGTCATGCCAAGATCAGCAAAGTCCTCCGATTGATCCGAAGAAGCACCGCCAACAATTGCTTTTACACCTTCCGGAAGCTCTACGCTATTCATCTGTTCTTTAATTCGCTGATCCACCTTGGACAACAATGAAGGCTCCGCGCTAACCGTAACCCGTACATACGGCTTGCCTTCCTTATGGTAAAGCAGGCTGGGCTCCTGTGTTTTTACCAAACTTGCCACTTCCTCAATCGATCTAGGCCCTTCCTCAGTCATCAGCGTAATTTGCTTCAGATCGGACTCTGTCTGCGCGAGAGCAACAGGCTGCAATATAACGGGCGTTGCATGACCGTCAATTTTAATTTCGCCAAGCGGCATAGGATTAAACAAGCTTTGCAGCTGCATTGCGGTGTCCTGCCCTGTTGCTTGAGTCGCGTTAATCTTATAAGAATATACTGTTTTTTGCTCAGACTGATTGCTTTCAACCTTCAGAACGCCATCCACAGGCCTAATAGCTGTTACAATTTGTTCGGCAGCCTGCGCTAATTGCTCTGTATTTTCGCCCATAATATCTATAAATATGTTGCTTGAGCCGCCACCCATCATAAGATCAGTGGCAGTAACAAACAAGTCAGCTCCTGCGTATTGGTCTTGCAAAGCTAATATTTCAGCCATAAATTGCTCCACATTCGTCTGTTTTTTCAAGTGAAGCATAAATTGAACATTCGTTGCGGAGGAAACAGCTCCGAATTTAGCAGCCTCGGCGCTATTGCCCAGAGACATCATCACCCAGTCTACCGAAGCGTGCTGCGTTAAGTAGCTGTCCAGCCTTTCCCCTGCCAAAAGCACATCATCCGAAGGCGTATCGCCAGCATACTGCAAAGAAATATCTACATACTCTGCACTGGATGAATCGAGCGCTCCCTTGGGCATCGAGACATACAAGCCAATCGAGCCTGCAAAAAGCAGCAGCGCCAGAGTCAGAGGCAGCCATTTTCTATTTAAATTCCATCGAATAAAATGAGTAAACCATTCTGCGCCTTTATGCGGCGCTTCAACCGTATTCTTAAGCAGTACAGCGCTCAGCAGCGGCACGACTGTCAACGCAACGATCAGTGATGCGAGCAATGAATAAGCGACGGTAAGCGCAAACGGCAATAGAAAATCCTGCAAGGAGCCGCGCAGCAAGCCCATTGGCAAAAATACGGCTACTGTTACAAGCGTAGAAGAAGTTATCGCTGACGCCACTTCTTTCGTTGCTTCTTTTATTAATGAAATCGAGAACGATTCACGCTGCAATCTCCGATAAATGTTTTCTATGACGACTATACTGTCATCCACTAATCTGCCGACGGCAACCGCCACGCCACCCAGTGTAATAATATTAAGCGAAACTCCAGAAATGTGAAGCAAATAAAGTGTAATTCCTAACGATAGTGGGATAGAAACAATTGTAATAATGGTCGCTTTGAAATTACGCATAAAAACTAAAATGATAATTGTTGCAAATAAAGCTCCCAGCAGCACCTCCTGCAGCATGCTGTTCACAGATTGAACAATTGATTCTGCGGTACTAAGTATTATTGATACTTCTACGCCAGTATGGTCCTTATTGAAGTCAGCAACCATATCTTGTATGGCATTGCCTACCGATACCGCGTTGGCTTCTGCTGTTTTAGATATCGTTACCATAATGGCATCTTGTCCATTTAATCGCGTAATACTATCCTGCTGCTTGGAAACGTTTATGAAAGCAACGTCCTTAAGCGATACATGTGGCGCCACTGGCAAGCTTTCTAATGTTTTAATGTCTTCGATCTGATCATATAGGGCTATGTTAGCGGTATGACCGTCAATAATCTGTTCGCTAATCGCGGCTGATACGCCTCTTCCCTGCAGTATGGAAAGCAGGCTCTGTACGGGAAGGCCCAGCTCTGAAAGCTTCTGCGTATGAGGTTCGATCAAGACGACCGGATTGGACTTGCCATCTACGACGACTTGACCTGCGCCTTCAATATTTTTAATCTCAGCAAGCACATTTTTCAGCTGTTCATCCTTATCGTGCTCGCTCAGACCTTTTTCAAAGGTTACAACTAACCAGGATATCGGAATCATCGAGGTGTTCAGCTGTACGACAAAAGGCTTCATAACATTGCTTGGCAATGGCACGCCCGCCAATGCTTGCTCAACCTCCTGCTTCGCTTCCTTCATACTCGTTTTAGAATCGTAATTAATAATGATTTGGCCATAACCGTCGCCGGAAGTAGAGAAAATATCCTTTTTACCCTTAACAAATAAAACAGCTTCTTCAATCGGATTTGTTACCTGCTCTTCCATCGCTTTTCCATTCATGCCTGGGCCAATCGTCGTTATCATCACTTGCGGATTATCTGCAGCTGGCAAAAATTCCATCGGCAATCGGAAATAACTGATAACTCCCATAACTAATGCCATAAAGACTAGCAAGGCTATTGCTGCTTTATTGCGAAATGACCACTCTGTTAATTTACTCAACTTGAACGACTCCTTTATCCTCTGCAATAATTTCTTTCTGTAATAATCATAAGTTGAGGAGTCAGATTACATAATCGTCTCAAGTCCAGTATTTAGCAAATACTAGAGATTGAAAAAAAGTCAGACCTAAGTCTGACTTTTCACTAAGACCGCTATATAATTGAGAACAACATTCACTGCTTAAAGGTTGCTTTACTTCGATGCAGCCAATTGGCGGTGTTGATCCGCGCGCACAAAACCGAGTACGAGCAGAAGTGCAAGCGCACATAAAATGCCGCCTACCAAATATGGCAAGCCAAGCTCATAACCAATTTCATAAGTAAACAATATGGACCCTAATAGCGGACCGAGAATTCTGCCAAAGCTGTCCATCGAAGAGCTTAGTCCAGAGGCGACACCTTGGCCAACCGTCGTTTTTTGCGTAATTAACGACGTTACACAAGGCCGGATTAAGGAGTTCCCGATTCCAAATACAACGAGAGACAAAATGGTCCACCATAAGGAATGAGCGAATATGAGCATAAAAAATCCGACTGCTGAAAAAATAAGCCCCGCACTAATGAATAGCGGCTCCTGGCCTTTCTTGATCATTCGGCGAACGACGCCTCCCTGTACAAGCGCGCCTACCAAACCAACCACGAAAAATAATAAGCCAACTTGTCGAGGCGTTACATCAAAGCGACGCATACCGAAAAATTGCAGTGTCGCCTCCATTCCTGCTAAAGTGAATGTTACAAAAAAAGCGAGCACGTATAAATATTTAAGCGGTCCTTGAAATGCTTTCCAGCGCGATACAGCTTTCTCAGAAGCCTTCTTGCGCTGTTCAGGCGGCAAAGACTCCTGCAGCTTAATAAACGCCATTACAAACGTTAAGAGCGTAAATATGGCAGCCGCGAAAAAAGGCGTGTTAAGAGAAACAACGCTTAATAAACCACCTACACCAGGCCCGATCGTAAAGCCGAGCCCGATAGACATTCCTACAAGCCCCATTCCTTTCGTACGCTGCTCAGGAGGCGTGATATCTGCTACATAGGCAACGATAACGGAAGCTACAGCACCAGAGAACAAGCCGCCTAGCGCTCTTGAAATATACATCATCGTCAAGCTTTCGCCCGCCAAGCCGAATAGCAAAAAGCTGACAGAAAAACCGATCAGACCTGTTAAAATAATTTTTCTTCTGCCTATCCGGTCAGATAAATTGCCCCAAAGAGGCGATAATAGAAAGGACACCGCAGAATATAATGCCAGCATTCTCCCTGTATGTAGTTCAGCCCCGGTCGGATCAGCTTTTTGTATGATTTCCGGCATAACTGGAATTATAATACCGAAGCCAATAAATGTAATCATTAATATTGCCATTACAATGATCATACGACTATTTTTCATTCGTAATATCCCTCCATTATTTCATCGTACCATATTCTACTACTTTACAGGTTTGAACATTTCAAGAACAAATAAACCGCTTCCTGCATAACTAATTATTTCATTTTATGTAAACGCTCAAACACGATGATGTGCAGTCGTCTGGCGGTTTAATCGACTATTCGGACGAAAGAATGCCGCGAATTTTTACAAGCTTTCCTTTTTCAAAAAAAGACGCTTGCATTCCCCTTCTTTTTTGCTATACTCTACTTTGTTTGTACATCTGATGAAAGGCAGGGATGCTGGCGATGGATCACAATAAAACACCGCTCTTCACTGCGCTTCGCAAGCATGCGGAGCACAATCCCGTGCAATTCCACATTCCGGGACATAAAAAAGGGGTAGGAAGCGACCCAGAGTTTAGAGCATTTATCGGAGACAATGCGTTGTCAATCGATTTAATTAATATAGCTCCACTCGATGATCTGCATCAACCGACAGGCGTTATAGAAGAAGCCCAAAAACTTGCTGCACATGCTTTCGGTTCCGACTATACTTATTTTTCTGTACAAGGCACAAGCGGCGCCATCATGACAATGATACTTACAGTCTGCTCACCCGGCGATAAAATCATTGTCCCGCGCAATGTGCATAAATCTATTATGGCGGCGATTATTTTTGCCGGCGCAAGACCGGTATTTATATCCCCTGCTCGAGACAGCAATCTGGGCATCGATCATGGCATCACAACCCGTTCGGTAAGACGCGCCATTGAACGCCATCCGGACGCCAAAGGTGTACTTGTCATTAATCCTACTTACTATGGCATTTGCGCTAATCTTAAGGAAATTGTAGACCTGGTGCATAGCTATGACATTCCAGTGCTCGTTGACGAAGCGCATGGTGTGCTCATACATTTCCATGATAAATTACCGATGTCGGCCATGCAAGCAGGCGCTGATATGGCTGCAACGAGCGTCCATAAGCTGGGCGGTTCGATGACGCAAAGCTCTGTTCTCAATGTAAAAAGCGGAAGAATTAACCCGCAGCGCGTCCAAACGATTATAAGCATGCTGACTACAACTTCGACTTCCTATATTTTGCTTGCTTCGCTGGATACATCTCGCCGCAATCTGGCTTTGCACGGCTATGAAATTGCGGAAAAAGCTATAACGCTTGCAGAATATGCCCGCCAAGCGATTAATAAAATTCCTGGCCTGTACAGCTTTGGCGAAGAAATTCTTGGCGATGAAGCTACTTATGATTACGATCCGACCAAAGTGACGATCCATGTAAGACATTTAGGCATTACAGGCTATGAAACCGAAAATTGGCTGCGCGATCATTTCAATCTCGAAATTGAAATGAGTGATATGTATAATATTTTGTGCTTAATTACGCCTGGAGATACCTCAGATTCTGTTGGAATGCTAATCGAAGCACTTACAGCCTTGTCAGCGGCCTTCTTCGAAGGCGCTGAAGCACGCGAGCTCGTTGTGAAAATACCTGAAATCCCTCAGCTTTCACTAACGCCCCGCGATGCTTTCTATGCGGAAACAGAAGTCATCCCGTTTCGGGAATCTGCCGGCAGAATTATTGCCGAATTTATCTATGTGTATCCGCCAGGCATTCCTATTCTGCTTCCGGGCGAAGTAATTTCCCAGTCCAATATCGATTACATCGTCGATCATGTTGAAGTTGGCTTGCCTGTGAAAGGTCCTGAGGATCGCAGCATAGAATTTGTTAAGGTTATTGTAGAAGAAACAGCCATTTTCTAAATCAGCGGATCTTGAAGCGTTAAATTGGTAATGTTATTGTAAACATTACCAATTCATGCTAATATGGGGCTGGGGTGATCGAAGTGAGTCAGAGCGCATTTATTAAACTTGTGCAAGGTTCTGTGGATTTCGATTTAACGACTGCTGCTATTCAGAGCAAGCTTAAGCAATATTGCGATCAGGCTGCTCGAACCGGTGAACAGCTGGGCTGGAATTACGCTGACGCCGCCTTCCCTTACACGATAGTAGAATCTGAGGATGAACGCTGGTTTTATCTTAAGGGAGCAACCGCACACTACAACCATATTATTATGGGCATCGGCAATGCAGAGTGCTCGCAAGGAAATACCGTTCCGTGCATTCAAGTCGTTTTACCCAAAACAGCCACGCATGGCGACAAAGGAAAAGCTAATGAGTATTCTAAATATATGGCAAAGCAGCTGCAAGCTGAGCTGACTTTGTTCAATGGCCGGACTATTTATTATAATCCGCGCAAATAAAAGGGATGACCCATGTATGCTGCATGGGACATCCCTTCTTTTACTTTTATAGAAAGCCTATTGCTCAAGGCCTTCATTTTCTTTGCGCGCAATTTCTTCGTAAATAGCTGCAACGCGATCCCATTCTGCATCATCTTCAATGCCTACAAGGAATGCTTCGTCATTTTCTTCCTCGATACGGAAAATTACTCCGTCCGCTTCTGGATCTTGACGATCCAACAATACTGCATATACATTCTCTTCGGATTCAAATGTATAAACCATAACCATCTCACGCTCTTGGCCTTCGTCGTCTGTTACGATAAATACATGCTCCTCATGCTCATGATCATGATCATGTCCGCAGCCGCAATCTGCACCATGCTGATGCTCGCTCATGCAAGAAAACCCCATTTCATTTGTTATGTACACAGCTTATCCTAACACGTTAAATATATTCGGGTCAAACTGCACGGCAGGAAAGAACGCCATTTTTCTTCGAGCACTAGCTTATCTTGATGTGATCACTTTTTCTGAAACAGCGGTCCAATCATCATTCGCAGACATCTTCATAAAAAACTTAATCGTATACTTGCCGGCTGTTTCAAAGCGGTAATCAATTTCTTCAGTTACAAACCAGAAATTATCATTCTTTTGATTAACCGATTCAGTTTGAATTACTCTTTCCTTGCCCTTTGGATCAAAAATAGATACTTTAACCGCAGCTATGTCGGTTTTCAAATTATCGATTTGTGAAAACACATGAAACTTGTAAGAGCCTCGGTCTACAATTCCAAACGAATTTGAGCTTTTGCCTTGAAATACAAACATATGTACATTCGGCTTATAAATGACCGCAGCTTTTTTATTGCTGTCCCACTCGATTAGCGCTTGGAACGAGCTCGCAAGCTGTCTGAGCGGCAAATATGTTTTTCCTTCTATTAATGCTCCATCATCACCAAGCTCAGAGCCATTGAAAATTACACTGACTTTATTGGCAGCTGTATTAGCAAAAATCATACTGCCACCCCATACGCTTAAAAGCAATACTGCAACTGCTACTTTCTTCTTCATTGACATCTATGCAAGCCCTCCGTCCAAATGTTCTCGTCGTAGATGTATACTGCATTTCAGTCATAAAGTTGCGCCGTTCAACGCAAATAGTTGTTCTTTTTTAATAGAGATTTTTTTATACTACATTAACGAAAATTTTGATAAACTTCGCTATATCTCTGTCACAACCTGTTGAAATATGCGCTTGCCTGGGAAATATAACAAGCAGATGATTGATTATTTCCAAAAATATCATTATTATTTACATAAGCTATATAAGCAGCTTTTTTTATTTCATTTCTAATTACTCGGTTATTGGAGGCTGTGTATTGAACATTCAAATGGTTGGCACGGGCAGCGCCTTTGCCAAAAAACATTATAATAATAATGCATTAATAAAAAGCGGCGGCAAAACCATATTGCTCGATTGCGGAATTACATTGCCTCATGCGCTTTACGAGCTAGGTTATAATTTCGGTCAATTAGATGCTGTGCTTATAAGCCATATTCACGCAGATCATGTTGGCGGATTAGAAGAACTTGCTTTTCAAATGTTATTTAATTATAACCGTAAGCCATTATTGTATATTGCCGAGCCACTTATTTCGCCTTTATGGGAGCATACACTGCGCGGCGGCCTTACACAGGGTGAGCTTACTTCATTATCTGATTTTTTTGAAGTAAGACCCCTGAAGCCGAATGAATATGCGCCTCTGACCGAAGAGCTTTCCGTCATGCCAATTCAGACAGCTCATATTCCGGGAAAACCCAGTTATTCCTTTCTTATTAACGACCGTTTTTTTTATTCAGCAGATATGCAGTTTGACAGAAAGCTGCTCGAATTACTGCATGAACAAGGCGTCGAGACGTTCTTTCACGACTGCCAGCTAGAACCTCCCGGCAATGTGCATGCATGCCTGGACGAGCTGCTTACACTTCCTGAAGCGATACAGCAAAAAATGTGGTTAATGCATTATGGCGATGCCATTAGCGAATATATAGGAAAAACCGGCGCAATGCGTATTGTTGAACAAGGAAAAATGTATAGCTTTTAAAATTAGCCGCTATTTAGCGCAAGTTAGCATGTTAGCAAGTTAGCGCAAGCAAAAAAGCTGTCACGCTTTGAAGCGTGACAGCTTTTTCGTTAGTAAAACCGAACGTTAAAATGAGGGCAAATTGTCTAAATTGTTCGATGGATCGCCGTCTGCATCTCCGCGAATATACAATTCGCCGTCGCGGCCCTTGAAAAGATTAACGCCGCTAATATTTCCTGCATTTACTTCCTGCTTCGCCTGGTCATAATCCAGTACTCTTCCGCTGCACGTTTTAAAAGCTGTCAAATCGCCGTCGCCATTTTTTTGTACAGCTACAAAGCTCTCCCGCTTGCCCATTCTATTCTCAATGAAATCATGTGCCATTTATGTCATCCTCTCTTGCTGTCATTGTCAGTATGCAGATGTAAAACCATTGCCTGACACCTTTAATATTGTCCATTTTCAAGCGGGCTATTCATCATCACTTTGCGAGCTGGAACGAAAAAATCGCACTGTCGCTGCAATGACAATTACAATTAATACAAACATCCCACCTAGCCACACAACTAGCTCCACGACTTGATCTGCCATCTTATTCCCGCCTCTCATTATATTTCTATCAAACTATGCGCAACATGCATTGCTCATAACCTTAAAATAATGAATTGGTGAGAAAATGAGATGAATATATTGACAATGCCTTTTCAATTTGCTATATTAATATTTGCATCTGCATAATATGATCTGATAGCTCAGCTGGGAGAGCACCATCTTGACAGGGTGGGGGTCGCAGGTTCGAACCCTGCTCAGATCACCATAACTTAGAAGCTGAAAGCCTTGATACTCAAGGCTTTTTTTGTTATATAACAGATGATTGAAATATATAGTACAGATAAGATTTTCGCAATTGTTGTAAAATCGATGTGAATATCCACTCCCAACGACGCGATGTTATTTGCGGTGCGGTCATCCATGACCGTTAGAACCAAAAAAACAGTCTTTTTGTTGCATATGTGGACATTTATGTCCTTTAGAAGAAAATTCCTTCGAAATCTCTAGCTTTTTACCCGCTAACGGAAATTTCCGTCCGTTAGAAAGTAGAAGTTGATGAAAAATGAGCGCTAACGGTCATTAGTGTCTGCATCATAAGGATCAATTCGAGCTCAACACACTTATTCACAATTTTAACTAATGCATTATTGCCTAAGCTAAGAAAAAAGCACCGATCAGGGTGCCTGAGCTGCATTACTTTTCTATAGATTTTATCTTAATGGCAGGAACGCCAGCATATAATGAGTCCGGCTCACAATCTTTAGTAACAACCGCTCCAGCAGCAATAACGCAACCATCACCAACGGTAACACCTGGCAATATTGTTGCTCGAGCTCCGATCCAGCAGCCCTTTCCGATAGTCACTGGCTTGCGATCAGATTCACCGGCTCGTTTTGATGATACCGCCAAGCGTTTCTGCTTGGCTCGCAATATAAATGACTTCTTTTAATATACTCTACTTCAAGAATATTCCTTTACGACTAACGGCATAATATTTCTCGGAGGTGAGCTGCACATGAAATGTGTCTACTGTGAAAACTTGCAGCAAATAAAAGGAAGAAAACACCAATGTTACATATGCGCCATCGTTAGAGCCCGTTAACAGGTTATAAAACAACATCCTTCAACAAAGGGGCTGAGATGTATTGAATGGCATTCCGAAATTGCTCATGATAGCCGGTATCGTGCTTATCGTTATTGGATTAATTTGGGCTGGTTTAGGGAGGTTTATAAACCTTGGGCGTCTCCCTGGTGATATAGCAGTCGAAAAAGGAAGTGTAAAGTTTTACTTCCCCATCGTCACTTGCATAGTTATAAGCATTGTATTGTCAATTATCGCTTATATAGCTAGATGGTTTTTTAAGTGATACTATATCAGGTAATAATCCAGTAAGTGGGTATCATAGGAGGTAATCATTGGGCGGGATTTTTCATTTCTAAGTCTAAGAATATTTTTCAAAACAACGGAAACCTTAAAAAAGTACGAAAATAATAATAAGGAGGATTATCGTTTTGAAAAAAATATGCTCGTTTGCTTTTACCTTTACTGTGTTATTATCTTTACTGTCAAGCCCCGCCTATGCACTGGACAATAATCAAACGAATGTTATCCAGAATATTGATTTAACCACCCACCAAATGAACAATTACAAATCAAGCGATGGTGGAATGGATGGATACAGAGTAGATGGAAGATCTAACATAAATAATTACCGTACATCTGCTGTAGATAACAATAGAGGTACTAATTGGAGCTGGATTGGATTGCTTGGTTTAGCTGGTTTGTTCGGATTAAGAAACCGAGAAAGAGAACGTTCCTAACAAATGATTTTAACACCCCCTTTATCCAATGGGGGTTTTTCTTATTATGGAATATTTGTTGCTTAGCTAAAGCGGTTTGCAATTTGAAAAGCACTGCTGCTGCTCTTCTAAAAATCGTTACGGTGCATATATTACATTAGGCTTTTCATTATCTATTAAGAAAGGGATTATATATGAACCGCAATAATAATGATTTAGATCAGTTAGATAAAGATATTCTAATCGCCAGAATTGCTTTCATCGGATCATCAATCACACTGCTTGGTGATGGTTTATCTGCTGTTGCCGCCGGGCTTGCTTTAGAAGTGTTAGAAAACCCAAGCGAAACAAGATTTCAAAATCATACATTGCAGATAGACTCTACTCAAAAACAGTTAGACTATTATATAAACGAATTAATAAAAATTAGAAAAGTGATCAGATAAATAAATGAATTGCTGTGGCTTCTGCTGCTAACTGCCTAACGTCCATAGCAACTATCTATTCTCATGTGTATGTTATGCTTCCCCCTCCCCTCTATTAATGCCATCATTCCATCAGCAAAATCTATTGGTTCTTTATTCTTGTTACTTTCTATTGTAATTATCGCCCCCCAGGCTTATTCTTCGGGCTTTTTGGGACAACCCTCAAACAAATATTAGATAACCCTAATCACTTTTGAATTGGGTGATAAAAACGCCCCTAGGAGCGCTGCTTCATAAACTTTATTTCACTTTATTAAATAATCTGCAGCTTCAGCTTTCTGCTGCAATGCGTCCATTGGGTATTTTTCAACTATTGTTGAGCACACTATACAAAATGAATGGTGTGGAGGTTCGCTATGACTGAAAAAGATGGTTTTATCGAAGAAGAACGAAATGAATTTACTGATCTTGCTACAGTTGAATCTCAACGCAATGACTTAATCGCTGAAGAATTCCCTGAAGGTCCTTATGGTTCGACCATTAATGCTGAAAAATTAGGAAAAAGTACGCCATGGCGCATTGATCAACGCTCCCCTAATGCATTTGATTATGAAAACCGAGAACTTCATGCAGGAATGGAACGTGAATATGAAGGTGACCAAGGTCAAGGCAATGCTGCGCTAGATACTTTCAGAGAACCTGACGATGATAGTCTTGTTGAAGGTGAGGAGGGTTAAAACCCTCCTTATACCTGCTCTTGCATCGAGTTAATTTATATATAGTCAGCGATTTGATTGAAAACTCCTCAATAATCTCCGGATCGATTCCGTAGCATTTTTTAAAACCTTCCATGTCCAGATCATACTACATCCCTGGCTGTTCTATTTTGTCCAGCATGATGCTCACAATTTTCTCCGTAATCAACGCATTCCTATTCTCGTCCGGCTTGCTAGATAATAATATACGCGAGAGATTAATAGCCGATTTAGAGGCGTTACTCAAAGGCAGCATTTTTTATCTCTTTTCTTGCAACCTATACATTGACAGAAACGTCTATAAAACAAACGCTGCACAATCGATAAAAGAGGTGAAATTATGAAAACTAAAAGATTTTTTCTGTTAATGATGGCACTAATGCTTACTCTCGTATTTACTCAAAGCGCTTCAGCATTCACAGACGTAACAGGACATTCGCAAGCTTCTAAAATTAATGAATTGCAGAAAAAGGGGATTTTAAGCGGCAATGGAAAGGATCAATTCATTCCAAACCGTTCTTTAACCTATGCCGAAGGAATTTCCTTACTAGTTAAAGCTTTTGATATTAACATCAACCATATCCGTTTTGTCAAAATGCCTGAAGCGACAGATTCCTTCCCTAATCTGGACAATGACGCCTGGTATGCAGATGCTTTTATCAAGGCATTCTATAACGGGTTGGATATTCCGAAAGATGTGAAAGCCAATGATCTTATGACGCGCGAACAATTCGCACATCATTTGTTCAAAGCTGTTATTAAGCAAGGCGACTTTGCCTTCATAGAACTTTATATGATGTTTGAGGATCATGATAAAGTTTCTGAGCCGTATCGAGACAGCGTGCAAAAGGTGCTAATTTCTAAATGGATGACGCTGGACAAAGATTTCTTCAACCCTTCAGAAGCTATTACTAGAGGCGATGCAGCAGGTGCTGTATATGATGCTATCGCTTTTGTAGAAAAGAACAAAGCTTTGCAGCCTGTGTCTCCATTAGATAATGTACGCCTCGAAAAGACCGCTATTAACGATGAGGTTAACAAAATAACTATTCACGCAACTGTTCCGCATCCGGGATATGGAATGAAGATCAATTCCATTTCATTCGAGGGCAAAACAGCCTTCATCCTGGTAGAGCCTGTAATGCCTGATCCTGATAGAGTTTATCCTCAAGTTATTACTGATATAAGTGTAGATACGTTTATCAGTTCCGCATACAAGGCTGAGCTTATTTATGCTCAAGCTTCTTCTGATACGAGCGACTCCAGCTCCAGCAGTTCAAGCGGAGGCGGCAATTCGGGTCATTCAAGCGCAGCAGCGGCGCAATAAACACTAGTGTACTTGTTTCAAAAATCGACTTTAACAACTGTTACAATAAGAAAAGCCGGCAAGAGAGCAGACCCCAAAAGGGACTTTCCTCTAGCCGGCTTTTAATTTTTTATATCGTTAAGTTTTAATAGCATAAACCCAAATAGCTCATTTATACATTAAGCAAGCGCCAATCAATCTCTGTTTGTCCATGCTGTCTCAAAAATTGATTGGCTTTTGAAAAAGGCTTGCTGCCAAAAAAACCGCGATGCGCAGACAACGGACTAGGATGAACGGACTCAATGATGCAATGCTTATTGGCATTAATCATTTTTTTCTTCTCTTGCGCATGCTTTCCCCATAACACAAATACTACCGGCTCCTCGCGATCATTCAACAATTCGATGATGCGATTTGTAAACTGTTCCCAGCCAATCCCTTGATGCGAGCCTGCTTGCCCATCTTCGACTGTCAAAACTGTATTCAGCAGCAGCACTCCCTGCTTTGCCCAGGTGTCCAAGCAGCCATTCTGCGGCGTCTCGCAGCCTATATCGCTAGCAAGCTCCTTAAAAATATTGCGCAGCGATGGCGGATGCTTTACGCCCTCCATGACAGAAAAGCTCAAGCCATATGCCTGTCCAGGTCCATGGTAGGGATCCTGGCCAAGAATGACAACCTTAGTTTCAGCAAATGCAGTCAAATTCAAAGCATAAAATAAATGGTCTTTTTTAGGGTAAATAATCTTTTCCTCATAGCTGCGTTCCAGTTGCTCTGTCAAAGCAGCCATATACGGCTTATCCTGCTCTTCTGCAAGAATTTGCCTCCAATCTCCTTCAATAGCAGATAACATTGCAAATTACCTCCAGCACTATCTTCAAAGTTATGATTCTATTATTATATCACATACTTTTCACGTTTTAGAAACTGTGTCGAATGCTAGGAGGGTATCGATTAATTGTGGATCGACAGCTTCGCTAGAATCGCTATTATGTCCTACAATCACCAATAGCGTTCCAACTTGATACTTTTCATAACCGACAAAAAAAGTCCTGCATGCTGACTTGCAGCATACAGGACTTTCTTTCAACCTTTTCTCTCTTAGCAGATCTGATCTATGTCGCTTCAATACATTATGTATTCAAATGGTGCCGAGGACCGGGATCGAACCGGTACGGTAGTCACCTACCGCAGGATTTTAAGTCCTGTGCGTCTGCCAATTCCGCCACCCCGGCAAAGGAATGACTATAAAGTGGTGGGCCCTGAGGGACTCGAACCCCCGACCAATCGGTTATGAGCCGACCGCTCTAACCAACTGAGCTAAGGGCCCTTAAAATAAGGTTATGTAAATTAGATCATTTTAAGGTTGGTTGCGGGGACAGGATTTGAACCTGTGACCTTCGGGTTATGAGCCCGACGAGCTACCGAGCTGCTCCACCCCGCGTCATCGTTCTTAAAACTTTTTGTAAATGGCGACATCAATTAATATACTATAGATCGATATATACAGTCAAGCCTTTTTTCAAAAAAAATATTGGTAAACTTTTTGGATGATTTTTAGTGGGTATAATCAGCATTAAACTTATCGTTTTTGAACGCCTTAAATTATTATGTTTTTAAAAATCTTACTCCGTAACGGCCCTTTCTTGAACGGAATATTTCGATTTCACGAGCCTGTTCAAAACCATACAGCCAGCCGTCATTTTCCATCCTGCGCGCTAAGCAGCCGGCTTGAAATTTTGTTTCGTATAATCGGATCCAGTAAACCCACTTCAAGCGTATCCCTCTCTTTCACAGCTGTTCATTTATATAATTCCCCCGGATATTGCACTGCATACTCTTCAGACATATAAAAAAATCAAAAAGGCTCGTCAGTGCGCCTTATAGACACTGACAAGCCTCTTCTAATATTATAAGTGCTTTCGAGTTAACAATTAATACATAGGTCTAGGCATCGGCATCACGCCTATACCGCCATCACCTTCTGTAGCTGTACGTTCAAGCGCGGCATTGCCTTTCGTTTCCCATTCCGCAAGCGCCTCTTTGGTGTCTTTATCGCCAGCTATGACCTGCTGGAACAGCTCATAGCCATAGCCTTGCGCTTCCCATATGCCCGGTTTTTCACGATAAATTTTTTCGTCATTGTTAGTAACTGGAGGATAAGGGCGCAATGTAGTAAAGGCGTCCAAATTGTACTGCAAACCGCCAATCGGCTGTAGGAATTCTTTTCTGGCTGCCATCTCGTACAAGCTTCTTGATTTGATCTTAGCCCAATCCTTGCCATTAATAAATTTAATGAAGTCCCAAGCTCCTTCTGGATTTTGAGCACGGGCATTAATGCCCATCAATTGATTAAGGCTGATATTTCCACCAACGCCTGGTGTCGACGGATCGGTAGGAAGTGTTACAACATCCCAGTCCACCATTTCAAAATCTTTGATTTTTGAAGCATTATCGCCTATTTTTTTCAGCTCATTAATATAGTAGTAATCAGAAATCATCATGCCTACTTTTCCAGTTACGAACAGATCTCCGTAAAAAGGATCCTGAGCACCGGATTCATTTTGCTTTTCGTAGTACAAGTTCATATATTCCTGATTGGGAATAACTTTATCCTTGTGCAATGAAATTACCGTATCCCACACCTGCTGCCATTGCGGGCTGTTAATGAGCATTTTGTCAGCATTGTCATCCCACATGCGCAGTTGCAAGGCGTTGCTGTAGTAATTGATATCGCTGAATCCATCCGATACCCAACGATTAAAGGAGAAGCCAAATTGACTGTCTAGTCCTTCGCCTTTAGCCAATTGGCGGGCCTTATTAAACACATCATCCCAAGTCATTTTATCAACTGGCGGCTCAATATTTGCTTCGGCGAACATTTTTTTGTTATAAAATAATGCGGAAGAAGAGAACGTTGGCGTTAGGGCATAAAGATTATTGTCGCCAACTGATTTAATGCCTTCGATAACAGTTGGAACGTAATCGCTAATATCAAATTTATCCTGCTGAATAAGCGGATCAAGCGGCTTCAGCAGATTATCCTGCGTCAGACGGCGCAGCAAACCGAAATCCAGTATAACGACATCTACAGGATTGGCGCCTGTAAGCATCTCCTTCATCTTCTCATATGCATCCGGCTGCTCAACCGGCTTGCTTGGATCAGATTGCTGTTCAAATCTTTGATCATCATAGTTAACCGCGCCTACGAATTCAAAGGTTACATTTTTGTTCATGATTTCATACGTATCTGTGTATTGCTGGCGCATATATGGCTCATTATCAGAGCCGCCATACAAATACCCGATTCGAACGACGGTATTCTCATTACTCTTGCCGCCTGTTCCCTTGCTGCAGGCACTTAATAAACTGACGATGAATACTAGCGTTAATCCAATTACAATTGCTTTACGCCATCCTTTTAAACTTGTTTTTGACTTCCCCATTTTATTCTCCTCCTATTTTTTTGGGTGAAGAAATAATTATTCGTTCACCGTCAAACTCCATCGTCGCTTTATCTTTAATTTCAAGAGCGGCCAAGTATTCCTTTGGCACCTGCAGCCTGCCTACGCGATCAACCACAACATATGCTTCGTGTACTTCCTGCAAGCTGCCGCCAACGTTCTGCTGCGCAAAAGATAAATTAGAATCCAAATTGGTATTGCGTTTAATAAATTCTGTACTTGTCAGTCCATCTCGAATGGCGACCACCCGATCCACCTTGCTAGCCAGAGACAGATCATGCGTAACGATAACGATTGTAATGCCCAGCTCGCGATTTAATCGTCTGAAAATGCCCATAATAAGATCCGAAGTTGCGGTGTCAACCGAGCCGGTCGGCTCATCCGCAAGCAGAAGCTGTGGACGGTTCGACAAGGAAATAGCGATGGCAACCCTTTGCTGTTCCCCCCCGGATAGCTGATGCAGCTTATTATGCATGCGCTCCTTCAAGCCTACCCATTCAAGCAGCTGCTTGGCATATTCCCGGTCCATTTTGCCTGACAGCATCATCGGCATTTCCACATTCTCGAGAGCAGTAAGATACGGAAGCAGATTGCGTGCGTTATTTTGCCATATAAACCCTACTGTATCCCGTTTATATTGCACTAAATCTTCCTCTGAAATTTTCAATAAATCCCACTGGCCTACTTTTACGGTACCAGCGGAAGGGCGGTCCAAGCCGCCCAGTGTATTCAGCAGGGTCGATTTTCCGCTGCCGCTGTTTCCAATAATAGCCATGAGCTCGCCTGGTTCAACCTTTAGATTAAGCCCTTGGAGAGCAACGACCTCCAAATCATCCGACTTGAATATTTTGACTAGCCCTTCACATTCAATCATATTGGATTAACGCTCCTCTCCCATTTTCACTGCTTGATGCACACGAAGTCTGCGAATATGCAGGAAGAGCAGCAATGCTCCTATCGCCATCATGACACCGACAACGATAAATAATTGGTTCGTATCATTTGCATTGAAAATAACTCTGAATGGCGGTACGGTCTCAGCCACATTCTCTGCTGTTTGTAAAAATGGCAGGAACAGTAAGCTTACAACTTTACCGATTACAACTCCCAGCCCAATCGCCAGCCCAGCTGTAAAAATTTGTTCAAGGAGCAGCATGCCTGTCAGCTGCCTGCGCGATAATCCCATCGCTCTAAGCACCCCGAACTGGACAACTCGGCCTGATAAATTGAAGAACCAATATAAAATATAGCCAGCTAACGTAATAATGACCGAAACGAGGAAGCCCAAGCTCAGAATACCGAATACGCCGCCGCGTGTAGGATGCTTAGCCTGTGTAAGCAATTCGCTGCGCACATCGGTAACCGAGGCCAGATCAACGCCATTTTTTTGCAAATATTCAACTAATGGCGCGAGCTTTGCCTCCGGTTTCATCTTAATCCATACATCATATGGGATGATCGGAAGCTGATCGTATATAAAGTCCAGATTTGTAATAATAAACGGTGTTTTGTCTGGATACTGCGTTGGCCAATAAGGCAGGATGCCTACAATGGCAAATTCAAGCATGCCGTCCTGAAAACCGACAGAAATGCTGTCGCCCAGCTTAAGCTGATATTTCTCAGCAACATTCGTCGGAATAATAGCCGCATGCTCAAACAAGCCGAGATTGTTTAAATAGTGGAACGGATGGACAGGGAACAAATCATTGCGGAACCATGCCACCTTGGCAAACTGATCATTATCAATGCCTAGTACAGTGCCTTGCCCTATTGATTTGCCTGAAACAACAACGTTACCCTTCGTCTGCAGTACACGCGCTACAGCTTCAACTCCTTCTGCTTCTCGAAATACTTCAAAAGGAGGCTCATTATATAAGATTTTTGAAGGAGCAGGATTGTTGCCTCCCCCTCCAGGGTTGCCACCACCACCTCCGCCAGGGTTGCCGCCTCCGCCGCCGCCAGGATTGCCTCCGCCTCCGCCGCCTGGGTTGCCTCCGCCGCCGCCAGGGTTGCCACCGCCTGTCGCAGGCAGTTCAGGTGTACCTTCCCATACGGTTTGAATAATGACATCCGAACCATATTTATAGAGCGTTCTTTCAGTGGAGTTCAAATCTATCGTTCTAGCTGCAGAAGCATTGTAAACACCTAATCCAAGCGTTAAAACGAGTAAGATCATCAATGAATAATAGCCATGAGAAGATCTAGACAGCTGAGTAAGCGTCAAATACAACGGAACAGGCAAAAACTTGCGTCCCAGCCAATTGAACAGCTTCAGCAGCCATGGAAACAATCTCAAAAAGAACAGTCCGATTGCAAATATCGCAATGGCAGGCACGAAAAACAGAAATGGCTGAACGTTCAGCTGATCCGTCGTCATTCCGGTCTGGAAAGTAAGCATCTGTCTTTCCTGGAACATATACCAGCCATAGCCTGCGGCAGCCAGCAGCAAGATATCAAGAAACCATCTTTGCCACATTGGCTTGCGATCCGATCTAGCCAGCTTTTGCTTATAGCCTACAATTGACGATCTGGCATAAATAATTGCTGGAATTACAGTTGCCAGTATCGCTAGCAAGACTGCAGCCCCGCCCGCAATGAGCGCTTCTGTTGAAAAGCCGATCGGTATCGATTTGCGATTGACGAAGGAGAGAAACCCGTTTGCTGAGCCTATGCTCTTGGCCATAAACCAGCCGAGCATCGGTCCTAGCGCCAGCGCAACTGCGCCGAGAAATAACCCTTCGATCAAATAAATCCATATGATCTGGCTTGTTCTGGCCCCTCTGCTTCGCAATACCGCAATATCGCTGCGCTGCTTATCAAGCGCTTGTCTTGCATTCATCGCGATGAAGAAGAACACCATGGCAATCATGGGAGCCGCGAGCGTAAATAGCATCGTTTGCAGCTGCAGGCTCTGCTTTTTAAAATCGGTAAGCAAATTAGCGAACGAAATTTCTACACGTGTTTCTTTTAACTTTTGATATAAGTCAATATTAATGCGATCAAGGGTGTTTCCGAGCGGTGTAAGCTGGCTCGTTTTGACCGTTGATAAATCAAAAGAATAATACCAGCCCGCGCTATGAAGCGGAATACGATGTTGAGACAGCAATATATTATTAAATGTCTCCTCGCTTACCTGCAATGTACCAAGCAAGCTTTCAAGACCTTGATACCAATATGGGTCAGTGTCGACTAACGGCTTAACCGCTCCGACGATTTTGACACGCAGCTTCATATTTGAGCCGCTAACGGGGTAAAGAAGCACATCCCCGATATGTAAATCATTTCTGAACATCGCTTCTTCAAACAGTACAGCTTCAATAATATCGCCCTTGCCCGCACTGCTGCTGAACCATTGTCCCTGCGCCAGCTCGGTATGCTCTTCCAGATTAGTCATGGATGAAATGGTAAACTGACGATTTCGGCCAGGATCTACCTTCATTGGGTCTTCAGGCACGACATCTGCGCTGCGAATTGAATAAGTTTGCAAGAAAGTGTCGTAAGAAAAAGGAATTAGTTCTGGAATGCTTCCATTAATATAATCCTCCAGACCCTTTAAAGCTGCCAAATCTGTTTTTTCGCCAGGAGGAGATTGATACCTCATCAATAATGAACCAGCAGGAAGCCCCGCGCTTTTCTCCTGCAAAGATTCTGCTACCACACGTTTAAGCGCACCATCAGCATACATCGGAATGCTCGTTGCAAAAGCAACTGCAATTACGAGCCCTGCCAGCGTGCTTAACGTCAGCCATCTTGTATTCCACATCTTTCGGAATAAAAATCGAAACAGCGGAAATCCCATTGGCTATCGACCTACAACTTTCTGTCCAGGCTCCAGGCCTTTCAATATTTCCACCTGAGTAGGCGTTTGTTGGCCGACCTCAACGTCAACCTCGCGCTTTACATCATTCTCAATTACTTGTACATAAGTGCGGGACCCAATAGTACGAAGAGTAGATGGTGGAATTACTATCGCGTTTTCAGTACGTTTTGTAATAATATCAATCGATAATGGCATGCCGCGATTTACTTCCTTAGGAAGCTCTGCAATATCAATAATCATAAAGTCTTCAGGACGCTCAGGCTTATTATTTTCATTAGGATTTCCGTTATTGTTCTGTTCAGTTTTTGGAGCCGGCAGCGTTTTAATCTTACCTTTAAATTTGCCGATATTGCTCATGGTAACAACAGCTTCCATGCCAACCGCTACTTTTTCAAGCTCATTTTTGGTCAGCTTTGCAGCTGGAACGATAAGGGAAGTATCTGCTACAATTGCAATTGATTGATAGGCTTTAATAAGTGCACCTTTTTGAACATCTACGGATACGATCGTCCCGCTAAATGGCGCATATAGCTGAGCTTTCGAAATCTCTTCCTCCAGATCAAGCAGTTTTTGCCGGCGTTCCTCGAAAGCGATTCTTTTTTCTTCAAAATCAATAGGATCCATCTCGTCGCGAGTTCGCAGCGTTTCCTTCATCAAGGTTTCTTCTCGCTTGAAGGATAACCTTTCATTCCGCAGCGTTTTTTCCAAATCGTCGACATCAAGCTCAGCGATAAGATCGCCCGCCTGCACAACGTCTCCTGTTTTAACATAAAGCTCCTTCAAATGCTTGTTCTCAGAAGTAAAGAACATCGTTTCTTCTTCTAGCGAGATCAGCTTTCCCATAACCTGAACCTTCGTTTCAAGCGTATCTGTCGAAACCGTATATTCCGGTCTCTTTGCAATAGCAGGCGGGTTGATTTCTGGTAAAACCTCTTCCTCGCCCTCGGACGGTAATAAGGAGCATCCGCTAGTTAATATAATAGATAAACTGAGTGCAACAACAAATGAACGTTTAAATAAATTTCCCGTCCACCATTTCATAGACATGATCGGCAACCTCCATAATTGTGGGATCGTGTGTAGTCATACATACTGTAACGTGTTCATTGCGAATAATATTTTGGAATAATGCCATCACTTGCGCTGCCATGCTGGAATCCAGCTCGGCAGTCGGTTCATCGGCAAGCAGAAGAATGGGACGATGGGCGATCGCCTTCGCTATAGCTACGCGCTGCTGCTCTCCGCCGGACATTTCGAAGGGACGATGCTTCATGCGTTTGCCCAATCCAACCAGCTCCAGGCATTCTGCCACCCTTTCCTTCCATTCCGAGCGTGGAGTTCCAGCCATACGAAGAGACAGCTCGACATTTTCCCAAGCTGACAGAAGAGGCATTAATGCATACGCCTGAAATATAAAACCCATTTGGGATCTACGAATTTTGGTTCTGTCATCATCATTCATGCGGCTGAACTGCTTATTGTCAAATATAACCTCGCCCTTGCTAGGAATGTCAAGTCCTCCCAGACAATTGAGCAAGGTTGTTTTGCCTGACCCTGACCTGCCGCGAAGCATAACAAGCTTACCCCGCTCAAGCTCCATATTGATGCCTTTAAGAACATGCAGGGCCTTCCCGCCAACCTGAAAGGTCCGTTCGACATTTTCAACAACCATTAGCTTGCCGGAATCATTGCTATTATGAGCCGAAGCGCTTGTATGCGATGCTGGCTGGTCAGAAGCAGTCTTCTCTAGTTTCTCCTTCTCATCTAATTCCACTGCTTTCATGAGCTCCTCCTATACCCCCTATTTTGTTATGTATTTCTTTCATAATTCTAATCTTACAACATAGACGGTGTTCGTGCCTGAAAAGTTACGACTTTTGGCATTAAGTTGAAAACATTTTTCCAATAATTAAATATGAAGCGTTTTTTTGGCCTATCTTAGCCGCAGCAGAGGCGAATTCACCAAAAAAGCATCCCATTAACGGGATGCTCCATAAGTATAATAACTATTTGCCAAAAGACTGAGGATCTTCGCGCCACTGCTGCAAACTTGCAACTTCCTCCGGCTGTACAGTGCCCAGCTCGACTGCCGTTTCAATCAGGGCAGTATAATTCGAGAGCGTTTGAAGCGGAATGCCTGCTTCTGCAAAGGCATCAATCGCTTGCTTGAATTGATAAGAGAAAATAGCAAGAACTGCTAGCGGTTCAGCACCCGCTTCGCGAACAGCAAGCGCAGCCTTTAGCGAGCTTCCGCCTGTCGAGATCAAATCTTCAATGACGATTACCTTTTGCCCCTCAGCAATGCGGCCTTCAATTTGATTTTGCTTGCCATGTCCTTTCGCCTTATCACGAATATAAGCCATAGGCAAATTCATTTTTTGAGCAACCCAAGCAGCATGAGGAATGCCTGCTGTAGAGGTGCCGGCAACCACTTCTGCTTCAGGATACTGCTCTTTAATAATAGTTACAAAACCGTCAGCCACTACATCACGAATTTCCGGGTAAGCCATCGTTAAGCGATTATCGCAATAGATAGGCGACTTGATACCCGATGTCCATGTGAAAGGATCGTTAGGCCGTAAAGCAACTGCTTCAATGCTCAACAAATGTTTGGCGATTTGTTTAGGCAATTGTTCATTACTCAACTGAAATCATCTCCTCAATAATAGCTTCAATCGCTTCTCTCGGAGAAGCGGCAGCTGTAATCGGTCTTCCGATGACTAAATAGTCCGTTCCTGCCAGTACAGCGTCCCTTGGCGTCATAATTCTGGATTGATCATTCACCGCTGCGCCCAAAGGACGTATACCAGGTGTAATGGTTTGGAAGGAATGGCCGCATGCCGCTTTAATTGCTTCAACCTCAGAAGGAGAAGCAACTACGCCATGCAGACCTGCCAGCTGAGTTTGCTTTGCATAATGCAATACCGCTTGCTCTACGGAACCACTTATGCCAATTTGCTCATTCAAAACCTGCTGATTCGTACTTGTCAGCTGCGTTACAGCTATCACGATCGGCTTTTTGTTGGCGCTGCCGAGCACGTTCTCTACACCTTCCAGCGCTGCTTCCATCATCGCCCTGCCGCCGCCTGCATGCACATTGAACATGTCTACGCCAAGCTTTGCGATGCTCATAGCTCCGCCCTTCACCGTGTTAGGTATATCATGCATTTTTACGTCCAGAAAAACGGAATATCCTTTGGCTTTCAAGCTTTCCACAAAGGAAGGGCCTGCAGCATAAAACAGCTGCATGCCCACCTTCATATAACACGGAATGCCTTGCAGCTGGGCAAGCAGCCGCTCCGCCTCGCCAGCGCTCGGATAATCGAGCGCCACCATAATGCGGCTTGCCGCTTGATCCTTTGTAAGCCTCACTTGCATTCCCTCCGCCCTTAATTTTGTTAAAGTTTTGCCGGCATTGCCTCAGAAGAGAAGTTGATCGTTTGCAGCATGCCGAGCAGAGCGCGCACCGTATCAAGAGAAGTCAAGCAGACTACTCCATTCTCGACCGCTTCGCGGCGAATACGGAAGCCGTCACGCTCAGGCGCTTTGCCTCTTGTTAATGTGTTGACAACAAAATGCGCTTTGCCTTCTCTAATCAGATCGAGAATATTCGGCGAACCTTCGCTTAGCTTGTTAACCGGAGTCACATTAATACCCGCCGTTTCAAGCGCAGCAGCTGTGCCGCCTGTTGCATAAATCGTATAACCAATAGTGTAAAAGCCGCGCAATAGCTCGATCGCTTCTTCCTTGTCCTTATCAGCAACCGTTGCGATAATGGAGCCCGCATAAGGAATTTTCATTCCTGCGCCGATCAAGCCTTTGTAAAGCGCCTTGGCATAAGAAACATCACGGCCCATAACCTCGCCTGTCGATTTCATCTCCGGTGTAAGCGTTGGGTCAACGCGGCGCAGCTTAGCGAAGGAGAACACCGGCACTTTTACGGAAACATGCTTATCTTCCGGCCATAATCCGTCTGTATAGCCTTGATCAGCTAGCTTGATGCCCAAAATAGCTTGGGTTGCCAGATTGGCCATCGGTATCGTTGTAACCTTGCTCATAAACGGAACTGTCCGTGAAGATCTAGGATTTACTTCGATTACATACACTTTTTGCTGATGGATGACAAATTGAATGTTCACAAGGCCGACTACTTTCAGCTCTTTGGAAATTTTAATTGTCATATCCACAATTTCATTTTTAATCTCATCGCTTAATGATTGTGGAGGGTATACCGCGATCGAGTCGCCGGAGTGAACACCAGCCCGCTCAACATGCTCCATTATACCAGGTATTAGAACCGTTTCGCCATCACAAATCGCATCTACTTCAGCTTCTTGGCCAAGCATATAACGATCAATAAGCACAGGATGCTCAGGATTGATTTTTACTGCTACCTCCATGTAGTTCAGCAATTCCTCATCGGAATATACGATTTCCATCGCGCGTCCGCCAAGTACATAGGAAGGTCTTACCAGCACAGGATAACCCAGCGCTTGAGCTGTTCCTACAGCTTCATCCACAGATGTGACGGTGCTGCCTTTCGGCTGAGCGATTTCCAGCTTGCGAAGCAGTGCCTCGAACTTTTTACGATCCTCGGCAGAATCGATGCTTTCAAGGCTCGAGCCAAGAATTTGCACGCCCGCCTTAGCTAGCGGCGCTGCCAGATTGATTGCTGTTTGGCCGCCGAATTGAACGATTACACCAATTGGCTGCTCTTGTTCAATGACATGAAGCACATCTTCCAGGAATAGCGGTTCAAAATATAGGCGGTCAGAGGTGCTGAAGTCAGTCGATACGGTCTCAGGATTGTTATTGATAATAACCGCTTCATAGCCTGCTTTTTGAATAGCCCAAACCGCATGAACGGTGGAGTAGTCAAATTCAACACCTTGGCCGATACGAATTGGACCTGAGCCAAGCACGACAATTTTTTGTTTTTCTGTTTCTGTAACTTCATTCTCTACTTCGTACGTAGAATAATAGTATGGTGTCAAAGCTTCAAATTCCGCCGCGCATGTATCGACCATTTTGTAAACTGGTTTAATATTATGCTGCAATCTTAGCTCGCGTATTTCAGCTTCTTCTGTGTTAGCTTCTCCAGGGAAGGCTTCGCTGCGAATCTCCGCAATCGAACGATCCGCCAGACCCATCCGTTTTGCTTCCAGCAAAAGCTCAGCACTCAGTTCCTTCTCGCTTGCAAGCAGCTGCTCAAATTTAAAAATATTTTCAAACTTGTTCAGGAACCACCAGTCGATTTTGGTCAGATCTTGAATTTCTTGCAGCTTGAAGCCTCTTCTGAAAGCTTCCATTAGCAGAAATATACGCTCATCGTCTGGCTTCTCCAGTCTTGTGCGCAGTACGCCGTCTTCAAGATCGGATGCTTCCTTCAAAAACAAGCGGTGTGTGCCAATTTCCAGTGAACGTACCGCTTTGTGAATAGACTCCTCAAATGTGCGGCCGATTGCCATTACTTCACCAGTCGCTTTCATTTGTGTGCCGAGTCTACGGTTCGCGCTCACGAATTTATCGAATGGCCAACGCGGAATTTTGGAAACGACGTAGTCGATCACCGGCTCAAAGTAAGCATAGGTTTTTCCCGTAACCGGATTTACGATTTCGTCCAGTGTATAGCCTACTGCAATTTTAGCTGCCATCTTGGCGATTGGATAGCCTGTAGCCTTGGAGGCAAGTGCTGAAGAACGGCTGACACGAGGATTTACTTCGATTACATAGTATTGATAGCTGTACGGATCGAGCGCGAACTGCACGTTGCAGCCGCCTTCGATATTTAGAGCGCTAATAATTTTCAGAGATGCAGTGCGAAGCATTTGATGCTCGTGATCCGACATCGTTTGTGCTGGAGCGACTACGATACTGTCTCCTGTATGAACGCCGACTGCGTCAACGTTCTCCATATTGCATATTACGATGCAATTGTCATTAGCATCGCGCATAACTTCATACTCAATTTCTTTCATGCCCGCGATAGATTTTTCAATTAGACATTGGTTAATTGGGCTATAGCGAATACCTGAAGCTACAACCTCGCGCAGCTCTTCCTCATCCGCGCAAATGCCGCCGCCAGTGCCGCCAAGCGTAAACGCCGGACGAACGATGATCGGATAACCGATTTCATTAGCAAAGGCAACCGCATCTTCAACCGTTGTTACGATGTCGCTCTCAGGAACCGGCTGCTCCAGCTCACGCATCAATTCACGGAACAGATCGCGATCCTCAGCTTTCTCAATTGCGGACAGCTGCGTTCCAAGCAGTTTTACATTTTCACGCTCAAGCACGCCTGCTTTTGCCAGCTCAACTGCCATATTAAGACCCGTTTGACCGCCCAATGTCGGCAGCAAGCCGTCCGGACGCTCCTGCTTAATAATTTGTGTTACAAAATCCAGTGTAATCGGCTCGATATACACTTTGTCAGCCATATTTGTGTCCGTCATAATCGTAGCAGGATTGCTGTTGATCAGAACGACTTCATAGCCTTCTTCCTTAAGCGCTTGACAAGCCTGTGTGCCGGCATAGTCAAATTCCGCTGCTTGACCAATAACGATAGGACCTGAACCAATTACAAGAATTTTTTTCAATTTATTATTTCTAGGCATGTTGAAGCTCTCCTTTCAATTTCTCCATTAGCGCTACTTGCGGCGGTACTTTGTTCGAATTTTTATGTTCAATCATCATCGTCAAAAACTCGTCGAACAGACTTAGCAAATCATGTGAGCCTGGCGCTGACTCAGGATGAAATTGTACAGAAAAGGCAGGTGCTGTCTGATGCTGCAGTCCTTCTACCGTTCCATCGTTATTATTAATGTACGTAATCACCAGCTCAGTGCTTTGTACAGAATCCTTGTGCACGGCATATCCATGACCCTGTGAAGTAATAAAGCATTCATTAGTAGAAAGCTTCTTCACCGGATAGTTGCCGCCATGGTGGCCAAATTTCATTTTTTCAGTACGGGCGCCGCATGCCAGAGCAAACAGCTGATGACCTAATGAGATCCCGAAAATCGGAAGCTCGCCCAGCAATTCTTTTACCATTTCTATAGCATATGGAAGATCCTGCGGATTTCCTGGTCCGTCAGACAAAACGATTCCGTCTGGGGACAGCTCGCGAATTTGCGCTGCAGTTGTGTTATGCGGTACTACGACAACGTCGCAGCCTCTTTTAATCAATTGAGCCAAAATGCTGTTTTTCGCACCGAAATCTACAAGCACTACGCGCTCTCCTTTGCCTGGGCAAAAATAAATGGAGGAGGTAGACGCACGTTCAACCGCATCTGTTACCGGCTTGGAACCATTCAGCTTCTCCAGCAGTGCTTCTACTGATTCATTGCCTGTTGTGATTATGCCTCTCATGGAGCCGTTTTGACGCAGCTTGCGAGTAAGCATACGCGTATCAATATCGCTAATTGCAGGAATACCATGTTTTTGAAGCAGTTGTGACAGCGAGTGTTGCGCTCTCCAGTTGCTTGGGTAAGGTTCGTGGCTGCGTACGACTAGCCCGTGAATAAACGGTGTCAGCGACTCAAATTCACTGCGAGTAATTCCATAGTTGCCTACCAGCGGATAAGTCATGACGACGATTTGACCCGCGGAAGCAGGGCTGGAAATCAATTCTTGATAGCCAGTTACCCCTGTATGGAAAATAACTTCCCCTGCATGCTCTGTTTCTGCGCCGAATGATTGTCCGGTAAATAAAGTTCCGTCTTCTAATAATAGTCTTGCTTGCATTCCACTCGCTCCTTTACATATTTTTATTTATTCCGTCCAAGCTACTTGACCGTTTACGATCGTAGTAGTTGGCCAGCCTTTTAACTGCCAGCCGCCGAACGGTGTATTATTGCTTTTGGAGGCAAAAGTGCTTGGATCAACCACCCGCTCCATCTGCAGATCAACAATAGTGAGGTCAGCAGGCGCGCCTGCAATGAGACGTCCGCTTTCCAATCTGAATACTCGCGCTGGATCCTCAGTCATACGCTTAAGCAAAAATCCGAGCGTCCATTTGCCTGTTTCAACAAATTTTGTGTACAGCAGCGGAAAGGCTGTTTCGAAGCCAACGATGCCAAACGGCGCCAGATCAACGCCTTTAGCTTTTTCCTCTGCGCTATGCGGAGCATGATCGGTAACGATCATATCCAGCGTTCCATCCTCAAGTCCTTCTATAACAGCCTCAACGTCGCGCGGCGAACGAAGCGGCGGATTCATTTTCCAGTTCGCATCATCCAATCCTGGAATGTCTTCATCTGACAAAATCAAGTGATGCGGGCATACCTCTGCTGTAACTTTAATGCCGATTTGCTTAGCCAAGCGGATTAAACGCACGGACTGTTCAGTGCTGACGTGGCACACATGATAATGAACCCCAGTTGCTTCCGCCAGTAAAATGTCGCGTCCTACATGGATAGCCTCGGATTCATTCGGAATACCTTTAAGGCCATGCTTACGAGCAAATTCGCCCTCTGTTGCCCATGCGCCGACGACCAACGAATCATCCTCGCAGTGAGCAATGACAGGCATATCCAGCGACTTGGCTAACGCCATCGCATTTTTCATCATTTGCGCATTCTGCACGCCAACCCCATCATCCGTAAAACCGATTGCTCCCGCTTCTTTCAAAGCATCGAAATCTGTAAGCTCCCGTCCCAGTTCATTTTTAGTAATGGCTGCATAAGGAAGCACCTTTACGAGCGCGGATTCGTTTGCTTTATCTATAATGTAGCGAACAGTTTCCGGCGTATCGGTTACAGGCCTTGTATTCGGCATACAAGCGATTGTTGTAAAACCGCCCTTGGCTGCTGAACGCGAGCCTGTAACAATATCCTCTTTGTATTCAAAGCCTGGGTCACGCAAATGCACGTGCATATCGATAAAACCGGCTGATACCAGCTTTCCTGCTGCATCAATAACTTCAGCGCCAGCAGTATCTGGGGCAAGGCTTCCTTCTAGCAGCGCTTCAATTTTGCCATCAACTACATGAATATGCTTATTCTCTAGCGCATTGCTAGCTTCATTCCAAACTTGACCGTTCAATATCCAAAGTGACATTTGTAACCCTCCGTACATTTATGATTTAGCCGCATATGCACTTTTCTAAACCGAGTGTGAGCACCTTGCAAAGGAAAAGCGGCGGGCAGTACACTCTTTAACTTGCCAATTATTTAATTTTTATCAATCCAATACTCCAGCGCATTTCACTAATCAGCTAGCTAAGCGCTCTTTCAACTACTGCCATGCGGATCGGCACACCGTTGCTCATTTGCGGAAAAATTCTCGATTGAGCGTGCTCGACAACCTCATCATCAATCTCAACATTTCTATTAATCGGCGCCGGGTGCATAATAATAGCGCTTGGCGATATTTGCGATGCTCTTTCCATCGTCAAGCCATAGTTTTGGCGATAAGCTTCTGCAGAATTCAGCATGCCGCTCTCATGACGCTCCAGTTGGACGCGAAGCATCATCACAACATCAGCTTTCAGCGCTTCCTCCATGCTAATATATGGTACATCCAGCTCTGGGGCTCTCATATTCGGAGGTGTGCAAAAGCTTACTTTGGCGCCAAACTTGCGCAGGGCGTATACATTGGAGCGAGCTACGCGGCTGTGCTTCACATCGCCTACAATGACTACATTCAAGCCCTCAATCGAGCCAAAATGCTTGCGCATCGTGTACAAGTCAAGCAGCGCTTGTGTCGGATGCTCATTGTTGCCATCACCGGCATTGATAAGCGGCATACTGATTTTAGGAGCAATTTCAGCCAGCACTCCAATCGGCTTTAGACGAATAATGCCTACATCTACTCCCATCGATTCCAATGTTTTTACAGTGTCGTAGATGGACTCGCCTTTTTGCACGCTGGAGGTTGCAGCTGTGAAGTTGATAACCTCTGTACCCAGGCGCTTTTCGGCTACTTCAAAGGAGAAACGTGTGCGGGTGCTATTTTCGAAGAACATGTTAACGGCAAATTTGCCTTGCATGATATTGTGCACCGTATTGTCGTGATTTTCCCAATATGCTGCACGATCCAAAATGGATACAATCTCTTCCTTGCTCAATTCCTTCAAGCCAAGCAAGCTTCGTTGTTTTACTTTTGTCATAATCATACCGATTGCCCCCTATTGTGGATGATTGTAACCTGGTCCTTAGAATCGATGTCGTTGAGAGCAACATTAATTTCTTCCTGCTTGGAGGTCGGAACGTTTTTCCCTACATAATCTGGACGAATCGGCAGCTCGCGATGGCCTCGATCCACAAGCACTGCCAGCTGAATGCTTTGCGGCCTGCCGCCATCCATAATGGCATCCATTGCGGCGCGAATCGTGCGGCCTGTGTAGAGAACATCATCGACGAGAATAATTTTTTTCTCTTTTACAGGAAAAGGGAGCTGTGCCGCTTCTTTCTGATTGCTGTCTGCTCGATCATCCCGGTATTGAGTAACATCAAGCTCACTATAATCAACAGGCTTGCCTTCAATATCTGCAATTCGCTCAGCAATTCTTTTAGCTAAGTAGATGCCTCTCGTACGAATGCCTACAATACAGCAATTATCGATCCCTTTGTTCTTTTCCACAATTTCATGCGCAATTCTTGTCAGAGCCCGGCGAATAGCCGTTTCATCCATAATGACGAGTTGTTCTTCCTCCAGCATATTGCTTACTCCTTCCTATATCGATTTTTTAACCACACATGGCAACGAAAAAAGCTCCTTGCGTTATATGCAAGGAGCCTGAAATCATCGGTTGTAAAATAAGACAGCTTAGCATGACCGCATCTGTAATGTGGCCATGAGCAATCCCAACAACTGATGATCAGTTATTCACGCTACCTTGCCAGCCTCTCTGGACTGAGTTAAAGGTACTGCTTTAGGTTGTTGTTATTATCCCACGCTCGACAAAAGATGTCAACATTTTTTATACCGATTATTTATCTAGATTTTAATTGCAGCAGCACCTGCTGCATATCTGAAGGAAGCTCTGTCTCAAATAGAAGACGCTCGCCTGTTCTAGGATGTTCAAAGCCGATAACAGCAGCGTGCAGCGCCTGACCATGCAGTGCAACGGTTTTGCTGCGGCCATATACAGGATCGCCAGCTAACGGATAGCCAATATACTTCATATGAACGCGTATTTGATGCGTGCGACCGGTTTCAAGCTGCAGCTCCACCAGCGTAAAGTCAGTGCCAATATGCTCTAGAACAGCAAAATGAGTGACGGCATGCTTGCTGTTTACGTCCGTTACAGCAAATTGCTTGCGATCCTTCGCATCTCTGCCTATAGGAGCGTCAATCGTTCCTGTATCATGTGGTAGGTTGCCATGCACCAAAGCAATATATTTCCGGGTCACGCTATGCTCCTTCAGCTGCTCAGCTAAAGATAAATGCGCAAGATCATTTTTGGCAGCCATAAGCAGACCAGAGGTATCCTTGTCGATGCGATGCACGATGCCAGGCCGCATTACCCCGTTAATGCCGGATAAATCCTTGCAATGGTACATTAATGCATTAACTACTGTACCGCTAGTATGTCCAGGAGCAGGATGAACAACCATGCCGCGCGGCTTGTTAATCACGATGACATCTGAATCCTCATATACAATATCAAGCGGAATCGGCTCAGCTGCGATCTCTGCCTCTACAACAGAAGGTATTTCTACCTTAATTTGATCGCCAGCTGTAATGCGATAATTGCTTTTTACTGTTTTACCATCAACACTGACCGCGCCGCCCTTTATCCAGTCCTGAATTTGAGTGCGGGACACTGACGGGTCATCCAGCTGCTCATGCAGCCATTTATCCATTCTTTCTCCTGCCTGCTCTTCATCTGCGGTCCATTCCAACATTTGTTCATCTTCAAATTGATTGTTGTCCATTCTCGTTTTGATCCTTGTCCTCTCCGCCTTGTATCGGCTTGCCTTCATGCTTGGCAGTGAGCAATGTGTCCAGTAAAATCAAAGCAACCCCGCATACAATTGCTGAATCTGCAATGTTAAATATCGGGAATGTATAGCTTCCGAAATTAAACTTTAAAAAATCAACAACCTCGCCAAATCGGGCCCGATCAATAAAATTGCCGATCGCTCCTCCGAGCACCAGACCAAGACCGACTAGAAGCCTGGCATGTGCTGATTTTCTCACTGTTTGAATATACCATATTAATCCTGAAACAATGATGACGGTTATAATTATAAAAAAAAGTCTTTGCTCCTGCAAAATGCCAAATGCAGCTCCGCGATTGCGATGGGAAGTAATTAAAAAGAAATTGCCTATAATGCTTATTTCTTCATCGATCGTCATTTGTGTTGCAATCAATTTTTTTGTAATAAAATCAAGTATTAGCACAATTATCGCTACTATGTAATAGTAAAAGCGCATGCAATCTCTCCTCACCAACAATAAAATCTAACCATATGTTCACTTTAGTGTAGCATAAAGCATCCCCGTCGAGCCAGTCTGCCCATGCCATCCGCACACAACCGCTTTGCTTGCATGGCTTCAGGCTTAAAATATTGGTGAGAATTAATAGTTTTTCCCTTCCAGCTGTATTTGTACAATACGTACTATATCTGCAATGTAGTCGCCAATAATCGGCAGGTTAAGCGCTCCGAGTATTTTCAAGAAATACAATATTGTCGCTGCAAAAAAAGTAAAACCGATCGCAATCCCTACACCTCTGGCCGTACCCGCAAGCAAATTACGCCATATCAAACTAATAGGCCGATTAAGCAAATCGACATATTCAGCCATTCTTGTCTTTTCCATATCAACTGCAATTCGGTTTAGAGAGCGATCGAGACGAGACAGTCTTTCCTCGATTGGCAGCTGTTCATCCCTGACTTCATTTTTTTTGCGCCGCTTACCAATACGCTTCATAGTTAGACCTCCCATTTTGATTTCTCTTCCTTTAAGGATATAGCCCGCTGTCTGCCAACATTACCGGCAGGCAAGCGGGCTATGTTCATTGTTTAGCTTTCCCGATTACTGAATGGAAATCCCAATTATTTTTTCGCCAAGCGCTACCTTCTCCATATCTGCTGTCTCGCCGTATTGCACGGATTGCAGCAGCACATTATCCTTCAATACATGCTCGAAAGCCGTAAGCGCGCTATGCAGCTCTTCATCGACGTTCAGCACTAGATCGATGCGCTTCTCAATCGGCAGATCAAGCTTTCTGCGCGTATCCTGCACCGCTCTAATAACTTCACGAACCCAGCCCTCTTGCTCCAGCTCAGTCGTAATTTCAGTATTCAGCGCTACTGTTATACCTCCAGCCGAAGCAGAAGCAAAGCCGCTTTTCGCCTGCTTTTCTACAAGCAGCTCATCCAGCGCGATAATGACCTGTTCGCCTGCAATTTCCAGCCTGCACTCCCCAGCCTGCACGACTGCCCGAGTTGCTTCCGGACTCATAGCCTTCAGCTCACCTTGGATCGGACCAACGAGCTTGCCGAACTTTTTGCCTGCAACCTTAAGATTCAACTTTAACGTAAAGTCTACAAAGCCGCTGTCGGACGATTGAACGACAATTTGCTTCACGTTAACTTCATCCTTAATAATTTCCTCGTATGGTGCAAGCTCAAATTCGCGATCAAGCGAAACGATCAGCTCAGACAATGGCTGGCGTGTTTTAATTGCTGTTTCATTGCGGACATTACGTGCCAGCTCAACCATTTGCTTCGCGCTGTCCATATCCCGTTCCAGCGTCTCATTAATAAGCTCATCTTTGGCAACAGGATAATCAGCCAAATGTACGCTGCCTTTGCCGCCCAGATTGCCATATACATCCTCAGCCAAAAGCGGCGCATAAGGTGCGATCAATCGTGATAATGTCAACAGCACATCTCTAAGCGTATGGTAAGCCGCAACTTTATCATCTGCCAAGCCGCTGCCCCAGAAACGGTCTCTTGAACGGCGAATATACCAGTTGCTCAGCTCATCTACAAACGTTTCAATCGCTTTGGCAGGGTTTAGGAAGTCATTAACGTCCAGCCCTTTCGTAACTGTTTTGATCAAGCTGTTCAGTCTGGAAACAATCCAGTGATCCAGTTTATTCGTCGATGCTACCGCTGGATGCTTTTCGGGATCAAAGCCGTCAATGGAAGCATAGAGCGCGTAGAACGCATGTGTATTTACAATCGTATCAATAACTTTAGATTTAGCTTCTCCAACGATGCCGCGCGAGAAGCGCTTGCTGTTCCAAGGAGCGCTATCGGCAAGCAGCGCCCAGCGGAAAGCATCAGTTCCGTACTCATTAATAATTTCCCATGGGTCGATAACATTGCCTTTGGATTTGGACATTTTCTGCCCGTTCTCATCCAGAATATGGCCCGTCGAGATAACAGATTTATAAGGCGCCTTGCCATTATAAAGGGTTGAAACAGCAAGCAAGCTGAAAAACCAGCCGCGTGTTTGGTCAATGCCTTCGCAAATCATATCAGCAGGGTATTGCTCTGCAAATTGCTGATCGTTCTCAAACGGATGATGCTGCTGGGCAAAAGGCATCGATCCGCTGTCAAACCATACATCGATAACTTCTGAAGTACGGTTCATAACAGCGCCTTCCGCAAATGGCGATCTTAATTGAATGCTGTCCACATAAGGCTTGTGAAGCTCAATATCCTCCGGCACCTCGCCTACGGCGCGAGCGCGCAAGTCAGCGATGCTGTCTGGGGCATACTGTTTGCCTGTTGCTTCGCAGATCCAAACGTTAAGCGGTGTGCCCCAATAACGGTTACGGCTAATATTCCAATCGACTAAATCCTCCAGGAATTTGCCGAAGCGTCCTTCGCGAATATGTCCAGGATACCAATCAACGCCATTATTGTTGGCAATCAGCTGATCCTTGACAGCGGTTGTTTCAATAAACCAGCTTTCAGTCGCATAGTAAAGCAGCGGTGATTTGCAGCGCCAGCAGAACGGATAGCTATGTTCATAGCGCTCCTTAGAGAATAGCAAGCCTTTTTCACTTAGCATTTTTACGATATCTACATCGCAGTCCTTCACAAAACGCCCTGCAAGATCAGTAACCTCGTCTGTATAGCGACCAGCATTATTCACAACGCTCAGCATGCTGATGCCGTTCTGGCGAGCTACACGGTAGTCATCCTCACCATGTGCAGGCGCGATATGAACGATACCTGTACCGCTCGTATCGCTGACAAAATCACCAGCAATAACGATATGGCCTTTTTCGATAGATGCGTATTGGAATGGCGGCTCGTAGCTGCGGCCAACCAAATCAGCGCCTTTCAGCTCGGAAAGCACCTCGAAGTCTTCCTTTAATACCGTCTCAGCCAAATTTTGTGCTACGATATATACTTCGCCATCTTTCTTTGCTTTTACATATGTGAGCTCTGGATGAACAGCCAGCGCCACGTTAGCCGGAAGCGTCCAAGGCGTTGTCGTCCATGCCAAAATAAACTCGCCACTGTCAACAAGCTTGAATTTGGCTGTTGCACTCAAGTCCTTAACATCCTCATAGCCTTGTGCTACCTCATGTGAGCTTAAAGTCGTCTGGCAGCAAGGGCAATAGGGGCTCACGCGATGACCGCGATACAGCAGGCCTTTGCGGTGAATAGTCGCAAGAATATGCCATACACTTTCAATATATTCATTCTTGAGCGTAATATAAGGATCATCAAGGTCTGTCCAATAAGCAATTGCCTCAGTAAGTTCGCGCCATTGTTTCTCATATTCGAACACACTGTCTTTACATTTCTTAACAAATGCTTCTACGCCGTAATTTTCAATTTCTTGCTTACCTGAAATGCCCAGCTGCTTTTCAACACCCAGCTCGACAGGTAAACCATGCGTATCCCAGCCTGCCTTACGAACGACGCGATAGCCTGCCATCGTTTTGTAGCGGCATACAAAATCTTTAATTACTCTGCCCAGCACATGGCCAATGTGCGGCGCACCGTTAGCTGTTGGGGGACCTTCATAAAAAACAAAGTTAGGTTTTCCTTCACGGTTTGCAATGGATTGCTTAAACGTATCCTGCTCCTTCCATTGCTGCAATACGCGCAGCTCGCGGCTGCGTGCTGGTTCTTTTACATCTACTCTTCTCATTATATAAACTCCCTTCGCAATTTCTAAACAAGGTTAAATGGCTCAACTAAGGCTTAACTCAAATAAAGCCCCGTCCCCTAAAAAAGGGACGAGGCTATCTCGCGTTACCACCCTAATTCCGCATTATTAAATCGCAAAGAATAACTTTGCAAATTAGTATTGCGGCAGCTCAGCACGAACAAATCATTCGCGTTCCTTGTAACGGTGGACATCCGTCAGCACTTAATACGGCTTCAAGCGGGTTAGGTGCTAATTCTCGGAGATGATATTCCAGCACGATCCAAACGCCGGCTTTCAGCGGATGCCGGCTCTCTGAAGATTGAATTCGCATTGTACTTGTTCTCGTCATCGAATTGCTTATTTCGTTATAATAATACTGTTATAGCGTATATTTGCCCTCATTGTCAACCTGCGGGCGAATAAATAGGCCAAGGTAAACGGCTTTCGCCTTCCTTTTGACAATTGTGTTTACTGATGAAATAAAGGAACAGAACACGAATGTGCGTCCGCTTAGCCTCTTAGCAGCTCTTGCTCCTTAGCTTGAGCTTGCTGCTCCAATGTTTCCCAGCCGTCCTGCGACAACAGCTCTAATTGAGCTTCAACCAGCGTGCGGAAGCGAGCGCGGTAAATAGAGGCCTGCTTCTTCAGCTCTTCTACCTCCAAAGACACTTTACGCGATTTATTCAAAGCGTCATTAACAATACGGTCAGCATTTTTCTCAGCTTCTTTAATAATAAGCTGCGCTTCCTTCTTAGCATTGTTGCGCACTTCATCTGCAGCTTCCTGCGCTACGATAATCGTTTTACTTAAAGTATCTTCAATATTGGCAAAATGATTCAAGCGCTCCTGCAGGCTTAACATTTGATTTTGAATTTCTTTATTTTCACGAATGAGGGACTCGTAGTCTTTTATGACTTGATCCAAAAACTCATTAACTTCATCCTCGTCATAGCCGCGCAATCTTCGTGAAAACTCTTTATTATGTATGTCCAATGGCGTAAGCGGCATTGGCGCACCTCCTAAAACTTCTAATATCTGAACAATCATTTCGACAGAATTGTTCAAATTCCTGCAAGCTGCAGCAAGATGCCTTTATTTTTTTAAAAACAAGCCTAAACATATTTGCCGATTTTGACTCGCGCTCTGCCCTTCTTCGTCACGCCGTCAGCCTCCAGCACCTTAAACCTGCCAAAGCCTTTAAACGAAACGACATCGCCTTCCTTCAATGCTGCGGACGGATCCTCCATTGTGCGCCAGTTAACCTTGCATCTGCCGGCACGGATCGGATCAACAATCTTCGTTCGGCTTAAACGATAAACGTCGCTGGCAATGCCATCAAGCCGCATAGACGCGACTGTAATACTGATTTCTTCAAGCTGCTGCTTTACAGGCTGCAGCTGTTCGATCGGCAGTATTTCTGTCAGCACATTGTCACGGTGCACCTGGCGCAAATGAACATTAAGAAACGATGCGATCTCGTCGAGCACAACGATATGGGCAAAAGAATCATGAACATGAATATCGCCAATCCGGTCCCGCTTAATGCCAAGCCCAAGCAGCGCTCCGAGAAAATCGCCGTGATCGAGCTCGGTTTTAGCGGACAATTTCACTTCAAGCACGGATAGCTCAAGCGCTTCGCTGTCCACATCACGGTAATCCGGCGCTATAATCGCTCGTTTCCGCTCTGCCTCGCTATACCCGCCATCCAGACGAATAACGACCTCGCCGCTGCGGTTCGCCAGGCTAAGCAAAATTTGCGCCTGACGGGGATCAAGAAAATCCGTTCGCCGAAGCTCATGCTGTCTGGCAGACCGATCGATCCACTCGGCAGCCCGATCGACAAACGGCTTCTCGTCCGCGTGAAAATGTTCATAAATTGCTGGTTTCACCAAACTCACCCGTTAATCATATTAAAAATAAATGACAATACAGCCAATATGCCAACGCTAATAAATCTTAAAGCAAACAGCGCAGCGATCGGCGATAGATCCAGTCCGGCGATTGGCGGAATAAATCTGCGGAATACGCCGACATACGGCTCTACAATTTTCCCGAGTATTTGACCGATAAAGCTGTCTCGTGCATTAGGAAACCACGACAACAGCACATAACCAATAATTAAATAACTATAAATTTCCAATGCATTCGAAACAAACCTGTAAATAAAATCCAATTCAAGGTCACCTCATTTTGTTGTAATCGTGCTCCTCTGCCAGCATTTCTGTAATGGCACCTTGAATTTCTACTGATTCTGGCGTACACAGAAAAATATTAGGACCAAGCTTAGAGATGCTGCCGTTCAGGGCATATACGGTACCACTTAAAAAATCTACAATTCGCAGCGCTAAATCACCGCGAACACGCTGCAAATTAACGATGACAGAGCGGCGAGAGCGCAAATGATCGGCAATTTCTTGAGCTTCGTCATAGGAACGCGGCTCATTGAGCACGACGCGCATATTTTTTTGCGAATGAATGCTAACCACATTATTGCTATTTATACCGCTATTCATACTGCTCGCCTTAGCATTTCTACGCGCTTCGAAGGTCGTTGGTTCCACTTCATTGTCTTCCTGCTGCGATTGTGAAACTTTCTCGCGCTCCACAACTTCCTCTTCTTCCTGCAAGCCAAGAAAATTCATAAACCTATTCATGACGCTCATAGTTATTCCTCCTCTTCCCCAACTAGTATCGTGCCTAACCGAATCCAGGTTGCCCCTTCTTCAATCGCTACTTCAAAATCATTGGACATGCCCATCGAAAGCTCGCGTATGGGGCTTGTCCCTCCTGAGTTGCTCTGAATATGATCTCTAAGCTCGCGCAGCGCTCTAAATACCGGTCTCGTCGATTCAGGATCAGCTTCATAAGGCGCCATCGTCATAAGTCCGATTGGCTTGATCGCGGAATATTGGCCAAGCTGATCTATAAAAGCCGTCAGCTGATCCGGCTCTATCCCTTGCTTGGAATCCTCCCCCGATACATTAACCTGAATAAAGCAAGGCACCGTTATGCCCAACGCTTCTGCTCGCTTCTGTATCGCTTCTGCTAGTGAAATTCTGTCCAGTGAATGAATATAATCAAATCTACCTACTACTTCCTTGGCTTTATTGCTTTGCAAGGAACCTATAAAATGCCAGACTGGCTTTGTCGAAAGATGCGCATCGGTATGTTGAAGCTGCTGTAATTCCTCCCATTTGGCACGGGCATCCTGCCAGCGGTTTTCTCCAAGATGCCATAAATTGTTTTGCAAAGCTTCGTTAGCTCTGTCCGTAGAAACATATTTCGTTACGGCGATTATAGTTATGTCATTTCTATTCCGGCCCGAGCGCTCGCAAGCAGCCAAAATGCGCTCCTCTACTTGCGATAATTTAGTACGGATCAACATGCTATCGCTCTCCCTCTGAGATGCCGATCCAGCTGGCCATGCGTCCAGTTTTGCCCTTCTCGATACGATGCGAATAAAATAAATCAGTTCTACAGCCAGTGCAGTACTTCGTTAATTCGATATGGATCGGCAAAATTCCTGCTTTCATCATAATCTGTCGGTTTATTTCTTTCAAGTCTATTTGAGATTTTCCTTCCTCGCTCACCCTATTCATCCAGCCTGATTGTACAGGATCCAGACCATAATTATGAGCAAGCTGCTCAAGTGAGCTTATAACCTGCCCATCAACCTCATAGCAGCATGAGCTGATTGAAGGACCGATAGCAGCCCGCAGCGCATCAGTGCGCGTGCCATACTCTCGCTGCATAGCTTCAATTGTATGCGCCGCGATTTGTTCGACCGTACCTCTCCAGCCCGCATGGGCAAGGGCGACGGCATTATTATCCTTATCGTAAAAGTATAAAGGAACACAATCCGCATAATATGACACCAGCAAAATGCCGGGCACATTCGTCATTATCGCGTCGCAGCCTGCTATAGCGTCCTGATGCCTCTCTCTGCCTCTGCCGCGGTCGCTGCGCTCTACTTTGTATACAGAGTGGCCATGCACCTGCTCTGCGCAGCTCCAAGCGTCAAAGGGCCATTCCAGAGCGCTGGCGACCAGCTGGCGATTGCGAATAACAGCCTCGCTTGAGTCTCCAACATGCAGTCCCATATTAAGCGAAGACCATTGCTCCTCGCTGACTCCGCCAGAGCGTCCTGTAAAGCCTGCAGTTAATTTATTATTGACGCTCATCCAGTCCGACAATAAAAAAAGCGAAGGCGCCTTCGCTGAATCGAGTGTTTGAAATGGCTCCACGCTGTCCTCTCCTCTTTGAAAACATTGCTAATTCAATATTACATCGTTATGTTCTCGCGTGCAAATCTTCCTCCTCCGGCCGATTATTACGCGCTTCATCAAGCCTGACGAGCACAACATCCGTTCCTATTTTCACAATGTTGCGCCATGGTATGACCACCTCGGTGCCGGAGCTTCCAAACAAGCCTAAAATTTTTGTATACTGCGGTACTACGATAGAATCTATGCGGCCTTGGCGCAAATCCAATTCCAAATCTGTAACCTGGCCCAACCGCTTGCCATCTACAATATTTATAACGTCCTTCGTTTGAAAATCAGAAATTTTCATCGAATCACCGCTTTCAAATAGGTTGTTGTCCGGTAAGCCTCTTTTATACTATATGAATATATTTGAAAAAATGTACATTCAGCCAGCAAGATTACCGGGAAATTCAATGCAAGTTGTTGTGCATTGCTGTTTAATAATGCATCAGGGCATTCGGTACTGTTTCTGTGCATTGCTGCTGAGTAATACTTGTTAGGCAGTTGTTGGCTGAATTGCCGCGCGATACCTGTCGTACTTGTTGGACATGATACGAAATTACATCATATTTTCCCGTTTTGTTACCTTTCTTTCAGTAATCCAGCGATTATCAGACTGTTGAAAAAGCTCTGCAGTTGCTTAATAGTTTTTTGGCACCTATAAAACCTGTAATGGTTAAAATTGGCCTACAAAGGCGGACGCTACCGCTTCTCCAGTCCCAATCTTGCTCTCCGTTCCCCTTTTCTTTGCTTACCAAATGATGCTCACAATGAATGGACGTGGTCACACGTTCCGTTATTTGCCTAAAAACCGCCATTTTCTTCATTTCGCGGTCACACATTCCGCTATACGGCTCCAAATGAGGCACTTTCAGCAATTTATAGATCAATAACGGAACGTCTGTCACTTTGCCACCGCAAATCTACGATTTTAGGCGTAATAACGGAACGTCTGACCATCTAGCGAAATTGTCGATTCGTTCCACTTAAAATTTCCAAAGGTGCATTTTATGCAAAATAGCGCCTTGAGGATTCGTTATAAAATAAACGCTTACCGAGCCTGTTACCGACTATCAAGCTGCATTATAGCTCTTCCCACAGCCTGAGGAAATGCAATTAGCCATGCAAGGCTGGATGCAGTACGGAAGAAAAGTAGCTAAGGTATAGGTACATCCTCCGTTGCAGGAATAAGCTCGCCTGTCTGTGAGTACAATTGCAATTAGTATGCTTTCCAAAGTTTCGTCAGTGCTTAGAGCAAGGCTGCATCAAGGATAAACGGCTCCGCTGTCATTTGGACTGGCGCGTTTACCGATGAAATATAAGAACAGATAAAAGTTCCCAAAAACTTATACTTTCTTATATTTTAATAAAAAAAAGCAAAGGACAGCACCACCAAGGTGCTGTCCTTTGCTGTCCTCTTGGACAAGCCTGCTATGCTTACGTTTTTACGTGCTTCTGCATCTGATTAATGGCAGATTTCTCAAGGCGTGATACCTGTGCCTGTGATATTCCGATCTCATCTGCAACTTCCATTTGTGTCTTGCCTTCAAAGAAGCGCATGGACAATATCATTTTTTCACGATCATTGAGCTTGTGCATCGCTTCGCGCAGCGCAATCTCCTCGATCCAGGTTACATCCTTGTTACGATCATCACCAATTTGATCCATGACATAGATCGGATCGCCGCCATCATGATAAATCGGTTCAAAAAGCGATACCGGGTCTTGAATTGCGTCAAGAGCAAAAACAACATCCTCCTTCGGCACATTCAGCGCTTCAGATATTTCAAAAATAGTCGGCTCTCTTGAATATCTGTTCGTCAAGCTATCTCTAACCTGCAGCGCTTTATAAGCAATATCCCTCAAGCTGCGTGATACGCGTATCGGGTTATTGTCGCGCAAATAACGCCGAATTTCTCCAATAATCATAGGTACTGCATATGTGGAAAACTTAACGTTTTGACTAAGATCAAAATTATCGATTGCTTTCATTAGTCCTATGCACCCGACCTGGAACAGATCGTCAACAAACTCCCCCCTGTTATTGAATCTTTGAATTACACTAAGCACTAGCCGCAAATTGCCATTGACTAATTTCTCTCTTGCCGCCCATTCATTCTGGGTTTGCAGTGCAGTGAACAATTCACGCATTTCGACATTATTAAGTACAGGCAGCTTAGCGGTATCCACTCCACAGATCTCGACTTTATTTCGGGTCAACGTGACTACCTCCCAAAGAGAAACATTAATGATCATTATTTCCTCGAGCGATCATTTTATTCCTAAATTCTCCCTGCGAAGATACATTCCAGCCCGTCTACTAAAGCCGCTTCATAAGCAAACAGCTTGAGAAATGCACACTGTAAGCGCTATACCATTTTGTTAAATTCTTTTCTAAGCCGTTTAATAATTCTTTTTTCCAAACGCGAAATGTATGACTGCGAAATGCCCAGCATATCCGCTACATCCTTCTGTGTTTTTTCTTCGCCATCGCCTAGCCCAAATCGCAGCTCCATAATAATCCGCTCGCGTTCAGTAAGCTTATCCAATGCTTTATGCAATAGCTTGCGGTCAACCTGCTCCTCGATATTTCTATAAATAGTGTCATTCTCCGTGCCCAGCACGTCAGAAAGCAGCAGCTCATTGCCGTCCCAATCAATATTAAGCGGTTCATCAAAAGAAACCTCTGTCCGCGTTTTGTTATTTCTGCGCAAATACATCAAAATTTCATTTTCGATACAACGTGAAGCATAGGTCGCCAGTTTTATTTTTTTCTCAGGGTCAAAAGTATTAACTGCTTTAATAAGTCCGATTGCTCCTATTGATACTAAATCTTCAATATGAATGCCAGTATTTTCAAACTTTCTGGCAATATAGACGACCAGTCTTAAATTTCGTTCAATAAGCATCGCTCTTATCGCCGTGTCCCCCGAAGGCAGACGATCCAGCAAATATTCCTCTTCCTCACGGGATAAAGGCGGCGGCAACGCTTCACTTCCGCCAATATAATAAATTTCTTCACTCTTTAATCCGAATAAAAATAAAAGCCGATAATAATAAAGCTGAACAATTAATTTGTATTTGACGAGCATTTGCCCATCCCTCCCCGATTGGTTATGTAAATATTGCTTTACGGCTGTACCATTGATGGATGGATAATTGCTCGATAAGTCCCATCTGCAGTAAGCTTGCCGCCATCTAATCCGATTAGCACTTTTTTAGATTCCATAACTTGTCCTTCCACAACAACCTTTACACTGTCCGGTTTAATCGCCAGCATAAATTGCGATCCGCGGTTTACGCCGCGAAATGGCACCAGCCGCATTCTGTCCTGCCAGACAACGCCTGCCGCTTCCACATCCAATCCCGCAATAAGCCGATCGACTTGCCCATCCGCTATTCCTTGTATCCATGCATCTGGTAATTGCTCTTTCCAAAGAGATGCCTCTGTCACCATAACTGGTGTTCTCGTCAAAGGATCATAAAGTTGATTGCCTGTATCAATAAGGCCAATGCATCGCTGCGAATTTTCCCCGATAATAATTTCCACTTCAGCCAAATGAGTACGCACCAGCTCCCGTTCACGTTTTTGTGTCAGTACGGATCGATGAATATAAATTCCTATACTGAGCGCAGTAATAAAGTAAACAAAGCCAAACTTCAACTCCATATTCCAGCCCTCACCTGAAAATGCCATCGTTCTCCACACATTATCCGAGCCTTTAAGCAGTAAAAAATAGATGCCCAGAATCGCGCCGGCCGCTACAAAATTCACTCCGTAAAATGCTGCGACTAGACGAAGAAAATGCTGAAGCGAATTATAGCCGAAAGCGATCCAAAGCATGATGAAAGATACGGATATTTTAATAGCTAGCATGAACATAAATGAAAGCTGGGGAAAAATCATGAGCACGACATAGCACGCGCCAAAAGCCGCTGATGCGAGCATACGCCAAGGGTTGGGCCTTATATGGCGCACCCAGGCCGTTGTCCAAAGCACAATGCCATCTACAAGCAGCTCTCGTAAAAATAAAATGTCTACGTATACTGCCAGACCGGTCACCACCTATTCCTTCGGCAGCGGATTATTAGCGCTTTATGCCGCGCATTGCGCATTGCTAGAAAGAACGACTGAATTCAGTATAGTAAACTATGATTTCAAAGTCTGTCTATTCATGACGTCATGTCATCGCTATTTTTGTCGACTGCACTAAAAAGAAACGACTTCAAATTTTCGACAGGGAATACAGAAGGAAGGCTGGCACAAAGGGGCAGTAAATGAAAAAAAGAGTGCACCGCACCATCTATGATGGCTGCGGACACTCTTTGCAGACTTAGTTGTAATTTTAGCGATCGTTGCGAGGCGTTCTGCGCAAAAACGCTGGGATTTCCAGCTGATCGCTGGACGGGCTCGAGCCGAAAGGTCTTACTTGCGACTGCGAAGATGAAGCAGGCTCATTGCTTTCTGATTGAGTCTGTGGCGTTCTCCGCGGAGGTGTAGCAGGCTTCGATTCAAATCCGGTTGCAATAACAGTAACCTTAATATCATCTTTCATATCTTCATCAATAATTGCACCAAAGATCATGTTAACTTCCGGATCAGATGCTGAAATAACGATTTCAGCCGCTTCATTCACCTCATAAAGTGATAGATTGCTGCCGCCCGTAATATTCATAATTACGCCGCGTGCGCCATCAATGGAAGTTTCGAGCAGCGGGCTCATAATCGCTTTGCGAGCTGCTTCAGCAGCACGGTTCTCGCCGCTTGCAATACCGATACCCATAAGCGCTGAACCGCGTTCTGTCATAATCGTCTTCACGTCTGCGAAGTCAAGGTTGATTAGACCCGGCACTGCGATCAAATCAGAAATACCTTGAACGGCTTGGCGCAGTACATTGTCGGCTTCACGGAATGCTTCCAGCATCGGAGTTTTCTTATCGACAATTTCCAACAGTCGGTCATTTGGAATAACGATTAGTGTATCTACCTTATCCTTTAGCGCCTCTATACCAAGCTCAGCTTGTCCAAAGCGCTTGCGGCCCTCAAATGTAAACGGGCGTGTAACAACGCCGACGGTCAACGCACCGCACTCACGAGCAATTTCAGCTATAACCGGAGCTGCACCCGTACCTGTACCGCCGCCCATGCCGGCTGTTACAAATACCATGTCAGAGCCTTTTAGCTGATTCATAATAAGTTCGCGAGATTCTTCAGCTGCCTTTTGACCTACTTCAGGATTAGCACCAGCGCCTAGACCGCGGGTCAGCTTGTCGCCAATTTGCAGCTTATGCTCCGACTTTGCCAGGTGAAGTGCTTGTGCATCCGTATTTACCGTAATAAATTCTACACCCTTGACTCCATTTTCGATCATTCGGTTAACAGCGTTGCTGCCGCCGCCGCCTACCCCTATAACCTTTATTTGAGCCAATTGTTCCAGCTCCAAATCGAATTCTAACATTTCTCAATGTCCCCCAGTCAGATAAATTCGTTAAACATATTTTTTAATCGTTCGAACATACCGGGTTTAGATGAAGCTGCGGGACTAGCTTTTCGGCTAGGGGTTGCTTTTTTCTCCGCACCGCTGCTGCGCGCGCCCATATACTTCGATACGTATTGAATCATTCCTACTCCACTGCTATACGCTGAGTCTTTCACGCCTATGTAGTCAGGTAGAGCAATTCGGACCGAAGCATCCAGTTCATGCTGAGCAAGCTGCAGCGTTCCCGGCAAGGATACCGTTCCGCCGGTTAACACATAGCCATTATCCTTATCGCCATATCCCATGCGGCCAACCTCTTGCTTGATCAAATGGAATATCTCTTGCATGCGCGGCTCGATAATGCTGGCAAGGTCTTGCTGAGAAAACTCTTTCTCCAAATTACTTCCCATTCTAGTAACCTTAAATCTGACATCCTCAGCAGCATCAGCAACTGAAGCACAGCCATACTTGATCTTCAATCTCTCAGCATGCTCGGTTTGAGTACGCAGGCCATAAGCAATATCATTGGTGACATACTCGCCGCCAATTGGCAATGTCGATATTGCAGATAATCCTCCCTGGTCAAAAATAGCGATAGTTGTAGATCCTGCGCCAATATCTGCAAGCACTGTGCCTACCGATTTTTCATCCTTGGACAGGCTCATTACACCGGACGCCAAAGAAAGTAGAATAACGCCGGAAATTCTTAATCCCGCCTTCTCTACGCAGCGCATCAAATTATGAATAGCTGTCTTCGTGCCTGTAACTATAGTCGCTTCAACTTCCAGCCGGACTCCAATCATACCGCGCGGATCAGCGATGCCTTCAAGCCCGTCTACCAAATATTGCTTAGGGACCAAGTTAATAATTTCACGCTCAGGCGGAAGTGCTACCACCTTTGCAGCCTGTAAAACTCGTTCTATGTCTTCTTCGCCAATTTCCCGATCCTCATTCGATACTGCTACAACGCCGTGATTTGTTTGCAACGCAATATGATTGCCTTGAATACCCACGTATACATCCGATATTTTTATATCCACCATACGTTCCGCATGCTCAATAGCATTGCGAATCGATTTTACTGTCTGGTCAATATCTACAATTGCGCCTTTGCGAATACCTTCAGAGTCAGCAGATCCAACTCCAATAATATTAATGGCTCCATTATTCACTTCGCCAATAATAGCTCGAACCTTGGATGTACCGATGTCCAAACTGACGATGATGTCATTGCTGCTCAACTCGCGGCACCTCCATTTCATCAATAATTAGTCATCTCAATTCATATTCAACAAACTTAATATATTCCCTCTTTTTTCATCATATTTTACATGAATCTAAGTTTATTCACAACCTTATAGCAATTCGGACCATTGACCGCTGCTAGATTAATAGTTTATTTCAAGGATAAACGGCTTCGCCTTCCATTGGGAAGACGCGTTTACCGATGAAATATAAGATCAGTATACGTGTGCAAAACTTATAAACTCTTATATTTCAAGCAGAAACGCTATGCGTCCTTGTCTCAAGACAACTGGCATCCTTGAACTGCTTTCCAGCGGATGTGCGAATTGCTCAGCATATAAGAAAAATAAATGCCAAACCTATTATTCTTATATTTTATAAGGACATTAAAATTCTAACATTGTTTGTAAAGATTGAGTAGTCTTTATTTCATTAGATTTTAATTAGATTGTACATCAGATTCGCCATCAGAATCAAAAGGCACATACGTATCTGCCAGCAGCATCGTAATTTTGCCCGGCTCCTGGGTTTCAATTACCGCATTAAGCGCCTCGATCTTTTCTGTCAGCACGGATACCGCCGTTACGACCTCGAACCGGGTTCTCGTATACATTCTTATTCTATCAGGATATGCATTCGAAGGAATAGGCAAAATTTCTGACAAATCTGACAGCTGCTTACTCGGTATTAGGGCAAGCTGCTTGGCCAGCTCGATTTTGATCGGATCATCCTTCTCCCAATCAGTCAGGACAGGCTTGTCTATAAGCAGGTTCGCTACATCAGTGGCATCAACTGAAGTGCCGTTGGCAAGCAAAGCAATCATATGGCCATCCTCTGACAGCTCGAAAGCGACAGCAGGATGTTCCTTCAATGCAATATTAATAACGCCAGGGAATTTTTTTGTAATTTGAGCCGACTCTACCTCGAGCAGCTTCTCTACCTCAGCTTTGATTGCGGTCGTCGAGGACTGGAAAAAAGCATCTCCTACGCTAATGCCGGATGCCTTGACGATAACTTCATTTTTTGCAAACTGCGCACCTGAAATGCGAATCTCAGATATTTTGCTGATCGAAGAATTGAAAAATAATACCGCCAGCAATGCTATAAACAATAAAACTACAATGACGATTAATTTAATATTCGTTTTTTTCTTTTTTACAGGCTCTTGCAAAACAGGCATCTGCGATTCCATAACTTGTCCCTTCTTTCTCCAAAACAGAGGCTCCCTTGAGAAGCCGCCTAGCCTGCGATTATACGTTCCATAATCGAAGCGGGCTGCCAAGGAGCCGATTCATTCTGTCTTATGACTAATGCAAGCATTAGTTATTGGTAACAGGAGAGTAGCGAGATATGCTGGCACCTAGATGAGACAGAGTTTCTTCAATGCGGTCATACCCTCTATCTATATGATGCACCTGCTCTACTATTGTCCGGCCGTTAGCCGCGAGGCCGGCGATGACGAGCGCTGCACCTGCCCGCAAATCAGTAGCTTCTACTGTTGCGCCATACAGTCTCTTGACACCACGAATGAAAGCTGCGTTCATATCTACTCGAATATCTGCGCCCATGCGCGTCAGCTCGCCTACATGCATAAATCTGCCTTCAAAAATCGTCTCCTTCAGCACGCTTACTCCATCGGCTAGCGACAACAGCACCATTAGCTGCGACTGCAGGTCGGTCGGAAACGCCGGATAGGGGGAAGTAACTACGCGCTCAAGCGCTTTGGGCCTTCCTGAATTACTAACCATTATTATATCATCGTCGATTGTAATTTGAACACCCGCTCTGCGCATAACATGTATTAATGAGGTCAAATGTGCCGGCTGTGTTTTCAGCAGTGTAACATTCCCGCGCGTTACCGCCGCCGCAACCATCATGGTGCCTGTTACGATGCGGTCAGGAATGACCCGATAGCGGCAAGGAGAAAGCTCCTCTACACCCTCAATCGTAATTGTATCGGTTCCGGCGCCGATAATCTTTGCACCCATCTGAATAAGAAAGTTTTGCAAATCTTGTATTTCCGGCTCTCTGGCAGCGTTGCTGATAGTCGTTCGGCCTTTGGCAAGCACCGCAGCCATCATAATATTCTCAGTCGCGCCTACGCTCGGAAAGCTAAGGTGAATATCTGCCCCTTGCAGCTCCTTAGCGCGGCATATAATGACATTGCCTTCTTCCTCTATTTCAGCTCCCAGCGCCTGAAGGCCCTGCAAGTGCAAGTCAATTTTCCGTTCGCCAATCGCGCAGCCTCCCGGCTGATAAACTTTGGCCTCGCCGAAGCGGGCTAGCAGCGGTCCCATTAAAAAAATGGACGAACGCATTTGTCTCATCAATGCTTCTGGCACATGGGGGGAATGAGCCTTTTCCGTTTGAACTACAACCGTTCCATCCTTATGCTCCGCCTGACAGCCGAGTTCACGCAATATGCTGAGCATAACGCTAATATCCAATAATTCAGGCACATGCTCAATCGTTGAAGTGCCTGAGGCCAGCATGCTGGCAGCCAAAATCGGCAAAGCGGCATTTTTAGCTCCTTGGATAACGATGGTTCCTGAGAGTGGTTTCCCGCCTTCGATCACCAATTTGTCCAATGTATCACCTCCGAATTACCGCTCACCCACCACCAATACCTCTGGCACTAATTGAACGCCGAAGCGCTCATTAATCGTGCTTTGAATATGGGACATGAGGGCGAGAACATCTTCAGCTGTCGCTTGCCCGGTGTTTACAATAAAATTGGCATGCTGCGTAGATACTTGTGCGCCACCGATCATAAGGCCTTTGAGCTGAGCCGACTCTATTAATCGAGCCGCATAATCATTAGGCGGATTTCGGAACACGCTTCCTGCAACCGCTAGCTGCAAGGGCTGCGTATCCAATCTCCGTTTTTTATGAGCAGCCATCGCTTTCGCAATTTCCTCTCTGTTGCCCTCTGACAGTTCAAAGCTAGCTTCAACTACCATTCCTTTTTGCTCGTGCAAAATAGAATGCCGATAAGAAAAGCGCATGTCTTCCTTGCTGTAACGCACCAATTCTCCTGTTTCCAGTACAATGTCAGCCGACTTGAAAATTCGTGACACATCCGAACCATGTGCACCCGCATTCATATAGACAGCTCCACCGACCGCTCCTGGTATGCCTCCAGCGAACTCCAGCCCTGTCAAGCCCCCCTTGCCCGCCAGCACGGAAAGCTTAATGAATGAATAGGAAGCCCCTGCGGTCACCTGCGTACCGTCGATACGCATGTAGTCGAGTCCCTTCCCAGGTTTAATCACTACGCCGCGAATGCCTTTATCGCTTACCAGCATATTAGACCCGCGGCCAAGACTGATCCATGGAACATCGTGCTTGCTGAGCAAGCTGATGGTCCTTATTAAATTTTCTTTGCTGTCTGGAACAATCATCAAATCCGCTGGTCCGCCAATTTTCCATGTCGTATAGTTTGAAAGCGGTTCGTTGAAGAGCAATTTTCCGACATTGGCTCCTTCTATTTCCGCTATAAATGCTTCCATCTGGTTCTGCCTCCTTATACGCTGTATCCTTACGTCATTCGCAGCAATCGTCCATGGCGCCTTGCCTGTTGCCTATGTTAATCCGGTAATGATTGTTGCTTGGTAGACGGTCACGAGTATAGGGTATCATATGCCCCTGATAATCTTTGTGTGACAATCGCCTATCTGTTCTATTTTTCAATCGATTGCAGCACCTTTACTATACGCTGCGCAGAATCGGGCACGGCAAGACGTTTAGAGGCTTCTGCCATACGGGCAAGCTTATCCTCGCTTTTAAGCAATTCCGTTAGCTGCTCAAGCAGGCTATCCCCTGTCAAATCCTTCTCCAAAATCATTTCTGCAGCTCCGGCTTCGACGAATGAACGGGCGTTAGCTTCCTGATGATTATTGGTTACATTGGGAGAAGGAATCAGTATAGACGGCAAGCCAAGCGCAGACATTTCGGCAAGTGAGGAGGCGCCTGACCGGCTAATGGCCAGCACGGAATCACGCAATACCGCCGCCATATTATGCAGATAAGGCGTAACCGTCAGGTTTCTAGCAGCAAGTATGCCTGATTCTTTGAGTTTAGCTATTGTAGATTCATAATAAAGCTCGCCAGTTACGAATAAAAAATGATAGTCCCGAAAGCGGTCCAGCTTGCTTCCAAGCTCCAGCATGGCATCGTTAAACGCCCTCGCCCCCCGGCTTCCGCCCACCATCAGCACAAGCTTCTTATCGCGGGCCAGACCTAATGACAAAAGCCCTTCACCTTTCCTGGTGCTCAGCACATTGGTTGCGCATGGATTGCCTGTGTAATCAATGCGCTTTGCTTTCGGAAACTGCGTTAAGGACTGTTCAAAACTGACCCCGACTGCGCTTGCGTATTGAGATAAAAATTTATTAGTCAAGCCTGGAATGGCGTTCTGTTCGTGGATAAAAGTAGGTATGCCAAGCTTAGCGGCTGCGTAAACGACCGGTCCGCAAACATAGCCGCCAGTTCCGACTACTGCATCGGCCTCAAACTCCTTCAGCAGCTGCTTGGAGCGCTTGACCCCTTTAAAAAATCGCATAATCGTTTTGAAATTTTCAAGCGATAAAGAACGGCGAAAGCCTGTAATTTCTATCGCTTCAAAGTCAATGGCATGCTCAGGAACGACCTTGCTCTCGAGACCGCGCGTTGTTCCAATATATAAAAGCTTTGTATCCGGATTTTGCTCAGCCAAATACTTGCCTACAGCAATTGCAGGATATATATGGCCGCCGGTTCCTCCACCGGTTAGAACGATACGCATATGAAATTCACCTCGAATAACGGGATATATTCAGCAAAATGCCTAACGCTGTCAATAGAAGCGTTAAGGATGAGCCGCCATAGCTGACTAGCGGTAAAGTAATGCCTGTTACTGGCATCATGCCGATTACAACGCCAATATTAATAAGTACCTGAACGCCTATAATGCTTGTTATGCCTGTGGCAAGCAGACTTCCGAACGTATCAGGAGCTGCAATAGCTGTACGAATGCCACGCCAAATCACAGCAAGGAATAATAAAATCAGCGCTGCTCCGCCAATAAAACCAAGCTCCTCGGCCAATATAGAAAAAATAAAATCAGTCTGCGGCTCTGGCAAATAACTAAATTTTTGCCGGCTCATTCCGAGCCCAAGCCCGACCAGGCCCCCCGGCCCGATTGCGAATAAGGATTGAATAATTTGATAACCGCCGCCCAGCGGATCAGCCCAAGGATCCAAAAACGATGTTATGCGCTGCAGGCGGTAAGGCGCAGCAAGAATGAGCCCGACCAAGCCGGCGACGCCAAGCATGGCCAATCCCCCCAGATGAGCGAGTCGTGCACCTGCGGTATAAATGAGCAGTAAGGAAGCTCCTACCATGACAGCGCCAGTGCCGAGATCAGGCTGCAGCATGATCAGGCCAAAGGCAAGGCCGACCAAGCCCAGCGGCGGCATTAGCCCCTTCGTAAATTGTGTGATCGTCTGCTGTTTTTCTGACAGCCACTTTGAAAGAAACAAGATCATCGCCAGCTTCATAAATTCTGAAGGCTGGATGCCAAATGAGCTGATGCCAAGCCAGCTCCGCGCTCCGCCGCGTACAACGCCGATTCCAGGAATCAAGACGAGCACAAGCAAGCCGAAGCAAGTTACGAGCAGCAAGGGCGCCCATTTCTTCCAATGGGAATAGTGAATATTCATAGTAAATATTAACGCACCAATGCCTAAGGCAGCAAATAATACTTGCCGTTTGACAAAATAAAAACGATCGCCAAATTGATGAAAACCTAATACTGCGCTAGCGCTGTATACCATTATCAGTCCAATTACGAGAATGAAAATAATCGACAAGAGCAGGTATACATCCGGGGCAGATCTAGCTTTAGCCATAATCAAACACACCTCTTAGCTGGAAAGTAGGGACAGGCCCCCTACTACAAGGTATGCGCCGATTTTTTAAAAATGCTCCCTCTCTGCTCGAATGAATCAAACATATCCCAGCTTGCGCAAGCAGGGGAAAGCAGTACTGCGTCTCCCGGCTCTGCCAGCGCTGCCGCCTGCAAAGTCGCCTGCCGGAGAACAGCTTCGGCGTCCTCCACAGGTTCGACGATTTCGACCTTAGTTAAACCTGCCTGCTTCGCAACAGCCGCCAGCTTCTCTCCCGTCTCTCCAAGCACGACTAGCCCTTTGAGCCTGTCTCTAAACAATGGCAGCAGCTCCATATAATCAGAACCGCGATCAAGACCGCCGGCAATCAGCACGATCGGCTCCTGCAGTGAAGAAACGGACATCATAGTCGCCATTGGATTCGTAGCCTTGGAATCATTATAAAATTTCACGCCGTTATATTCTCTTACATATTCTAGCCGATGCTCCACACCTTTAAATACGCGAAGCGGCTCCGCAAGTTGCGCTGGCTCAGCGCCTGCAGCGATACAAATAGCGATCGCAGCCAGAGCATTGGCTACATTATGTCTGCCCGGGAGGCCCAGCTCGCTCGTTGGCATCAGCACGAAAGGCTCTTCCTGCTTACTGGCGCAGCGATACACAATGAAATGCTCCTTATCGCTTTGTTCCCCTTTAAGAAACGGCGGATCGACATATACTCCTTGCTCAAGCACGGAATATAGTGAAAAGGGCAGAGCTCGGGAAGGCAGGCCTGCCGTCAATTGCCTGCAAAGCTCGTCATCCCAATTCCATACTGCTACATCGCCGCTTGTCTGGTTGGCAAACAACTTGGCCTTCGAAGCGGCATAATCGTCCATCCCGCCATGATAATCGAGATGAGTCTCTGCCAAATTAAGCAGAGCGCCAATGGACGGCCGGAATTGCTTCGTTCCTTTTAGCTGGAAGCTGCTTAGCTCTGCAACAACCCACTGCCGTTCATTCGCCTCTGCAGCAGCCTCGCATAGCGGCCTGCCGATATTGCCGGCTACGATCGGCGACAGTCCTGCTGCTTGCAGCAGCTCTCCGACAATCGTCGTTGTCGTCGTCTTGCCATTGGAGCCGGTAATGCCGATGATTGGTGCGGGTGATATCCAATACGCCGCCTCTACCTCCGTAATAACAGGTATGCCGAGAGCCTCCGCCTGCACAACTGGCAGTGCACTGTAAGGAATGCCGGGATTTTTAATGAGCAACGCAGTTTGTTCTGTTACAAGATCGTCCGGATGGTATCCGCAAATCACAGAAATGCCCAAAGCGTCTAATTCTGCCGCTTCGGGACAAAGTTCACGTTCTTTTTTATCATTTACAATGACGTTTGCACCGGCTTTATGGAAAAGCTTGGCGACACTGACACCGCTGCGCGCCATGCCTAGCACGATAACCTGGCGATCACGATATGCTGCTGGTTGATTCATATAGTCAATCCTCTCTATGGATAGAGCGAAGCGGCTCGCAAATACGGCCGCTTTCATACTCTTAAAATTATTTTAATGAAATTAATAGGCCGAGCGCTGCCAGCAATAGTCCTACTGACCAAAATACTGAAACTACCTTCCACTCCGACCAGCCGCTCAGCTCAAAGTGATGATGAATCGGACTCATTTTGAATATGCGTTTTCCTCTCAGCTTAAAGGATGCCACCTGTAATATAACGCTGAGCATCTCTAGTACGAAAATTCCGCCGATCAGAATAAGCAGCAGCTCTGTTTTCGTAAGAATGGCAACTGCAGCAATGCCTCCCCCGATCCCAAGCGAGCCCATATCGCCCATAAACACTTTGGCAGGATGCGCATTATACACTAGAAAGCCTAAAACGCCGCCGATCATAGCTGCCGAAAAGACGGCGGATTCATGCGCTGAAACCTGCAGAGCAATAATGGCAAAAGCGCCAAACGCGATTGCGCTTGTTCCAGCCAATAAGCCGTCAACCCCATCCGTGAAATTAACTGAGTTGCTGGCAGCAAACATAATAATGACAACAAACGGATAATAAACCCAGCCCAAATCAAACGACCAGCTCGTACCAGGCAGAAAAATTTCTGTACTATGATTCATATTATACAAAAGCACACATACAATGACGGAAAATATTAATTGACCTAGCAGCTTTTGCTTGGCGGTAAGCCCCAAAGAACGCTTAAATACAATTTTAATGTAATCATCCAAAAATCCTACTAGTCCAAAACCAAGCGATGCAATAAGCAAAATCCAAAATTGCGGTGTTTTGTCTGCAAATCTTAAAAACGCTATCGTTGCGGCAAGCATAATAATAATGCCGCCCATCGTCGGGGTACCGCTTTTCTTCAAATGGCTTTGCGGCCCGTCGTCACGTATTTGCTGGCCAAACTTCAAGCGGCGAAGCATTGGAATTAGTAATGGCCCTAGAATGACTGCTATTAAAAAAGAAACGCCGAGCGAAAACAACATGACCATCATATCCATATGCTCACCCCTTCTCCAATTGACTTACAATCTGTTCCATCTGCATGCCGCGCGAGCCTTTGACGAGTACGATGTCGTCCTCCTGGATGCGGCCTATCAGCCACTTGGACAGCTCATCCTTCGTATCAAAATAATGTGCTTCTCCCTTGCCCGTCTGCTCCATGACGGCTTTTGCACCCTCGTAAATATGACGTGACAATTCCCCATACGCAAGCACTGCAGTGGCTCCGCCCAAAGCGGCATGTTTGCCAATCTCCTCGTGCATTTGCGCTTCTTCCTCGCCCAGCTCCAGCATATCGCCGAGCACAATCCATTTATGGCTGTACCCTTCCACGCTGGCAACCAGATCTAATGCCGCGCGAACAGATGTAGGGCTGGCATTATAGCAATCATTCAATAGCTTTGCACCGTTAAAGGCCGTGGACGGCTCGATTCGCATGCCGGTTAAATTTGCTTGAAGCAGACCTTCAGCGATTTTGTGGGCAGGTACGCCAAAAAATCTGGCAACCGCGATGACGCCAAGCGCATTGCTAATATTATGTATGCCCGGGGTTTTCAATTGCAGCTCGCCGAGACTGCTTGCTTCTCCATTATATTTCGCTATAAAGGATGAACCTTCTGTATACAGCTTGATTTGTTCTGCTGACCAATCATTTCGATCAGACAGCCCGAATGTGCGAACCGTTACGCCAGACGGAATGGCGGTGCGGGCAATCTCCTCATGCAGAAGCGGCTCATCGCCGTTGAACAGAAGCAGCCCCTGCTCGCTTAAGCCGCTTGTTATTTCCAGCTTGGCCTTTGCAATGCCGGCTCTGGAACCAAGCTGCAGCATATGCGATTCACCTATATTAGTAATAATTGCAGCATCAGGCTGAGCAATTTGCGTCAGCAACTCGATCTCGCCAAAGCCGCTCATGCCCATTTCCAGCACAGCTACCTCCGTATCCTCTTCAAGCTGCAAAACGGTTAGCGGCAAGCCGATTTCATTATTCAAATTGCCTTCTGTTTTATGTACCTTATAAACCGTACCCAGCACGGCAGCCGTCAAATCCTTCGTTGTTGTTTTTCCATTGCTGCCCGTAATACCTACAACCCGGACGACAAGCTCGCTGCGATAAGCCTTGGCAAGCTGCTGCAGCGCCGCAAGTGTATTTTTGACAAGCACTCTGGGAACATGCTGAAGCTCGCTCGGAACCTCGTGATCGGCCTGCCAAAGCATGGCAACCGCTCCGCCAGCGATTGCCTGCTCCGCATAGTGATGACCGTCAAAACGCTCACCGATTAATGGTATGAATAGCTGACCCGGCTTCGCATTGCGCGAGTCTGTAACAGCTCCATGTATAGTTAAGCCGGGATCAACGCCCTTGCTGTTGCCGCCGCACATTTCTGCGACTTGTTTAAGTGTACGATTTATCAATGTTATAATCCCCTTATCGCTTCTTTCGCTACTAATCGGTCGTCGAATGGATAGGAAATGCCATCTATTAACTGATACGTCTCATGACCTTTCCCCGCAATCAATACTACATCCGATGGGCTTGCCATTTCAACCGCAATTTTTATCGCTTCTCTGCGATCCTCCACCAGCTTATACTGCTGATTCGTAAATCCCGCCTCTTTACAGCCTATTTCTATATCTTTCATAATATCCATAGCATTTTCACTTCTTGGATTATCTGAAGTTATGAGAACGGCATCGGAATAGCTTGCTGCTATTTTGCCCATCAAAGGGCGTTTCTTGCGATCACGATCGCCTCCGCAGCCAAATACGGTAATAACTTTGCCTTTGGCGAATTCATGCACAGCCTCCAGCACATTTTTCAATCCGTCCGGCGTATGGGCATAATCGACTAAAACCGCAAACGGCTGTCCCTCGTCAATTCGCTCTACTCTGCCTGGAACACCGTCTATTTGCTCGAGGGCCTGCTTGATTACCGCCAGCTCCACCCCTTCAATCAAAGCCGCTGCAATAGCCGCCAGGGCGTTGTAAACATTGAATTTACCTGCCAGAGGCAAATGAATAATCACGTCGCCTTTAAAGCTATTCAGCTTGAAGACAGAGCCGCTATTGTTCATAGACATCAAGCTTGCGCTCACATCAGCCTTATTCTCTATCCCATACGTAACAACCTCCGCCGAGGTCAGCTTGGCAAACTTATGTGAAGCTTCATCATCAGCGTTCAGCACTGCATAGGACCGCTGCCTCGGAAACCGGCTTATGCCGTTGCCCAGCCTGGAGAAGAAAAGCCCCTTCGCATCTTGATATCGCTCCATCGTTCCATGAAAATCTAAATGATCCTGCGTCAAATTCGTAAATATAGCCGTTCGAAAATGACAGCCGATCACTCTGCCCTGCTCCAAAGCATGCGACGATACCTCCATGGCGCAAAACTCCGTACCTGCGTCCCGCATAGCTCCGAGACAGCGCTGCAGCTCCAGCGACAGAGGAGTGGTTCTTTGCATCGGATAGGAGCGGTTGTCATAGCGCATCTCAATCGTGCCAATAACTCCCGTTTTTTTATTATGTGCAGTTAGCAGCTGTTCAATCAAATATGTTGTAGTCGTTTTGCCATTTGTGCCTGTAACTCCAATGACTTTCATCTTCTCGCTCGGTCTGCCGTGCAGGGCAGAGGCGATAATAGCCATCGCGTGCGTGCTGTCCTTAACGATGATCTGCGGCACCGCACAATCCAATTCCCGTTCGGCTACGATCGCGACCGCTCCCTTGGCAACCGCTTCGCCTGCAAATTGATGCCCGTCTGCCGCATACCCTCTCACGCAAACATATAACATGCCTGCAGCAATTGTACGCGAGTCATTGTCCATGCCATGAAATGCAACATTGCCGTCACCAATCAGCCTAGCCGTAATAAGCAGCTTCGTAATTTCAAATAGACGCATCTGCTTCAAGCCTCCCTCAATTACTCTAACGGGATACTATATGCCGCTATGAGCAATCGGGTTAATAACCTATCGGTTATGGTGAGGCTGATAGATCATCCTCGTCACCGAGATATATTCGAATGACAGATCCTCTTTCTACTCTTTCTCCTGCAGCTGGCGCCTGCCTTACGACTACTTTGCCTGATCCTGCTGACGCCAAATACAAATTCATATTCATATCCTCGTAAATATCCATCGCTGATTTCCCTATTAAATTCGGCACGGTAACCATAGGTGTCTCTCCGTAACGATATTGACGCTCGATTTGATCCTTGCGCTTAGGCACTTCCAATATTTCCAATGAATCTTCCATTATATTTCGCACAATCGGCGCAGCGACCAGTCCGCCAAACTGGATGCCCTGCGGATTATCAACAGCGACATAAACGACAATTTGCGGATCATCTGCCGGAGCAAACCCGATAAAGGATACGATATGCTCATTTGGAGAGTAGCGTCCGCCTACTACCTTTTGAGCTGTTCCTGTTTTTCCGCCTACACGATATCCATCTATGAATGCATTTCGCCCTGTGCCCTTGGCAACGACGCTTTCCAGCGCCTCTCTTACTTGCTTGGAGGTTTCCTCGGATACTACCGTTCTGACCGGCTCCGGCTCCACCTCCTGCACCGTCTCGCCCGTCTCCCTGTTAATCCAGGACTTGACCACATAAGGCTTATATAAAGTGCCGCCATTTATGGCAGCCGACACTGCTGCGACCTGTTGAATCGGAGTAACGGAGACGCCTTGTCCGAATGCAGTCGTCGCGAGCTCTACCGGGCCAACCTGGCTAAGCTTAAACAATATGCCGTTTTCCTCGCCGTTAATATCAATACCCGTCTTTTGACCAAAGCCGAAATCTTTAATATATTGGAACAGCTTATCTTTTCCTAGACGATTGCCCAAGGCCACGAAGCCAGGGTTGCAAGAGTTTTCAACGACTTCCAAAAACGTTTGGCTGCCATGGCCGCCCTTCTTCCAGCAGCGCAATCTAGCGCCACCGATTTCTACTGCGCCGGGATCAAAGAAATGCTCGTGTTTCAGATTAACCTTCTTTTCCTCCAATGCAGCTGCCAGCGTAATAATTTTGAAAGTTGAGCCTGGCTCATAGGTCATCCAGATCGGCAAGTTTCGATTGTAAACCTCCTGCGGCACCTCTTTATAATTTGCCGGCTCATAGGTTGGCCGGCTTGCCATGCCAAGCACTTCTCCCGTATTCGGGTTCATGGCAATAGCTATAATATTGTCGGCTTGCAGCTGCGTCATCGCCAGATCGAGCTCTCGCTCCATAATGCTCTGTATATTTTTATCCAGCGTTAGCTGCATCGTCAAGCCTTCCTTAGGCTCGACATAAACATCGGTTGAATTCGGCATCTGGCGCCCGGCTGCATCAGACAAAAACGATATATTGCCGGGGATGCCGCTTAATTCTTTATTATACTTCGATTCAATGCCCGTCAAGCCCTGATTGTCGATGCCTGTAAAGCCGAGCACATGGGCCCCAAGGCTTCCATATGGATAAAACCGTTTATTATCCTCAGCTACAATTATACCCGGCAGCTGCAAGGCTTTAATTTCAGCAGCTTTTTCAAGCGTAATCTTGCGCCCTCCAGGCCCAAGCTGTACGAGCATTTTTTTCGTTTTAATTTTTTCGAGCAGCTTTTCCTCCGTCATGCCCAAAGGAACGGCTAACGCCTTTGCTGCTGCTTCCTTGTCTTTCACTTGAACAGGAATCGCCCAAACTGTCGGCGAGCTTACATTGTATGCCAGCTGCACGCCGTTGCGATCCCATATTTCTCCCCGCTTGGCTACATACGGTATATTGCGTCTCCATGAATCCTCAGCCTTTTCAGACAATTCTTCACCCTGCCACAGCTGCACATAAGCCAAACGTCCAATTAATGCAGCAAAAGCAATTCCTGCCAGCAAGATGATCGAAAATAAACGGCGTCGCACCGTCACATTAGACACCTTCATCGCTCGTCCCCTCCGCCTGCTTACTTCAACAGAGCATGTACATATGCTCATTTCAGTTTATTCAGCGAAATGGACGGATAGAACAAGCTAGGCTCTGCAGAGTATCTGCAAAGCCATAGCTATAACGTTACATGAAATTGCAAAACGATAAAGCCTAGCCATTATTGTTAGCAGCGGATGAGTCTGCTTGCCCGCTTTGCCCATCCGCATTTTCTTCATCGGATTGATCCGTTTCTTCTTCGTCAGCTTCAGCATCTTCTTCTGGAGGCACGTAGCTTTCATAAGCTTCCGAACCGACTGGCGGAGCTAATATAACTTTTAGCTGACGCACGCCGCCCTGCTCCGTAAGCTTCTGCGAAACGACATAGCCTTGCCCCTCTGCTGAAAGCTTCACGCCTATAATCGATGTAATTTCCAAAGAATCTCTCAATGAAACGCCAGTTAAATCAGGGACTGCTAAATTTTGCTCTTGCTCTGTAATTAAATAAATTTTTTGTGTCGGATGAACAGACGATTTGGCAGCTGGAATCTGCTTGATGACTGTCGAGCCGTTGCCTACGATTTCGAAGCTCATCGCTTGGCCTTTCAGCTCTTCCTTGGCAAAGCCGACCTTCATCTTCGTAACGTCAGGCACAATCACTCTTGCTTCCTTTTTATCGCCTTCTGTTTGCTCATTCGTAGTCCACTGCTGCTGAACGCCCATCTTGCGAAGGCTCTTAAGCACAATTTCCTTAAATGCCGGCGCTGCAACTTTACCGCCGCCCACCATCGGATTATTCGGCTCATCCACCACGACATAGACGACAATTTTTGGATCCTCTACAGGCGCATAGCCAATAAATGATACCACATATTTATTGGCAGAGTACTTGCCATTTATTGACTTCTGAGCCGTACCTGTCTTTCCGGCAACACGGTAGCCTTCAATGTATGCGTTTTTCCCTGTTCCTTTATCCTGATCAGATACAACCTGCTCCAAATATTCGCCTACCTGGCGCGATGTTTCCTCCGATATAACTTGACGGATAAATTCAGGCTCTCTTACGGTAGTTGTGTTTGTTGCTACATCTGTAACTTCTTTAATGATTTGCGGCTTGTAGAGCTTGCCGCCATTGGCGACCGCAGCTACTGCTGCTACCTGCTGAAGCGGGGTAACCTGTACGACCCCTTGACCAAATGTTGCCGATGCAACATCGCCCGGCCAGTGGAAATCAATCGTACCAGCCAATTCCCCGCCCAGCTCAACACCAGTCTTCTGGCCAAAGCCGAACCGCGAATAATAATCTCTCAGCACCTCTTTGCCAAGACGCTCAAAGCCTAGCTTTACAAAAGCGACGTTACTAGAGTACTTCAGTCCGTCGAGAAAAGAGATCGTTCCCCAGCCTACTTTATTATGCTCGCGAATCACTCGTCCGGGCACTTTTATTTGTCCGGATTTGTACATTTCCTCCGGATCAAATACACCTTCTTCGACTGCTGCTGCCAGTGTCATAATTTTAAAGGTTGAGCCTGGCTCATAAAGCGAGCGCACGGCATGATTATAGTAGCTGGCATAATCGCCTTTCCAGTATTCATTAGGATCGTATTCAGGAATATTAGCCATCGCCAAAATTTCCATCGTGTTAGGATCAACTGCAATGGCGGTCGCACTTTTTGGAGAGTATTCTTCGCCGATTTTACGCAGCGCCTCTTCGGCATAATGCTGAATATCGTTATCTATCGTCAGCTTAATGCGATTTCCATTTTTTGCTTCCTTATACTCCACATCGCCTTGGGCCAGCTGTACGCGCTGACCATCCTTCAGATATTTGATATAGCCGTCTTCACCTGTCAGCTGCTTATCAAAATAAGATTCAATGCCTGTTTTTGTTTCGCGGTCCAGCGTAATGTAGCCAACCAAATGAGAAGCAAGATAATGCCTCGGATAATAACGCTTCAGCGTTTCCTGCAATTCAATTCCACTGCTAAGCAGCTTCTTTTCTTTTTTAAAACGTTCCTTCAGCTCATTGCTGAAGGCTTTAATCTCATCGGCTACAGCCTTATCAATTTGCCAGCCGCCCTTGCGGAGCTCGCGCTGGACGAAATATGTACCGTCATCCTTTTTTGCCGTAATTTGCTCCATCAGTTCTTCTTTTGGCCGATCAAGCAGCTCATGCAGTTTTTCCGCAACCTCATTGGCAATACCCGCCTCATTAATCGCTTTAGGATTTAACAATACATTGTAGGCAATCGTATCCATTGCCAGCATATTTCCATCCCGATCCGTAATTTCTCCCCTTTTTGCTTTAAAAATGTCTGATCCTGACCATCTCGATTTGGCGATATCATACCACTGAGCGCCAACTACAACCTGCACATAAAAGATTCTGCCGATAAGTACGAGAAAAAGGAGGGTCATGATCCCTCCAAACAACAATGTACGAACTTTAATTTTTTTCAGCATAAGCCTTCACCCTATTCACGCATTGCGGATTTCACAGCATCGCCAGAGCTGCTCGTTTTCACGTTGATTCCATCAAGCTTCGTTGCCATCCCCTGCATCTCAGCCATTTTGCGGATCCGCTCAGGATCGCTCAGCATTTCCACCTGACGCTTCAGCTCTTCCATCTCTACATTTAAAGTTTGATACTGTGTATTCAGCTTTTTCATATTCATATTCATATCATAAATTTGCGTATAACGGAAAATGATGACAGCCGCCACGGTTACACACAGCACTATCGTGAATAAATACAGCAGCTTCTCCCCTACTGGCAATGATTTGCGTTTTACGACGACCTTCCTCGTCTCGCGATATACTTCTTCCTGATCATTTTCTTTTCTTTTTGGCTGCAATGCCAAGTTACCGTTGACGTATGCCATCCTCAATCCCCCTTATAATTTTTGTGCGACTCTCAGCTTAGCTGACCTGGCCCGCGCATTATGTTCAATCTCCTCTTCAGATGGCAAGATTGGCTTGCGATTGACTAATTTCAACAATCCTTTATTGCCGCAAACACAAAGCGGGAAATCAGGCGGGCAAGTACACTTCTCTAAATATTTTGCAAATATTTGCTTACAAACGCGATCCTCCAGGGAGTGGAAGGTTATAACAGATATCCTTCCTCCTGGTGCAACACATTTCACCGCTTGCTCCAGCGCATCCTCTTCTGCGCCAAGCTCGTCATTGACTGCGATACGGAATGCTTGGAATGAACGGCGGGCCGGATGCGGACCTGTTCTGCGCGTAGCGGCCGGAATGGCATTTTTCACGATTTCAGCAAGCTCGCTTGTGCTTTTAATTGGTGCTTCGCTTCTATGCTTGACGATGGATTTAGCAATCGAACGCGCAAATTTTTCTTCTGCATAACGATCCAAAATAATTGCTATTTCCCGTTCATCCCACTCGTTGACGATTTCATAGGCGGTGAGATCGCCTTCCTGATCCATTCGCATATCAAGCGGAGCATCCTGATGATAGCTGAAGCCTCTTTCCGCTTCGTCCAGCTGAGGGCTGGATACGCCAAGATCAAATAAGATGCCGTCCACTTGCGGCAGGCCGTCACGAACCGGAACGCCGCACTGCAGCAGCTGCTCCTGCAAATACCTGAAATTGCTTCTGACGAGCGTTACTTTATCCATATAAGATGCCAATCTAACCCTCGCATTGTTCAGCGCCAGATCATCCTGATCGAAGGCGATCAGCCTGCCCCCTGCTCCAAGCCGGGATAAGATAAGCTCGCTATGCCCCGCTCCGCCCAGTGTGCAGTCTACATAAATACCGTCAGGCTTTATATTCAGCCCCTCGACCGCTTCCTCCAATAATACTGTTGTATGCTGAAACATGCTTTGGTCCTCCTAAATTATGTCGATCAGCCTAGAAGTTAAAATCAAAATCTACCAGCTTCTCTGCAATGTCATTAAATGCTTCTTCAGACTGCTTGTAGTAGCTGTCCCACGTTTCCTTGCTCCAAATTTCCACTCTGCCCGATACTCCAAGCACCATGCAATCTTTGTCCAGCTTGGCGTAATCGCGCAAATGCGAAGGTATATTTACCCTTCCCTGTTTGTCGAGCTCGCATTCAGTCGCTCCGGAGAAGAAAAAACGTGTAAATGCCCGCGCATCAGATTTCATAAGCGGCAATGATTTAAGCTTTTGCTCCATCACTTGCCATTCACTCATCGGATACACGAATAAACAGTTGTCGAGGCCTCTAGTTGTAACGAAGGAGCTGCCGAGCGCTTCACGAAATTTGGACGGAATAATAAGACGGCCTTTGTCATCGATGCTATGTTGATATTCGCCCATGAACATTTCGCTCCACTCCCTCCCCCTATTACACCACTTTACCCCACTTTTCCCCACATAGCTAGTTTTATTCGCCAAACAAAATAAAAATCCTGCTAAAATGAGCAGGATTTCATAAAATAATTGATCAGGTTAATTAAATTAGTTTTCTTTCACATCTTCGTCGCTGCTTTCCTCTGAATCCTCTTCCTCGTAAAAGGAAGCTGCATTTTTTCTTTTCCTTCTAATCAGCCATATCGGTACAGCGATAACAGCTAAAATAACGATAATCGGAAAAGCGCCGATCAAAATAACGATAATCATTTGAATCGCTTCCCAAACAAATGTTATGCTGCTTTGCCAAGCTTCTGTTATTCGCTCGCCTAATGGGTTTGAATAGCCTGCCAGGCTCGCTGCAGACTGTTTCGCTTGGAAAATGCGGAGATTAATCGTAGAGAAAGAAACGTTGTTGTCCAAATATCGGATCCGGCCCTTTATTTGCTCCATTTGCTCCTGCACTTCACCGAGCCGCTGTGAAAACTCCAGCAAGTCCGAAGCTGTGCTAGCCTCGCCCATCATGGCAAGCAGCCGCTCTTCAACAAGCTCTCTTGCCTTCAAGCGCGCTTCCAGATCTACATATTCTTCTGAGACATCCTTCCCGCTTACATATTGATCGAATTTACGATTTTTAATCATGGACAATTGATTGATAAAGGGCATAAATTGCTTGGCAGGCACTTTAATGACATAGTTTGACCGTAGCTCACGTTCGGTTTGCGTATCGCTGAACTCAAGCAAATATCCTTCGCTTTGCTGGATCGCTTCTTTCAATGCTTCTACTGCCTTATCCAAATCCTCCACTTGCATAGTTAGATCAGCATTATAAATAATTTTTTGATGCATGCCTGTCAAAGGAATAGTGTCGCTGGAGCCCGCCGCTTCCCCAGCCTCCTGCAAACTCTCGCCAGCCTTCGCTTCATTGCTTAAAGCGATATTTTCGCTCTGAGTCGAGGAATCCGAATTGCTGCTTGAGCATGCTGCAAGTAGTAATATGATGCCTATTATACTCATACACCCTGCAAACAATCGACTGAACTGTTTTCTTTTTCTATACCTGTTCATGTTATTGCCCCCCATTATATAATAAATAATTTGCCATTACACTCCATAACGAGATAGGACTGGAAAATGTTTCTGATGAAAACGTAAAAACAAGGATCACAATCAGGCAGCCGGGCAAGAACAAAAAAGCACAATTCCGGGAGGTTACTACCCTCTCAAAATTGTGCTTTTCATGTTATACGATTTAAAACGCTAATTAATTTTCATTCCAGCTGTCCAGGTATGCCGATTGCTCCGCGGTCAGCTTATCAATACGGTATCCTAGCGATTGCAGTTTATAGCTGGCCACTTGCTGATCCAGCTCGTACGGCACATTGACAACCTTGCTGCCGATTGCTTTATATTGATCATTTACATATTTCAGCGACATCGCCTGCAGCGCGAAGGTCATATCCATAATTTCCGCAGGATGGCCGTCTCCTGCCGCCAAATTCACCAGACGCCCTTCTGCAAGCAAGTAAATGCTGCGGCCGTCCTTCATTTTGTATTCTTCAATATTGCGGCGAACAGTGCGTTTTTCCGTCGACATCGCTTCCAGCTCAATCTTATTGATTTCAACATCGAAATGGCCGGCATTGGATAAAATCGCTCCGCTTTTCATCACCTCGTAATGCTCGCCGCGAATGACATCGCGATTGCCTGTTACGGTAACAAACATATCTCCCAGCTTGGCAGCCTCAAGCATTGGCATAACGGCAAAGCCGTCCATGTAGGCTTCAACTGCTTTAATCGGATCAATCTCAGTTACGATGACATTGGCGCCAAGGCCTTTGGCACGCATAGCAACGCCTTTTCCACACCAGCCATAGCCGACAACTACAACCGTTTTGCCTGCTACAACGAGATTAGTTGTGCGGTTAATGCCGTCGAATACAGATTGGCCCGTACCATAACGGTTATCAAATAAATATTTGCAATACGCATCGTTAACAGCTACCATCGGGAAACTTAGCGAGCCGTCCTTTTCCAAAGCTTTCAAGCGGATAATGCCCGTCGTCGTTTCTTCCGCGCCGCCACGTACATTTACGCCATATTCCTTATATTCGGTATGAAGCAGCGTAATAAGATCGCCGCCATCATCAATAATAAGATCCGGCTTTGACTCCAGCGCTTTAACATTAAGCGCCTTGAATTCCTCCGGGCTTGGATTGTACTTGCCAAACACAGTAATGCCGTCCTCTACTAATGCCGCACAAATATCATCCTGCGTAGATAGCGGATTGCTGCCTGTAATGGTAACCTCCGCTCCCCCTGCTTGAACAACCTTTGCCAAATAGGCGGTTTTCGCTTCAAGATGCAAGGATATCGATACTTTAAGCCCTTTGAACGGCTGCTCCTGTTCAAATTGCTCGCGAATGCGGTTGAGCACTGGCATATGAGACTTCGCCCATTCTATTTTGAGATGGCCCTCTGCTGCCAATGATGGATCTGCAATTATGCTATTAATAACCGAATTCATGATTCATCCTCCAATATATAATAATCTTCATTTTATAAATAGGCGATTTGATGCCCGCCGCAAAGATTATAAGGCTGCTCCAGAAGCTCCTGCAGCCACTCTTCTCCATAGCGGTTCCAATAACCTGCCATCGTAAGCATGCGTTCCTGCAGCTTTCCCGAAGGCATAATCGACAAACGAATGCGGTCAAGCTGTCTCACTGACGCTTCGTACTGCTTGTTGTGAGCATCGATCGTTTTTTGCTCCATGTACGTAATTTGCTCCAAAATTTTGCTCATGTTCGTGTCGCCAAGCTTGGCAAGGCCCGGTTGGATAGACGCTGCCGTATTAATAATCGGCTCATAGCTGCTTTTGAACTGTTCCTTGACACGTTCGAATTGCTCAGCCAAATTTAAATTGTCCTGCTCCTTTAGCCAAGCAGCCTTTCTCTCTTCAAAACGCTCTAGCACATCCTCAAAGGAAAGCTCATATTTCGCCATATTTTTGGCTACTATTCCTTCCACAAGCGTAAAGGAGGAACGCGGCACGATAATCGGCAGCTCCATCCCCGCTTTACGGAACGCTTCCGTTGTAATCGCCCAATAAGCAATTTCACCAGGACCAAGCACCGTCCCTAAAACAGGAAATAAAAATTGCTGCATCAGCGGCCTGGTAAGCACATTATTGCTCAGCAGTTCAGGCGTCTCCTTCGCTACTTGCAGCAGCTGCTCCTTCGTCAGCTCGAAGCGGCCCTTGCGGTCCGCAATGCGTTCTTCCTGCTTGTATAGCAGGACTCGCTCCCCATTAAGCTCAGGATGGAACATAAATAGATTCATGCTGCCTTCAGAAAGCTCAGCCTGCAGCGGATAGCCCAGCTCGCCTACCTGCCTTGCCGCTGCAGCATAGGCATGCTCCAGCTCGTCATTCTGATTGATCATCCAAGCGAACATCGAGCTTTCAAGCTGCCTAATGCCAGAATGATCTGCATCCATCATTACTAATCCTTCGTTGCGGAACAGATGGCTCATTATATTGGCAAACATATCAGATAAAGAATGGGATCGCTCTGCCATCTCTTCAAGCCGCTGCATCAGCTCTTCTTTGAATTCGGAGCCCGGCAATGCCTGATCGAGGTTTTGCAGCTGCTCAGCCCACTGCTCGGCTGTAATTATCGTCCGGCTTACCGAAGTTCTCGGTTCCGCGCTTCTTGCAATCGTCAGCTTCTTAAGCTCTTGCTCAGCCGATATCAAGTAAGTATGATTCACTTCATCCCAATCATGGTCCTCGCCTGCTATCCAAAAGACAGGCACGACCCGCTTCCCTAGCAAATCACTCGCCTTCTTGGCGGCGCCAACGATTGATACCGCTTTATGTATGACAAGCAGCGGGCCAGTCCACAAGCCAGCCTGCTGGCCGCCAACAATTACGGGCGCCCCTTCAGCAATAAGATCGATAGCATGCATAGCAGCATCGCCAGCCATCAAATTACGGTTGTACTCTCTCAACACTTTTGCAAGCTTATCCTTCGGCGCACGCAGCCGCTCTTCCTGCTGCAGGCTTGCCAATCTTTTATGCCAATCCTGCTCGTTGCCAGGATAATATCCAAATATATGTGCTAATTGCGCATCTGTCTGATGCGTATATGCCTCTGTCAATAGCTGGGCACTTGGCAGAGTATAGGGTTCTGTTTTCATGACGCAGTTAGCATCCCCTTGCTCTTTTAATTTTTGTCATACACTTACGTCATTGTACACAAAAAAAGTACAGTTAGTCAAAACAAAAAACGCCCCCTGTCAAATTGACAAGCAGCGATTTTACTTTATGACCACTTATATTTTAAATAAAAATTTGCTTAAGACGATCGGCAACAAAATAATATAAAATACGCTCATCGCAAAAAAAGTGAGTCTCCAAACCATCGTCGCTATTTTTTTCGCATCTACTTTACCTCGTTTGCGGAACTGGGCATTACCCAGCAAGCCTCCGCCGATAAGCATAATCAGCAATATGCCATAAATCCCGAATTGGTTGCCAAAAGCCATATTGAATAAAGCAGCAACGACACCTATTAAAAATATAGTTGAAATATCCATCGCCAGCCGCATCGCTTTTTTTCTATCTCCAGTAAATAAGCTATAGCAAACAAGGACAGTAAAGAAAGGTACAACTGGTATAATAGCTATTATTGCATAAATCGTATGTAAATAATTCCACAGCTGCCCCATCGCCGTCACTCCCTTCTTAAACGAAATGATTCTACTAGTACAGCAACTGCTTTATTAACAGGCGCCTCTACACCAGCTGAGTGCGCCAATTCAATAACGGCGCCATTAATAGCTGCAATTTCAGTAGTACGGCCAGCGCGGACATCACTCAGCATGGAAGATATGTTGCTTGCTGTAAGCTCGCATACCCGTACGACCATTTCCCAGCCGCTTGCCGCATCGATGCCGAGGCCGCACTTTTGTAATATGTCGCTAGTTTCTTCATATAGCGTTTTCATTAAAGATATACGATTGCTTGCCAGCAGCAATTCGCCATTAGGAACATCAAAAATAGCGGTCAACGGATTAATAACCGCATTGACGAGCAGCTTTTGCAGCATGCGATTGTACATGTCATTCGACAAATATGCCGAAATTCCTGCCTTTTGCAGCATATTGGCTAGCAAAATTTGTGAATCGGGCTCTAGCATTTGAAGTTCTCTGCTGCCTTCAGCAGTTTCACTTATCCATACCTCGCCAGTCCCGGTATGCTGGACCGTGTAAGCATCATATTTCCTGGCGCCTTCAGTTGTAATAGCCGCATAGATCCGGCATTCAGGCAGCGATTTGCTAAGCCACTGCAAATGCCCGAAGCCGTTTTGCAGCGCAATAACGGAAATGTGACGGCTGTCCATCCCTCTCGTTAGCTCCTGTAAGTCTAGTGCCAGCTCAGTACTTAATTGGGTTTGCTTGACGCACAGCAGCAGCCAGCGCATATCCTGCCCGAACTTCTTCATAGTCTGCGAACGGACAGCCAAGCAGTGCGCGCGAACGGTCAAGCCCTCAGCTGCAACCGAGCCGTCCACGGCAAGCAGCTTTAATCCGTGCTCATTAATCAGCTCGGCCTGCTCCTCAGTACGGGTCCAAAGGTTTACCTGAAAGCCAGCGCCAGCCAATCTGGCCGACAATAACAAGCCTATAGAGCCGCCGCCTACAACATCTATCAACATTGAAATCGCTCCTAGTATTTCCACAATCTCGCTATGCGTATTATATACTTTTATTAAATTAAAATAAACGGCTCCAAAAGAAAAGCCCGCATTGCCATTTCGAGGCATTGCGGACTTTTCTTTATAGCTAGCACTACAATGAGAACTATTCCATTCTTTCCAGATTACCATTTGCGTCCATTTTAAAACGCGGCTTTACTTCATCCTCATGGGACAACACAGTCAATCTGCGCGCTCTGTCCATAATTTGAATTAGCGTTTTATAATCATCATTAACTGTCCGGTAATCAGTCTGCACATTACTTACTTCCTTGGACAATTTTTCGTTCTCAGTGCGCAGGCGGTTCAGCTCATCTTCCTTCTCTTTCAAATCCTTTTCGAAAAACTTAATTTGCCTGGATAAATCTTGATAGGTTGTTTTCCAATTTCGTAGAAAACGAATAACCGCATCAATGGATAAACCTTCATCCATCGAAACAGAATGGATCGCATCCTGTTTGAAGCTGCTGCGTTCTTCCGTTTCAAAAATAGCAACCGAAGATACCTGAGGCGTTGCTGAATACGATTGCTTTTTAAAGTAATTTCTTTTTTGTCTTTGCTGCTTCGCTATTTGAATAGCTTCTCCATACTTTTTACGGACATAACTGTTCCAGCGAAAGCCGCAGGCTGCCGGCGTCCTGGCTATTCTTTCCCCAACCTCTTCAAATGCCGCTAACTGAGTACTGCCCTCTCTAATATGGCGTAAAGTAACCTCGGCAAGGACTAAATCGTCATCCGGGCTCCACGCATCTTGTCTGACTGCTGTCATGCAACAAATACCTCCTAACGTAAAGGCGCTTACTTTATCTCTATGCCCTTGGTAGAGTTCATAGAATCTATTGGATACTATTTTGTATATCCATTTTGCAAATTAATCATACATACTTCGTCCAATCTTTGAGCAAACTATGTATAATGTAAGTAATCCGACTAAAAGTTTGCGATTTTGTCATGCTTTCATGTGGACACTATATCGTTACGAAGGTATAATGAACTTTAGAAAAATCGGCAAGCAACGAAAGGGGGATGGTATCGTGGCACGTATGTATCGAGTACTTGGTTTTTTCTCACTAGTGATCGGGCTGATGGCATTCGCAGGTGATTTGTACGAATTTGCACTGCTTTTCTTTGCACAGGCCGTTGCTTTCGTTTTTCTAGGTTACTTGAACTTCTCAGAAAAAACGTATATTTATATGTTCTGGGGATATATGGTAATTTCATTTGTAGGATTTACCTACTGGTCGGTATTCAAAATGAGCTTGCCGTTCTAAAGGAACAAAGATAAACGGCTTCGCTGTCCTTCGGACAGGCGCGTTTACCGATGAAATATAAGAACACGTATAAGGTGAAACTTATACTTTCTTATATTTACAAAGGGAAATATATACATATTTCCAAATGAGGCTATTCCAAATAGGTCTAAAGACCATTGGGATAGCCTCATTTCCATTTATGCGCCTAATTTTATACAAACTGGTCTTATTCTTATTTCTCCAATATAATCACTTTAAACAGCTCGCTCATTTGATCGCTGAGGAGCAGTTGTCGAATAGCCCTGTTTTTGCGATTCGCTTCGCTGAACGGATTCTCATCTGTCGTGTCGGCCAGCATTTCCAGCAAGCCGTTATCGATCAAAAATTGCTTTTGTGAATTATAATAGCTTACCTTGAATCCTGACTGTTCAGCCGCATGACGTATGGAAGTAAAGCAAACCTGTGCAGTAATATCCTGCTGTCCCGCCCATAAAAAAGGCTGATCGCTAGCCAAATGACGATGATAGCACATCAATGTTCCGTTCATGCGATATTCTGCTGTAAATTCCTCGGCTTCATGGCCATAATCTATCAGGATAAGCTTTCCTTTCCGCATATGCCGAAAAATTTCTAGCAGCCATGCCTCCGCATCCAGGTTTACTTCCGTTATTTGCCCTTCATGCAGCTTAATCCTGTCACGTTCCAGCAGCTCCACAATGGCTGGGCTGGAGAGCGGCATGTACATGTAGCGGAAGCCTTTCTCCTCATCGCTCGTGACACCCAGCTCCACAAGCTTGTCCCCCATCCGCTGCACGCGATGAATGGAAAAAGCATCCAGCAGCTCATTGGCAATGATGATAGCCTTATCCGTGCCTGCAAGCAGCTCCCAGCCTTGTGCAGACGCTGCGATATGCTCCGCCTGTATCCAAGTACTAAGCCGGCTTTGCTGCTGCGCCGCTTGCCGATGGGCAGCATGATCATCAATAAGCCAGTGCTTTAGCCGTATCGCTCCAATGGGATCGATGCGGTTTGCTGCCTCAGCCATTTGGAAGGAAAGCTTGCCTGTGCCGGCTCCCCACTCGATTACTGCCAGCTTTTCCGCGCTGCTTGACAGCTCCTGCAAACAATTGGCTGCCAGTATCTCAGCGAAAATGGTGCCGATCGCAGAGCTTGTATAAAAATCGCCCATCTTGCCTATACGCGTCTCACCGCTCATATAATACCCATACATAGGATCGTACAGGCAGCTTTTCATATAGGTGTAAAACGTAATTCCTTTTGCCGGTATCTGCTCATTATTTTCGTTATAACGCCATCCCTGCAGCTGCGAGCTCTCGATTTGTTTCATCAATTGTTCAGCTAGCTTCGTGTGGCCAAAATTATCATTTTGTTTCATCTCATTATTCATCCTTCTTCATTTGTAGGATATAATAGATATATTTGCCGCATAGAATAATAGCCGAGGAGGAGGTATCCGTTGAAGCAAATAAATTATAAACCGTTATTCATTATACTGCTCGCCGCCTTCACTTTATGTACAGCCTTGTTTCTGCGGCCGCCTGCTCTGGCTGAGCAGCAGCCTTTTGAAGCTGAAGACAGCGGCACTCAGGCTATTTTAGAGAAAAGCTTATCTCTGATAGAAATTGATAAAGAAATTGACAGGATTCAAGAGGAGAAAGAGCTTCTGCTATTATCGCTTGACGAAACAGAGCTGCTCCTTGTCCAGCAGGAAGCTGAGCTGTCGGACAAGCAGGAGCAGGCAGGCAAAGTGCTGCGTGCTTATTACATGGGTGATCGGGATTTTGTCTATGCTGCCTTAGTTTCTTTCGAATCGCTGCCCCAATGGTTTCAAATGCTTGATTTTATAGAAATAATATTTGCTAGCGACAAAAATACGCTTATCCAGTACGCCAATAAATATGATCTGCTTAAGGAAAATAAAAATAAGCTCGAATCGAGACAGCAGGAGCTGATCCTGCTGGAAGAGCAGCTGCATGAGCAGCGCAGCCGTGTATTGGCGCTTGAAGCCGAGGTTGCCGATGAGCTGAAAAATAGATCGGATGCAGAACGCATTCTGCTATTGATTAAACAGCTAAGCGACCATTGGAACACGCAAGGCGTCGAAGCTGTCCGCCAATATTTTCAAGCCTTGGCAAACGCAATGAGCGAGCTTCCAGGCTGGATTCAAAACAATAAGCAATTGCTGGAAAGCAAAGGATTAACGTATACGATAACGGTACCGGATACCGATTTAAATGCCTTTTTGCGCGAGCAAAATCAAATGTTCAACCACTTCGTATTCGAATTTGCCGATGGGCAAATTATTGCCAAAGGTAAAAATGAAGAAATTGAAATTAGTGTAACCGGCCATTATAGTATTGAAGAAAAGCCTAAAAACGGAATTATATTTCATGTAGATAAGCTCATTTTTAACGGTTTCCCTCTGCCAGACACGACTCGTAAGCAATTGGAGAAAGATTTTGATCTCGGCTTTTACCCGCAGCTGATCATTTCGTTCCTCAAGGCAGATGAAGTGAAGGTAGAGGACGGCAAGCTTATTATTAAGCTAAGCATCGCTTTATAAAATGAAAAAGCAGCCTCATCTTCGTACTGAATTCAAGAGGCTGCTTCTTTTTGCTGTTTATTGTAGGCACTGATAGAATGTAGTAAAGCATCGGCATCCTCCAGCCAGCGCTGCTGCCAATCTTCCCAATAAATAAGCCATTGCGGATCAAGACGGGAACTCTTATGCTCGGCAGGCTTCTGGTTCAAGCGATTGAGCCAGTCAAACTCCCTGCTGAACTTGTCTTGCTCCCAGTAGTCCATCTCCTGCAATGCGGTTACCGTAGTAGGCAGGAAGCGGAAAGATTCATGCAGTTGCTGCTGATGAGACAAGTCAGTCAGCGCTTGAATCCATTTCATAGCTTCCTTGTCATGTTTCGTTCTGGAGGAAATAACAAAGCTCTGACCGTTCAGCCATGGATATATAATAGACTCCTCATCAACGATTAGCTGTTCCTTTACACTGCTGTTCAAATACATATATTCATTCCAAGGCAGCACGGCTGCAAGCAGATGTCCGTTGGCAAATGCCTGTCCTACTTCTTTGCGATCTGAGGTTTGCAGCAGTAGATTATGCGCTTCAAACTGTCTTAGGTCATTTATTTGCTCATACTGGCGGCTGGACCATGTTTTGAGATGAAGCACATTATCCTCTTCAGATTCGAATTTGCCTAGCAGCGGCAGCAGTTGAGTGAAATCATCCAATTCAACCGCAAATAATGGCTGATCAGCTGCAGCATCCAGGCTGTCTGCGGCTTCCACCCACTCCTTCCAGTTTGAAGGCGGCTCCGTCCATCCCAGCTCAGTCAGCAAAGCCTTATTCCATAGCAAAATATTAGGATTGAGCATTCTTGGCACACCCCATAAATAACCGTTCCATCTGAGCGCATCCAGCACAGCCGGAAGCTGGTCTGCAAGCACATCGCCTGCCATTATACTGTCTACGGGCTTCAAGTAGCCTTGAATGGCAAACTGCCTGACCCAGCTATTGTCCAGCAGCATAATATCCGCCGTTTTTCCTAATGCATGCTGCTCCGACCATCGTTCATATGCATATTCCGAACTATTATCATTGCTTAAGTAAACGTTAATGCCTCTTGTATACTTCATAAATTGCTCATTCATCAGCCGCAGCTGCTCAAATTCCTCCGATGTTAAGGAAACGTTTACAAAAAGATCTACCGGCTGCTCCGCTGTAATTTGGCCTTGAATAGGCAAAGCAGGCAGATGATGCATTTGATCTACACCGCGCGACCATTTAATGCTGCGAGAGCTTGGAATTAACAATAACGCAATAATGAGCAGCGCGCCTATAACGAGTGGCGCAAACTTCCGTACTTGCACAGCCTCTTCCCTCCAGCTCTATCATATGCGTATAGAATAACAGTAATTGTCCGATATGTCCAAGCACATATTTCGAACAAACAAGGATAAACGGCTCCGCCGTCTTTTGGACAGGCGCGTTTACCGATGAAATATAGGAACATGTATAAAGTGAAAACTTATACTTTCCTATATTTTAAAATAACAGACGAAACCCGCCTTCAATCGGCAGCAGGTCCCGTCTGTTCGGTTTAAAGCAGATCAGCAGCTAATTGGGCTAATCGGGAGCGTTCTCCTTTCTCCAGCGACATATGTCCACTGATGCTTTCTTGTTTAAAGCTTTCAATAATATGCGTCAGCCCGTTGCTGACGGCATCGAGATAAGGATGGTCAATTTGCTCTGTATCGCCCATTAAAACAATTTTACTGCCTTCTCCTACTCGCGAAACAATCGTTTTAACCTCATGCCTTGATAAATTTTGCGCTTCATCAATAATAATGAACTGGCCAGGAATGGACCTGCCGCGAATATATGTGAGCGCCTCCACTTGAATGCTGCCCATGCCAAGCAATATTTTATCGATATCGCCTGTTTTTTTCGTATCAAATAAAAATTCCAAATTATCATAAATCGGCTGCATCCAAGGCCTTAGTTTTTCTTCCTTTTCTCCCGGCAAATAACCGATGTCCTTACCCATTGGCACTACTGGTCTTGCTATTAGCAATTTTTTATATTTATGCTCGTCCTCCACCTTCATTAAGCCCGCTGCCAGCGCCAGCAATGTTTTTCCGGTTCCTGCCTTGCCTGACAAAGTAACAAGCGGGATATCATCATTAAGCAGCAGCTCCAGCGCCATTCTTTGCTGCGCGCTTCTCGCGCTGATGCCCCATACGGGATCATTGCTCAAATAAAGCGGTTCTAACCGGCAGCCATCCTGGCTTACCTTGAGCAAAGCAGATTTGGAAGTGCCGATTTCATCTTTAAGAATGACAAATTCATTGGGTCTGAGCCTGCCCTTCACCGGTATCATCGCGACAGGTAAAAACCGATTCGAATAAAATTCATCAATAACAGACGGGTGCACATAAATCGTTCCGTAGCCTGTGTAGCCATCGCTTGAAATGACCGATTGGTCCGGCAAATAATCTTCAGCCAGCAGCCCCAGCACATCGGCTTTTATGCGAACGAGCACATCTTTGCTTACAATGACAACCTGGCGTTTATCCGCCTTATCCTTTTGTTCCAGTTGATAATTCAACGCTACAGCTAAAATGCGATTATCATTCGATATTTCGCTAAACAAGCTTTGGACGCGCTCAAAGCTGCGATGGTTCAATTCAACCTTTAAAATACCGCCTCCTGGCAAAGCAATGCCATTATGCAAATGCCCCTGTTTGCGAAGCGAATCCAGCAATCTGGAAATATGCCGCGCATTGCGGCCCAGCTCATCGGCCAATCGTTTTTTGGAATCAATTTCCTCTAGCACAACCGCAGGAATAACAACCTCATGATACTGAAAGGAAAATATGGCTTGCGGATCATGAAGCAGCACATTAGTATCTAGCACGATTATTTTTTCCATCTAAATCCTCCTACCGTCTAAATTACTATTGCGTACATATCCTATCGCTTGACGGGCAAACTATGGATGAAAGAAAACTCACATGTAAGAAGAGGTGGATACATGTACAAATGGCTTGCTTCACTTATTATTATTGCTGCTGCGGCTACCGGCTGCACAACTGCAGCTAACAAAGAACCATCACCCTCTCCACAGCATAATCAATCTATACGGGCAAAGCAGTCTGATGTCAAAAAAGAAATTACTGATCCCAAGCAAGTTTCCGCTCATTTGGAGCAGATTGCTATGTCAGTCAATGGCGTACAGAACGCCCATTGTGTCGTATTTGGCAATACAGCCATCGTTGGCATTGATGTGGATGAAAAGCTTGAGAGATCTCGCGTCGGCACTATAAAGTATTCTGTGGCCGAGGCGCTTCATAAGGACCCTTATGGTATCGATGCGCTTGTGTCAGCAGATATCGATATTGCTGAACGGCTTAGAGAAATCGGTAACGATATTCGCGCCGGCAACCCTATAACAGGCTTTGCTGAAGAAATGGCAGATATTATAGGACGAATTATTCCTCAGCTCCCGCGCGACATTATCGTTCCAGATCAAGCTGAAACCGGCGGTCAAGACGGAGCTGTTGCTAATTATTAGAATATGCTCCTAAAGACGCTTCGGAACCTACCTTGTCCGGATGAAAAAAATGTGCTCCCAGCTTTATTTCAGGAAGAGAAGCAACATTGTTTGGGGCTGGTGGTTTATGGATGAAATTCAAGTGAAAATCTCAAAAAAGCCTAGTGAGCTTCACTAGGCTTTTTATATGAACAATTACAGTCAAGCGTTTATAGCAATGCTGAGCTCCCATATTGTTTGTCCTCCCTACTGCCGCCCGTAATGCAGCTGCAATTATACGACTATACTTGAAGTATATTAAGGGAAGTGGTTGTTCATTCTGCCATATTTGCCTTTAAGGCATCGCTGGCTTCTTTTACGCTGTCATTATTCAAGTAAACATAAGGGCTCTTCCATGTTCCAGCAACGGTTATAAAAGTAATATCAGAGCGTTTGACATTATAATAAGTCGAAAGCATATTTTTAATTTCGCTCTCTGGCATATCCATCTTCATATTGTTGCCTACAGCATCAATTAACGAGCCGATTTTCATCATTCCGCCAAAAGACATCGCTTTATCAAAAATAGCGCCGACTACTTCTCCCTGTCTGCGATTTCGGTCAAAATCGCTTGACATATTTTTGCCATCCTTCGATTGTCTGTAACGGACAAAATCAAGCGCTTCTTTGCCTTTTACTATTTGCCGGCCTTTTTCCAAATTAATATTGGTACCGTCATAGCTGTCTGAATAAACCATACGCATATCAACATCAACCTCAATGCCGCCAAGAGCATCAACAACATCGGTAAAGCCTTTAAAATCGATAATAGCACTGTACTTAATATCGATGCCAAACAATTCTCCCAACACATCACGAACAGCACTCATGCCGGCTAGCTCGGCTTCCTCCTGCGGAAGCTTTTTGTTTTTGGCATTCATGTAGAAAGCTGCATAAAACGCATTAGCTTTGCGAGCTTTATAGCCTTTGGCCGACAGCTTCGAATCCCTTGGCAGCGACACGACGACGACTTTCTTCGTTTTGGGATTGAGAGAAGCGACCATCATAACGTCTGTGTTAAGACCGCCGCCCTTCACGCCGGCAGGGCGCTTATCCAAGCCCATCAGCACTATTGCGGTCGGTTTGACCTTGACTGATTCAGAGGCTGTAACTTTACCGATAAGGTTACCTAACGATCCGATCTGCCCAAGCGCTTCCGACGACTTATGTAGCACATATCCTGCGCCAGCCCCAGCTAGAAGCAATATTCCGACGAATAAAAGCAAAAATATACGCAAAAGCGGTCTTTTTTTCTTTGTTTTTTTTAATTGCTTCGCCTTCTGTGGACTCGACTTTCTAGGAGGAATTGGTTCATACTCGACGTTCATTTGTTCCACCTTCAAGCTTCATTGTATTTAGGATTCGCATTGATATCAGCCAATAGCTGTCCAGCGAGCTCTTGTCGAAACTGTTTATGATGAACTGTGCCATCAAGCTCATATTGAACTAAATACATATTATCGCCTGAATCATTTACACTGAAATGACTGATACTGAAATCCTCTTGTAAAATTTGTTCAAGAAACTGCAGCGTTTGTTCCGCTGCTCCATCATGAGGCCTCGCCATGGCGACAACTTTAATTTGCAACCAATTGAATAGAGCCTCCTCCAGCTTCATTGCTGATCCTGCCTTGGCTGCTCCAGGCTGCTCTTTTTCGCAGAATTGCCTTTCCACTTGTCATACATTTGTCTGCCGCGCAGCATAAGCATCATAGCGACGGCAATAGCCATACATTGAATAATCGGAAGCTTATCTATCTGCAATATAGTTAATATAAACGATCCTATCAAAATCAAAATATAGACTAAAATTTCCTTAAGAATCGGCAATTTTTGCTGCGGCCGGAAAACCGAATTGAAAATAAAAATAGTAAAGGCAACAATTAAAATATAAGATATAAGCATATGCTCACTCAGCCATGCTTGCATATTTACATAACCTCCACTTTTATGTTAAGACACGCAATCAAGGATAAACGGCTTTGCCGTCACTAGAACATTATGGAACAGTCCGGCGTTAAACGCCGGACTCTGCCATTTTGCGATGCTTTTCTGCTCTTTCGCGTTCGCTTTTTACTAGAATTTTTTTGCGAAGACGAATCGATTTGGGAGTTACCTCGCAGTATTCATCGTCATTCAAATATTCCAAAGCTTGCTCAAGAGAGAAAATCCGCGGTGTCTTCAGCTTGACTGTATCGTCTTTTCCAGTTGATCGTACGTTGCTTAGATGCTTTTCCTTGCAAATATTAACGATAATATCGCTATCGCGGTTATGCTCGCCTACGATCATGCCTTCGTAAATTTCGGCTCCTGGCTCAAGGAACATCGTACCGCGATCCTCAACGCTCAGCATGCCGTAGAAGGTCGATACGCCGTTCTCGCTGGCAACGAGCACACCTTGATGGCGGCCGCCTACTGACGAGCCGGCAAGCGGACCGTAACTGTCAAAAACGTGGTTCATAATGCCGTAGCCTCTTGTGAGCGTCAAGAAGGACGTGCGGTAACCGATAAGTCCGCGGGCTGGTATCGTAAATTCAAGACGAACCTGTCCATTGCCATGATTGACCATATTAAGCATTTCAGCCTTTCTTGATCCCAGGCTTTCCATTACAGCTCCCATGCTTTCTTCAGGCACATCAATAAGCAAACGCTCATACGGCTCCTGCTTCACGCCATCGACTACTTTAATAATAACCTCCGGCTTGGATACTTGCAGCTCAAACCCTTCACGGCGCATATTTTCTATAAGAACGGTCAAATGAAGCTCTCCGCGGCCAGACACGATAAACGCATCCGGGCTGTCTGTTTCGTCGACACGCAATGCAACATCCGTTTCCAATTCTTTAAGCAGACGCTCGCGCAGCTTTCTTGAAGTCACCCACTTGCCTTCACGTCCGGCAAACGGGCTGTTATTAACGAGGAACGTCATTTGCAAAGTCGGCTCGTCAATTGTCAGTACAGGCAGAGCTTCAGGCTGATTAGGGTCAGCAATCGTCTCCCCGATATTGATCTCGCGAATGCCGGCAATGGCAACGATATCGCCTGCTCCTGCTTCCTGAATCTCAATACGCTTCAACCCTTGAAAACCGTACAGCTTCTCGATACGGGCTTGCTTAATGCCGCCTTCTCGCATCATTACCGCTACAGCTTGCCCTTGGCGGATAATTCCGCGGTTGACACGGCCGATGGCAATTCTTCCAACATACTCATTATAGTCGAGCAGCGTAACCAAAAACTGCAGCGGCTCGTCGACTTTTTCCTGCGGAGCCGGAATATGCTCGGTAATGGTATCGTACAGCGTCATCATATTTTCATCCTGCTGATCTGGATCGAGGCTTGAAGTTCCCATCAATGCAGATGCATAAACAACAGGGAATTCAAGCTGACTGTCGCTGGCTTCAAGCTCGATGAACAAATCAAGCACCTCATCGATTACTTCAGAAGGCCTTGCATTTGGACGGTCAATTTTGTTGACGACGACAATCGGAGTTAGATTATGCTCAAGCGCTTTGCGCAGCACGACCTTCGTTTGCGGCATACAGCCTTCAAAAGCGTCTACAACAAGCAATACGCCATCAACCATTTTCATAATTCGTTCCACCTCGCCGCCAAAGTCAGCGTGACCAGGTGTATCAACGATATTAATCAAATAGTCTTTATACGTGATGGCTGTATTTTTTGCCAAAATAGTAATACCGCGCTCACGCTCCAGATCATTGGAATCCATTGCTCTTTCTTGGATAACCTCGTGCTCCCGGAATGTCCCTGACTGCTTAAGCAGCTGGTCAACAAGAGTTGTCTTGCCATGGTCTACGTGGGCAATAATTGCGATATTACGAATATTTTCTCTTTCTTGCATAAAAGTTAATCCACACTCCATCTTTATAAGTCTTGAAAATTATTGTGATCAATTACCATCGTTTACGGCTGCTGATTGTCAGCCAGGCGCCTGCTCCAATAAGTGCGGCAGCAATTACATAAATGCCCCAGCTCCACATTAAAGCAATTACGAAAAACAATGCTGAAGCTGCAGTAAGTGCGATCGCTGCTGTAAAAACAATCTTTGGAACTGACGAGCCAAACAAATAATACTCGTACAAGCCAGCCGCAACGCCAAATATAAACAAAGGCCATAAAAACTTCAGGCTATCCCAACCGAATATGTTGCACAAAATAAACAGCAATGAATAGACTACAAGCACTCCACCAGGTACTAGCATATATGCTGGCACTAATCTGCCGAAATACAGTACATGAATTAGTATACCGGGAATCAACACGAGCAATGGCCAGAAAATTGCACCAAGAAAGCCAAAAACTCCTGCTTTACCAAGTAAAATAATTACTCCGACAATCAGCAAAATGATACCAGCGGAATATTTGTTTTTTGGCATTAGCTCCGCTCCTTACAGCGTCAGTCGCATTTGACGAAAGACGACAGTTTTTATCTCTATTAGTTTATAGGAACTGAGACAAAAATACCAGTGCAGCGAACAGAGAATCACAAAAAAAAGCCGCAGAGATTGCAGGAAGGCGGCTAATTTGTTCACATTTTTTTCTTAAATTAACTTTTTTCTCATAATTGCAATGATGAAAACGAGCGGCACACAAAGCAGCGGAATGAGCTCCTGCAGCGTTTTTTCGGCAAAAAATGCAATTTGAACAATAGCCTTGTCCTTTATAAGCATATCTCCTGCTGTGTAAGCAAGCATCCCTGCCCCAATGTAGGCCAGAGCAGGAAATTTATGCAGCAAAGTTGTAAACAGGCTGCTGCCCCATAATATAATCGGAATGCTTAAAATAATACCCAAAAAAATCAAGATTATATCACCGCCTGCAATTGCAGCTATTGCAATTACATTATCAAGGCTCATGACAACATCTGCCATAACGATTGTCGCTACTGCTTGGCGAAGCGTTTTGCCCCCGCCCTTCACATTCACTTCATGACCGGAATCAGCAAGCAGTTTAACAGCGATAACGATTAAAAATATGGCGCCTGCAGCCTGCAAATATGGAATTTTGAGCATTTGTATGGCGGCAACCGCTAAAATACAGCGCAGCGCAATCGCTGCGCCCGTCCCCCAAAACAGAGCTTGCTTTCGCTGCTGCTTGGGCAATCCCTGGCTGGCCATTGCAATAACGATAGCATTATCTCCGCTGAGCAATAAATTAATGAGCATTATTTCTAGAAATATGATTGCATGATCCACGTTATTCCCTCCCATACTAAGACGTATGTACAAGCATGAATCATTATGTCTGACGACAAAATTTTTCTAATAGCACCATCTGTATCTTCCCGAAGCTTCCATTTTGTTGTATTCTTCATTATGTAGAAATAATGAAAGGGGGTTAAATCTAAGTGGATTTTTTCTCGGCCGAATTTTTCACTGCTTTGCTGACTATCATATTTATCGATTTAATACTGGCCGGGGACAATGCAATCGTCATCGGGCTAGCAGCTAGAAATCTTCCCGCGGAGCAGCAGAAAAAAGCTGTTATCTGGGGAACTGCCGGAGCTGTAGGCATTAGAATAATAGCAACACTTCTTTTTGTTAAATTATTAGCTGTTCCATGGCTGAATTTAGCAGGCGGATTATTGCTGCTTTGGATTGCTTACAAACTTGTTGTGAAGGAAGATACACACGACGATATCAAGGCGGGCAATACGCTTATGCAATCGATCAAAACAATTATCATTGCCGATGCAGCCATGGGCATTGATAACGTGCTTGCCGTAGCAGGCGCGGCGAACGGCCATTTGCTGCTAGTTGTTATTGGTCTCATTATTAGTGTTCCGATCGTAGTATGGGGCAGCACCTTGTTTATCAAGCTGATCAATCGTTTCGAATGGATCGTGTATTTAGGCTCTGCCGTCCTTGCTTTTACAGCCGCAAAAATGATTACACACGAAAAAGTGTTTACTGACTTTTTCAGCAATAAACTTTATTATTGGGTATTCATTGCTATTATGATTATTATTGTTATTAGCCTCGGTTATTGGACAAATACCCGCACTAGCAAGCGGGCAGCAAAAAAACAGGCTTCCACCTAGGAGCCTGTTTTTTTGATTAAAACCAATTGTCCTCGCCCGCCGCTTCAGCAGCTGTTACCGAATCCGGTGAAAGCAGCAGCACCTCAGTCGTTTCGATCGCTTGCTCAAGCATTTCCTCCAAATTGGCAATCGCTGCTTCTTGCCCCTCTACAACTCGCAAATTTGGGTTTGTGCTAGGTGCTTTTGGAATGAATAAAGTGCAGCAATCCTCGTAAGGCAAAATCGATGTTTCATACGTTCCTATTTTTTCAGCAATATCGATTATTTCCTGCTTGTCCATCATAATCAGCGGCTTGATCAGCGGCAGGCTTGCCGCTCTGCCAATCACATTCATGCTCGATAACGTTTGGCTTGCTACCTGGCCAAGGCTTTCACCTGTCACGATGCCTTTGGCGCCGTGCTTGAGCGCCAGACGCTCTGTAATTCTGAGCATTGCCCTTCTCATTAACGTAATCAGCAAGTGATTTTGCTTGGACTGCGCCAGCGTTGTTTGAATTTCAGTAAAGGAAACCATGTGCAGCTTCAAAGGTGCTCCACTGTAATAGGACAATCGCTTTGCCAGCTCAATGACTTTATCTTTAGCCTGCTGGCTAGTATAGGGATAGCTGTGAAAATGTACAGCCTCTATCTCAAGCCCCTTGCGCAGCGCCATATATCCAGCCACCGGGCTGTCGATCCCACCGGAAAGCAGCAGCATTGCTTTGCCATTGGAGCCGAATGGAAAGCCGCCAGCAGTCGGAATTACCTCACAAAAAATATAAGCCGCCTCTTGTTGAATATCGATGCGCAGCTCCAGCTCCGGTTTTTTCACATCAACGCTAAGCTCCGGGAACTGGCGTAAAACAGGAGCGCCTATCAAATGGCACATTTCCTGAGAATCATGCGGAAACTTCTTCCAAGCGCGCTTAACACTTACTTTAAACGTACGCGGCGGATTCGGCTGGGCATGCATCAGTTGAAGTGCTGTTGCTTCAATCTCCGCCAAATCCGGTTTGCAACTAATAACCGGACTGAGTGATACTAATCCGAAGATGTCCTTCAATCTGGCTATAACCGGCTCGTGCTCAGTGCCATTCAAAATAACGTAGAGCCTGCCAAACGTGTGCCAGTATGTCAAATTTTCATAAGAACGAAGCTTATGCTTGACCTGATTCAGCATTTTTCGTTCAAAAATATTGCGATTACGGCCTTTCATCGTAAGATCGCCATAACGAAGCACGATTTGATCATATTGCATTTACCTGTTGCTCCTCTCCAAATGGGACAAATTCGATACAGTAAGCCGCAGCGCGCTGAGCAGCGTATCTACATCCGCTTCTGTATGCTCATCGCCAAAGCTGATTCTAACGCCGCTGGCAGCAGCACCTGCTTCGGCGCCCATCGCAAGCAAAATACGGCTCGGCTTTTCTTCCTTGGAAGAGCAGGCAGATTTAGTCGATGCCATAATCTGATGCTGCTCCAGCATATGAATCATAACCTCAGGCCTCATGCCGGGATATGAAAAATGCACAATATGCGGCGCAAGCGGCTGTTCGCCATTAAGCTTAAGTTCTGGTATTTCAGCAATGCCGTCACGCAGCCTGCTGCTAAGTTTCCGGTATAAGCTGGCATTCTCTTTTCTTGACTCCATTGTCAACCTTACCGCTTTGGCTGTGGCTACAATCGCCGGCACATTTTCCGTTCCTGCCGCCAGACCTTCCTCCTGTGAACCGCCGGTTCTAAGCGGCGCCAGCTGTACGCCGCAGCGGACATAGAGCAGGCCCACTCCTTTTGGACCCCTCAGCTTATGCGCTGATCCGCTTAGCAAATCAATGCCATATTCTTCTGGCCAAATATCCAGCTTGCCTATACTTTGCACCGCATCAACATGAAATAAAATTTTCGGATATTGTCGCAGCAGCTGTCCAATTTGCTCAATTGGCTGCACAGCTCCGACCTCGTTATTCACATGCATAACACTAACGAGAATCGTTCGCTCTGTAATCGCCTCCTGCACTTGGTCAGCGGTAATATGCCCTCCAGCGCTAACAGGCAAATAAGTTACTTCAAACCCCTCCTGCTCGAGCCTGCGGACAGTTTCGAACACAGAAGGATGCTCTATCGACGTCGTTATAATATGATTCCCTCGATTGCGATAATGATAAGCCGCACCTTTTAGCGCAATATTATTCGATTCTGTGCCGCCTGAAGTAAACAGCCATTTGCCGCCAGACGTACCGAATAGCTTGGCTATCAAAGCGCGCGACCGCTCAATAAGCTGGTTTGCTTCTACGCCAAGCTTATGCATGGAGGATGGATTGGCATAATGCTTCTTCATCACCTCATACAAGGTTTGTATGACCTCATCATAGGGTGGCGTAGAAGCTGAATGATCAAAGTAAAGCATAATGTCACCGCCTTGTTGTAAAAATAATGAATGAACAGTTTCCGGAGATTTGCAAGCTGTCCAGAAATCGAAAAAAATCATTGTTGTAAACCGCCATCTGCTGCGGAACACAACAATGATTGTCAAGCAAGCTTATTGCCAAGCATTCATTACTTTAGAAATGTAGCGCTGTGTTTCCTGCGGCAGCAGCTGAAGCCGCTCCTGCAGCTGCTCTTCTGTACGGATGCCAAGCCGGTCTACCCGGCCAGGCCCTGCGTTGTAGGCAGCAAGCGCAAGAGGCGCCTGTCCATCATATTTGCGAAGCAGCATCGCCAAATATCTCGTTCCGCCCTCTATATTCTGAACAGGATCAAAAGAATCGGCTACGCCAAGTCCTCTTGCCGTTCCATCCATGAGCTGCATCAGCCCCTTGGCCCCGGCGTGGGAAACAATAGCGGCATTATAGCCGGATTCCACCTGAATCACAGCGTGAATAAGATCAGAGTCTATATTATACTTAAGTGCAGCCTGTTCGATAATCGAATCATACTTCGTTTCTTCGCGAGGTGTCCTGTCTGATATGCCTAACTGATTCAAATGCGTCCACAAAGGATTATAGCTGCTTAAGCCGCTCATTCCGTTCAAGCCGGGGCTTGCTTCAGAATAACGATTCATTATGCTGCTAGTGCTGTTATTCCAAACAGAAGGCTGCTGAGACATCTCGCTGCCCAGCATCATTTGAAACAATGAGGCTATGCCAGTGCCGCTGTCCTGCCCTTGCTGATTGGAAGCAGATAAAAAATTAACGCTTGGCGTCATGTATTGCAGCAGCAATGATTTCATGATGCGCGGATCCATGCCGATGTCCATGCTCAAATCTTATATCTCCCCTCAAGTGCTTATCCATTCGACAATTAATGATACTATTGTACTTGTTTTAGGGTGAAACATCTAGTCGCTATTCTGAAATTTCTATTTTAATTGGCGACCATTCGCCTATAACCGTTTGCCCATGAACCGATGTGCTTCCCTCCGGAGAGAGATCCTTCTCTGTCATAATGCCCAGAGCAACGGTGAACTGATTGAACTGGACCGGAACGTCGCGCTCCCGGCGAATCTCTTCGCCGTTCAGGTAAAAGACAATCTCGTTGCGTTCTTTGCTGTACGTAATTTTGTACGTGTTGAATTCATGCTTTTTATAGTTCGTATCCTCTTTGAAGATGCAAAAATACTTGGTCTTGCCTGTATTTGGCACTTCTACACCTGGGAATGGCAGTATTGCATATACACTTGCGTACTTGTCATTGCCGGCAAAGAAATCAAGTGCCGCGCCAGTTGTAAAATCAAGCAAATTCAAGGATACGTATCCGTCATACAAATCGTTAGGCGCCGTTCCCCGCGTTCTTGCTCTCATTTGCAGCTCAAAGCTTATTTCTCCTGCTTCCGGCACGATTACAGGCTCTGCCGAATAATACATATGCTTGGCATTGTCCAAAATTTGAATTTGATCATTGGCGCGGCTTAACAAAGCTCTTACATATAATATGCCATTGCGTACAATAACAACGGCTTCTGGCTCCCGATATTCCCAAAAAGATCCGTCTGGAAGCTGAAATCCGCCCATCTTCCATACTTTTCCTTCCTCAAGAATCGTATCAAAATCTCCTAGTACCCATTGCTTTTCCATTTATGTCCACTCTCCTGACTGATCTAGATCCTCTATTATCTTGTAATGAATAATATTATTTTAATGAATAATTAAAGCTTGTACAATAAGCGCCACTATCATTATGGCACCGCATCGAATCGCCGCTTGCAGCGAGGCGCCCATAAGCGGAATATAGGCTTTCGCTTCATTACCGTTGCCCAATCTGCCGTAAACCATATATAAAGGAATAGCAGTTACAAGTCCAATTAAGCTGTAAGGTGGCAGTGTACCGTATAGTACACAAACGATTAAAGCCAAGTAGGCCAGCGCCAGCAAAAGCTTAGAGAACGAAAGCGCACGCTGCTCGCCCCAAACGACAACAAGTGTTTTTTTGCCTGCCTGCTTGTCCGCCTGCCAGTGTAAAAAGTGATGGTTGAACAAAATTAGCGTTGTAAGCAAGCCGATGGGAAGCGACAGCAAAAAAGCATCCAAATCAAGCGTTGAGGTTTGCACATAATAAGCGCCGGCAACAGGCAGTACGCCAAAGGACAGCAAGATGGCAATCTCGCTATAGCCTTTCCCTCGATAGCCGAATCTTATCGGAGGCGCTACATAAAAATAAGCGATCAAGCCCCCCAGAAGGCCAAACACAAACGCCCAAAAACCGCTGGTAAAGCTAAGAATAATGCCGCAAGCTGCAGCGACGGCAAGCAGCAGCCAAGTAACTGCTTTAAAACGCTGTATGCTCCATGTGCCGTTAGTTAAAAATCCGGAGTTGGTCGATATAGCATCGACACTTTCCTTTGCTTTGGAATCCGTGCCATTTTTATAATCCCATAAATCATTGACCATATTGGAAAATAAATGGGCTGCGCTCGCGCCAAGCAGCGTAATAATAAATAAAACAATATTAAATTGCCCCTTCCAGGCCCACGCTCCAAGCGCGCCAAGAATGACGGGAATTAACATGACAGGAATAACTTTAAATCTTGAGGCGCGCAGAAACTGTTTAAACATATGAAGTCACTGCCTTTCTGTTACTGTAAGCATTATAAATATAATAAAAATCGTCATAAGATCATCTTAAGCTCGTGAAATCGACTTGTAAAGACTCGATAATCGATGAGAATACTGATGATAGTCGAACATTTAGACCTAATTTGACCAATTTAAGCCCGTTGAAGGTCCTTTTGAGAGTTGTCATACAGGCGACAATTTCGTTATAGTTATCAATATATACTTTAAATTTATGGGAAAAGGGTAGTGAGAATCGATAATGGGTATAGGACTTAATATTTTTATGTTCACTCTTCTAATTATACTGACTGCGTTTTTCGTTGCGACAGAGTTTGCAATCGTCAAGCTTCGTACAAGCCGAATCGACCAGATGGTATTAGAGGGACGCAAAAATGCGCTAGCCGTTCAAAAAGTAACGAGCAACATGGACGCTTACTTGTCAGCTTGTCAGCTCGGTATTACAATTACGGCACTTGGGCTAGGTTTTCTTGGAGAGCCGACGGTTAATAAATTGTTAACCCCTGTGTTCGCCAATCTTGAGCTCAACAGCAAGCTTAGCGGGGTTCTATCTGTCACCATCGCCTTCGTATTTACAACCTTTCTGCACGTTGTTGTAGGTGAGCTAGCACCTAAAACCTGGGCGATCCAAAAAGCAGAGTTTATTAGCTTGCATACGGCCAAGCCATTAATATTTTTCTACAAGCTGATGTTTCCATTTATTTGGGCGCTTAACGGGTCAGCTAACGCGCTCGTTCGTTTCTTCGGGCTAAAGCCTGCCAAAGAGCATGAGGAAGCGCATTCCGAGGAAGAGATACAAATTATTTTGAATGAAAGCTATCAAAGCGGCAAAATCAACAACACAGAATACGGTTACGTAAGCCGCATCTTCGCTTTTGATGAGCTGTTAGCCAAAGAAATTATGGTGCCGCGTACAGATATGATCTGTTTGTACACCAACAATACACTGAAAGAAAATTTGGAGATTATCCGCAAGGAGCAATATACCAGATTTCCAGTAGCGCTTGAAAGCAAAGACAACATTGTAGGGATGCTGAACACGAAGCAGTTATTTCTTGAGTATGATTCCAATAAGGAATTGGATTTCAAAAAATTGATCCATCCGGTTTTAACCGTTTCGGAGGTTACTCCGGTCAAAATGCTCCTCAAAAGGATGCAGCAGGAGCGTGTCCATATTGCGATTTTGGTTGACGAATATGGCGGCACCTCTGGACTTATAACAATCGAAGATATTTTAGAAGAAATTGTAGGCGAAATTCGCGACGAATTCGATGCCGACGAAAGGCGCGAAATCGAATTGCTCGCTGAAAATTGTTATTTATTAGACGGAAAAGTGCTGCTGGATGAGTTGACTGAGCTTACTGGACTTGGCTTTGAGGATGAGGATGTAGATACGATCGGCGGCTGGCTGTACAGCAAAATTACCGAGCCTAAGCCTGGCAAGGAGATGCAGTTCCATCACCTCAAGTTCATTATTCGCGAAACGAGCAAAAACCGAATCCGCAAAGTTGAAATGCAGATTTCCCCTCCTGAGCTGGAAGGCGAAATTGCATAAAATAAAACCGTACCCCTCTGTATAAGTGGCGGTACGGTTTTTTATTAAAAATTTAAGAAAGTATAAGTTTTTGTAACCTTATAGCTGTTCTTATATTTCATCGGTAACGCGCCTAGTCCAAAGGACGGCGGAGCCGTTTATCCTTGTTTAAGTGACTATCTGCCTAATCAGAATAGTTGTGGAACCCCTTTGGACTTTGTAAATGCCATCCACTTCCGTTCCATTTACCATTTGATCCCACTCCAGTGCCATCCGATCCGCCCAGTACCATCCTCTTCCGTCGCAGTTGCCGAGTCCATGATTCGATAGCTTCTAGCCGGTCAGTCGTTCCGTTATTATGCCCAAATTCGTAGTTTTAAGGTAGCAAGTGGACAGACGATCCGTTATTGACCCATAAACCGCAGAGAAAGCCCCGTTTGAAGACGAATAGCGGAATGTGTGACCGCGAAATTAAAAAAATAGCGGTTTTAAGGCAAATAACGGAACGTGTGACCAAGTCGATCCATTCTTTATATCGCGAAATGTGCCAACTAAAAGTAGTTTAAGGTGCACCCACCCGTTCTGTATGATATTTCATACCCAATTGTTTTTTTCAGAGCATGTCAGGAATCCAGCAATAAAAAGCGGTCCCTTTTTGAAGGGAGCTTTTTACAGTAATAATGCCGCCCATAAGCTGGCTGAAGCGCTGGCTAATGGCAAGCCCCAATCCAGTCCCTCCATACTTTCTTGTCATGGAGGCATCTGCTTGTGTAAAAGGCTCAAACAGCTTGCCCAAATGCTCCACGGTCATGCCGATTCCGGTATCCTCAACAAGAAACGTATATCCAGGCTGATTCCCTCTTGTTTCCCTATACACCGTAAAGGCAATATCGCCGCCCGCATCCGTAAACTTGTTAGCATTGCTTAGCAAATTAATCAAAATCTGCCTTAGCTTCATGCTGTCTACCGTTATAAAGCCGGTCAGATCAATATTCGTTGTTAAATGATTGCCTTTGGCCGATACTAACGGCCGGATCGTTGTAAGCACGTCCTGCACAATTTCCTGCAGCGAGCACGGCTCAACAAACAGCTCCATTTTGCCCGCTTCAATTTTGGATATATCTAGAATATCATTAATAAGCGCAAGCAAATGGTTGCCTGCGGAGCTGATTTTTCCCAAATCATCAGAAAAAACGGTTTCCCCTATTTCATCTGCTTCTTCCTTGAGCATCTCGCTATAGCCGATTATGGCATTAAGCGGAGTACGCAGCTCGTGGCTCATATTAGCTAAAAATTGGCTCTTCACCAAATTGGCTCGTATCGCTTCGTCATGCGCGGTGGCCAACTGCTCTGTCCTTTTCGCAAGTTCGGACTCAGCTTTAACACGATCCGTTATGTCAGTCCGAATCGATATAAAATGATGCGGCGAACCATCCTCATTCAAGTACGGGACAATCGTCGTATTCATCCAATACTCACTGCCATCCTTGGCGCGATTTTTCACCTCACCCTTCCAGACCTTACCTTGCTTTATCGTATCCCACATATTTTTGAAAAAGTGTTTGGAATGATGGCGTGAATTGATGACTCGATGCGTTTTGCCGATCAGCTCTTCTCGATTATACTTCGATATTTCGCAAAACTTAGTGTTTACATATGTAATAACACCTTTTTCATCGGTTATGGCGACGATCGACGATTCATCAAGCGCATTCTCGATATCGCGCAAATTTTCTACCGTCTGGTCCAGCTGGCTTTCATGCTGCTTGCGCTTCGTAATATCTGAGCCGATGGCAAGGTATTGATAGATAGCTCCCCCCTGATCCGCGAACGGAACAATTTTAAGATCCAGCCAATATTCCGTACCGTCCTTGGCCCGATTTTTAACATCTCCTTGCCAATGCTCGCCTTCGCGGATCGTTTCCCACATTTGCTTGAACATTGCTGGCGGGTGAAAGTTTGAGTTAAGCAATTTATGCGGTTGACCCAAAAGCTCGCTCGGATTATATTTTGACACCTCGCAAAAATTATCATTTACAAAAGTTATAATGCCGTTTGCATCTGTCATGGAAACGATAAATATTTGCTCGAATGCAGACAGTGCGTGCTTCATATCGATCGAGTTAGTAAACATGTTGTCGGCAGTCCCCTTTTTATACTACATTAAGTCTATTTTCACTGGCAGTTATAGGGCTGTCAAGAAATAGTTTATGCCTGCAAATGAGCTAGCGGCTGAATTTTTAGAAAATTTAAACTTTGAAAAAACGCTTGCAATCATTATAAATTCTGTGTATTATAAATCTTGTGTTCCGAAACGTTAACCACGCCGTTGTAGCTCAACTGGTAGAGCAACTGACTTGTAATCAGTAGGTTGGGGGTTCAAGTCCTCTCGACGGCACCATTTCTTATCGGGACGTAGCTCAGCTTGGTAGAGCACCTGGTTTGGGACCAGGGGGTCGCATGTTCAAATCGTGTCGTCCCGACCATAGTTGATTAGAATGGTTTATTACATAACTGAAAGGACATTTCCACTAGGAAATGTCCTTTTTTCTTAGAACAAGGATAAATGGCTCCGAATTATTAGAACTTATTCTAATGCGGCCACCCATTCGAGTTGACTTACTTCGTCGCAAAGTATACCGAGCAATGAAGAACTTCTAAGGGTTGCCACAAACGCTATTCGTGCAAAAATGACAGCTTGAATTTTCTAACGGTTGATATTGTGCTTAATTTCCCAAAAATCATTGGTTTTGCTCGAGAAATGGTACAATAGCGCTCGTGGCAACCGTTACATGCTTAAATGAGCTAAAATAATCGAAATAGCCCCTATGGCAACCGTTAGCGTAATTTCGGAAATTGATTACAGGGTACGTTTTGATGTGCCGTGTAAAAGACACCTCTTCTATGCATATATGCCAATTTTCGCTCTGCGAAAGTTGAGCTATAAATTCTTTTAAACAAGGATAAACGGCTCTGCTGTCCTTTGGACAGGCGGGTTTACCGATGAAATATAAGAACAGGTATAAGATAAAATTTATACTTTCTTATATTTTAAAGAAGAAACGCTGCAGCCTATATAAAGACACAACGTCTCTTCTTATTTATTAACGGTCAGCTTGCACACCTTCATCTTCTTCAGGATCCTTCGGATATTCAATTGCATCCCATTTTTTCGAATAGGCTTTACTTATAGCAAACAAGGTCAGGCCGCAAATAATAACAGCTATTAGTCCCATTACGATCCATACCTTTAGTGGCACTTCCATTCTTTTCACTCCTTTAGCTGCAAACAATGGCAACTACCACTATAACATTATTTCACGCAAATGGGCAGTATCGTTCAGTCAATCGGCGCGAGCCTTGCCTCGATTTCTGAGCGGCGCTGCTCAAGGAATGGCGGCAAATCAAGCGAACGGCCCATATCTTCAACTGGAGAATCAATTGTGAAGCCAGGTCCATCGGTTGCTATTTCAAACAGAATGCCGTTCCCTTCTCTGAAATACAAGCTTTGAAAATAAAACCGGTCTATAACACCTGACGTATCATAGCCGCGCTCTCTCACTTTTTGCTCCCAATAGCGAAGTTCCTGCTCATCCTTTACTCTAATCGCCAAATGATGAATGCTGCCTTTGCCTGGACGCTCAACAGCGCCATCCTGCTGCACGATTATAATTTCGCCGAATGACTCGCCAGCTGCAGACTGCAAAATTGCAGATTGCTCATCCTGAGCTTTTACCTGATAGCCAAACATTTCAGTTAGCATAGAAGAAAGCTTCTGCATATTTTTCACCGTAATTTCTACAGTCCCCATTCCCATAATGCGATGTTCTTGCACTACAGAAGATCCATCCCACTGCTGCCAATGTGCTGGAACGGGCTCACCGTTATTGTTAATGATCGCCAAACGCAAACCTTCATGATCTTCAAACAAAATAGCATCACGGCCAGCAAAAGCAGTAATATCACTGTGCTGTACGCCGAACTGCTCAAAGCGCCGCTTCCAATAATGCAAGCTTTCATAGGAAGGTACTAAAAGTCCGATACGAGTAATTGCATTCGTCCCCCTTACAGCCTGCGCAAGCATCGGCATCTCAAAAAATGAAAGCTCTGTGCCAGCACTGCCAGTCAGATCACCGTAAAATAAATGATACATAAACGGTGAATCTTGATTCACTGTTTTCTTAACTCTTCTCATCCCTAAAACTTCACTATAAAAACGGTTATTTGTTTTTGCATCCTTCATTAACATAGAAATATGGTGATGGCCTATAATAGTTGTCATTTGTAATTCCCCCTCATATCACTTGATTAGTCAATTGAAATATTAAAAAAAATTACACAGGCGGCAATTTTTTTTTCATACTATGCTTCTGAACTTTCGTTATTAATTGGTACAGCAGTTTCTGCTCGTCACCGGATAACGGGCTTTCGAAAAACGAGGATTGGAAAGCTAATTGCTCTGGTATGGCGCGCTGCAGCACAGCTTCTCCCTTATCCGACAAACGGATCGTTTTCGTTTTCCAATCCTGCGTCCGCTCAATATATCCTTCTCTTTCCAGCCGGGCCAGCATTCTAGAAATACCGCCTTGAGTGACGATGATTTTCTCTGCAAGCTCTGTCTGGGTCAGGGGCTGATAGACTTGAATTTGCAGCAAGCAATCGAACTGGGCAGTTGTCAGACCGAAGCGGCTAAGAAAATCATTTGATAACTGATTGCTTTGATTTGCGAACCGCATAATACGCAGCCAAGTTAACGAGCCAATCGTATTATTTTTCATCAGCACCCTCCTTTCTGCTTCCGTACCATCACTTTACTACTCAAGTGACATTCTGTCAACTGTTTTAACTCTGCCCCTTTTCTTTTACGCCGCTTACCGCAGCTGTTGGCTGTTTCGCAATCCTCTTCATTCCAAATTGCAAATTATATACAAGCAGCAGCAAAGCTACTACCAAACTCATCACCAGCAATATATTACTGTAAATAGAAGCCGCGGAGTTGCTTACGATCGGATTAAGCGGTGTTACAGTACTATTTTGATCTAAAAACTTGCCTATTACACTCATCGAAATCGCTCCGGAAATAAAATTCATCATAGAAAATAATCCCATTCCGACGCCAATTTGTGTTTTTGATAAAGTTCTGGAAATCGTATTGGACATCGCAATTTGCATAAAGGTCAGGCCTATATTGCCTGAAATTAAAATAATGGCGATAACATAAGGCGATGCACCGACGAAACTAGACAAAAGAAGGAAGCAAAGCAGCATACTGGAGCCGGCTAGCATAACGAGAAAGCCATTGCCGCGCTCATCAGCGATACGCCCTCCTCGGCGTCCAAGCATAGCAGCGCATAGCGCCGCAGGAAACAAGACGAAGCCGATGCTTCCTGGAGTAAGACCATTTACCGCAGACAAAAACTGCGGGGTCATAAAGGAAAGGCCGAAGTTCATCGATGTTGCAAAAAATGCAATTGCAAGGCCGATCGAGTAGCTTCTATTCGCAAATAAAGCAGGCTCGATAAATGGATTTTTTGAACTCTTAATACGAATAAAGAACAGTACAAACAAGATTAATGCTCCCGCGAGCAGCAGCAGACTGCCCTGTGTAATCGTTAAAAGGAGCATCGCAATGGCTCCGCCCAGCAATATGCCGCCGATAAGGTCGAAGGAGCTCTTTTGACCGCCTGAATCATTCAAATATTTACGGAAGAACGGCAGCGTGGCTAATGAAATCATTGAAAATAAAAACAATATTCGCCAGCTTCCAAAATTTGAAATCATTCCGGCAACTATCGGTCCCAGGGCGCTCCCCAGCGCAAGGCCCATCGCCGTAGTGCCTAGTGCGCGGCCTCGTTTTTCAGGAGCAAAATACCTTACCGGAATAATCATGGCAGTCGCGGGCATTACAGAAGCGCCGGCTGCTTGCAGAATTCGGCCGGCCACTACCATCCAGTAATCCACAGCAAACATTCCTACTACTGAGCCAAATGCGAAAATAATAAGGCCTATCGTCAGCAAATCTTTAAGGCTGTAACGGTCTGCCAACTTGCCGAATATAACGGAGCCGATGGCGTATAGCACCATGTAGCTCGTCATAACCCAGCTCACCTGAGACGGCAGCAGCTCAAATTCTTTTCCGATCATCGGCAATGCGACGTTGAACATCGTGCCGTTCATAACTGAAAAAATTAAAGCGAAGACAAGTACTTTCAACAGCCGATCTGCATGTTTTATTTCATGTCCATTCATATCCTTCACCCTCTGCTTTCTTGATTAAAGTGCAAACTTGTACTAATCCAGTTATAATAAAATTATGAATTGAAATGAAAGGAGAACTGGAACTTGCCTTCCAATGAAAGCCATTCGCAAGCTGTCGATATTTTACACTACCTGGCACGATCAGCGCATTTCATTAGGCGTGAATTCAAAGCGGAGCTGGCAACGCTGAATTTGCCATTTACGATTTCGGGGCCGCGCCTGAGACTGCTTTCTACTGTTCACAATGCCGGACAAATACGCATGAATGAGCTGGCCGCTAAGCTGGGCATTCAAGCTCGGACGGTTACTGACTTTGTCGACGGTTTGGAGAAAGAAAATTTGATCATCCGTTTGCCGGATCCTACTGATCGGCGCGCCATACTAGTCAAATTAACTCCTCAAGCTGAGGAGCATTTGGATAAAGCTTTAGCGAAACAGGCTGAAGCTGCTGAGCTGCTGCTGCAAAATCTGAATGAAAAGCAGCGAAGCGAGCTGTTGGCACTGCTTATGCAATTAATATCAACGAGCGACTTAACGAATCCTAGCGTCGACCATCTGCTATCCTAGCCATATGAGCCGCTATGCACAAGTATGATTGCACGTCTTTGCAGCAAAGCTTGCGAATAGTTACTGAGGTTACTCACTATGTGCTTACACACTTAAATATAGCGTGTTCATGACAAAAGGTCAATCCACTTCTCAATGGATTGACCTTTGTATAATTATGACACATAAATTCTTTCTACCCGCTCCCCAATTCGGCAGAACACTTCATTCGTTATCGTATTGCAGCGCCGCGCAATCTGTCCAGCTGTAATCTGTTCATCGCCGTCATGCCCTATAAAAGTAACGATATCGCCTGGCTGGACGCCATCAATAGCTGATACATCGAGCATCATTTGATCCATACAAATATTTCCCGAAATTGCCGCTCTCTGCCCTTTTACAAGCGCAAACCCACCACTTTCAAACAGCTCGCGCGGTATGCCATCCGCGTATCCGATCGATACTGTTGCAATTCGGCTGCCTTTGGCAGCAAAGTAATTTCCCCCGTAGCTGATTGTGCTGTCTTCATCTATATTTTTTATTACCGTAATCGTCGCCTTCAAGGATAACGCCGGCTTTAAATCTACTTTTTTCTGCACAAGGTCCTCATCACGACCAAGAACGCCAAACAATGCAATGCCAGGGCGAGCCAAATCACAACGCAGCTCCGGATAATTCAATATTCCATAGCTGCTTTGCATATGAAGCTTTCCAGGCTCGATGCCCGCTTCTTTTAATGAATCAATAACCGTATAGAATCTTCTAATTTGTTGATCGGTATAAGCAATATCTTTTTTGCTTGTGCTGTCAGGGGCCGATAGATGAGTATAGGTTCCCGTTATGTTCAAGTACTTGAGCCTATACAGGCTTTTAATACTTTCGGCATGCAAATAGGACTCGCCCACTCTGCCCATGCCTGTGTCTATTTTAATATGCACATCGAGCGTTTTCTTATAGCTATTCAACAGCTGCGCGTATTGAACATCCAGAACGGTCTGCGTCAATCGGTAGCGTCTAAGCTCATCGAATTGCTCTGGCTGCGTATAGCCCAAAATTAATATATCGCCTTTGATTCCGCCTTCTCGCATTTTAATCGCCTCTGTAATAGTAGCAACGGCAAAATGCGTAATACCTGCATCTGTAAGAGCATGTGCAGCTTCCACACTTCCGTGACCGTAGCCATTCGCTTTTAAAACGGCAATTATTCCACATCCGCTTGGCAATATCCGGCTTAGCTCCATCGCATTATGCTTAATATGCGTTACATTTATTTCAGCCCACGCTCTTCTATTAGGTACGGACGGCTCTGCTCGCTTGCCTGCAAACTTTGTAATTACAGCAGCTAAAGCAAACGACAATACAACCACTGCCATATAATGCAAAATACTATTAGTTACGAACAAATTAGTTGTGCCTGTTACTTTCGCAGCACCTCTGACGATAATAATCGCTAATGGATGCAAAATATAAATCCAAGTGCTAAGCTGCCTAAAGGACACATAGTTGCGCACGTCTAGCTTTAATAATAAATGTACGAGAAAATATACGACAGGCACTAAAAAAATATACATGCTGTCATGTCTTGGGAACTCGGAGTAATGAAGCAATACTCCTTCCAGCACCATAATAAACGTACATATTATTAAAAAGCCCGCATTCGTATTTACATCAAATATAGCTTTCGGCCGCTTTGCCGTCCAAGCTCCCATCGCAATAAACAGCGGTGCGAAAAACAAACCGTTTCGAGTATAATCAAATATTTTAAACAATATATCATAACTGGCTTGCAAGGCTGAGCTCTGTACGGATACCCCATAGTAACTATCGCCAAACAAACCAACAATATATAAGCCGCCTGTAATTGCCATTATGAATGCGAACGGCAGTCTATGATATAAGAAAGCTACAATATATACGCCAATAATTAAAGCTGGAAAATACCATAAATGATACAAGGTGCCATCGAATATGAAATCCTTCACAAGTGAATACCATGTAAAATCTGTACTAAAGTAACCTGCGTATATATTAACTGGAATATAGATCGCAACTGCTATTGCATACAGCTTTAATAGACGCCATACATACTTATTAACTGTACTGCGATCCTGCTTGCGCCTGCCGTTTAATTTGCCAAATAGAAAAAAACCTGCTGCCATAAAGAAAAAAGGTACAGCTACTCGCGCAATAATGCCGGTCAGCAAAAAATCTCCATACTCTGAATAAGTAGTTAACGGCCCTGTATGAATAGCTATAACAAACAGAGCCGCAATAAGCTTGAAGATATCAATAGCGCCATAGCTTTGCTTTGCGTTCAATTGTTTCACTGCCTTTTCCAATGAGCTATTGTAACGATAAACCCATCTACATTATTTCCCGAAGTAGCATAGCTGACCTGTTCTGGAATCATTACTTCCGTCTCAGCACCCGTCGAAGCGATATAGTAAATTTCATAAATACAGCTCCCCTGCTCAATAAATAAATGCTTTTGATTGCTTTCAAATTGCTTAAGATACAAAATATATTCCTCTAAGCAAAAATCTTGCTTCTCCATCAGCATCGCATGCGGAATACCGACGTAGCGATAATGCCATGGCTCGCATGAAATTCGGGTTATACTTGTTTTGCTTTCCTTGTATCGCTGCACGAAGCCATATTTGGCAGCGAGTCTTTTGAAAATTGCGCTTTTCCCCTCATCTGGAAAGGAAGGACAAATATAATCGACCTCCTCCTTGCTTAAACCAACATCAACTGCGAGTCCCGTCTGATGCTCGCTCTCATGAGGCCTCGCCACATAGCTTGCGGCAAACAGCTCTCCGCGCTCTGCTGCTGCTGCTTTATATAGCTCATGCTGCTCGCTGCTGGAGCGGAAACAGCTTACAGCTGAAATATCATCCAGCGCATGGCAGGCCTGCAGCAAAGCCAGCAGCTGCTGCAAGCATTCTGCCTCCAAATACATCATGCGCAATTGTTCAGATTTATGAATATGCGCGCGCGGGACCGGCCGCAAATCCTGCTTCAGACAGCGTATTGGATGGTCTTTATTTACAAGAAGCAAATGCCCTTTATAGATGTCTGAATGTTTCAATCGAATTACAATTTCTTTCGTATCTACAACTTCCATTGCTCATCAGCCTCCACCAAAGCAAGATTCAACAAACGATCAATAATTTCCGAATAGTTCATTCCGCTTTTTTGCAGCATGTTTGGATAGCGGGAACTAGAGGTAAAGCCAGGGATCGTGTTTACCTCATTGAACACAATTTCCTTCTCCGGCGTAACGAACAGATCTACACGGGCAAAGCCTTGGCAGCCAAGCACCTTATAAATGCGCAGCGCCGTTTCACGCGCGCGTTCAGACGTGTCGCTATCAATTCGCGCAGGCAGATGAATCTTAGAGCTTTGCAGCGTATATTTTTCTGTAAAATTGAAAAAGCCGTCAGTCACTTCAATTTCATCAATTATGCCTACTATCGGCTCCTGATTGCCGAGAACGGCACAGCCGATCTCAAAGCCGGCAATATTTCGCTCAATAACGACCTTATTGTCATGCGCAAATGCTGCTTGAATGCCGGCAATGAGCTCTTCCTTATTCGCAGCCTTCGTTATGCCAATAGAGGAACCGGAGCGAACAGGCTTTACATATAGAGGGTATCCCAGCTTCTCTGCTTGCACAGCTGCCTCTGTCGCCGATTCTCCTCGATATACAACGACGGAGCTTGTTACCTTTATCTCTTCTGCTTTCACAAGCGTGTGCGCCATGACCTTGTCCATAGCAACAGCTGAGGAAAGACTGTTGCAGCCTACATAAGGGATGCCTGCGAGCTCCAGCAAGCCCTGTACAGTACCATCCTCGCCGTATTTGCCATGAAGCACCGGAAACACAATATCGACAGGCACAACGTGGAACTCCGTATGTACCAGTTCAACTAACCCTTTTACCTCTCTGCTGGGAGAGATAAATGACGGTATACAGCTCGGATGCTGATGCCAGCTATCCTTTTTTATCTCGTCAATCGAACCGCTGTATCTAAGCCAATTCCCCTCTTTTGTAATGCCAATCATAATCAAGTTATATTTATCCAGATTAATTTGCTCGATTACGGATGCAGCTGATTTTAGTGAAACCTCATATTCGTTGGAGCAGCCACCAAACAATACCGCAACTGATTTCTTACTCATTTCTCCAGCCTCCTGGTCTATACTTCCATATTTCTCTTGTCCTTCTTCCATAAGAATAGAGAAAACAATTTAAAAAAAAGTAGGGTTATTATAAAGAAAACCTTAATAAAGTGACTGTTTTTTTAAACAAAAAGCGTTAAATCTTAAAGTTTTATAAAGAGAAGCACAAGTTTCAAGGATAAACGGCTCCGCCGTCCTTTGGACAGTGGCGTTTACCGATGAAATTTAGGAACATGTATAAAGTGAAAACATATACTTTCCTGTATTTTAAAAAAAGAACGCCTGTCGGCGTCCTCAAAAAATTCAGTATGCGGGCATAAAAAAAGCTTGATGACACATCCGGAGGGATGGCATCAAGCTCACTTAAAAATGTATCGAACAGTTATGTTGGCACTTTTTCGCTCTTGAGCTTTGTCAAGCTGGCTGGTCTGCTTTGCCTAAACGTTGCTATTGAGAATAACACAAGCGAGCACCAAATAAATATAAAGCTGTAAAGCTGACTGTTTGTAAACGGCTCTTTAAATACAAAAATAGCGAGCAACAGGCTCGTTGTCGGAGCAATGTATTGGATAAAGCCTACGATTGACAATGGCAGCCGCTCGGCAGCTTTCGCGAACCAGAACAAAGGCAATGCGGTAGCAACCCCTGCAAGCAGCAATAGAATGAGCGATGCAGTCGACAACTGACCGATCGTCGCTGTATGGTTGCTGTGTACAAAAATCAAATAAAAAAGCGCAATCGGGAACACGATCATCGTTTCCCAAGTAAGGCCCAGCAAAACATCCAGCTTCGCTGCTTTTTTAGCTAACCCGTAGCATGCAAATGATATAGCCAGCGACAAGGCAATCCAAGGCACATGACCATATTGAATAGCCATCCACAGTACACCGATCGCCGCAAGGCCGATAGCTAGCCATTGACCGACATTCAGCCTTTCCTTCAGAAATATAACGGCAAACAAAACGCTAATTAGCGGATTCATATAATAGCCCAGACTCGTCTCCAGCACCTGGTGCTGATTAACTGCCCATATAAAAATGAGCCAGTTCGCACTAATAAACAATGCACATAGCACAACAGCAAGCTTGCTTTTCCAGTCAGCAATTGCAGCTCTCATATGCTTCCAGCGTTTAACCACGGTTACTAAAAGAGCAACAAATATAAAAGACCATAGGATTCGATGCGACAAAATTTCTGGCGCTGACATCGATTCGAACAGTCTCCAATACAAAGGGAGCAATCCCCAGCATAAGTACGTAATTACGGCATACATGATTCCTTTTTTCATGTTACGATCCCTTCTAACTTGCAAATTACGGCCTAAAAATATTTCTATTTTTTACGATTGGACCATTAGACTATAATAGCCCAACAAGCAGCAGCTGCACAATAGAAAATACTTCAATTTACTATAAAAGAAAATGAGGAAGGTGTACTTTGTCGAAAGTATTACTGAGAAAATAAGATGTTTTTCCCGATAATGGTGCGGAGGATGCATTGAATTTCAAGCGATAAATAGTCATAGTTTAATTATAGATGCGATGATAAAGGAGGAGTATGGCGGCTATGGCGCAGCATAAAGAACATTCATGTGATTTTACGCTAGAGGTGTTGGGAGAAGGTGCGGTAACAGCAGTTCCAGACCGTACATTGATTACTTTAGGAACCGTTAGTGAAGGGGTAGAGCTGGAATCCGTCCAAACCGACAATGCTGCAAAGATGGCTGCGATTATTGAAGCGCTGGAGCAGTCGGGAATTGCCCGTGAGAGCATCAAAACTATACAATTTCTAATTGAGCCTCAATACGATTATATGGATGGAAAGCAAGAGTTCCGCGGATACAAAGTCACCCATTTGCTTCAAGTGACGCTAGACAATGTTACAGAGGCTGGACGTTTAATCGATATGTCTGTCGCGAATGGGGCGAATATGGTTACTTCAATAAAGTTTTACTCTAGCGAGGCGACTAAAGTACAGCAAAAAGCACTGATTGCTGCTGTGCGAGATGCAGAGGCGAAGGCTGCCGCCATCGCCGAGGCACTCGGCGTTTCCTTGTCCGCAGTTCCATGCAAGGTCGAGGAAGTACCGCAGCCCGAGGCGGAGCCTATGTACTTTAAGGCGACAGCTATGCCGTTGGAAAGCGCCGCAAGCCCCATTGAGCCGGGTCAATTGACCGTCAGAGCTTCTGCACGAATTTGGTATATGTATGGCTGAAAAAGAACAGCGTCATCATCATTTCATCGGTGTATAATAAGCATTAATAAAGATCTATCCCTTGACTTTGTTAGAAAGGAAAGCCGGCGGAAGAGCAACCGTCGGCTAGCAAGTTAGGTCACCGATAGGTGACCTAACTTGCCATCTTCGTGTGTAAAAAAACAAGTGATGCTTCCGATATCTATTTAGCCGACTGTCTTCATTGTGGTGCGGTCATTAATGACCGTTAGAACCAAAAAGAAGTTTTTTTGTTGCCTATGCGGACATTTATGACCATTAGAAGAAAATTCCGTCGAATACTCTAGTTTTTTTCTCGCTAACGGACATTTCTGTCCGCTAGAAAGGGAAATTGGCGAAAAATGAGCGCTAACGGTCATTATTGTCCGCAGCATTCGGAGCGATTCGAGCGCAATAGCTGCATCGTACGCCAAACATACAGAACTACGCCATCATCATCCCTGTTACGCATATTTCATGTTACGGCATGGCAGTGCAGTTGTTTCGAGAACTGATTCGTGTTTCGATATACTTATCCACAATTTTAACTGATGCATAATTTCCTAGACAGTGAAAAAAAAAGCCAACCAGAAATCTCTGGTTGACCTAATAATACGAAATGTCCATTTTTATTCTACCGCATTAGTAAAAAAACTGGACGCTCCAGCGGATGATCATTCGGCGCATGCAGTGAAATAAATCGTTCGCCAGCCAACGAAGCAAAGATCATGCCATGGCCGCCGTTCTCGCCAAATAGCGGCTCCTCCTCTTGATGCCATGGCCCTAGAACTTCACCTGACTCAGATATGGCCCTCCCCATCGCATAGCCCGCCTCGCCTTGGCTTGACCATAGCATGAATAGCCTGCCATCCGTTTCCCGATACAAAAAAGGCCCATCTGTTACATATTCCTTAGCTTCGCTTATCGCACGAGCCCAAGGTGCTTCAGACGCTCGAAATAGCATCGTTGGTTCTGCCTGCAAAGCCTTCAAATCAGATGTCAGCGGCGCCGCCCATATCTGGCCGTCTCTCACCTCCAGCCACTCCCGGCAAAACACAAGCCATGGCTGTTGATCAGAATCGACATACATCGTGCCATCCAAACATTCCCACTCCGCAGGTGTTATCGGTTTTTCCGTATGTGGAACGAAAGGACCAAGCGGAGAGTCCGCATTCAGAATTTGTGTCGCTCTTGGCATGTTCTTTGCCTTAAAGCTTGCAAACATATAGTAAGCCCCATTATATTCATGTACCTCGGGCGCCCAATAATCCTGATCTGACCAAAAATGTTCCTCTGGACGAAAAGCGGCGATCGGCCCTTCCCAATTTTCTAAATCATCGCTCACATACGCATCAAAGCCTGCTGGCCTTCCCGACCATGCGGTCTCGCCAATCGTTCCATACATGACATATCGATTGTTCTTCATATCTGTTAGAACGAACGGATCTCGAATATGAATATCCTGCAATTTCAACATATTTATCGACCAAACTCCTTCCCGCTCACGATTACTCCAACACTCACTACGCCTTACCACTACTGCTCTGCTAGATCGTTAGACAACTGGGCGCCACTTCGTACCATCCCATATTAACAATTTGCTTAGATCGGTATCATAGTACGTCGAGACATATGGAATTAAACGATTTGTTGGACGAGCCGACGTTTTCCCAGAGGTAGGCACAACACCTAGCTTTGTAAATTGAATGCGTTTATTCGGATCTACTGGAAACGCTCGATAAATGTCTTTATCCTCTTGGTAGGTGTACCAAACATAATTATCTAGCTGAACCGTGTATTCGCCAATTGCTTGCTGCGGACGATCAAAAAAAACAAAGCCTTTTGCGTCTGTACGATTCAAACCGCCGACCTTTGCCCCATGCAAATCAGCATTCGGATCATTTAAGCCCTTCACATGGAGCGTTCCCACACGCAAATAAGCTGCCGAGTGCGGCTTGAAGGCTGCACCGATGTCATAAACGCTGTCACCAATCCGAATAATACTTGTGTTATGCTGTTCAATAGGAGACAAATATACAGACAAGCTTTCAACAGAGCCTGAGCTGCCATCAAGCGTAATATAGCCTGTATCCGGATTACGCAGCGTCACACCTTCAATATGAATGGTAGAAGCAGCAAGACCATATACATCCTCTAGCAAAATAGCGGTATTCACCTTCGTATGCTCCACGTTCAGCTGCTGAATGGATACTTCGCTTTCCTCGCCTGTTAATGCGAATGGAATATCAACATTAGGCCGCGAGGACTTTAAGTAGATGTTGTTGAACACATTGCCAGTACGGATATCAGAGGAAAAATCAATGCCGCGATATGAAAAATCCTCAATCTCCAGCGTATCATACGTAACGGAGAATGATTCTGCGCCATTAGGCGAGTAAATGGCAGTTCCTACATCCGAAATACGCACATTGCGAACCGTAGAACCACGCTGCAACGACCACTGTGCAGCCGTATAAATACCAACTCGATCCCCGCGGCCTTCAGTATTTGAAATCAGGCCTGGCTCAAAGGATAATTCCAGATCAGCTACTACTGAGCTTCTCCCTGCTCGCAGAATTGGCGCCTTCGCATCCGTGCTGCGAGATACTATTTTTGTTACAAACATACCTGAACCTATCAAATTTTGATTCTGAATTTTCTAAGATTCCTCGATGTGATAAACCCCTGCTGGAACAAAAATGCTTTTGCCTGTCGCAATCGCTTGTTGAAAAGCAACCGTATCATCTTGACCATCATTCGGAACTGCACCATAATCCACAACATTTGCATAACCAATATGCGGTCCTTCTTGAGTTGGAATGCTAGCTTTGCCCTTCACAATCGACACATCGTCTATTGCGATGGCGCCACCTTTACGAATCCCCCACTTCACTTGCATATCTGGTGTGGAGCCTGTCTTAAAGGTCATTTTTGCAACCTTATAAGTACCCCGATCTGCTACTTCTGCAGCGTCCACATTCGTCCATATCGGTGCAGCGCTGGAGCCAAAGTTCATCGCTTTAGATTGATCGCCAGTCCCAGCCATTACATAGAAATAGCTGTCTTGCCCCTCTGGCTGAACCACTTTATATTTGAACATTACGGTATAGACGGTATTCGCAGCCAGTTCTAGCTTTGCTGGATCAGTAGCGAGAAACTCATGCCATTCCTGTTGAACGGTAGCGCTCGCGCCCACTGCATACTTCCCCTGAATCGCCTTAGCTTGCTGCACTAGCGCACCGCTACCTAGAGCTTGAAAAGAAGTCTTCGTTAAATCACCGCTTTCAAAGCCCTCAATAGCTACTGCCGCCGTTTTATTTACCATGACAGGCAGCTTGCCTTCTTTAATAAGCACATCATCAATAACGATAACGCCGCCATCCTGTATCCCCCAAAGCATGTTATACAGCCCGTCTCCCGCTGCCTTAAAGCTAGCTTCAGCAAGCCAATAGCCATCCTTCTCTGTTAAACGAACCTGATCTGCTGCAAGCTCTGCTCGATAAGGAATTGTTCCGCCACTCTTAAAGTTGAAGCCCGAAGTCACATCTGCTCCATTCACCTGTTGTTTCATATAAAAATAAAAGAAATTTCCTTCCTGCTCCAAAATCCGATATTTAAAAGAAATCGTATAATCCTTCCCAGCCGTTAGCTGCACGCGCTTATTAAGCGAAGCATACTCTGCCCATTGCGTACCTCTAGCGCTTAGCCCCTTGATCGAGCCAGTGCCTGCAATGACTTGGTTAGCTTCTTTCGTCAACGTGCCATAAGGCGTATTCAGCGTATAGAGTGTGCTTGCAATTGCTCCTTCAAATCCTTCTTCGTGCAAAGGCGCTGCTGCTTGGTCTGCAGAAACGAAACCGATTGGCGTCATAATAGCAAACATGAATAGAAACGTAGATAGTAATAATTTTTTCATTACCCTTCTCCTCTACTGATCGTTTATTGTAAGCCAGTTGGTTCCTTCCACAGCCTATCCTTGTTTATATTTTCTTTAGCCTTTTACACTTCCAATAACAATTCCTTTTACAAAATACCGCTGCAGAAATGGGTACACAGCGACAATGGGCAAGGTTGCGATTAATATTTGCGCCGACTTAATGGTTCGATCGGAAATAATCGACAGCTCTGATCGGCTGAGTTGCTGCAAATAAGTCATATCCCGCTGCATAATGACCGTTTGCAAATAGCTTTGCAACGGATAATTTTCTGGCTTATTCATTAGTATCAAGCCGTCAAACCAGCTATTCCAATGCCATACTATAGCGAATAACGAAATGGTCGCCATGGCTGGCAAGGACACTGGCACGAATAGCTTCCATAGCACCGTCCAATGCCCCGCTCCATCCACAAAAGCCGCCTCCTCCATTTCCTTAGGAAGCTGCCTGAAGAAATTGAGCAGAAGTACAATGTTGAAAATAGGAACAGCCCCTGGCAGCACCAATGCCCAGATCGTATCCAGCAAGCCCAGCTCCTTGATCACCATATACCATGGAATTAAGCCACCTGCAAACAGCATCGTAAAGAAAAAAATCCACGCATACCATGTACGCGAACGAAACGTTGTTGATTCTTTCGATAACGGGTAGGCGACAAGTATCGTAATAAGCAAATTAATGGCACTGCCTAACAACACGCGTTGTACCGTAACACTCATAGCAACCCATATTTCCCCCCTGGCAAATACATGCTCATAGGAACGAAACGTCCAATCCACAGGCCAAAACTTTACAAATCCTGCTGTCACTGCCGCGCTGGAGCTGAATGAAACTGCCGCAATATGAATAAGCGGAGCAATGCACAGCAATGACAATAGAATGAGAAAGCTAGCATTAGCGAATTGAAACAGTCTGCCGCCGAACGTTTTTCTGTGCATCCTCGTTGCCTCCTTTTTCTAAAAAATCCGATAATCAGCCAGTTTATAGGCCAAAAAGTAGGCAACAGAAATAAACAGGAACGAAACGACTGACTTGAATAGCCCTACGGCAGTTGCCACACCATATTGAGCCTGCTGAAGTCCGATCCGGTACACTAAAGTATCAATAATATCGCCGCTCTGATAGACCTGCGCACTATACAAATTGACGATCTGATCAAAGCCCGCATTCAAAATATTACCCATGCTCAGCACCATCATCAACACGATAATCATTCGCATGCCAGGCAAGGTCACATGCCAGGTTTGCTTCCAGCGATTCGCGCCATCAATAACAGCAGCTTCGTATTGCTGCGGGTCGATCCCGGTTAATGCGGCCAAATACACAATGGTAGCAAAGCCAAACTCCTTCCACACATCCGAGATCACCATCGTATAGGGGAACCAATCATTGCTGCCAAGGAAGAAGATAGATTTCAACCCGAACATATTAAGCAGCTGATTCACCAAACCTGATGAAGGCGATAATATATCAATGAGTACGCCCGCTAGAATAATCCAGGATAAAAAATGAGGCAAATATACAAGCGTTTGAATCCCCCGTCGAAGCCCTGAGCTGCGAAGCTCATTAAGCAGGAGGGCGACCGTAATCGGTACGATCAGCCCTGCAATCATTTTCATCCCTGCAATAAATACGGTATTCCAAAGCACACTATAAATCCCTGGCATATCGAGCATGTAAACGAAGTTATCCCAACCAATCCACCGTTGATCTCCGAAAAATCCTTTGGCCGGAATGAACTTTTGAAAAGCAATATACAATCCTGCCATCGGAATATATGAGAAGATTATCAATAGAAGCAATCCCGGAAAAATCATCAGATGCAGCGGCAGATTACGCCGAAAAGCATGCTTCCCGCTCATAATTAGTTTCCTGCCTTATGAAGCTCGTTAACTTCCTTCGTAATTTGTGCGCCGCCAAGCTTATTCCAATCCTCTACATATTTATCAAATGCCGCTACATCCAAATCGCCCAAAATAATGCGCATAAAGGTTTCATTCGTCAGCTTGGAAAGAGTAGCGCTCTTATCCGCCATCGTTGGTGTTGGCGCGCTTACAAAGCTATTTTTCTTGAACAAATCCTTTTCTTTGTACTGCTGCATCACACTGTATACGCCATCCGCTCCATATCCTGCGCTCCAGGACCACGAGCCCTCATTGCCATTTTTCTCGTAATCGGCAATTTTCTCAGCAATAACTTTAGCCTCGCCTTTCAACTGATCAAGCGTGCCATTCTTCGTCGCCTCCTGAATGGCTAGGAAAGCGTCCAGATTTTTGTTCGGCGGCTCAGGTGTCACCGGCGAAAGCTTCCAAGTTCCTTCCGCATCACCAGGCAAGTAATACGTATCGAACTCCGCTGTCTCGCCCCAGTTCTTTTCGATGTAGAGATTAAACATTTTGAACAATGCTTCTGGATTTGCCGCATCCTTGCGAACCGCCCAATATTGCGTTGTGCCAAGGCTAATTTCAGACAATGCAGGCTCTTGATCCGCGGACATTAACGGGAAGCCTTTCCATACCGCTTTCACGTCATTATCGTGATTCGACTGGAATGGCCATGCGCTTAGCCACTGTTGACCGAAGGTTACGCCAGCCTTGCCAGCCGAAGCCGTCTCTGCTGTTTTGCCCCAGTCTTTAACACCAAACTCTTGATCAAACATGCCTTCTTTATACAAACGCTGCAGCTCCGCGAGCGCTGTCTTCACTTCCGTTCTAGTGCTGCCATGTACAATTTGTCCATTCTCATCCTCAACCCAAATCGTCGGGTAAGCATGATAGCCATTAAAGAAGCCTTCCAAGCTTGCAAATCCGCCGAACAAATCCTTCTGTACCAATAACCCAACCGTATCATCCTTTTGGTTACCATCTGGATCCTGTTTAGCGAATGCTTCAATTATAACTAAAAGGTCCTGCATCGTTTTGGGCTCTGGCAAACCTAGCTTCTCTAGCCAATCCGTCCGAACCCAAGCAAACTGCGCCATATCGATTGAAGAACGAATATTCGGAATGCCCAACAGCTTGCCATCAATCGTTGCTGCCTTGAACGGAGCATCTCCGTCTTGCTGCAATACTTTTTTCGTAAGCGGCGCTGCATACTCCTCATACAAAGCGCCCAAATCCATAATGAGATCCGCTTCCTGCAATTGTTTTAGTTCGGTAGCATCGACTTGAATAAACTCAGGAACCTCGCCAGACGCTAGCGATACATTCATTTTTTGCTTATATTGATCTGTACCTTTCGCAATCCAATTATATTTGAATTGAATACCCAGCTCGTCTTGATAGAGCTTGGACCAGCGATTCTGCTCAAACGTCTCGCCCTTCAGCTTCGCTAGGACGCCTTCCAAAGTATCCTCTGTTGCACCGACCAAAGAAATCGTAATCGCAGGATCATACTTGCCTTTGTTTACTTCCCCCGTTTGCTGTTCTCCATTAGTCGCCTCACTGCTTGATTGAGGCTTTGCATGATTAGGCTGTGTGCTATTGCCGCAAGCACTTGTCAGCATAATTGCCGCAGCAAGCGACATGGCAGGTATCATTTTTCCTAGACGTTTCATACTATCACTCCACTCTCGATGTGTTGGGCCCATGACAACATCTTAGCATCGGCTCCCCGAGCTGCGTAACGCTAATCTTTTTACTTTCTTGACTTCTCATGACTTATCCAATTACTTCAGCACCAGTTTACCTATAGTTCCTACGCCCGCCACCAGCACACATTTACCTACCATTCCTACCGTCCAACAGCATTATTTATGTCCTTCGACGGTTTTATCGGCAGCGGCTCCGAGCAGATGCGCTTCCCTATACTCCTGCGGCGACCGCTTGGTCATTTTTTTGAAAAAACGCGAAAAATACGCAGGGGATTCAATCCCTACCGCTTCAGATATTTCGCTGATTTTTTTGTTTTCTTGCAGCATCGACATCGCCCGCTCCAATCGCAGCTCGGACAAGTAATCCGTAACGCTTTTTCCAGTCGCCTCTTTGAATAATCTGGATAAATACGACGGATTAAAATACACCCGATCCGCGAGCTCAACCAACGACACTCCAGTATGCAAATTCGCTTGCATATATTCCTTCACATGACGAATGACATTGGATTCCCGATGCTCATGCCGCTCACCAAGCAAACGAAAAATTTCCCGCCCCGCCCAACGATGAAAATCGAAAAGCTCGCTCCAGCTTGCAAACAAATCAGGTTGCGTCAACTTCTCGACAATACCAGGCATATCAAGCAGTGATTGCAACTGCCAACGGTTCATATAAGACAATAATGGCGCGGAAATCCCGAAAAAAAGCTCCAGGCACGAGCTTGAGCTTGAACTTGCGCTTTCCCCTGTCAGATAAGGAATTGCAGCAACGCTTTGCTCTATCTCGGTTAGCGTCTCTTCGAACGCTTCCTTTTGCCCCTTCTCCAACTGCAGCCGTATCAGCTCAAGTTTGCTTCGATCCGGCTGCCAACCGATGGTTGGCTGAGCCTTTTTCTCACGCTCACGCTCGCTCTCCGTCAATAATAACCCGCGGCCATAAATCATACGCTGCATCAGCCATTGCCGCAATCCCGCTTGCTTTTGTCCCACTTGCTCCCAGCTAACCGGCTGCTCTGCTATAATCAATGATAACGATATTCCCAGCTTTGTCCGGCAGTCCGTTTGAATCCGTTCCAAGCTTTCTTCGACATATTTGACCGCCGTCATGCTCTGTTCAGCAACTTCCTTCTCGCCTTGAATAAACCAAATCACACTATCTAACGTGCTTAGCCATTCGCAGTTCCTCCACCGCACAAGCGCGGCTGTGGCAATTAATTGCGCCGCGATCGGAATCAGCTCCGGCTTCATAAATGAATGCTCGCGATTCTCTTCATCTATCCGGGCAATGACGATCATAACAGGCTCATCCGCCTCCAGAGCTATATCCAACTCCTTAAAGCTTTGCCTTCTTTGTTCGGCATCGCACTCCCCGCCACGCAGCAATTCAGCCAAATAATCTTTGCGTAGCGCTGCAATCGCCGATTGCTTCCGGTCCTCCGCCTGCTGCAGCATCCATTGCTGTCGCATCGATTCTTCGATGCTATCAATCGCGCGATGCACGGCGGCAATAATGACATCATCATCCTCGGTTTTCAGCACATAGCCGGCCGCTTCATTTTTAACCGCTTGGTATGCGTAATCAAATTCGTTATGGCCTGTCAAAAAGATTACTTTGCACGCTGGCCATAACCGGCGAATATGCGCGTGCAGCTCTAAACCTGACATTCCCGGCATCGCAATATCCGTAACGACAATATCTATTCTAGTTCGACCAAGCCAGCAAAGCGCATCGGTCACCGTAGTAGCTTTGTATAGATCAAGCTCGACGTCCTTAAACTCTCCAAGCATTTCATACATCCAATCCACTACATGCGATTCATCATCCACGATCAGTATGCGATACATGAGCCATCCCCTCCTTAGATAAACGGAGCTGCACTAGCAATCCGCCGCCGCTTCCTATACAAAGCGAAATCCCGCTGCCAAAGCCAAACTTAATATGCAAGCGATGATGAATATTCATTAACCCCGTCACTTCAAAATCCGGCTGCGACTCGTTCATTGAAGTCAAACGCTTATTCATTTCCCGCAGCTCAAATTCTTCCATGCCAGCGCCGTTATCTTCCACCTCTATAAGCCAAGCGCTCTCCTCCTCGATGAACCGCATATTCACCGAACCATTTTGCTCCTTCGCATGCAGGCCATGTTCGATTGCGTTTTCTAACAAAGGCTGCAAAATAAGACGCGGAACATAGATATATTGAAACGCATCCGGAACATCCCCAATTATCAAACGCAGCCGATTGCCAAGCCGCATTTGTTGAATTTCCGCATAATTTTGCGCATGCTCCACCTCGCGCGCGAGCAGCAGCTCATCTGCTGTATTCCGCGTAATGTACTGAAAAAACTGACCCAGCTTCTTGGATACAACGACAGCGTTTTCATTATCCTCCAACTTAATCATCCGATGCAGCATAAAGAAGCTATTGTACAAAAAATGGGGATTAATCTGCGCCTGAAGCTGTTTCAGCTCCGCGTGCTGCACCAATATTTTTTGCTTATACACTTGATCGATCAAGGAATGCAAATGCTCTACGGTAACATTGAAATAATCATACAAATAAGTAAAATCATCTTTTTTGCGCCGATGAATGCGTAAGTTGAAATCCCCCTCCTGCAGCTTGCGAAATGCGCGAATCAATGTAACAAGAGGCTGATGAATAAACCTGTAAAGAAAGACGGAGAAAAACACAATAATAAGGGTCGCCGTTAATGAAAAAAACCAAAACCAACGCTGATAATTGTGAACCGGACCGAAAAATAAATCACTGTCCACATAACGCGTGAGCCCCATATCCAGCTCCTCCGAACTGTTATACACCGCAAAAAGCCGATCTTTTCCATCCTCGATAAATGTTCTCCCGCTTCGCTCCTGGGGATGCCAATTCAATGCGCCTTGCGTCGCATGAACTGCAGCAATAACCGAACGATCAGCCAAATTTCGCAGCACGACCTGCTCCCCGTCCTCATTGCGCGCCAGATTGGATAACGATTGGGTTAGATTTTCTAGCGATATGCTCAAATCAATGACGAATATCGGCTTGCGTCCAGCAGAGTTAGGAAACGATGCTCTGAGCAACAAATGATCATCTTGAAGCTGCGGCGTACTAGTAAACCGTAACTTGCTATCAACCAGATCTGTCACCTCATTCTCGCTCATAGCAGAAAAACCGTTCCCGCCCGATACCTTCATTGCATTTTGAGGGATATAGGCTACAACATCGGCTATGAGCTCGCTGCTGCTTTTTATTGCATTCAAACGCTGCTGCAAGCGGGTGATTGCCTTTTGCTTTTCGTAAACCGTCTTCACGGGCGAAAGCATAGCCAAATCATTCAAATTGTCATCATTCAAAGCGTCCAGCATAAGCACCTTCATCTGCTCCATGTCTGTCGTCAGCGCATCTAAATAATATGTCATTTGCGAATCAACGGATTGATAAACCTGTTCCTCTACCGCATCAACGCCCCAATTATAGATGAGCAGCCCGATGATATAGATCGGCATGAGTATAACAATGAACAGCAGCAGGAAGCGCAAATATGTCGTACTTGTCCAAGGTATAAATTTATTTTTCACTGCTTCTCTCCTCCGATTATCAAGTCGAAATAGATGATTCAATCCCTAATTATAACAGGACGGGCATTTCGAAATCGATCATACAATGATGACATTATTGACTTTTTATGCTGTATAACATCTTTTTCACTTCTATGGTTGGGAATACTACCGGGCTTATGCAAAATGCAAAAAGACTGTCCTATAAGGCAGCATATGCTACCAACAGGACAGCCTTTTCAGTTTTTCAATTTGAAACCTATGGATGCTATGGATGATCCTTCCGATACAGCTCCTTGCTCTTGTAACCAGCTTGCAAAATCTGCTTCATCTCGACTCGCCGATTTTCACGCGTCTCTTCCTGCTTAGCGCTATAAATATACCTTGCCCAATCTTTGCGGTAGCCTGGCGTCAGCTTCCCATACAAAGCAAGCAGCTCCGGCTCATCCTTCAAATCGTTTTCCACATCGGCAATCAACTCAATATAGTCGTCTACCCGCTGGCTCGCTTTTGTGGATGTGCCCGATTTCCCTTTGCTTTTGGCATCCTCTTTGAGGCCCACCACAGTAAATACATCATCCATCCCAACCATTCGCGCAAACTTGACAGAGCTTGTCCCGATATAGCCTTCTTCATCGCATCCAATGGCCGGCATGATCTCATCGCGGTGCACGTAAGTGGAATACTTTTTATTGCCTTTTTTCGGATAAGCCATAAAAAGATAGCCATTCTTATTCAGCAAGCCTCGCTCGATTACATCAAAAGTAAGCTCCTTCATCGCATTCAAATCAAGCACAAAGGCAAAAATAGTGTCGTATCCGGCCGCTGCAAGACTTGTGTCCGCTTTTTCCAATTCGTCGAAATAATGAGAGCCTTCCGGCTGGTTCAATATTGCAATATCGGTATATTTATGCAAGCTAAGCTTCTGCACAATTGTTTTCTCCATGCCATTGTCAGCTCCTGAACTGATGATCTTGCCCGCGAGGGGCATCATTTATAACGAATATAGGGAGAGTGTCGATTAATTGTGGATAGGGCAACAAGCAAACGAAAGGTAGGTTACTACGATCAAGTTTGGGATTCCGACCGCTGTTGTAGTCCAATTTTTTTGATGAAATAACTCCTGTAAAGGATAAAATTGGCCTACAAAGGCGGACGCTACCGCTTCTCCATTCCCAATCTTGCTCTTCGTTCCCCTTTCTTTTTGCTTATCAATCGTTGCCCACAATTAATCGACACCCTCATAGGTAACATTATAGCATATCCGAACGGCGAAGCCCTGTTCCGAAATGCACCATCAGCACCTGCTATATCCGCAATTGCTGCACTGCTTGCAGCCTTCTATATTAATTAATGACGCGGTACCGCAGGACGGACACAAATCTTTATGTCCCTTAGACAAATTGGAATGATTTGCACCGCTTGCTGTTGCTGACAGCTCATCATAAGCAGCCTGCTGCTCAGACTGCTCGAACTGCTTCTGTTGGATTTCAGAGCCTCTTGTCTGCACATGCAGCTCCAGTGCTTTGGCAACTGCATCCGCAATTGATTCTACTCTGTTTGCGCCAAAGCCACTCGCTTCGGAGCCCCCAATCCCTTTCAAATGCTTGACGAGCAGCTTTACTTTATCGCCATGATCACCGTAACGAAGAAATAACGAGCATACTCTGCCAAGTGCTTCTGCCATCGCAAATACGTCTGAGCCAGCTTTGCCTACATTAAGGAAGATTTCTCCGGGAGTGCCGTTAATATCATTGATTGTAATATATGCCTTCCCGAACGATGTTTGCATTTTGTAGGTGGCGCCTGTCAATATTTGCGGGCGCGATTTGTATCGTTTGTCAGGAGTGCCTATAGAAGTACTTGGAATCAAGTCTTCGCCTTCTGCTTGAATCAATGGTTGAGTGTCTGATATTGGCAGAACATCCGATTGGTCCTCAGAGTCTTGAACCGTATAAGCTTCAGCCTCATTGCTTGTCTTCTCTTCCTGATCCACATCCTTGGTTTCCGTAGAAAGAACCTGAGTATCCCTGCTTCCATCTCGATAGATGGTTACGCCTTTGCAGCCAAGCTCATAAGCCAGTTCATATAATTGCTCCGTATCCTCAATTGTGAAATCGTTCGGAGCGTTAGCAGTTTTGGAGATAGAGCTGTCTACCCAGCGCTGAATAGCTGCCTGCACCCTAATATGATCCTCTGCTGAAAGCGTCATTGCTGTTACAAAATATTCAGGAAACTCCTCATCAGGATGGTCATTCTTCCACTGCTGCGCGATCGGAACATACTGCTTATCGAAGCCGAGACGGCTTTGGCGGAAATATTCAAAAGCGAAATACGGCTCAATGCCGGTAGATGTGCCTACCATCGTTCCGGTACTGCCTGTCGGCGCTTGCGTAATAACCGTTACGTTGCGCATGCCTTTTTCGCGTATTGCCTCTCCAACTTCCGGGAATGCTTCCACAAGCTGCTTCATAAAGCCGCTTTGCAAGTAGCGTTCCGCATCAAAGGCCGGGAAGGAACCCTTCTCAGCAGCAATGTCCGCAGAAGCCAAGTAAGCTTCCTTAGCCATAAAGCCGTATAAATGATCCAAAAATTCGAGGGATTCCGCGCTGCCATACCGAATGCCTAGCTTGATCATCAGTTCAGCAAGACCCATCGTGCCAAGGCCAATACGTCTCTCCAGCTTTTGATTTTGTTCATTTTCCTCAAAATGATACGGAGTTCTGTCGATGACGTTATCAAGAAAACGAACCGCCCAGCGTGTTGTCTCGCCCAGCTTCTCCCAAGCGACATCATGACGCTCCGCATCATAAAACTGAGATAAATTGACCGCTGACAAGTTGCAGACGCCCCAAGCAGGCAGCCCTTGTTCCCCACAGTTATGAACGACTATGCCGTTAGCGATTAATGAATTTGTTATCGGTTCATTGATATCATAAACCTCGATTTCTTCCGCTTTTGTAATGCTGACTAATTTAGAGAAAAACTTTTCAGTTTTTCTAGATTTGCGCGAAATCCTTTCTAAAGCGGCTTGTTTTCTTGAAATAAATTTAAATCCGATTTGCTCTTTGAATGCAACGATGTTATTTCCACTTAAGACTAATTCAAAGAACATATTACTGCTATATTCACGCTTCTCGCCGCTTATCGTTTCATATTTAAAAGGTGCCTGATTTCTTTTGGGACGACTATAAATATGGCCATGTATACCGAAATTGAACAGTAGCAGCTGTACATCAAGAAGCAGCTTCTTGGATGAGGATGTGAGCCGGACTGTGCGATGCATTTCATCATTTTCGTACACTGTGCCATCTGCGCTAAACAAAGCTTGCAAGAAAGCTGCTACAGTCTCCTTAGCTGCCGTAAAAATACATTCAGGTACTTCCTTCTCCGCAGCCGGTACTGCTTTTATCCCGAGATCCAATAATTTATCTCGAAATGCCTTGCGCCACCAAAATAGCTGCGAGGTTCCATTATCACGCTTATGGATTTTTGCTTCTGCGCCACTAAAAAGCTTGCCCGCTTCGATCATATAAGGGATTACTTCAGAATCCTCCATTCCGAAAACCATCCCGATATCTCCACGCTTAGCAATCCAGCCATCGCCAACCAGCCAACCCAAAAACATTCCCCACTGTTTGCCAAGATGATCTTTTTCAGGAAAAATCCCGCTGCCTGATTGAACATAAATGCGATCATTTTCATTCAGTTGCTGGGCTTCTTTCCAACCGGAATCCGTATAAATACGATGCTCAGGTGTAACTTTAAGCTCCAGGCCATTTGCGAATACAAGCTTCAACGTAGGCTTATAACCGCTAGGAAAAACGGTGCCTGTGCGTATACACGTTCCTGTTGTCTCATATTGACGTCCACCAACTACTTTGGCCGCTTGAATGACTCGTTCATCGGTGATCATTGTAAAGGACTTTGTTCCAACTTTTTTATATAACTCTGAAATTTTAATTAGCCCAAATTCAGTAGCTATCCGGGTATCAGGATGAAAGCAAGGATTCGTACTTATGATCGGGTTGAAGTACCAGCTGTTGGACATTTTATTATAGCGTTCCATAAACACGACGCCAGGCTCGGCAGATTTCCAGGCTGACTCTATAATTAACCGCCATATTTCCCGCGCTCTGACCGTCTTATAAGTATCGACTTTTTTGCCAAGCTCTCTCCACTTCGCTATATCTCCGTCCCAAAGCTCGTCGTAGTCTTGCTCCTTCGAATCGGGGAAGACAAGCTCCCACATGGCATCAGCTTTAACGGCTTCCATAAAGGTATCACTGATGCACACCGACAGATTAGCATTTGTCACTAATCCCATCGTCTGCTTCACTGTAATAAACTCCATGATATCCGGATGCCAGTCATTGAGCATAATCATTAAGGCTCCGCGCCTGCTTCCGCCCTGCTCAATCAATCCCGTGGTATGGCTGAACAAGCCGCCCCAAGACACAGAGCCGCTTGACGTGCCGTTAACGCCTGCAACGATTGCCTTGCGCGGACGCAAGGAAGACAGATTTATGCCTACACCGCCGCCCCGAGCCATAATTTCTGTCATTTCGGTTAGCGTCGTCATAATGCCGCCGCGGCTATCCTTTGGAGAAGGAATAACATAGCAATTGAATAAGGTAAGCTCATCGCTCGCACCTGCACCTGCGGCAATTCTGCCGCCCGGAACCAGCTTCCAATCTGTCAGTACATGGCGAAACCGCTCTTGCCACAGTTCTTTTTCAGACTCACTTTCAACGGATGCCATTGCTGCTGCAAGCCTGTCCCACATCTCTTCGGGAGTGTGCTCAACCGTAAGCGTCAGCTGCTCAACCGGAGCATGGACGATCTCGCCGCTGCGCAGCTCTACAGTAACCTCACTTCTGTTTCTTTCAATTACTTTACCTACTTCCTTCGTTGGAAATTTAGGATCATCCTTGACCATAACGAGCACGACATCGCCAATTCGAACCTGCTTTGAGTCTGCATTTTTTTTCGCATAACGGTCTAAAAATATTTTTTCGCTTAATCCTTCCAGCTTTGTCACATGTATCGTCTCCAATCTAGGATACAATATATTGTATATAAATCATTTTAACACACTATATATAGAAATTATATGTAAAAAATCACTTCGTAATATTAATTTTTGTTTATGCCGACTATCCTTATTGTTAATTTTATTCTCTCCTATATACAAAGCATTACTAGTTTTCTCTCTCTTGGGTCATACTATTAGTTACATAGTGAGAAAACGTAAAAAGGAGCCGTCTAAAATGTTCCAATCGACACCAGCACAAGCTGCCGACGCAGCAGTTGAATCACATATTGCACTGCGCAAGCTGCATCCGCTTGTACAGCTTCAGCATGATCGCACCTGGTTTCATGAACTGCAGGAGCGGCTTAGCCGTAACGGCTCATGGGATAACTGGACGTTATATCAGCTTGCCATGGAGGCTGAGCAGGCAAAAGCAATTAATAGCTTCGAGCAGCTAAAATGTCTGGGCAGCCTGCCTGACTTGGAGCCGCTGCCACACCAGATCAGCACTGCGCAGAAGGTGCTCCATTCCATGGGAGGACGAGCTATTCTTGCAGATGAAGTTGGGCTCGGAAAAACAATAGAGGCCGGTCTTATTCTAAAAGAATATTTGATAAAAGGCCTTGTAAAGCGTGCGCTTATTCTTGTCCCGGCCTCGCTAGTGCTGCAATGGGTGCGTGAACTGAATCAAAAATTCGGCATTGCTGCAGTAGCGCAAAAAAGAGCGCACACATGGGGCTATGATATTGTCGTTGCCTCCATTGACACCGCCAAGCGTGAGCCGCACAAGGATACAATTCTGGAAACGGATTACGATATGATCATTATCGACGAAGCGCATAAGCTTAAAAATAAAAAAACGACCAATTACCAGTTTGCGGTACAGCTGCGCAAAAAATATTGCTTGCTGCTTACAGCGACGCCTATTCAAAACGATCTTGATGAGCTTTACAACTTGATTAATTTGTTGAAGCCCGGACAGCTTGGCGGCCAAAGCGAGTTTTCTGCCAACTATGTCGTTGACAAGCGCTTGCCCAAAAATGAAGACCAGCTGCAGGAGGCGCTTTCTTCCGTTATGATCCGCAACCGGCGCGGCGATGGCGGCATCAGCTTCACCCGTAGAATTGTAAAAAACATACCTTTGCAGCTGTCCGAAGAGGAAAAGCAGCTTTACGATGCGGTAACAAGCTTCGTAAAGGAGCGCTATGAGGAGAGTGAAGGTTTACTAGCCAATATGCTCTCACTGGTCACTCTGCAGCGCGAAGTATGCAGCAGCCGCGATGCTGTTTTTTTAACACTGGTCAATATGTTCAAAAAAACAGAGGAGCAGTCGCCCCTGCGTCCCAAAATATGGGAGCTGGTAGAAAAAATTCGGGGCATTAAAGCTAACACGAAGGCTGAAAAAGCGCTGGAGCTTATTAAGGATATGAATGAGAAGGTTATTATTTTCACGGAATACCGCGCTACCCAAGAATATTTGCTGCAATTTTTCCGCGAGCACAATATGATCGCCGTACCTTACCGGGGTGGCATGAATCGCGGCAAAAAGGATTGGATGATGGATTTATTCCGTGGCCGGGCGCAAGTGCTTATTGCAACGGAAGCTGGCGGCGAAGGCATCAATCTGCAATTTTGCCACCATATGATCAACTTCGATCTGCCCTGGAACCCGATGCGCGTAGAGCAGCGGATCGGCCGTGTTCACCGGCTAGGCCAGACGGAAGATGTAAAAATATACAATCTATGCACGCTCGGTACAATTGAAGAGTATATTGTCAGCCTTCTGCACGAAAAGATTAATTTATTTGAGCTCGTGATCGGTGAGTTGGATCACATTTTGGAACGCTTCGACAAGGGAGAAGCAATCGAGCAGCAGCTGGCCAAAGCGCTGCTTGAATCAAAAAGCAATGAGGATTTTATCGAGCAATTTAATAAGCTGGGCAGCTCGCTGCATCAAGTTAGAGATGAGGTTTGTAAAGAAAACGACGCAGGTGCACCGCTTGATTTGACTAGCTGGCAATCAACCACAGAGTAGAGGTGAACATAACCCCCGTGAATGAACGTGAAATTCATCAATATGTACAGCGGTATCTCGATGCAACCAATTGCACAATTTTGGAAAAAGCTCCCGATCATTTTATCGTCAAGCTTTCACCGGATGCCGACCGCGCTTTAACGAACCGTCCCTATTATTGGGGCTTCGTTGATCGCGTAGGCGTTGAGCCGGAAACGATGTCCTTCCTGTTCGTAACAAACAGCAAGCAGTATGACCAGCAAGAAGTTTCCGCCAATATTCAGCAAGCGGATAGCGAATTTGCAAGTGAAACAGCTGAGATGAGCGGAAGCGATGCACATTTGGTCCGCTCGCTTGGCTTTGTGCCTGCTAGCTTGCAGGAAGGCAAGCGCTACCCGCGTGAAAATCTATACTTTGGCGCGCGCAAGCTGGAGCAAATATTTGATGCTGCCAAGGAGAGCGGAAGCTATGTTTGCCTGTTTGAGCAGCCTAACCGCAGAAACGCGAATCCATTTGAGTCAGCAGCATACACAGCGTGGCTTGGCGTTAATTTAAAGGTGGAGTACATTTGCGATCAGAAAAAAGAAGAAATTTACAGCTTCGGCGTATCTCTCATTACAGGGCATTGCGTTGAAGGTTTTCATGACAAGCTGCTTAAATGCCGACTCTCCCCCCAGCTGCCATCCAATATTCATATTGCCAAAAATGGCGTCACAGCAATTCGCGCACTGCAAATTATTGAGCAAACACTCGAAAGAAAGCTGAAGCAAATGGATTATGGATGGGCAGAACAAGCTTCCTTGCGGCTGGAGGAAGAACTTGATAGAGTAAGCAGCTACTATAATAAATTGCTGGAGCATGCGCTTGAGGAGAACAAAGCCGGAATTTCTGAGCAATTCGAGCAGCGCAAGTCTGAAATTCGCCAGCAGTATGAGCCTAGAGTGATAGCATCCGCTATTAACTGCGGCATTTTTCATCTTGAAGGCATCGATTGACGTTTCCCCCATTCAATCGCCAAAAAAAGCTGTTGCTTGCATCGCTATTCGCGACACATTGCAACAGCCTTTTTAGAGCTTGTCCGATAAACTAGCATGGAGGTGATCAGATTATGAACGCTAGAACAAAAAAATTAGCAGTCCTGTTCGTGCTAACTCTTACTTTATTTGCCGGCGCGAAGCATATGAATGCGGAAGCGCCTGCAGAAGCGCCTGCCGAGCAGCAATTAACGGAGCTTGCTGAGCAATGGTGCAAACAGCTTGCTGCGGATCCATCCTTTGCCACTTGGCGCGGCGCTAAACTTTCTGTTTATCCGCTTGGTCCAGGCACTCACAGCTGGATGGTCATACTTTCCCAGCAAGAAGAGCGCGTAGGCTATTTTATTATTCACGCTGTAGAAAACGGCGGCTACACGCTTGGCGAATACGGATTGGACCCTTATATTTCTTTGCTTGATTCCTTTGAGCAGCAGACCTCGCTGCTGCCAGGCACTTATTCTAATGAAAATAATGAAGCTGCAGCCTTTTATTATATTCATCCCTTCCTTGCTGTATATGCATCGAACAATGCGGCAGAAGGACTCTATGAGCTTTTCAGCAGTGAGCAATTGCCTGTCACAATTGATCAGTTTAAAGCGGAAGCGCAAAGCAGCTCATTAAAAGCCAAGCAAGCTGAGCTGCAGGCTCTGACTAATAATAAAATTGCAACAGCCGGCCTTTCTAGGCTTGCTTCGTTTGCCCATGTCGAGCCCTTTGACAGCTTTTCCAGCATGCCTTGGTTAACGAAAGCTTCTTTAAATCAAAACTATTCACTTAAAGAATTAAACATACTGAAAGCGCAAATCATTAAAGCCATTCAAAAAGACGAGCAGCTCCGCTATGTTACGGAGCAGTATAAGGAAGCAGTGCTGTTTGCATCATCCGTAACCGGATATCATCAATGGGATGAGCAGCTTTATGTTGCGCTTTCTGTGCCAGAGCATCAAACTGCAGTTCGGTACATTCCCCTATCTGTTCTGATGGCATACGGGCATTTTTATCGCTGAGCTTTATTTTGACGGCGGTCCTGCCTTTTTTTGTTCCATAGTATAATGCTTAAACCGCCTGCTCCAAACCAACGCACTAGCCATGGCTCTCTCGAAGCTTTGGCTATTTTTTTTGCTTCTCTTCTTTGCTCAATGGGCTGATCCACATAATGTACAATTTGTTCAGTTACATATTTAACCAAATCATTTCCTTTTGCCATACTTCCACCTCCTGTTTCAGCATCGTTATATTAAGCTTTCCCTCTTCAAACTAAACATAATCATGAATCAATTCCCCATCCAAAAGGCACTCTATTTGTAAGCAAACTACTGCTAAAGCAAATGGAGGATTTTAAAATGCTGAAATGGTTTTGTATTGCTGCAACGATATGCCTGCTCCTGTTAAATCCGCAAGCACATCCCAAGCCTCAAAAAGTGAGCCCAGCAAACAAAATGGAATCTACTGCTTCACCTCATACCCAATGGGCTGTTCCTCATACGACAGTCATACTTGATGTTGGGCATGGAGGCATTGACGGCGGCGCTTCTTATGGCGATGTGCTGGAGAAGGATATTAATTTGGCTGTTGCAAAAAAGCTATACGCTCAGCTTATCAAGCAAGGCATTACAGTAGTCATGAATCGCACGAGCGATTACGCGCTTAGCGAGGATAACCGCTGGTCAACTGGACGCAGCAGGCATGGCAAGGATTTATCGCACAGAAGACAGCTTACGGAAGAAATTAACAGCGGCCTTCTGATCAGTCTGCATGTGAATGCTTCACGTAATACTTCAAGCCACGGGCCAGTTGTTTTGCATCAAAATACGGGCGAAAGTGTTATGCTTGCTCATTTTATTCAAAATGAATTGAACAAACAACATAAAACAGCCTTCCTTCCTAGAGAAGGAAAGCCGTTTTATTTGCTTAAGCGAGTCAAAATACCTGCTGTTATCGTTGAAATGGGCTTTATTAGCAACAGCAATGACAGGCAAATGCTAACCGATCCAAAAAGTCAGGAAAAAATTGCTGAAGCGATCGCATCAGGGATTGGACAATTTCATTGGACGGTTCATTAGTTCAGTCGGAGCAAGCATATCCGTAAGCTTAACAAATCGGGTCGTCGGGGCCATCGTTGGGATACTTCTTTTTAGAACGGCAGCCGTATGCTTGCCTGAAGGCCCAACATGGCCTATCGTGATAACGCTATCCTGATTTTCAAGCAGCTTCTTCACCGCGGCTACCTGTTTTGCCACATGCGCCTCACTATAAACATCATCCAAAAAGACTTGGTTGCTTAAATAATTCACGCCAAGCTCCTCCGCAATTTTGGGAACAACTGTTTTATGGGTCGTCCGGCTATCCAGAAAAAACAGCCCTTTTTCTTTGCAGACAGTTAAAATAACTGTCATAACGCGTTCATCAGCCGTTGCTTTGGAACCCATATGATTGTTCATGCCAACGGCATGTGGCACATCGGCTATAGCTTTTAATACCCGAGCGCGTATTTCTTCATCGCTCATTTCCACTGTTATCGCGCCTGGACCTAGCCACTCCTTCTTACCTCTTATCGGCTCCAAAGGTAAATGCACAATGACATCATGCCCACGGCGATGGGCTTCCTCAGCATCCGCCTTAGTACTGGGCATAAACGGCATGATCGCCGCTGTAAAATGAAACGGCATATTAAGCATTTCAGGCGTTCCATTCATGTGATTGCCAAAGTCATCAATAACGATCGCAATCTTTTTCTGTGTCTGTCCTTCTATTTCGGATTCTGCATCTGCTGACAGGCTTGAACTGGTGATTAACATCGCAATAATGAATGAGCTAGCAGCTGCTCGTACGGTTCGAAACATAATTTCACATCCTTGTTTTGACGAAATGAGATACGGTTTCATTGTTTGTTATTTAGATGTAAATTATGCCCCGATAGTTGGAAAGGATTATGTAGTCTGCTGTCGAATATTACTATTTATTATTTGGACAACTAATAACGCTTGCTTGACCCTGCCATGATCGGCAAGGGCGGGATTGGACTATTCAATACAAATCGCAGATTAGTGAAAAGGTACGGTGCGGGACTAACTATCCAGAGCAAAATTAATGAAGGCACCTCGGTTTCCTTCTTTATCCCTCATTCAACGCCATAGCAAACAATCCCCTATGCTCCGGTATTCCGAAGCATAGGGGATTGCTATTTTAACAACCATATGCAAGCGATCAATCAAATAAGTCGCCCAAAACATCAAGCATATTTTTCTTCTTTTTATAAGGTCGGCCATATTTGTCAGTTGCGTATTTTCCTTTGCGGTAATCCTCTCGATACTCTTTTTGCTGATAATAAGTTTGATCATGCTGTACAGGCGGCTCCATATAGTTGGCAGACTGCTGCTCCATACGGTCATAATCTCTTTGCACCTCTTTAACGCCCTGCATCAGCTTCTCCAGCTCTCCGCGATCAAGCCATACTCCCTTGCAGTCTGGACACACATCGATCGCAACTCCGTCTTTAACAACTTCTCGCATTCTGACATCATCACAGATTGGACATTTCATGGCATATGCTCCTCACATTATTTGTTATTGGGTTGTGCGTTCATGTAATGTTTTGCACAGTACTCAAATGCTTCGGTCCTGAGAGGCGTCAATATAGCGGTAGCTTCTGTTCAGCTTAACGACTCGGCGATTGGGTCGGCGCAGGACAACATGGCTGTCATCCCAAGCTACTACGATTCCAATAACATCATTGACTTCCATTTCATCGCGAATCGCGCGCACCGAATTACCGTTTTGGCGAAACACATCTAGTTGTTCATCCGTAATCACGTTGTCAGCCTCCTTCCAAAAGAATAATTAATCGACAGCTTCTATAAACAGTTATACATTGTTGTATTTACAAAAACACCTCAATGAATGCATACGCAAATCATTGAGGCTGGTTTCAAAAAATACAATTATAATTAGCCGACATGTTCTTTGGAATCGTTGGTTTCTGTCTCATACCATTCATCCAGCACTCTTGAAGACATGACTCTGTTGCATATATATGCGCTTTGCTTGATGGTAAAATGATTCTGCCACTCTATTCCAAGCTCATCACACAGCTTCACAATCGTTAAAAGCTCGGACCAGGCTACGTAACGCTTATACCAAAAAAATTGCGGATGCTCAATCATATAAGGATACAAATCGTCAAATTCTGTATGCTTGCAATCGAGAGCGCGCTCAAAATGAATTTTTGCAGCAATAAGCTTTTCGTCCATAAATTCAGCAGACATTGTTCCCATAGTTGTGCCCCCCTTCATTTCTCATGTTTATTATAAGTTATATTTGTAAACGTGGAAAGAGGATTTGATTGGTTGCTAAGTTTTAACTAAGATTAATCTTGTTCAAAGCTGATTACACCATCATGCAGGGAAGCGATTTTAACGAGCGATTCTACACGAATGCCGCTTTCGCGCAATGATTTCCCGCCTGCTTGAAATGACTTTTCCACAACAATGCCAATTCCTACAAGCTCTGCTCCTGAACGCTCAATAATTTTGATCAAGCCTCTTGCGGCGTCGCCATTAGCAATAATATCGTCAATAAATAACACTTTATCATCTTCTGTTAAAAACGGCTTGGAAACCATAATATCGGTTACCATACCTTTAGTAAACGACGGTACTCGCTCAGTATATACTTCTGTATCGCCCATCAGCGTTTTTTTGCGTCTTGCAAATACTAATGGAACGCCTAGCGCGACTGCTGTTGCAAAAGCAACGGCAATACCGGAGGATTCAATCGTTATGACCTTTGTAATGTTCTGTTCGCCGAACAATGATGCAAACTGCTGACCCATCTCCAGAGTAAGCTCTGGATCTACTTGATGGTTCAAAAATGCGTCCATTCCAAGTACATCATTCGAAATGACAGAGGCTTCTTCCATAATTCTTTGCTTAAGTTTGTTCATTGTTATAACCCCCGCTAAAATCCTTTTTCATAACTTACCATACGTATGCCGGAATGCGCAACTAAAAGTACAAACTTTACTCTAAAAACGCATCGATGTGTCAGGGCTGCTTTTTCTTACATCAATATATAAATGAATGAGCAACTATGGCTTCATGCGCTAATGTTTTTCAAAATTCACATTTCAACCAAAAGAATCTCCTCTGGACATGGTCCGAGGAGATTCACTCTTTACGAAAAACCTAAATATCGTTATCTGAAATTTACTCCATATTTTTTTCATAAGTCTTCACGGCTAATAAAACCGCCGCATGATTTACGCACCAATAGTTTAGTTTCAAAGTTCTGTACAATAGGTGAATCTTTATGATGATTGATTAAATCGAGCATTATTTCTACACTGGCAGTAGCCATTTCCTCGACAGGCAAATGCATCGTAGTGAGCGGCGGAGTAGTAAATTGTGAAAAGTCGTCGTCATCATGCCCGACAATCTCAATCTCCTCCGGTACGTTAATGCTCTTCTCATTCAAAGCATTAATAACGCCCACAGATATCTGATCGCTCAATATAAACAAGGCTGACGGTTTCTTAGAGGACTCCAATAGTTGCATAGCGGCATTATATCCGCCCTTCTCGCTAAACTCCGAATAAATGATATGCTCATCCGCCACCTTTAAACCAAGCTCCTTAGCCTCTGCCAGAAAACCTTCTTTCCGCAAACGAATTGCTGCTGAAGAAACATCAGGTATAATAATGCCAACGTCCTGATGACCGCGGTTAGCGAATAAACGGGCAACTTCCATTCCGGTATACGAGTTATCGACATTGACGCAGGAATATTTGGTCGAGCTTCGCTGATACAAGACAATGGGAACCATTGGATTTGATTCCTCGAGGTATTGCTCGTCCTCTTCTGTGGGATTGGCAATAATTGCACCGTTGTAGCGCGTACCTGTAATCAAGCTTTTCATACTGCTTAGATCCGATCCGACATACGGTTGAATCAACAGCTCGCATTCTTCACTCGAATAAAAGATTGAATTCTGAATACTTTTCAGAAATCGTCCGATCAAGGAGGTACGGGTATCGATCGTCCAGAACAACGCAATAATAGGTGCAACTGTCTCTCCGCCTGAACGAAGACGCCTCGCAGAAATATTGGGCCTGTAATCAAGAGCCTTGGCAGCGTCCAAAATCCTCTTTTGTGTAGCTGATGAAATTCGATATTGATCGCCTTTTCCATTCAACACAATAGACGCCGTTCCTTGTGCTACTTGAGCAAACTTCGCAATATCTTTAATACTAGTCATTTATTCATACCTCCTTTACTTTTCAAATTTCTTATTAAGATTAGAGTTTAAGCAAAGAGCGAGCCGTAGAACATATTGTTCCGCGGCTCAGCAAAGTTATTATATTAGCTTATCAAGCAGCGTCTGAATTTCAATATACACCGAGTCAGATTAAAAAAGCAATGATTCAGATTGTCTTCATTATAGCTTCAGTAATCGATAGATGATTACTGCCGTTTCTGCCCTAGTGGCAGATTTCAGCGGTTTCAGCGCTTTGCCGTCCCCTACAATAATACCTTCTTTTACAAGCGCAGTAGCACTTTCCCTCGCATATTCGGCTATCATGGAAACATCGCTAAAATGACTGATGTCTTTATACGTACCACTTTCTATTTGCTCTCCAGCCAGAAGGAGCGCTCTATGAACTAATACCATAATATCTTGTCTGGTAATGTTCGCTTTAGGATTGAATCGTGCGCCATCAGTCCCTTTAGCCAAGCCAAGCTCTCTGGCGACCCCTAACGCTTCATAGTAGTAGTCTGTTTTGGCAACATCTTCGAAATTAGAATGGAATTCCGCCTTGAACTCAAAAGCTCTGACAAGCAGAAGGAGGAAATCGGCTCGAGTTATAGACTTTTCCGGACTAAATTTTGTCTCGGACGTGCCAAGGATTACTCCCTGTGCCGTCAACGCTTCAATCGCATCTCGCGACCATTCATGCTTGCCAAGATCGGTAAATTTCTTTTCAATAGGCGTTTCTGTCTCAGGCTCTGGATCCGTTGTTTTAGGCGGCTCAGTCGGAGGATAAACAACTCCTGCCGCTCTGACAGTTATTTGCGCGTAAGCATTCAGCGACTTTCCGTCCACATTCACAGTTCCTTTTACTTTAAAAGTTCCTGCTGCTTTATATTGCCCCGGATCTATCGCTTCCCAAACAACCGGATATTCGTTTGTCCCTTCTTGAAAAGTCACTTTTACTTTCGCAGGCAGTTTTGGCTCGTACCCCTGAGTCGTAACAACATTTACTTCCTCTATCTCATAAACAAAATCAATAAACTTGGCTATACGAATGTTTTTCATATCACCATCATTAATAGCTTGGCTATAGGACACATAAATCGTTCCATCCTTAGCTTGTATGACAGCCGGATAATGAATTTTATCCTCTTTGTCCTCCGTTACCTGAATGGGTCTGGTTGTCCATGTCGCACCCTCATCATCGGAAATCGAGATGCTCAATGAATTTCTGCCGTCCAAGGAATCGGTATGCGGCAAAACCCATTCCCCGGTTTGAAGCTTCACAATATCGAAGCCTGCATTATGTTTTAAATTCGGCTCTACTTGAGTAACTCCCCAAGTGACGCCTCCGTCTGCCGATTCGTTAAACACCATTTCCCCGTTCGGTGAAATATTCCTGAAATAGGATCTTAACGTTCCATCTTTCTTTTGCACCGTTGCCGCTTGAATATTTCCCGCTCCTGCAATAGGATCGCTATAATTCCAAGTCGTCCCGTTGTCGTCAGAATATGCCATGATCGAAGCTCTCAGGCTATCCGAATAGAGCGGCAGCAGCAATCTTGTTTTCCCTCCATACTCAATTTCCATCGCCTTATTTTTTGTTTGCCAGCCTATCACATTATAGATCGGATTCCACTCACGCAGATTATTACCGGCTCCGGTTGCTCTATCGAGGGCCTGCGGAAGCTCTTGGGTCTGCATCCTAGCTACGAAATCATCCGTTTTATCGCCATATGCCCGCGATGCCTGTATGCTATCTGTCGATTCTTTGATGGCATTCCTTAACTTCACAGCAAAGGAATCGATAATATACCTTTTTTCACCCGATGGCTTGCCGATGACTTCGACATAATTGTCTTCGCCTACTTGGCTGATCAGACTGGCATCACTGAAATATCTCATTTCCGATCCTTTAATGCCATGTGTAAAAGAACCATTGCTCCAGGTGCTTTTGCCTGTAAAATCATCACCTGGGTTAACATACATAATTTCTTGCCAATCCCATTTCGGAGCCTCTTTAAAGCCGCTTGCATATTCATAGTTTCCTTTTTCGGCATAAACATATTTAGGCTGGGAGGTTTCAAAGCGATTCGCCAGTATCGGATACCAGAACAGCCACAGTCTTTCATTCTTATCCATGTATAAAGAAGGATTAATATCAGGAAACCCCGGAACATCTACCATTACAAATGGTTCGGTCCATTTGCTTTCACCCTGCGGAAGCCTAGCCCCCATAATTTTAGTGCTGTCCCCATCCTTCTCCCCGCTGCCCTGGAACCAGGCAACCAGTAATTCTCCGTTGCCCAGCTCAACAATTGTCGATCCATGAATATGATTCTCGCCGCAATCGCACATCAGATCAAATACATCGATAAGTTTCGGTTCATTTAACTTACTGGCGGCATTCGCCTTTGGAACAGCTGGAAAAACCAATAAACTGCATGCAACAACCAGGCTTAATGCCACACTCACGATCTTGTTTATATTCACGCCAACACGCTCCCTTCACCTTGATAAGCTCGTTATTTTTGAATATAAATCGTTAATTTAGGCGCTATTTCAGGCAATAAATTCGCAGCAAATCCTTCTGGCAAATTAGCTGTGTCTATTACACCTGGTATATCTTTAATCCAAGAATTCGGCTTGTATTTATTAGCAAGCTCCGTTAAATTCCAGCTGACTCCAAGCTTTACCTCTTGCGTCTTGCCATTCGGAAGCGGATTCAGATAGGTTAAGTATCCATTGACCTCCGTAGGCAAGCTGAGCTTCTCCAGTTCCGTTATGGCGATTTTGCCAGTTGACTGGTCCATATTGGCCTCATCGACGGTAGATCCGTCAATAACCAAATCAAATTTTTCATAGCTGTAAACGACTTGTTCGGAAGCATCTTTCGCATCGCCTTCTTTAATCCAATCTTCATCAATTTTCAAATATTTAATGTTGTTATAGTTGGCTAAAGAATTACCATCCTTATCTACATCGGCGGATGTGTAATCCACTGTATAGGTAATATGGATATTGCCTTCCGCATCGCTGATTACCGCAGGGTAGTGATAATCCCCCCGTTCCGCCCTTCTGTCTGTTTCGATATGGCGTCTATATGACCACGTTTTACCATCATCGTCCGATAACAGCACAGCTAACGAATAGCGGCCATCCTCCACATTGTTATGGACAAACACCCAATTTCCATTTGGAAGAATAGTAAGATCATGACCAACCCCATAGTCGAACAAGTCATTTCGGTCCATGCCTATCGTCCATGTCATTCCATTGTCCTTTGATTCCGAATAAACAACTCGATACGGGGCTTTTCCATTGTCACGAAGATAAGCAACCAATGTACCGTCCTTTTTCTTCACCATCGAAGCTTGAATAATAGCCATGCCTACTATCGGTTCGCTAAAACTCCAAGTTTCTCCGTAGTTATCGGTAATCGCCATAACCGAAAATTCTAAATTATCGGAATATAGCGGCAAGATCATTCTTGTTGCGCCATCAGCCAGCTTAAAGGAATACGGCTTATCCTTCGTTTGGAAGCCCAGTCTTCTTCCTAGCGGATATCCCTCTTTTATCGAATATACTGAACCTTTCGCGAGCCGCATTCTCTCTATGGCAAATTGAGCCCAGTCATTCCTGAATATCTCATTCATCCCTGCACCGCCATCCTGCTGGGGCTTGAATGTATAATTCTCAAATTCCTTCAATTTAGCTTCTAAATTCAGCACAAACGGGTCAGTAGGCTGAACGCCAAATGGATGATCGCCAAGTCTTACATAGATGGCATCTTGCCAGTCCCATTTTGGAGTCTGCTCGTAACCGTTGGCATATTCATAATTTCCTTTTTCGGCATATAAATATTTGGGCTGGGAGGTTTCCCATCTGCCTGCCAGCACGGGATACCAGAACAGCCATAGTCTCTCCCTATCGTCCATATATAGCGCCGGGTTAATATCCGCGATCCGAGGGGTATCAGCAAGTACGAATGGAGTTGTCCATTCTGTCGCTCCCACCGGCAGCCGTGACGCCATAATTCGGGTGGTTGTACCGTCGCGCTCGCCATTGCCTTGGAACCAGGCGGCCATCATTTCGCCATTATGAAGCTTAACGATCGTAGAGCCGTGCGTATGCTCTTTATTAGAGCCGCCATCCAGCACTGGAGCAAAAATATCCTGTGACGGAGCCATTGTAGCAACTGTCTTCTCTGCGTTTGCGACATGACCCTGTCCATCAAGCCCAAAAGTTGATAGTACTAATGCTGTCGCTAAAGTAGTCATCAATACTTTTTTTAACCGCATTTTACATTCTCCTTTTAATATAATGATTAAGCCCACTTCTTAATAAAACGGTCAAGTTTATCATCTGCTGCTGAATCCATAGCGAGACTTGGATGGCTGACCTTTTCCGGACTCAGGCCCATCATGCTAAGCAGTTTTTTGCGTAAAATTAAGGCTCCAAGCCAGCTGTCCCCCACCTTGTTAAACTGATTAATTATACTAAGCTCCTGCTGCAAGTCTTCTGCTCTTTCATGCTCCTTAGCCGCGCAAGCTTCATATAATTGCACCAATAGCTTGGGAAATACATTGCCGAGTGAAGGAACAAGGCCGTCAGCGCCAGCCAATAACGCTCTTGCGGACAAGCTTTCATCCCCAACGAATATTTGAAACACTTGGCTGGACGCTTTTTTAATTCGCAGGCAGGCATGAATATAATCATAATTGCCGCTGCTGTCTTTAATCCCGATAATATTAGGTACATGAGACAGACGTTCAACTACACTTGGGGCAATATTCACGCCTACTGTCGCTGGCATATTGTACATCATGACAGGCAAGTCCGTGCTTGCCGCTATTGCTTCGAAATATTGAAGCTGTTCCCGCTCATCGTTGACTGGATAATAATAGGGCAGCGTACTGACAATAACATCAGCTCCCCAGGAGTGAGCCTTCTTCATATTCCGCAATACCTTGCGCGTCCCCGTATCGCCGACACCTACATATACAGGCACCCTTCCAGCAGCCTGCTCGATCGTAACGCGAGCAACCTGCTCCTTCTGTTCATCATCCATTCGAGCAAATTCTCCTGTCGTGCCCAGCGGGAATAATCCATGTACACCGCCCTTCATCATATGCTCGTTTAACTTTCGCAACGCATCAAGCTGCACCTCTTCGCGCTCATTAAGCGGGGTTACAGTCGGAACAACGATTCCTTGCAGCTTTCTTCCATCGAGTCTCTCCACTCTAAGTCATCCTTTCTATGTGTCATCAGCGGCTAAGCACGACTTCTATATGATTGATCGTTTGACGTTGATTCGTATAAACAATATGAATCTTGCCAGATTGCGCCTGAATCATCGTGGGATATGAAAACTCGCCCTCCGAATCTTCAAGAACAGCAGTCAGCTTCCAATGATTGCCTTCATCGGTGGAATGAGATACAACGAGGCGATGCCGTCCGGTCGCCGTGTCATTATGCACAAGCAGCAAGCCCTCATCGCTGCGAATGAGATCAATCCCCGTATTGTTATTCACTAACGGCAGCGGCTGTGAGGCCGTCCAGCTAAGTCCTTTATTATAAGACCAGGATACGTAAATAAACCCTTTGGAGCTGCGGGAATATGCAAGAACGCGTCCGTCTTCCAGCTCGACAAGCGATGGCTGAATGGTAATGCCGCGTGCCGTAGCATCACCGTACTTCCGCCAGGTTTGCCCGTTGTCCTCTGACCGCAAAATAAGCGAGCACCAGGCGCGTTCATCATAAATCGGCAGCAATATTTCTCCTGTTGTCAACCGTAACGGCGGCGTGCGCAGCATCGTGCCGGCTTCATCCCATAAGAGCTTTTTCGGAGACCAGGTCGCCCCATTATCCATAGAAGATGTGTATGACACTTTCGCCTCGCTCCACCAATCTCCATACAAAATAACAAAATATAAATTCAGCTTTTCCCCGTCATGCCAGAGCACCGGATTGCCCGTTGAAAGCCCCGGCAGTTCCACTACGACTCTCGGCTTCTCCCATCCACCTTCGGAGCCGGATTTGCTCCAATACAGCACCGTGTCTTTGGAGCCCTCGAACGATCCCGAGTACCAGACACAAGCCAGGCTTCCATCCGGCAGTTCCGCAATCGAGGCTGAATGACAGGCAGGAGGCGTTAAGGTTTCAGTAAATACAGGTTGTAGTTTTTTGATAGTAAAAGTAAGCATGACAGCCCTCCCAAGCTCGCTACCTATCCTTTCACACCGGATGAGGTAATGCCTTGTACGAAATATTTTTGTAAAAACACAAACATAAGCAGTGTAGGCAAGGTCGCCATTACAGAGGCGGCCAAAGTAATGCCGTAAGCAGGAGCAGATCCGCTAGCCCCCGCGGACGCGCTCATAAATTGCGCCATGCCTACCGGCAATGTCTTGCTGGCCTCTGAATTCGTTGCAATGAGCGGCCAAAGAAAGCTATTCCAGCTTGAAACAAAGGTAATGATCGCAACTGCCGCAATGACCGGTTTGGATAACGGCAATATTACCTGCAGCCATATGCGGAAGTCGTTGCAGCCGTCTATTCTTGCCGCATCCTCAATCTCAACCGGTATAGACATAAAGAACTGTCTAAGCAGATAAACACCGGTTACATTGGCCGTCGTTGGCAAGATCAACGCTATAGGATGATCCGCAAGCTTGAATTCCGAGAACATAATGAATAACGGAATAATATCAATTTGCATGGGGATAAGCAGCATGGAAACAATAAGCGCAAACAAAAACTTCTTGCCGCGAAATTCCAAGCGTGCTAGAGCATAGGCCGCCAAAGAGTCAAAAATAACGACAATAATCGTTGAAACTACTGCTACAATTAAACTGTTTCTGAGCCAAATGAAAAACGGAAATCGCTGAAGTACCGATGTATAGTTGTCCGTCGTTGGTGTTTCTGTTACCCAAACAGGCGGATATTGTAAAATATCAAATTCATTCTTGAAGGAAGATGCGATCGTCCATAGAAGCGGTATGCCAAAAAGCGCAACTGCCATCATCATGAAAATAAAAAGGAGCGGTTTGGATAGCTTTCTTTTTTTCAGCATATTAAGCCTCCTTTCTGACTCGCATCGTCTTCATTTGAACGATAGCGAAAAGAACGAGAATCGCAAACAGGGCAAATCCAATCGCAGAACCATAGCCTAGATTAAAGTTGCTGAAGGCTTGGTGATATAAATACTGAACAAGCGTCAGAGTAGCTGTTCCAGGTCCTCCGCCCGTCATTACATACACTTGGTCGAATACCTGGAAGCAGTTAATGACTGTCATCATGACAACAACGAATGTAGTTGGAAGAAGCAATGGCAGGGTTACGCTGGTCAGCCGTCTCCATGCGCCCGCACCGTCAATCTTGGCCGACTCATACAGCTCTTCGGGAATTTCCTGCAACCCTGCCAGAAAAAGCACCATATTATAGCCGACAAGCCACCAAGAGGTCGTAATGGCGATAGATATCATAGCCATGCCGGAGCTGGTCAACCACTCTACTTTTCCAATCCCAACAAAGCTTAACGCATAGTTGAGCAAGCCTATATTGCCGTCATATATCCAGTTCCAAATAATCCCTACAACGGTAGACATGACAACATAAGGAGCGAATATTACCGTGCGCGCAAAAGCCTTTCCTTTAATCGGAGCATTCAATAATATCGCTAGGAAAAGTCCGGCTATGATTAAAGTCGGTGCTGTTATCGCCATAAAATATACAGTATTCAACAGTGCAGTATGGAACATTTTATCCTTCATCAGCATCGTGAAGTTATCAATCCCCACCAGCTCAGGACTGCCAATAATATTCCATTTGGTGAATGAGGTTAACAGCCCCGCAATGCCCGGGCCCAATCGAAACATAATAAACACTAGTAAATAAGGCAGTAAAAATAGTAGCGCTGTATGCCACTGCCTCCTATAAATGCTGTCATATTTCCGTTCAACTTGTAAGGATTCCACTCTGTAGTCTCACTCCTCTCGTTGAGTCAACAATTTAGGGCTGGCTCAAAATAGCATCAATGCCCTTCTTAAGCTCCTTGCTGACTCCGCTCGGCTCTTGGTTATTAAGCAGAATGTCATGACCCGCTGTTAGAATCGGACTAGGAGCTGTAGCAGAAAACACTTGTGCTGTTTTTGGAATATTCGGAAGAACTACCTCATACGGCATCATTTCTGCAAATGCCTCCCGGCCAGGCAAGCTTATAATCTTTCGCTGAACCTCCAATTTAGATGGTATGTTGCCCGACTTTGCCCAATCCTCGGAGTGCTCTGTAATCCACTTCGCCAGCTTCATCGCCGCTTCGCGCTTTTTGGCATCCTTCTCTACCGGGAAAGTCAGAATATGTCCGCTGCCCCATGCAGCCGGCTTATCGAAAACTTGCGGGAATACGCCTGTTGCCCATTTCATAGTCGACTGGCCTTCCAAGCCTGCAAGCTGCCACGGCCCGTCAATGGCCATTGCAGTGAGACCCGCTTTGAAATCATCGAATGGCGCTTTTTGTCCCTTTGGTGCAACCTGATGCTTATAAATCAAATCCTGCAAAAACTGCCACGCTTTGTCTGATTTAGCCATATCGAATACAGTTTCCTTGGCATCCTTGCTTAAAAACGCTTCTCCTTGCTGTGTCATTAGCGCGTACCACAAGTAAAAGGCGTGGTGGTTATTTTGAAGGCCGATGCCCCATTGCTTCACATTGTTTATGTCAAATCCAGCTTCATTCGGATGCTTTCCATTGTTATCGATGGTCAGCTTAGTCGCATATTCGATCAACTCTTCCCCTGTTTTAGGAGATTTAGCGGGATCCAGTCCGGCTGCTTCGAACATCTCTGTGTTCATGTACAAGCCGTGCATATGCATATCGAGCGGAATGCCATACTGCTTGCTATCATAGAACGTATAGTTCCAAGCATTCTCATCGAAATCTTCCTTCTTCACCCCGACCTGATCGGCAACCGGGTCAAGAATCCCCATATTGGCAAACTGCGCCACATCTTGAGGATGCATAGCCATTAAAGAAGGCGGCGCTCCTACTTTAAACTGTGTTACCAACTTCTCAAATAGCGGCGTCCATTGCAGCGTCGTTAGCGTCACTTTTATATCTGGGTTTTCACTGTTGAACCGGTCAACCATCTCCCGCATCACATCGCCGTCAGGCCCAGTCCAGCCTCCCCAATAATCAATGGCGATTACTTCGTTAGATTGTTTTTCCGGGGTGTTCTTCTCATTGTTGGATGGCCCGGACGCAGGCGCCGGTTCATTCTTCGAGCATGCGCTTAAAATTATTGCAAAAGCCAAAATCAAGGTAAGTGAAAACTTGCTCATTGTTTTTAACATTTAAACCCCTCCATCTAATTGGACATAATTTTGTGTCAATTGACCGTCGGGTATTTACACGAAAAAAAAGACATTAGCATAATCAAGCTTTGACGTTTTTAATTAACGCCTAGGCTCTTGGCGAATCACCCCCTTTTTAATAATTTGCTAATACGTTATGCTAATACGTTATGCTAATACGTTTTTTCAACGCGATTTTATTATATTGTAACCGTTCTCATTTTGTCAACAAAAAAAATCCGCTGAAGAAACACTTGGAAAACCAACGTTTCTTTAGCGGACTTATTGTTTGTTTATAGGCATCAAATATTGCTCATTTATCCCAATACGCAAATGATTATGTTCATCTGCAAAAGTAAAGATGATTTTGCGGCTGTCAGAACAAAGGAAAGATGTGGATGGCCAGGATTTCTACAGTAAAATGAACTGGTTATCAACAGGGTTGAATGGAAGCTTTTTGTTACATCTGCTATAATCTAATTAGCAATAAATGTAACCTGCTTCTATGATTCGACCAGTCCTCAGTCATCAATCGCTGTTAATTTATATAAAATGACAAATTTAGAAACTTTCCTGTTCTATAAACGTTAGTATATATATCAGACAATTATAAACGGCTTCGTTGCGATTCTATTTTTAAAGGAGGCTCCATACAGGATGAAAGTTCCAGTTCCATACACGGGTCGGTTTCAAGCACGTACTTCAATCAAGCTCTCCGTCGCAATTGCTGTTATTGCATTATCGCTTACGGCATGCCTGTCGCCGGCACCGCCTGCGCCAACCTATGTGCCTGCTATTGAGCCCGCGGCTACTGCTGGAACAAGCCCTCAAAAAAGCTATTGGGATAAAAAAATAGACCAGTCAGAGCCTCCCCAGACCGAAGACACAGAAAAATCGGCATCCGCTCTTCACGAGCAGCACAATCAAGACGGAGATGCTGTAACATCAGCGCTATGGCAGCCTGCTTCTCCACTGCTTAAAGGGATTGCTATAGGCGACAGCATAGCAGACATACATCGCATTTACGGCAAAGAAAATAGTACATATCGGCTGACAGAAGATAAAGAAACGATTATCGTGCTGGAATATGACGGATTTTCAATTGGGCTGAATGATAAAAACGCCGTGCACTTTGTAGAAATCTATGGCAAGATGCTGCCCACCGGACTAAGCGGCATTCAAATAGGCGATCATCCTGAAGAAGCCGTACAGGAGCTTGGCAAGCCCGAAAAGCAAACAGACTATTTACTAACGTTTTCAGCCGTCGGGGCGCTGCTCAAGCTGGACATCGACCCGGACCAGAACGAAATTATATCCATTAAATTAATGTCTACCGCTGCCTCTTAGCACATCCTGCGATCCATTGCCGGTTAAATCTGTCATGCTTGTCCCCATTTCATCATAACTATTAGTTATAGGGTAGATGGACAGGGGGACTAGGAGAATGAAAACGCCGCGCTATCAAGCGATCCAAATCGCTTTTACGTATATGGGCACGATTGTAGGAGCCGGTTTTGCAACCGGCCAGGAAATATTGCAATTTTTTACCAAGTACGGTTATATCGCTACCTACACGATCGCTATTGCTACAATTTTATTTGTATGGCTTGGCTATAAGCTGATGTTGCTTTCCTATTATATTTCTGCCAAATCATACGAAGACTTGAATAAAGCGATTTTGGGAGAACGCTTAGGCAAATGGGTAAGCCATTTCATGCTGATTATATTATTGGGCGTATCGTCGGTTATGCTTGCAGGAGCCGGCACTATCTTTCACGAGCATTGGGACCTGTCCTATCAGCTCGGGCTTATCTTGACAGGAGCCGCCTGTTATTTGCTGCTGCAAAAAGGAATGAATGCTATTCTCGCCGTCAACAGCATCGTTGTTCCTTTTATGCTCCTCTTTACTCTGTTTGTAATTCTAAAAACAAGCCAGCTGCCAACTTCTGCTCAATTTATTAGTTTAGAAACGGGCAAAAGCTTCTGGTCAGCCCTAGCCTCGCCTTTCCTTTATGTTGCCTTTAATCTGGCTCTCGCCCAAGCTGTTCTCGTCCCGCTCGGCTCGCAGGTTGCCGACACGAAAGCAATTCGTCGGGGAGCAATATTAGGCGGTATTGGAATAGGCTTCATGCTCATCGCCGGACACTTCGCCCTATCCGCCAATATGCCTGATATCGCCCAGTATTCCATTCCAATGGGAGGTATCGCCAAGCAATTCGGCTTCATTATCCAAACCGCCTATATCTTCATTATTTTTTCAGAAATTTTCACAACTTTAATTGCAGATATCTATGGGCTTACGCTGCAGCTGCACAGCCGCATTCAATGGAGCAAGCCGTTGCTGCTGTTTGCTGCTCTTGTTGCTTGTTACTTTATCAGTCAAATCGGCTTTCAAATATTGCTTTCGACCTTATACCCGATCTTCGGTTTTATTAGCCTGATTTGGCTTATTCAGCTATTCCGCCAAAAAACAATTTAGGTGCTGAAGTTTTTAGCGATTTGTCGCCCATAAATAACAGAAATCTTCTTCAGGCATGCTTAACCTTGGTGCAAATGATTGTATACCTGCTCAAGCTCCGCTATGACGCGCTGCAAAGAATAAGCTTGCTTCGCCTTTTCCCAAGCAGCATAGCTCAGCTTTGTACGATATTCGCCGTCAAGAATCATTTGCTCAAGGGCACGGGCTAGCTCATCTGGTGAATCTGGCGCTACCAGCAGGCCGTTTACGCCATCTTCAATTTGCTCGGCAATACCGCCCACCTTTGTGCCTACAAGCGCCAGGCGGCATAGCGCAGCCTCTGCAAATACTGAACCGAAAGCTTCCGCGCGCGAAGGCAATACGAAAATATCAAAGAACGGCATAAATTGCTCTGGATGGAGCATATAGCCGTAAAAAATGATATCATCGTATAAGTTAAGCTTGACAGCCAGCTGCTCAAGCTCTTCTCTTATCGGTCCGTCCCCAATTAAATGCAGCACGAAGGAATGACCTTTCTGCTTCAAGCAAGCGCAAGCGTGCAGCAGTACGTCAAGACCTTTCGCTGGCACAAGCCTGCACACCGATATAAGCTGAGCAGTTTCATTATCATGATCGATCGGTCTGAAGCGCTTCTCGTCAAAGCCGTTTGCAATAACTTGAATGGCCTCCGGCTTCTGAATATACGGGGCCAGATATTGCTTGAACGACTGAGAAACCGTCAAGATCAGATCTGCCCTTGCTTCCAGTTCTCCGTACACCGCTGTCAAAAAACGATGCTCTACTCCGCCCTCCTCGATTTTACCGTTAAGAATAAGCTCTCGCTCAAAGCTGGAATGTATGGTGACAACCAGCGGCGTATTCGGAAATAATCGCTTCATGGTAAGTGCTACGATCGGATGATGGGCATGAATAATATCGTAGCTTTTTTGAATGCGCATACGCGACCACCACAAGTAATCGCGATACGTTTGCATATACTTTTCAACTAAAGTATTACCGGTATACTCCGAAACGTCAAATGTATGAAAACGAATATCGTCCTGCCCCTTGCCGCGAACCCGCTTAGGCAAAGAAAACAGCTCCATTTCGGTACCAAGCTCCTTAAAACCTTCCTTAATATACGGAACCATAGAAGATACCCCTCCAGGCTGTTCCGGAGGGAAAAATAATGCTTGTAAAATATTCATCGTTACTCATCTCCCAGACTGCATTGTCAAGCTGCTAAACTTTTCCTATGCCTTTTTTCCTATACATGATACAATAGAACGTATGTTCCGTAAAGCGGAGCGTGATTTCATTGTACAGGTGGTCGTATCGTGTCATTATCTATTTTCAGCTTGCATGCCATGCCATTTGCCAATGGGGCAACAATCGCCGTTATCGTATTAATGCTGTTCATGGCATTTAAGCTATATGAAAGCTATAAGAACAAACAAATTTACCAGCTGTTAATATCTGCTCTGCTCCTGTTCTTCGTTAAGCACAGTTTATTGCTTTCTGATTCCCTTATACCAACAGCATACTCAAGCTGGCTGAATGTGACAGCTATTTTACTGCAAATCATCTCCTTTATCATTATAAACTTTGTTTATTTAAAATTGTATACATACCGTTCCGCACAGCTAAAGGTGGTTCCTTTTGCACTGCTCGCAGCTTTTTCGCTGCTGCTTCCTGTAGCGGAGCACTTTATGCCTCAATGGCCGATGCTTGATTTATACAGCCTGGCAGTCGTGCTTATCGTCATCATTGCCACGAGATCAGCTAATCTGACGCGCAAATATTATGCAAGCCTCATCATATATTTTATATATGAGCTGGCACGCTTGGCAAATCAATACCTATTCGAGACGTATACGCCCTACCTAAAACTAATTATTTACGCTGCACCTATCCTATACTATTGTTTATTGTTTTTATTATTATTTGACTGGGTGATCGACCGGTTGCTCACTACGTATCATGTTTCAATATTAGATGGTCTGACCGGACTGTATAATAGACGTCATTTCCAGTCGAAGGCGGAGCAGATGATACGGCAGTCAACTCCTGTTGCTATTATTTTTTGCGATATTGACAACTTCAAGAAGCTCAATGATACGAAGGGCCATTTGCATGCCGACGTTATTTTAAAGCAAGTAGCCGAAATTATTAAAGAAGAAACAGCCGAAATCGGCATTAGCGGCCGCTACGGCGGCGAAGAGCTTCTTGCTTGCATCGCGGTAGCCGCCAACAAAGTGCGCCGCGTTGCTGAATCGATACGCAGCAGAGTGGAGCTAGAGTCCGGTGTAACGGTAAGTGTCGGTTACAGTATAGCCAAGCAGCCTTGCCCAATACACGAGCTCGTCAAGCAAGCGGATGAAGCGATGTACATGTCCAAAACGACAGGTAAAAATAAGGTATCTGCCTATAAAACTATCCCCGCTGCTCTCAAAAAAAACCAGGCTGTAACCTGAAACTATAAATGAAAAAAAGACTTCCTGTTATCATTAGATGCTCTCTAATAATAATGGGAAGTCTTTTATATCATTTGTATACCGTCTAGCTTTGAAGCGGAATCAGCAGCTCTACCGGCTCTTCCTCAAACAAGGATTCATCAAAGTAAAACAGCTCTAACGATACAGCTTTTTCATCCTTAATCAAGCGCTGCTCTTCAATCCATGAGAATAGCTGTTCATATCCTTCGCCTATTCGTTTATCTGAAACTGCCGCCATCGCATACTGATGCGGCGGAATCGTAAACTGGACCATACCCTGCGGCAAATTGTCCAAATGCCGTTCTACCTCTACACAGGCCCAATAGGTAGCAAACACTTCATTACCGTAGTAAGGACAATATAACACGGATGACTTCTCCGCTCCGTTCAATTCATGCTTGCGTGCCAGAAATTCTGTTTGCAGTCTTATCGCCTCATCTCCAATTGTGGAGAAAGGCCCGCTGTAGCTCATTCCGACTAGATGTAGAGCAGATTTTGAAATGATTGAGCAGTTTTCCATGCTATTCTCTCCTTTTCATCGGTTAGAAATAATAAGCTTGGATCATCATACTACGGTAAGTGTAACATATTTTGCCATTCAAGGTACAGTTTTTTACATGCGCACAACGGTACATGCTTATTCTGCTCCGCTAATTAAAATTCCAATCGCTTCATGAATTCCTCAGCTGCGCTATAGCCCTGCTGCTTCAAATACCAGTTATTCGCTGCTGCTTCAATTAACCCCGCTACATCGCGGCCTGGCTGCAGCTGAATTTCGATATGTGGAATAGATACACCCATATAATCGACAAATTTGGGCTCAAGCTCCAGATCATTGTTCAGCTCGTTATCCTTCCATTTGGTCAGCTCTATGTCAAGCACAATTCTTGTTTCATCCTGAAAGGCTTTACGCCCATATAAGCGCACTACATTAACGAGCCCAACGCTGCGAAGCGCAAGGAACTCCTTCGTTGTCTCATTATGGCTGCCGAGCAGTGTCTGATCGCTCAGCTTTCTAAGCACAACAATATCATCGGCAACCAATCTATGGCCTCTGCGAATTAACGTATGCGCTGTTTCGCTCTTGCCCACTCCCGATTTGCCGCGCAGCAATATGCCAATGCCGGATACATTGAGGCATACACCGTGAATCGATATTTCAGGAGCTAGCGACTTAAGCAAATAAGCGTCGAGCGCGCCAATGAAAGGAGTCGTGCGCAGCTTTGTACGCAGCAGCGGAATGCCTTCCTCATCGCAATATTTTTTCAAATATTTGAGGCCCTCTTGTTCAGAGGTTACGATAAAGCAGGGCGGATGGTATTTTACTATATTGCCTATATGGTGATTTCGTTCATCCTCTGTTAAGGCGTGCAAGTAATTAATTTCTTTTTTCCCTAAAATCTGAACATGCTCTTGCGGGAAAAAATCGAAATAACCGACAAACTCCAAGCCAGGACGATGCGCTCTGGCTTTTGTTATAAGACGGTCAAGACAGCTCTCGCCGGCAAGCACCTCCAACGAGAATCGTTCGGCCAATTTTCTCACTGCTACTGATTTCATCAAGGTTCACTCCCTTTCAGCGCCAAAAATCGCTCTTGCATGGTTTGTAAGCCAATTGCGCGAGCGATTTTGTGTAATCTATAGTAGTACTGTTGATTTTAGTCCAAGGTAAGCCATCTGCTCTTAAAACTCAAACACAAAATCTTCATCTGTAAGTGGTTCAACATTAAGCGTACGAATATAGCCGTTTCCTTTTTTGGAGAAAAAGTCATGCTGCTTCGTGTGCGTACTAATGCCGTTAAATACGATCGGGTTGATTGGCTCCTCTGGAAACACAGGATCATAGCCAAGATTCATCAATGCTTTATTCGCATTATAGCGCACATAAGTCATTACTTCTTCCGCCAGCCCGATATCGCTGTACAGCTGCTCTGTATAAATCTCTTCATTCGCGTGCAGCTCCTCCAGCAGCGCTAAAATCTCGGCGCGCAGCTGCTCCTGTTCTTCTGGCTCAAAGGTTTGCATAAGCTCTTGTGCAAGCACGCCTACATAAAGGCCGTGAATGCTCTCGTCACGCAAAATGAGATTGATAATCTCGCCGCTGTTTGTCATTTTGCCCTGACCAGCCAAATATAGCGGGTAGAAAAAGCCGCTGTAGAACAAGTAGCTTTCGAGGAATACAGATGCTGCCATCGCTTTGTACAGCTCTTTTGGACCTGTAATGCTATTATAGCATGCTGTAATCATTTTTGCCTTCTTTTGCAGCTGCTCATTTGTTTCAATCCATTTAAATATATTATCGATTTCCTCAACCGATGCCAGTGTTGTAAATATGCTGCTGTATGATTTAGCGTGAATTTGCTCCATCATGGACATAAAGCCAAGCACCGCCTTGCGCTGCAGGCCATCTACAAATTCAAGAATTTTGGGCATGCCGACGCCGCCCTGAATCGTATCTAAAAGGGTAAGCCCGCCAAGCACATGCTTATACGTGTGGCGTTCTACCTCTGACATTGCAAGCCAGTCCATCTTGTCATCAGACAGTGGGATTTCTTCATCTGTCCAAAATTGCATAACATTCTGCTGCCAGAATGTGAGCGTAAAGTCATCATCCGGACGGTTCCAGTTTACTGCTTTCATAATTGGCAAGCTCCTTTTTTGCTGCATATGCAACTATATTGATAGATTATACTGCGCAGCTCGTACATTCTTCAACAGATAGAATTCTAGTTCTCGTATAGTAAAGGGATTTCAAGCCTTTTTTGGCTGCATAAACATAGAAACGCGCCAATTCACGAGTAGTAACATTACTATTAACATGCAGTACAGTCGAAATGCCTTGATCCACATGCTGTCCAATCTCTGCAATCATATCAATCAGCTTGAACTGATCAATATTGTAAGCAGACTTGTAATAGAAGAAGTTATCTTGGGACAAATATGGCATTGGATAGTAGGTCGTTGAGTTCGCATATGTTCTTGTTTCAATATGCTCAACGATCGGCATGACGCTTGACGTAGCATTTTGAATATACGAAATGCTTTGTGTAGGCGCGATAGCAAGACGATACGCATGATAAAGGCCATGCTTTTGCACTTGCTCCTTCAGTGCTGCCCAATCCTCAGGCCCCGGAATGTACATGCCTTCAAACAGTTCCTTCACGCGGTCGGATACAGGTCGGTAGTCCGTTTCAATATAGCGTGTAAAGTAGGTGCCCTTCGCATATTCAGAGCGGTCAAAATCTTTGAACGTCGCGTTGCGCTCCTTGGCGATCAGCATGCTTTGCTCCAAGGAATAATAGTTCATCATCATAAAGAATACGCCTGCAAATTCTCTGGCTTCCTTGCTCTCATAAGCAATTTTATTTTTGGCTAGATAACCGTTAAGGTTCATCGCGCCCAATCCGACAGAATGAAGCTCCTCATTCGCTTTGCGGACACCAGGCGCATTATCGATTTTGGACAAATCGCTGACCGTTGTAAGGGCCTCGATGCCTACATGAACGGACTCCTTCAGCTTCTTATGCTCCATTACATTAACGATATTAAGAGATGCCAGATTACAGCTTATGTCGCGGCGGATAATGTCATCTGTGCCGTAGTCATTAATGTCAGAAGTCTCTTGCAGCTGGAATATTTCTGTGCAAAGATTGGACATTTTGATAGAGCCGACATCCTTAAGCGCATGCATGCTGTTGGCGTTTGATTTGTTCATAATATACGGATAACCGGATTCAAGCTGAATGGAAGCGATTTTTGTAAGCATATCGCGAGCGCTCATGACCGTTTTTCTCTTTACTTTGTCATTAGCCAGCAGTTCCTCATACATTTCATCCATATCCATATCATCCAGATGCTTGCCGTATGCACGATATACAGAATGCGGTCCGAATACGACTAATGGTTGATTGCGTTCCGCAAGCTCGTAAAATTTATTAGGAATAATTAAGCCGATAGACAATGTTTTAATGCGCAGCTTCTCATCGGCATTGATTTTTTTACAATCAAGAAACTCGATAATATCCCAGCCAAAAATATTGTAGTATCCAGCGCCTGAGCCTTTGCGCTGTCCCATTTGGTCTGCGTAGGAGAACGCATCCTCCATCAGCTTCAGAACCGGCATAATGCCCTTTGCAGCGCCTTCTACGCCTTTAATCGGCTCGCCGCGGCCGCGAAGCTTGGATAAGTTTACCGCTACGCCTCCGCCGATTTTGGAAAGCTGCATGCAGGTGCCAAGCACATAGTTAATAGAGTTGAGAGAGTCATCCATCTCAAGCAGGAAGCAGGATACCATCTCGCCGCGGCGGCTTTTGCCCGCGTTAAGGAAGGTTGGCGTTGCAGGCTGCAAGCGCTGCTCGATCATCGCTTCTGCTATGCGCATGGCGCGCTCGAAATTGCCTTCGCCCAAATGCAGCGCTACGATTGCGACACGGTCTGAATACTGCTCCAAGTACTGCGTCTTGTCATTCGTTTTCATAGCATAGTCTTTATAAAACTTGGAGGCTGCCATATAAGACTGGAACTGGAAATCATGGCTTGTTGTAAGGTTAAATACGGCCTCTACCTGCTCATATGTATAAGAGTCGAAAACATTATCGTAGTAGTCATTATCAATTAAATAGTCCAGCTTGTGGCGCAATGACTCGAACTTAACGCTTTTTTCATCTACTTCTGCCATAAATGCGACAACAGCTTCCTTATCTTTCTCCAATTGGTAGAAGCCGTCGTCTCCGCGCTGCATCAATTCATTATTCAGCTCAATATGCTTCAATGGTTTGCACCCTTTCGACAAAATGTTTCGTATCCTGTGTCGTGCCGCTAAGCTCAAACTTTAAAATAACAGGTACGTGGTACTTCTCGGAAATCCGGTCAGCGCTTTTTGCAAAGCCTGTCCCCCAATTTCGGTTACCGCTGGCGGATACACCGCGCAAATTTTTGGAATTGCGCTCCAAAAATTGATTCACCTTTTCTGGAACTTGTCCAAAGCCTGTCGTATAGGTTACGAGAACAAAAGGCTCGTTGATTTCACTCTGTTCATCGACCGATACTGCCCTCATATTCAGCTTGTTAATGAAACGCTTGACATTGCCTGTTTTCGATTCATAGACAATTAGCATCGCATACTCGCTCCTCTAGTAAATTTCAGCAATCAAAAAGCGCTTCCGACTTAAATTCGCGCCGAATGCGCCTGTACTGACTTACCAGTAATAGACTGCTAAAAAGGTTGTATTCGTCAATATGTAGTTGACGAATAGAATTGTACCTCAATATATAGATATAGTCAATCCATATTTGACGATAAAAATGGTTGCTTTACCAGAGTTGAAATATTCATTTGTCAAGCTATTTTTTAAGAGAAGCGAGCAGCAATTTCATATATTTGACAGCAGAAATGTCTCAAATTGCGCACCGGACAAGCGATTATAAAGTGTCAATAGGCTAAAAAATTTTGTTAAACAGACGGTAAAAACGAGTCCATTTTACTCCTTTTAAAGTCGGCATTTCAATTTCCTGTAAAACCGGTGACAAATAAAAGTCATAATTTCATAGACGGTGAACGAACGCATTTTTTCAAAAAAAGACGTACTCGACTATTCTATCAGATACAGCTATGATGGGGTAGTGTCATTTTAATGATCATTTTAAATATTTTTGGAGGAAGTTATATGAATAATGATTCTGCAGCACAGTTGCGCGAAAAGATTGCCAAATTATTTTCCGATGCCGGTTATACACTTACTGAACTAATTGACTATATAGAACAGCTAGAGCAAAAAGTTGCAGCGCTAGAAGAAGAGCAAAAAAAATTAAAGGCTGCGGCAAGACGCCAGCAACCTTTAAGTAATATGAATACCCGATTAAAAGACGCGCTGAGAGAATAAAGAGCTTGCAGCCTAATAGCTTGGATAACAAATTTAGAACGGAGCTCGAGAAGCTTTCATTTTGTAACGAATCCTAAAGGCGTTATTTCGCATAAAATGCACTTTTTGAAATTCTAACGCATCACAGGGACGCTATCTGTGAACAAATGCTCGTTTAGGCAGTTGTTTATAGCTGATAAGCATGCTACGGTTCGTTACAAATTTATAACAAGCTTTTTCGGTCTAATAGCGGTGTCAGCATTCGTTAGAGTTTCCAAACGACTTTCTAATAAAACACTCTACTTGACAGCAACAAAAAACAAGCGCTCCGATTGTGCGCTGGCTGGCTTGAGCTCGAAATCCGCATAGCTGTCCACTTTAGAAAAGCCGGCGCGCTGAAGCGCCGCCCTCAGCCACTCGGGATCGTAGGCGCGCTGTATATGCATCTCCTCAAAACGCGAGAAGCGCGAGCCCTCATCCTTGGCAAAGATCGTCAAATGATGCTCGATCAAATGCTTGCTTTCTTCAAAATCGCAAGTCCAAATATAAGCGACGTCCCGCTCGTCCAATACGAAAGGCTGCTCTTCTGCATAGCGAACAAACTGCTTGGGCGGATGCACGTCAAATAAAAACGTGCCCCCATCCTTAAGCCCGCGGAAGGTCGCTCTAAAGGCTGCCTCGACATCTGCTTCCTCCGTCAAATAATTCAAGCAATCACAGAACGATATAACGGTGTCCACAGGCTCTTGAAGCTGCCACTCCCTCATATCCTGCTGCAGCCACCTGATCGAGCCTGCACGGGGCCTTACAGCCTGCGCAGGGGTTTCGTCCCATTTGCTGCGGGCAACCGTAAGCATGTCCGATGACAAATCGATCCCGTACACATGAAAGCCCGAGCGGGACAATGGAATAGAAAGACTGCCCGTTCCGCAGCCTAAGTCGACAATCGTCTCCGGCATGCCGTACTTGTTCCAGGCGGACCGTGCAAAGCCAAGCCATTCCGCATACGGCATATCCTCCATCAACCGATCATAGACCGCTGCAAAATGGCCGTAATATTGTGTCATTGCTGATCCTGGCCTCCATCTTTGCCGGTATCCTCTGCAGGCTGCACAAGATGAGTCCAGCTTCCTTTTTGCGTCACAACGCCTTCGCGCATCAGCTTTCCTAACGCACGCTTAAATGCACCCTTGCTAATCCCGAAGCGGCTTTTTATAATTTCGGCTTCTGTCTGATCCGAATAGGGCATGCTGCCGCCAGGACGTTCCTTAAGAAATTGCAGCAGGCGGTCAGCATCCTGTACTCTTCCTACTTCTTTACGCTCCGTCATCGAAAGATTGACTCTGCCATCCTCGCGAATAAATGTAATTCGCGCACGCACGCGCTCACCCAGTCTAAGCGGCCGCGTACGCTCCGGGCTAGGTATAAGTCCATATACGCCGAAGCCGACTACTCCGCCGTCTAGAATGACGAACGAGCCCATTTGCAGCGTTTTTGTTACCCAGCCTTCCACCCATTGACTTTTCCAGCTGTCAGGAGCCGGAAAAACAAGCTGTGACAATTCTTCCTCAAAGGCAAGCTTCGCTACTAGCCGTCCCATTTTGTCATGCTTCATGATGACGAAAACCTCATCGCCTGGAAGCGGTCGAAAATCGATTTTCTCAGGCAGCTCCGACAACGGAAGAAGCAGCTGCCTGCCCAATCCCATTTCTAGGAAACAGCCCAGGCGCGGATGCACGTCAGCCACCTTCAGCCGGGCCAATTCGCCAAGCTGAAGAAGCGGCTTATGCATCGTTGCCGCAATACGGTCCTCGGAATCATAAAAAATAAATACTTCTACAGCATCATTAACCTTCGGCTTGGAGCCAACCAATTCCGTATACGGCAGCAGCACATCCGAAATTCCGTCCGTGACGAAATAGCCGTAAGGCGACACTTCTCTGGATACGGTAAGCACAATTGTAGTGCCCGCTGTTAAGCTCATGAGAATTCCACAACCTTCGCATCTGACCACAGGCGCTCAATGCTGTAAAATTCGCGTTCCTCGCGATGGAAAATATGAGCAACGACATCGCCCATATCAATAAGCACCCAGCGCGCTGTGTCCATGCCTTCAATACCGCGAATGCGAACACCCTTTTGCTCAGCCTGCTTGCGCACCTCCGATGCTATAGCTTGAACCTGGGTATCTGAATTACCGCTGCATATAACAAAGTAATCCGCGACAAGCGAGATTTCTTTTAAATTCAACGCAATCACATCATGAGCTTTCTTATCCTCAGCCGCATTCACAACCAAGGAAAGCAATGCTTCCGCTTTAATTGTCAAATTGTTTCCTCCTTATGCCCTATCTCTCTAAAATTTCTTGCTGTAAGCTATCTCTCGCTTCCAATGTGAGCGGATAAATCTGTTTACCCTTTTCCTTCAAAAAATCAATCGTCCTCATCAAGCCGGACAGAAGCGCCCCATCCAAATCCGTTTCACTGATCGCACGCACCTGCTCGACACCCGGGAAGCTGCGCCCCGGTTCAATATAATCTGCAACCCATACGATCTTCTCCAGCAAAGACATGCCTGCCCTGCCGGAGGTATGATAACGAACAGCATTGAGCACCTCCGAATCAGTGATCCCATAAACATGCTCGGCTACCCATGCTCCAACTGGCGCATGCCATAGCTCCTTCTCATATTGCAAAACTTGTATATCTAAATTATTTTCGCGAATCATTCGTTCCATACGGTCAACTGCCCAGTACTTTGCAGTATCATGCACAATTGCCGCCAGCTCGGCCTTTTCGGGGTCGCCGCCAAAGCGCCGCGCAAGCTCGATCGCCGTTTGCATAACGCCTTCCGTATGCAGCCATCTGCGCTGGGGCATTTCTTGCTTCACCGTATTAATCAGCTGCAACCGATCCATACAAATCGTGCCTCCTTATATAAGCCTCAACCTCAGCAGGAATCTCGTACCTAACGGATTGGCCTGCAGAAAGCTTATCTCGCAGCGCTGTTGAAGACAAGCCGATAGCAGGCATCTGCACCATCTGCAGCCTTTCTTTCAACCGGGGAGACAGCTGCTCAAGACGAGGCGCGTCGGACGGACGCTCTAATCCAATAAAGGAAACGATAGCTGCAAGCTCCTCTACCCGATGCCATTGGGGCAAATCATTAATCCGATCTGAGCCGATAATATAAGAGAAGCTATAGGCGGGATACTGGCGCAACAGCTCCGCTGCCGTATCAATCGAGTAGCTGGTCCCCCCTCTGGCAAGCTCCATATCAATCGCTCTGAAGGCGGAGTTGCCGGATATGGCCGCTTCCACCATCGCTAATCGATGATGCCCTTCTGCTCCAGGACGATTCGCCTTAAGCGGAGAGCCGAACGTCGGAATGAACCAAACCTCATCCAGCTTGCAAGCCTCGCGAGCACTTTCTGCTGCGATCAAATGGCCAATATGGATTGGGTCAAACGCGCCCCCCATAATGCCGATTGCTTTCATAGCGAGCGCTCCTTACCTTGGCAGTTCGATTTTTTTATGATCAGTCGATTCCTTATACAGAACGATTGTTTTCCCAATTACCTGCACAAGCTCAGCGCCTGCGGCATCCGCTACCTCAACTGCAATTTCCTTCGGATCGTCCATGCAATTGTTGAGCACCGATATCTTTATTAACTCCCTAACCTCAAGCGCCTCTGAAATATGCCGCACAAGATGATCATTCGTGCCTCCTTTTCCTACTTGGAAAATGGGCTGCAGATGATGAGCCATCGAGCGCAAATATCGCTTTTGTTTACCTGTTAGCATGCTGCTATTCCTTCTTTCATCACAGTTATCTCTATATTAGTGCGTTTCTATACTACGCGTTAGGCTTGAAGTGAGGCCAGCACGATCTCGCGCATAGCAGCTACAGGGGCCGGCTTGCCTGTCCAATATTCAAATGCGTAAGCGCCTTGGTTAATAAACATGCCTAATCCGCCGTGCGTGATGCAGCCGCGCTGCTTCGCATCGAGCAAAAACTTCGTTTGCAGCGGATTATAAATAAGATCGCTCGCCACTGCCCCCGGCTGCAGCCAGGAAGCATCGAGCGGGGAAGCATCAACATTCGGAAACATGCCTACAGAGGTTGTATTAATAACAAGCTCCGCTTCGCCGCACAGCGCCTGCAGCGAATCTGTCGAGCGAGCGTCAAGCACGGCAGCCCCGTTCTTGGCGTAGCCTCCAAGTGCAGCAGCGAGCTGCTCAGCCTTTTCGACAGTGCGATTGACAACCGTTATTTGAGCAGGCTGCTCTTGCAGCAGCGCGTAGATAATGCCGCGGGCAGCGCCGCCCGCTCCAATAACGACGATCCGCTTGCCGGCCAGACTCGCAATTGCTTCTTCCTTAAGCGAACGAACATAGCCTATCCCGTCTGTGTTATAGCCCGTCAAAATCCCGTTGTCATTGACGACCGTGTTGACGGCTCCAAGTGCCGCGGCTCCTTCATCGATATGATCCAGCAGCTCCATAACCTGCAGCTTGTGCGGAATCGTCACATTGACGCCGCGAATATTCATCGCTCTAACACCAGCGATAAACGCGGGGAGAGTCTGATCAGTAATATGAAACGCTGTATATACACCATTAACGCCTGTTTCGCAAAAAGCGCGATTCATCATAATAGGCGATTTAGAATGGCGTATAGGATCGCCGATAACCCCATATAAAGTGGTGTTACTATCAATGACATGCTGAAAACTCTCTCTTGCCACAAATTTTCCCCCTTCATGCAAGCAGCAAGCTGAGATTGTCGATTCATGGTATATACAATTGTTACCGCAATAAAACGACAGTCTCGAGCTGTCGCTTAAATCATAGCATTACGAAGCATAACCTTTATTCCTTTAGGCGCATAAACATCCAGCAATGCCCCTTCGGTGCTGTTAATATGAATCCAGCCAAGCCCTGCTATAAATACGTCCTGCTTGGCTCCGCGCGCAACGCGCAACGAATGCCTTGTCCATGGCGGTATTTCTGCAAGCTCCTCTAATGAAGGTGTGCCGAGCAGCTCTCCGCGGTGCTCCTCATACAGCTGATCCGCGCGTTCCAGCTTTGTACGGTGAACATTCAAGCTATTGGAAATATAGAGGGTAAAGGATTGTCGTTCTCCTTCTACAAAATCAAAACGAACGATGCTGCCGATAAATAACGTTTGTTTTTCATTCAACTGATAAACAAGCGGCTTGATCGGCTTATCTGGCAGCAATGAGCCAAGGAAGCTGCGCGGCACTGCCTCTGTCAGCCGGCTGGAATAAACAATACCAGGCGTATCGATAATAAATCTTCCATCATCCAGCGGAATTTTAATGGCATCAAGCGTTGTGCCCGGATAACGCGAGGTCGTAAGCTCATTATCCAAATCGCTGTAATCGCGGATAATGCGATTAATTAATGTAGATTTGCCCACATTTGTCGCACCGACGATATATACATCCCGTCCCTCGCGATGCTTCTCAAGAGCAGTGAGCACATGCTCCATGCCCATATTGCGCTTAGCGCTGCACAGCACAACATCAACCGTACGAATTCCTTGCAGCTTGGCCTGCTGCTGCACCCAATTGCGAATCCGGTTGGCATTGATTGATTTAGGCAGCAAATCGATCTTGTTGACGACAAGCAAAACAGGATTGTTGCCGACAAAGCGCTGCAATCCCGAAATAAGACTTCCTTCAAAATCGTATAAGTCTACGATATGTACGACAAGGCTGTCCGTTTCGCCGATTTTTCCTAACAGGCGCAAAAAATCATCCTGGTCTATGGCAACGGTTGATGCTTCATTATAATGTTTAATTCTAAAGCAGCGCTGGCATATAACCGGCTCCCGCTGCATTGCATTTTGCGGCAAATAGCCTGGCAGCTCGCTGCGCTCTGTTTGCAGCTTGACGCCGCAGCCAGAGCAGGACAGAGCCTCCATATTTGCTTGATCCTTACTCACTTTTGTTCCTCCTCATGCCATAGGCCCCGCTTGCGCAGCCTAACGAGCGCAATCCGTTCAATTTTTCGGTTAACACGGGTCATTACTCCTTCATCTGCAGGCGAAATAGGAGCAACCAGAACGGTGTACAATCCCATACGATTGCCGCCAAGCACGTCAGTGAGCATCTGGTCGCCTATCATAACCGTCTGCTCAGGCTTTAAGCGGAGCAGATCAAGCGCCTGCTTGAACGCACGCCTAGACGGCTTGCGCGCGGAATAGACAAACGGCAGGCTGAGCGGGGTTGAGAAGCCGCCTACCCGATCCGCATTGTTATTGGAAACAATAACGACTCGAATGCCTTTCTCCTCAACCGTTTTCAGCCAAGCTGCAAGCTCTGGCGTTGCAAGAGCAACCTTGGCGCCTACAAGTGTATTATCTAAATCGGTAATGATCCCCCTAATTCCTTGCGCATACAACTTTTCCAAATCGATATCATATACCGAATTGACACGCAGCTTCGGTACTAATCTTTCGAGCATAGCCGTAATCCCTCTTCTTTCTCCCTGCTATCTTACGAAACTATACCACACAAACCAAATTCGTTGCAAACAAGGATAAACGGCTTCGCCGACCTTTGAAAAGGCATGTTTACTGACGAATTATAAGAACAAGTTTGTAGAAAAAACTTATAGCTTCTTATAATGACAAATAACCTTTATCCTTTATCTTTTTTGGCCTCGGCAATGATATGCTTTACTTCCTCCGCGCAGCGCTGCACAACCTGCAGCTGCTCAGCGCTAGCCTGCTTGCCGCTGTATCTCGCTTGTTCAAATAAATCCAGCAATTGCAGGAGCGGCTGTTTGGCGGACTTATACTTCCCTTCATCCAGCCAGCGCAGCACAGCCTCGCGCATCGTCTCATGCTCTGACCTTAGCAGTCCTTGTCTCGCGCATTGGCGAAGCAGCTTATTGGCTTCCATTATAATTCTTTCATTATTACCGATGGACTTATAACGATAAGCCGTCCACCAGTCTATTAGCTTTTTGCGATAAAGCAGAGCGAACAGCAGCCCTATAACCGGCACTATAATTAATAGAAGCAACGGGATGAGAGAAGCTGTTTTTTCAGTCGTATTCTCACTCATTTCTGGAGCAGCAGGCTCATCCTTCTCCTCCGGCACTTCAGGCTGTTGTATGTCCGTCTCCTCTTGAAGCGGCATGGCGTAAGGAAAAGAGAAACCGGCGGTCGGCTCAAATGCAATCCAGCCATAGCCGTCAAAATAGATTTCCAGCCAGGAATGCGCATCACTGTTGCGAACGGTATAGGTGCCGGCTCCTGCCGGATCTGTGACTACAGCTTCAGAATCCATCCAGCCATTGGCTGACGCAGAGGCTGGCAAATAGCCTGGTGCAAATCCTTTTACCCATCTGGCAGGCATGTCAAGCGTGCGGGCCATGACTACCATTGCTGTCGAAAAGTAATCGCAATAGCCTTCATACAGCTCAAATAAAAATTGATCGACGAAATCTGTGGATTGACCGGTCAGCTTGCTGCTGTCAGGTGTACTGGAGTACGTGTAATGAAGCCGTAAATATTGCTCCAGCATCCGGGCTTTATCATAGTCATTAGCCGCTTCTGCCGTAATTTCCTCGGCCAACTGCTTTACTCTTTCCGGCAAATCATCCGGAAGCTGCAAATAAATATCGTTTAGATCTTTCTCTTGAATGTGCGCGTCCACCGTTCTCAAAGCTTCCTCGTCCAATATGATCTCTTCGGAAACTACGGTATAAGTCGAAGGAAAGGATTGCGGCGTCTGATCATTCCAGCGCAGCTCCCAAAGACCTGGCGACCAACTTAAATGTTCATACAGCTCCGCATCATCCGCTCCAATCGAAATAACCTTTGTAACTGGCGCAGCTGCAAACAATACAGGATAATCTACATCTCTGGCCATCGATACAGTTTGCACAATTTCATTCGTTTGCGCATGGGGGCGCGGACGCTGCTCGTCTATTTCGCCATTGCTGCCGACAGCTTTCGTCCGGCTCAGCAAACGTTTGTAATCAGCAGAATCCTCAATCATCCAGCCTTTGCCGTCATAGAAGCTTTTCGTTTCTCCCCTCCAATAGCTTTTCCTATTAGTAGTAACCGTCATGACAGGAGAATAATCATACTGAAAGCCGCCGCCAAGACTGCTATCATCCCGGCTGTAGCCTGAGCTCGCTGACAAATTTGACTTCAATCCGTTATTTGCAGCATTATTTTTTTCTCCCAGATTAATATTTACTCGCTCGCCCTTGGCATGCTTCCACATTGTATATGGGTCCTTCAAGAGAGGCGCCGTTGCCGGCATGCTGATACCTGTCAGCATAATAATACTCAATACAAGCAGCATGGGCAGCACGACATAAAGCGGATATTCCAGCAGCACCTTCCAGCTGTGAGGATGCTCCTTCTGCAAGGTATGAAGATGATAGGCAGCCAGCCAAATCAGGCTAAGCAGCACAACAACCGCTACATTATCCCATAACCAGTAAGGGGTAAAGGAATCTACGATTGTTAAAATAATTAGGCTGGTGCCGATTGTTCCAAAAATTCGAATTCTAGTCGTCGACCAATACAAAAGCATTTGATAAATAACTAGAACAGCAAGGCTTATCCAAATAAAAGGATAGAGCTTAACAAGCTCGTTCATCAGCATTTCGAACGTAACCGCCCAGCTTTCCTGCTTGCTCCAGTGAAGCACTTCCGGCACTTTAACGACAGTTACAGCTGCTGCGGCAAGCCACTGCAAAAAAAGCTTCGTCTTCAGCCAACGCCATGGCAGCACCAACTGGATTACAAGTGCGGTACCGATCGTAAAATAGGCAATCGAGAACGTTTCTTCCCACCAATAGGCTTCAAATATTGATAAAGTGCTCATTATTATACAAGCTATCAAGACAGAGACCAGCTTTTCATACCACGCATTTCGTTTGCTATTCATCGCCTGCCTCCCCCTTCCAGCACCGCGGGCAGCTCATGAAGCTCATGAATCGAATAGATCGGCCACTTAATAGATTGCTCGCGGCGGAATTCGATTCCAGGCTCTGCAGCGCCAGTCCGTATCAAATGCGGATGCAGCTCGCGACGCTGCAGCCAGTCAAGCACGGGCAACAGCTTCACTAACGGGCTTGCCGAAACAACAATGACAACTCCGCCCTTGTCCAGCAAAGCCTCGGAATGCTTAACTGCTTCCAGCAACGTCTGCAAACCGCTCGGTTCAGCAAAAGTCAAATGCTTCAGCACCGCAGCCTTCTGCCAGGCGTCGGCACGCGGATTAAACCAAGCGGTCTCATGTCCGGTCGTAAGCAAACCCATGGCCGTATTGGAACGCAGGCCGCTTTCGAGCAAAGAGGCTGCGGCAGATACGGCAAGCTCAAAGTCGTCGCCGCTGCTCGAGTAGCTTTCCTTGCTGCAATCCAATATGACGATCATGCGGGGCAGCGATTCCTTTTCAAAAGCTTTGGATTTCCATTCGCCTGTTTTGGCAGTCGCATTCCAATGCACGCGTGATAAACGGTCGCCCGGCAAATACTCACGGATGCCGTTAAGCTGCGTCGTCTCCTTCGCGGAGCGCGAGGCGGCTGCGTGTGCATACAACCCTTGCTGCGACTTAAACAAGCTGTCCCAGCTTCTTAAATATACCGTTTGCGGTTGTACCGCTATCTCAGTTCCGCTTTCAAACGATCCTTTATGCTCAAACAATCCAAACACATCGTAAGTCAGACATTCTGTCTTTTGGAAAGTATAGCCGCCTCTTTTTAGCTGCGGGCTTTTGTAGGCAATCCGTCCCCCTTTTCGCCAGGTTGGCAAAAAGGAATCCTCGAACATAAGCAGCTGCCCATCGTGCCTCTTCAAATAATCGCGTACGATAACATAAGTAAGCGGGTAATAGCCTGGAATTGTAATGTGCAGCTCAAGCTCCAGCTGGGTGCCTGCACGAATATACGGCTCCCTGACCTCGTCCCCTTCCACTTTAACCATTCGCTTGCCACGCACTCTATAAATACCGCTAAAGTGGCCGAGCAATAAGTATAAAAGCAGCAAATTCAATATAATAAATAGCATAAACGCTGTTTTCCCGCCTTGAAACATTACATACAGCAGGCTGATTCCATAAATAGCCGCCATATACATCCATCTCAGCTTCGCATTGATTGATTTAACCATCATTTAATTCTCCAGTCTTACTGGAACTTTTGTCGATTGCAAAATATCGTCCACAACGCGCTGCGCATTGATCCCCCTCATCTTCGCTTCCATCTGAAGCAGCAGGCGGTGCGCAATAACGTACGGCGCCAATTCCTTTACATCATCAGGCGTTACATAGTCGCGCTCATGCAGAAACGCTCTCGCTCTGGCAGCTTTAGCAAGTGCAATCGTCGCTCTAGGACTTGCCCCGAGCACCACATTTTCATGCTCTCTCGTAGCACTTATAATAGAAAGAATATAAGTGGCAACAGCGCTATCGATATGAATCTGTTGAGCCTGCTCCTGAATATACAGCATATCCTCGATATCGATAACCGCTTGAATATGCTCGGATGGAGCCTTGCTCGAGGCTACAATCATCTGATGCTCATCCTCCTTGCTTGGATAACCGAGCGTCAGCCGCATCATAAATCGGTCAAGCTGAGCTTCAGGCAAAGAATAGGTGCCTTCAAACTCAATCGGATTTTGCGTTGCCAGCAGCACGAAAGGCTGCGGCAAATGATAGGTTTCGCCGTCAACAGTAACATGCGCCTCCTCCATCGCCTCCAGCAAGGCTGACTGCGTCTTCGTTGTAGCTCTATTAATTTCATCCGCTAATAATATATTCGTCATAATCGGACCTGGGCGAAATTGAAACTGTTCATGACGAGGATGATAGATGGACACACCTGTTATATCTGTCGGCAGCAAATCGGGATTGCACTGAACCCTGCGGAATTGCCCGCCGATTGTTTTGGCCAACGCTTTGACAAGCTGTGTTTTTCCCGTTCCCGGGACATCCTCTATCAGAACATGTCCGCCTGCAATAACAGCGATTAATAATCTTTCTATTTGCTCTCGTTTTCCGAGAATACAAGCTTCCAAATTATGAAGCATCATCGAGCATACATGGCGATCAACAGTACGAATTTCCATTCCATTCCCTCCCGAAAAATACTAGAGTTTGCTAGATTATAGCATCATTATAACAGCAATATTAACATTTCTGCTCATTCCAAAAAAAATTGGAGAATCCCACAGGATTCTCCAGCTTTTTTAAAAATATTTGATTAAACGTTTTTAGCCTTTCGGTCTTACAAATAATGCTGCAAGAAAAGCAAATATTACAGCTGCCGATATGCCTGAGCTCGTTATTTTAAATATGCCGGACAAAACGCCAATCCAGCCAACGCTCTCAAGCTCTGATAATGCGCCGTGTACAAGCGCGTTGCCGAAGCTTGTAATCGGCACCGTAGCTCCGGCTCCGGCAAACTCGACTAGCGGCTCATACAAATACAGTCCGTCGACTATGGCGCCAAGCACGACCAGCGTTGCCATCGTATGCGCCGGCGTAAGCTTCAGCACATCGAACATGAGCTGTCCAAGCACACAAATACCACCACCGACAACAAATGCCCAAAAATAAATCATAGCTTATTCTCCTCCTGCTGAAATAGCGACCGCATGCGCAATACATGGGATCGTTTCACCTTGCTGAAAAGATAAAGGCGACAGCAAGGCTCCTGTAGCAACAACTAAAATGCGCTTGTACTGCCCTTTGGCCATTTTTTTAAGCAAATGGCCAAAGGTAACGACCGCGGAGCAAGCGCAGCCGCTTCCTCCTGCTTGCACCTTCTGCTTTTCAACATCATACACAATTAAGCCGCAGTCATTGAATTCCGTCTCATTCATCGGCACATTAGACTTAAGCAGCAAATCTCTTGCAATCGGCAATCCTACGCCCGCCAAATCGCCTGTTACTATCAAATCATAATTTTTGGGCGATCTTCCTGTATCGTTGAAATGCGCTTTAATCGTATCGACCGCTGCAGGTGCCATCGCTGCTCCCATATTGAACGGGTCGGTGATGCCTAAATCCACGATTTTACCGATTGTCGCGCATTCAATGACAGGCCCTTTCCCTTCCGCGGCCAAGACAGCTGCGCCTGCTCCGGTTACCGTGTACTGTGCTGTCGGCGGCTTTTGTGAGCCATACTCAGTCGGATAACGGAATTGCTTCTCGGCGGTGCAATTATGGCTGCACGTTCCTGCCATTACATACTGCGCTGCGCCGCTGTCGATAAGTAGTGATGCCAGGGCGAGCGATTCCATCGATGTGGAGCAGGCGCCAAAAACACCTAAATAAGGCGTTCCCAGCGATCTAGTGGCAAAAGTAGTGCTCGTGATCTGATTCATCAAATCTCCGCCGACATAATACTCAAGCTGCTCGGCTTGAATATTGGCATTTTGAATTGCAAATTGGGATGCCTGCTCCATAAGCATACGCTCAGCCTTTTCCCAGCTTTTTTGACCCATATCCAAATCCGGATGAACCAAATCAAAATCTTCTGCGATCGGGCCTTCACCCTCATCGGGTCCAACGACCGTCGCTACGCCGATAATGACCGGTTTTTTTTTGAAAAACCAGGTTTGATTTCCCTTGTTCATTTAATGGTGACCTCCTAAGCCGAATATCATGTACACAATACCGACGAAGAAAGCTGCTACTGTACCAAAAACAATAACTGAGCCCGCTAATTTAAACATATTCGCGCCTACGCCAAGCACAAGCCCTTCACTGCGGTGCTCCAGCGCCGCAGAACACATCGAATTGGCAAAGCCGGTTACGGGGACGGCCGAGCCAGCACCGGCAAATTGGGCCAGCTTGTCATAAACGCCTAAGCTTGTCAATATAACGGATATCAGTATTAACACTGCAACTGTTGGATTGCTTGCCGTTTCGCGGTCCATGCCGAAAAAATACATAAACATTTCCTGAATCGCCTGACCCACCATACATATAGCTCCGCCGATTAGAAACGCCTTTAAGCAATTGGCAAAGATTGATCTTGGCGGCTCTTTTGTTTTTGCAAACTGCTTATATTCCTTTGGCGACATCGACATATCTTTAAATCTGTTGCCGTTGCTTGATTTTACACTCACACTTATTACTCCTTTCGTACAGTCCAAAATTATGCTTGCTTTGCTTCCTTCATTATTTGTTAAAATGAGATGCATTATGCCAATAAAAGAAAGAAGCTGAAAGAAAATCACATGGAATGATTTTCTTTCAGCTTCTTCATTTATTATTAAATCCCAGCTTTGGCAAAAACGCGATCAAAGGCTGCTTTGGAACGCTGCGCAAGCTGTTCCGGACTGTCCTTAGGCTGCTCTGCGGTTAGTACTTCCTGTGTAATGCAGCCATCATAACCAATTTTCACAAGCGCCTGCAAAAAGCCTGCCAAATCGATTACCCCTTCACCAGGATACAACCTCCCATTATCAAGCACCTCGTCAATGGGAAGAGCAGGAGCATCATTGATATGCACATGAACGATTTGATCAGCACGCAGCGCCTCGATATCAGCAGCTGACAACTCATTCGTATACCAATGATAAGCATCGAGCAGCAGCCCTACATTCGGCTCGCCAATGGCACCAATCCAATCCAAAGTCTCCTCCAGCGTCCAAATAAACGGGTTCGCCCATAAAGTACGCAAATGATGCGGTCCGACAAATTCCAACCCTAAACGAATGCCATATGCCCCTAGCAGCTGCGCGCACAGCTTCAGTCTTCTTGTGGCAAGCGCCATGAAATGAGCCGCCTTGTAATCAGTAGCTGGCAATATATACGTGCAGCATCTCGTGCAGCCTAGAGCCGCTGCTGCAGCCGCATGCTCCGCCAGCTTCGTCAACCCTTGCTGAAACTTTTCCTCCGTTTGGCGCCACTCCACAGGAAGCCCGATGGAGCCAATAACAAGCTTATGCTCCGTCAACAGCTTGCTCGCTTCTTCCACGCCCAGCTCTTGTACAAATGCAAAGGCATCCAAATCTACGGATTGAAATCCGTTTGCAGCTGCCAGCTCAACAAGCTGCCGGCTGTTTTTCAATGCGCCCAGTCCAGCGCTCGATAGCCCTCTTAACATGTTTCCCTCTCCTCCCTTCATTAAATATCTAAATTAAGTTTCACTTCATGCCCCGTGCGTGATGACTCATAAATCGCATCTAGCACAAGATTATTTATATAGCCTGACAATGCCGAAGTAATCGGCTGCTTTCCTTCCCGGATACAGGTTAGGAAATGACGGCTTAGACGGGCCCGCTCTCCTTCATCCTGCTCAGGCGCCTGCAGCAGCGACTCAATCGGCCGGTCGAATTTCTCAGTGAGCAGCTTGCCGGATGAGCCGCTATAGCTTGCCCCTCCGTCCGTTCCCATCAAGTGAATAAAAGGCTTGTTATCTGTATCCATATGAACAGCCCAGCTTACCTCCAGCGTCAAGCTGCTGCCATCCTCCATTTTAATAAGCGCAGTTGCCAAATCTTCAACATCATACTTGCCGTTCCAATCCGGCTTGCCCCAAGTGCCGATTCCTTTGCGCTTAGGACCGAATTGTGCGTAAGTGGAGCCGAAAACAGTAACAGGCTTCGGATTGCCCATCAAATATAACGCAAGATCGAGCATATGTACGCCGATATCGATGAGCGGGCCGCCTCCAGACTGATCCGAGCGCGTAAACCATGTTCCCCAGCCCGGAATGCCCTTTCTGCGGAACCAGCCAGCCTTTGCTGTATATATTTGTCCAAGCTCGCCTCGGTCTGCTTGTTCCTTAATTTGCATCGGCACAGCTTCCCAGCGCATCTGGTGTCCGACCATAACGACCCGGTCTGACTGATTGCTCGCTCTCAAAATATCTCGCGCTGCCTCGCTGTTGATCCCCATCGGCTTTTCAAGCAATACATGCTTGCCGGCTTGAAGCGCCTTTATCGCAAGCGGAGCATGAAATTGATTGGGAACGCCAATGATGACTGCATCAACATCGCTTCGCTCAATTAATTGCTCTGGAGACTCGGCTACGCCCGCAATGCCATACTGTACAGCTCTTTGCTGGGCCAGAGGAAGAAACGCATCTGTTATAGCCGTTATTTCACACAAATCAGAAAGCTTCGAAAATTCATTCGCGTGAACGCTGCCAATATTGCCAGCGCCAATAATACCGATTTTCACCTTAGATTCGTTAGCCACGAACATTCCTCCATTCGAATGTTTATTGTTTGTCGCATTGCTAGTGCCGCTGCTCTTTATGGTAAAATAAAAGTAAAATAAATGCGCTTTCTATTTTCGAAAAATATCTCAAAATTTCGGAGGAGCCAAATGACTTATTTTCCGGACTATCTAAAATCCTATCCCAATATGGACAGCACTTGTCCGCTTCATATTAGCCTTAATCAGCTTGAACACGGATACAGAGCTCATCGGCATGATTTTCTGGAATTTTCGTATGTAATCGAAGGCGAGGGCGTGGAAACGATCAATGGTGTGCCGCACAAAATGACTGCCGGTACGTTTACCTTTGTGCTGCCCTATCAAATACATGAAATTTTTACGGAACCCGGGAGCAAGCTTGTCCTGTATAATTGCAATTTCAGTATGAATTTGCTGATGAATCCTCATAAAGACGGAGGGTTAATGGCGCTCATGGACATGTCGCCTCTCCCTTCTCACCTTCAGCTGGAAGAGAATCAACACTACAAAATGCTGCAGCTAGTTCAAGAATTGCATGAGGAATATATTAGCGAAAAGCCATGGAAGCTTAGTCTGATGCAAGCGCAACTAACCGGAATATTAATCAGCTTTGACCGTATAAGGCAAAAAAAAGAAACCCGCGCAGTCGCCGCACCTTCCGCGCAGCTGCACAAAGCTTCTGTATGGCCAATTATTTATTACATCCATCAGCATTATCAGGAACCGCTTGCTTTATCTGATCTTGCTGTAAAATTTGCAATGAGCCTATCGAGAATTAGCGAGGTCATCAAGGAAACTACCGGGCAAAGCTTTGTCCATTTTTTACATGACCTTAGAATGAGACATGCCTGCAGCTTGCTTGCTTCCACAGAAATGAGCGTAGCTGAAATTGCGCTTGAAGTCGGCTACGGCTCCTATCCAACCTTCGCTCGCGTCTTCAAAGCAACAAAAGGCATCGTTCCAAAAGAATACCGTAAGCTTATGCAAAAAAATGTCATATAAGGCGGCTCCATAGCTGCAAGTACCGCTTCAGATCCATACATAAGCTTATGCAAGCAATGACCAATTAATATGGTACCATACTTTAAGCTCATGCAAGCAAATTCTTATAATTACGGCTCCATAGCTGCTCATGCAGCTCTAGCTTCAAGCGTTATCGGTTGTAAATAATGCTGGCAATCATCACGATTATAAACAACACATAACATACATATGAAATAATTAACATCCTTCGTCTATTCATATGCTTCCCCTCCCATACAGCTATTGCTACATCCTATGCAGCAACAGCCAAAAGAGTCATAGACAAGCTCCTCATTTATTGATGCATGAGTATATACGTCGAGAGAGGAGCCCGGAGAAGCGCTGCGTGTTCTTGGTGCCAGTTTTAGAATACTGGGACGGTTGTGAGGGGCTTTATTTAGCAAAAAACGGGAGTTTCGAATATATAGCGGTTGTGAGAAGCGTTTATGTATGAACTTTGGTGTATTTATGCTGGGATTTTGACTAATAAGGCTTACTACAACCTGCTTAGTTGCGAATAGTAGCGAATAGTTGCTCACAATGAATTTCATGGTCACTCGTTCCGTTATTTGCCCTAAAACCGTCATTTTTTTTATTTCGCGGACACACATTCCGCTATTCAGCTCTAAACGGGGCTTTATCCACGATTTATGCATCAATAGCGGAACGTCTGTCACTTTACCACCTCAAAACTACGATTTTAGACGAAATAGCGGAACGACTGACCGGCTAGAGAGTCTGTCGATTCTTGCGAACAAAATATCTTAACTCGATCAAATTCTAACGGAGTAGAGAAGAGCTATTTCTCTGAATACAGCCAAATTGAATTCTTAAGGAATCTGACAAACGTTATCTGTGAACAAACGATCATTCGAAGCACCTTTTCCCCCAAATAAAGCCGCTCAGCTTCGTTAGATTTTCAAATTTGGCTTTTTTGGCATAATCAGGCCGTCAAGCTTCGTTAGATTTTATATAGTTGTTTTTCTCACCGTTCCGTATCGTTTGTATTTAGCTTAATTGGCAAACACGGCCTCATGCATCACATCGGCTATGCTGTCACGAATGGTATAGCGCGCCAAATGATCATATGAGGTAGCGGTTTTATTAATAAGCAAAAGCTTATCTCCGCGATAATATTGCACGAGGCCTGCAGCCGGCTGAACTGTCAGCGACGTACCTGCAACGATGAGCACATCCGCTTGTTCAATCGTAGCAATCGCGCCATTGACGATGTCTATATCCAGCCCTTCTTCATAAAGCACGACATCCGGCCTGACGATACCTCCGCATACGCAATAAGGAATGAGGGAAGCTGACTGCATAACCTCCGCAAGACTGTGCGATTGTCCGCACTGCATGCAATAGTTGCGATGAACAGTGCCGTGCAGCTCAAAAACCTTGCTGCTGCCCGCCATTTGATGCAAGCCGTCAATATTTTGCGTCACAATCGCGTGCAGTGCACCGCGCTTTTCAAGCTCGGCAAGCGCCAAATGCGCTCGATTCGGCTTCGCTGCTGCATGAATCATTTTCTGCTTATAAAAAGTGTAAAACTCTTGCGGATGATCCATAAAAAAAGAATGGCTGAGCAGCTGCTCTGGCGAATACTTTTGCTTTTGCTCTGCGTATAGCCCGGTGCTGGAACGAAAATCGGGAATACCGCTCTCCGTCGAGGTACCTGCTCCTCCAAAAAATACAATGCGTTTGCCTTCTCTAATGATTTCAGCAGCCTTTTCTCTATTCATTCCACTGCCTCCCTTAAACTTTCTCTTCATTATAAATGAGCATAATACATTAGAGTAGCGACTACAAGCTGTAACGCTATCGTCTTAATTCCCTTGTGAGCGCCTTGATTAACTGTAGGTGGAGAAAAATAGAAACGGATATCACTGCGATCAGATTTGGACTATTTGTTATCAAAAACAGCAGCCCCCGACCATTAACGTCAGGCAGCTGCTGTTTTTTACGATTTGTAGCTATGCAAAAATGAATTAGAAGATACGATTCTTCCAACCATTAAGCTTCGCAATGGCTTCGACAAAGAAGTAATCGCCATAAATAAGTGATACGTCTACGTTCTGATCTGCCGGCTTATGCCCTGTGGCATGCAGCAATATCGCTTCATGCTCTGGCATGTTCCAGGTCGCATAATTGCGATGAAGCGACAACAGAATTCGCTCAGCTGTTCTTCTATATATAGCCCCCTCTACCTTTGGCAGCAAATCAGCTAAATCCAGCATGCCCGAAGCGGCGCAAGCGCCCGCTGATGTGTCGCGCGGCTCCTCGCCAAGATCCGCTGCTGCGCGAAAATCCCAATGCGGAACGGAATCCTCAGGCAAATTAGCTATAAAATAGTGCGCAACCCGCTGTGCGGCTCGTAAGTATTTGATTTCGTTCGTAATCCGATATGTGCTGGCCATGCCATATAGAGCCCATGCAGCGCCTCTGCTCCAGCCGGAATCCGGACCCGCTCCTTGGCCTCCCAGCGAGCCGATATGCTCGCCAGTTTGCGGATCAAAGCTGACAATATGATTAACTGACCCATCCTCGCGAATAAAACGTTCCACTACAGTATCGGCATGCGCCTTGGCGATATGAGTAAACCTTGGATCGCCTGTCTGCTCCGCGGCCCAGAACAAAATCGATAGATTCATAGATGAATCCACAATTGACCAGCCAAGCTTCTCCTGATTCCAGGCTCTTAGGAAGCGTCCGGCTATATTATATCTGCCTGCCAAAAAATTAGCTGCAAACAAACCGCGGCGCAGCGCATCCTCATCTCCTGTCAGCTTATGCTTTATAACCGCAGTAGGCATGAACTGGAATCCAACATCATGATGGAAGTTATTTGGCTGCATCATCTTTTGCTCTAGCAGCTCGTCCCAGCGCCATGCCGCTGTCTTATAGGCCTCATTGCCTGTCATTTCATGCATAATCCACAAAATTCCTGGCCAAAAGCCCGACGTCCACCAATCGAGCCGCATATCATCATACTTTCCATCTGCTCCAGCTACATGGGGCGATTTGTCGCCTATTAGCTTCATCATTTGCTGAACCTTCTGATCCAGCATACGGAACGGCTCTTTAAAATCAGCTTTTAAATTCATCATATGCATTCCCTCCAACTAAGGCATCTAATGGTGTTGACCACTAAAAATCGACGCCTCTCCTAATAATGGTAATCTACTACTACTACTACTATACAATGAAACTGGTTACAGCTGCTCTTTTATCGTTACAAAAGCCGTTTCCATGCCTTCACATGCTGCACTTACAATTGTAGTCCGAAGCTGTTTTCTCGTGTCCTGCTCTCTAGCAGTTATCGCAGGTCCTCCTGCAGTAAAAAAGTGCTCGACCGGAATGTACGCGCCGGGCGCACCCCCGGGCTCGACTGCGATGCTTGCGCGGCCGCTTGCCAGCTGCACTAGACGCGAGCCGCCGACAGTGCCTAGATTATCAATCAGCTTGCCGTCACCCGCTGCGCTAAATCGGATAAAATTGGCTGCAACCGGGCAGAATACGCCATGCTCATCATAAGCCTTCACATAAACGACATGGCGATCCGCTGATACCCGCTCGATTTCCAGCTGCAGCTGTACCGGCTTGCCCCAGCTTTCCGTCTGATATACGAACGAAAGCTCATCGCTAACTATTTGGCCATCTCTTTCTGCAACGGCCTTCAATACATTTTCTCCAGGCTGGAAATTAACCTCCCAACGCAAGCCGGCAGCAGGGAAATCTTCGCTATTGCGGTTTCTTTTGCCTAAGCTTACACCATTGCAAAACAGCTCAACAGTAGCCGCATTGGAATATACTTTAACCGTCCTCGCCTGTCCTTCCTGCCCGTATCGAACGGACATGGAATGACCATAAATGCGAGCCATTAAACGCTTCGACCAGTACGATTGGAATACATAATAGGCTTCCTTTTTGGTCAAATCGCGCTCCACAACGCCTTTCATATTCAAATACGGAATAGGAGAATCCGGTCTTACAGGCGTCGCAAAATCTTTGAAAGCCCACTGAGCGGCACCTGTCATCCAGTCCATGCGCTGCTGTGCGCTCAAATACCAGTCAATCATGTCGCAAAAGTACGTTTCCGACCAGTCGCCATCGCGCGATACGCGCGGCTCTCCGCCAGTCAGCAAATAATCGCCATCTCTTTCGTCGGTCGAGCCGCCCCCACTGTCAATCATTTGAAAACCCGTATACGGCTCCTCGACATGGCGTCTTGCTACATTATCTGCGCCCCATTCCGCATGGAAGAAGGAGTTGACCTCGTCTGCTGCCTGCTTGCAGCTGTTCTCGTAATCAGTGTATATCCCTCTATACCAGCCCGCCCATATAGAAGGCGAGTATACATCTACAATATCTTTGCAGAAATCACAGCGCCGTATTACCGTTTTTCTTGTCGGATCGATTTCATGAGACAGATCATGCAGCCTCTTCATAAATCGGCGAATGTCTTCCTGGTCGAAGTAATCAAAGTCGCATTCCCAATCGTTCTCGTTGCCAAGGCCCCATAAAATTACGGACGGGTGATTGCGATGCTGCGTAATCATGGCGCGCAGCATATCTATGCATTGCTGGCGATAGCCTTCTCCGCCTAGTCCTCCTCGGCTCCAGGGAATTTCCTCCCACACAAGAATGCCAAGCTCATCACATAATTCAAGCACAATACGCGACTGCTGGTAGTGCCCAAGCCGAATAAAATTAACGCCCATCTCTTTTATGACGCGCATTTCCTCTGTAATCATAGCTTCCGTCATGGCCGGGCCAACACCTGCAAAGTCTTCATGGCGATGCGTGCCCTGAAGCAGCAGACGTTCTCCGTTTAGTAGAAATGGTCCTTTTTTCACAAATTCAAACGTTCTAAAACCGGTCCGCACAGTTCTCGCTGTCTCGCCGTATTGGCTAGCCAGTCTAACCTCTACTTCGTATAAACGAGGCTGCTCGGTGGACCATCTCATAATCTCATCGAGCTCAATTTGAGCGATCGATTTCATCCCTTCCCACTGCTTGCCTTCCCAGTGGACAGAAGCGGCAATGTTCTGATCAGGCGCTTTTACTATAATATCTATTGCTATGTTTTCATTTGCAAATTGCGGAGCATACAACGATAGCTGAACATCAAGGCTGCCTTTTTCGCCTCCTTCGGCCAATCCATGGCATTGTGCTGCAATATGCATATCTTCGATAGAAACAGCCGGCACATATACGAGATTCAAATAACGATAAACGCCGCCATAGGCATGAAAATCGTTCGCATCTGACGGGATAGTTTCAAGATCGCGGCTATTGTTGCAGCATATCGCTAAAGGCACCTGTCCTTCGTAGCGTTCCAATTGATTGCCAGCAGCAGCTTCTGTTATATCTACCGTAAACTCATCATAACCGCCCAAATGGGACGCTATTTTTTCTGTGTATACGTAAACGTCCGTTTTTTGTCCCGCTCCTTCAAAATGAAGCAGCGTTCTGCCTTCTGGATAAGGGTTTTGCAGCGACAGCCTCGTGCGGTACCAGCCTTCTCCTTGATAATACGTACTGTCGGGGTCCATCACATCAAGCCCGTTATAGCTGTGCGGCAGCTGCACCTGATGCCATGGCACATTGTAATGATTGTTCAGCTTATCCGCTCTCCATACTTCCCATACTCCGCCAAGTCCGCCGGTATAGTGCTGCCAGCCGTCTATCAATCTCTTTTTATGCATACATACGTTCTCCTTTATGCCAAGAAGAGCACCCGAACAGGTGCCCTTCTTTTGATATGTTATTACTCTACTTTAGCATCCGGTCCGATATAAATGCCTTGCTTATTATTGTAGCGGGCAGTCGCTTCTTTAATAATTTCGTTGCCGCCGCTCTTTCTCCACTCTTCAATCACTTTCGGCCAATCCGAAATCGGTTCCTTGCCATAAATCATTTTGACCATATAATCAAGAATAAACTTGGACGGCTCATCAAATTTTGGAGCCAGGTCCGGGAATTGCGTGTAGCTGTCAAGCTCTGGATCAAAAGAAATACCGCCGCGCCCTTCGTTAGGAAGCAATGTTTCGAACGCTGTCAGCATTTCGGGTCCGCGATTTTCGAGCGGCAGCTTCTCGCTGTTGAAGCCGCCATCTTTAATGACGCGCAGCCAGTCACGGCGAATCTCAGAATCTCTTGCTGCTTCCTCAGTCGGCACTTCATAATTGATTTTGCCATCTGCTTTTGTGTAGTCTTCGCCTTCAATGCCGTAGTTGAAAAATTCTGCTGATTCTTCTGTTACCATGTAATCAAAATATTTTACAATCGCTTCTGCTTTTGCTTGATCAAGCTTCGCATTCAGGTAAGCCTGCTCGAGCGTAGTTTGGTACAACATTTGGCCGCCTCTGCCATCTGGACCTACTGGCGATGGAATCATCTCCAGCTTGGCATCCGGTACAGAGTTGTTCAGCGTCGTTTCGTAGGAGCCCCAAGTGTTGGCGTTAGCATTGTAGAAGCCTACATTGCCTGCTTCACGACTCTTTGTCCACATTGCGCCTGTAATTGTAGCAAAGTCTTTTGCCATTAGTCCTTCATCATACATCGTTTTGTAAATTTCCAAAGCCTTCATCATGTTTTCACTGTTGAAAAACTTAGGCACGATTTCGTCGCCTTGTTTTTCATACATGGTGCTGTAAGGAAGAACATCATAAGCGCCTAGAATAAAATCTGCATATTTGAAGTTCTCACGGAAAGCGAATGGCTGTTCAACGCCAATCTTTTTAAGCTCTCTTAAAACCGGCAGCAACTCATCAATTGTTTTTGGAGCAGTAACGTTTGCCTTTTCAAGCAAATCAGAACGTACAAACGTTGCGCGGCGGGATTGAACCGTCAAGTATTGCGGGATCGAGTAAATTTTTCCGTTGTAGGTTACTTCATCCCATGCTGCTTGAGGAATGACTTTCAGCAGGTTCTGGCCGTGCGATTTGAGCAAATCGTCAAGCGGCATAAAAATGCCTGCATCAACTGCGCCTCTCATATCCTTGCTTGCAGGAGTCATCGATTGATAAGCAACCAGCACATCAGGAAGCTCTCCTCCAGCAAACATCAACGATACTTTTTGTTTGAAATCCTTGTGCGGAAGCAGCTGGATATCCATATCGGTGTTTGTACGCTTCTCAAGCTCCAGCACCCATTTGTCTTTGTTAATATCAGTTACGGATTCGACTGCTTTAAGCGCAAGAGTACCTCTTGCAATAGAAAACTTGGTTGGCGCTGCTGGCGCCTCAGATGGATTGCTTGAGCTGGAATTATTGCCTGTGTTCGTAGCAGGCGGCGTGTTTTCATTCTTTGAGCCGCAAGCTGCCAGCATGCTGGTAAGCAAAACGATGCATACCAGGCTCATAATCGACTTTTTCATTCGACGTTCCCCTCTCTTTTTTGTATAACAACGTTTTCATTAGTTGCAATGATGAGCTCCCTCACTGCTTGTATCCCACTTTAGCATGCTGCTGTTTTAAATGGATATGGGCTTATCTATGGTGCAATGGTTTTTTTTACGGTTCGTTGTGTTAAGATTTTACGGATCCGATAAGCATGCCTTTCATAAAATGCTTTTGCAAAAATGGATAGATAAGCATAATCGGAATCGTCGCCACCATAACTACAGCCATTTTGATGCCTTCAGGCGAGCTGACCAGCAGGTCCTCGGCAGGGGCAGAAATGGATGAGCTGTCGGTAATAATAAATTCGCGAAGGCGAACCTGAAGCGGATATTGCAAGCGGTCGTTAATATAGTAAAGTGCGCTGGCATAGCTGTTCCAATGTGCTACCGCATAAAAAATACCTAATGTTGCCATAACCGGCTTAGACAGCGGCAATATAATGCTCCACAGTATTCTCATCTCACCGCAGCCGTCGATTCTGGACGCATCGATAAGCTCTGTCGGCAAGCCCATAAAGAAGGAACGCATAACGAACAAATTAAACGCGCTGATCGCGCCTGGAATCATAAGCGACCATAAGGTGTCAAGCATTCCGAGCTCTTTAATAAGCAAATAATTCGGGATGAGCGGCGCTGAAAATATTAATGTAATAAGCACCATAAGCAGGACAGGCTTGCGATAAATGTATTCCGCTCTGGAAAGCGGGTAGGCTAACGATGCCGTCATAGCTAGGTTAATTAATGTGCCCACTGCCGTAATGTATACGCTGATGCCGAAGGAGCGCCACATAAGCGTCTCGCCCATAACTGCCTTATAATTCGTGAAAGTCATTTCCACCGGCCAGAAGAAGACTCTGCCGCCGCTGATCGCTTCATTGCTGCTCAACGATTGTGCCAGTACGTGCAAAATCGGCAGCAGCATGCTTAGACCGAGTATCGTAAGGAAAAAATAATTGAATACGCTGAATACGCGCTGGCCTTTACTTATTCTAATCATGTCGTCTCCTCCTTAATATAACCCGTCGCCGGTTAATTTTTTACTTACCGTATTACCGATGACAATAAGGACAAGCCCTACCACTGACTTGAACAAGCCGATGGCCGTTGTATAGCTGTACTGGCGATCTAGCAAGCCGACCGTATAAATATACGTATCGAGTATTTCACCTTTGCCAGAGTTGAGCGTATTGAGAAATACGGATACCCGTTCAAAGCCAAAATCAAGGAAATTACCAATGTTGAGCAAAAATAAAATCGTAATCGTCGGCATAATGGCCGGAATCGTAATCGCAAGCGTCTGCTTCCAGCGATTAGCGCCATCCATCTCGGCTGCCTCATACAGATCGGGATTAATACCAGAAAGCGCGGCCAAATAAATAATCGTTCCCCAGCCTGCATCGCGCCAAATGCCAGAAGATACGAGAATCGTCCGTATATAGGACTCCTCACCCATAAAATAAATAGGTTCAAAGCCGAACAATTCAATAATATTGTTGACAAAACCGTTGCGCGGCGACAAAATTTCAATCGCAATACCGCCGATTACTACCCAGGATAAAAAATGCGGCATATAAATAACGGTTTGCAATGTTCTCTTGAATAGCGCCTTGCGGATTTCGTTCAGCAGCAAGGCGAGCATAATCGGTATCGGGAAAGAAAAACCAAGGCTATATAATCCGATTAAAAGTGTATTTTTTAAAATTCTTAAAAAGTCAGGGTAGGTGAACATGCGGCGGAACTGATCCAGCCCGACAAAATCACTGCCAAAATAGCCTTTGAAAATGTTGTAATCCTGAAATGCCATAAAGGATCCCGCTAAAGGAACGTATTTGAACAGAACAAAGTAAATAATGCCCGGAATCGACAGGAAGTAGAGCGCTTTATATTTTTTTAAAAAAGCCCATCGCTCCTGCCTGTTCCGAAATTGAATGCGGCCGGCTTCTGACTGACTTGATTTGGCCATAGGGTTCATCTCCTTACGTCTTTTTGTACTGTAATCGTACACGCAGAAGCTGCATTCAGCGATGGGCTCATATTTGTTGCTATGGTTTCTTTTACGATTTTGGCATATGCATGCTGATCGTCGTGCCTTTATTAAGCTCGCTATCTATTTGCAGGCCGTAGGCTTCACCGAACACTAACTGAATGCGCCGATGCACATTCAGCACGCCGATGCCGCCTTTGCCCTCCTTCACTTCAGTCAGCTTTTTCGTCTCCAGTCTACTGCGCAGCTTCACAAGCTGCTCCTCGCTCATGCCGCAGCCATTATCCTGCACAGAAACGATAAACTCATTCTCAGTTACGCGGGCCGAAATCATAATGCGGTGCTGCTCTTCAATTCCTTCAAAAAACGCATGCTGAAACACATTTTCGATCAGCGGCTGCATCGTAAGCCGCACCATCTTCTCCAGCAAATAATCTGGCGGTATTTCTACCTCGATTTCAAATTCCTTGCCGTGCCGATGCTTCAAAATCGTCATATAGCTCAGCACATGCTTAAGCTCATTGGCTACTGTAATCTCTTCAAGACTCGTTTGGACAGCATAGCGCAGCATATAGGCCATATTTTTTACGATTTCCGATACTTCGTCTGAATCCTGGACAGCCGGGAAGCAGACAATCGTCTCAAGTGTGTTATATAAAAAATGAGGATTGATTTGCAGCTGCAGTGCTTGCAGCTCCGCCTTCTGCCGCTCCAGCTCCGCTTCCCGCTTCGTGTTTTCGGCCTCATAAATTTGCTCCAGCAAATCGGACAACTTGTGCACCATCGAGTTATAGCTCAGTACAAGCTCGTCAATTTCATCCTTGCGGCCTTGCTGCGGAATAGTAGTCCAATCTCCCTTCTCCGTCTGCTTCATCCCTTTGCGCAGCTTTTGAATCGGCCTTGTAATCGACTGGCTGAAGCGATAGGCAAGCAATAGCGCTATAATAAGCGCCGCTGCCCCGATCCAGATCATATCCGAACGAATGCCGATAATCGGCGCGCGCAGCTCGTCCATCGGAATTGAAAGCTGCAAATTCCAATTGGTGTACGAGGAATGGCGCCCGATCATAAAGCGCTCCTCTCCTTCTACCTCGCTAATGTAAGACATGACGCGATTAACGGGCAGCTCCTTTTGATGCAGCTCAGGCAGCTGGGTGCCTATTTTTGAAGCATCTGTATGATAGACAATTTTGGCATCGCGATCCTCAATAACGAAATAGCCTCTTGGTCCCAGCTCAATGCCTTCCCACAGCGTAGAAAGATCCTCGCTGCGCACCTCCATCGCCAAAATCCCTTTATAATCCATGGAGCGCAAGCCTCTGATTTTTCTGGCAAGCGTTATCGTTTGTCCCTGCTTGGAGGAAACAATGCTGTTGTTCAGCAGCACGAGCTGGCTGTTATCAGGCATCGTCTCAAATAATTTCACAATGTATTGCTCAACATAATCATTGGTGAAGTCAATGGAAGCGCCTGCATTTGCGGCTACAACGCGGCCGTCTTGACCGACAACATACAGCGCGCTTACTTCCGGATGCCTGATCATAATCGGATCCAAAGCAAACTCCTTAATTCGCGAGGAGTAGTAATAATATTCATAATTCAGCTCGCGGCTCACATCCAAATATTCTTTTATGTCCAAATTCGTAAGCAGCGACAGGGTAGAATTCTCATAGCTTCGAATATACTGCTCCAAGTGGGTGGTCGCCACATTGACAACCTGAGCCATATTTGTCTCAGCTTGATGGCGAAGCTTCTCTGATACGCCGTTATACGTAAATAAGCCCAGTACTAATAAGGGAATGACAATAATGACGGTAAAAAATAAATAAAGACGTTTAAAAAGCGTTTTCCGTCTGCTTTTTCTTGCCATCTATTTGATCCCCAATCTCGCGCGATATTCGGTAGGCGACAAGCCTTTTACTTTTCGGAAGGTTTTGGCAAAATGTGAATAATCCTCATAACCGACCTCATGCGCAATATCGACAATGCGGTAATGCGGCTGGGCAAGCAGCTGCTCAGCAAGCTCCATCCGCTTGTTCATCCGGTAATGAATGAACGTTACCCCCATCGTTTTCTTGAAATACATGCTGAAATAATTAGGCGTAAGCCCGACATGCTGGGCCACCTCCTCCAGCGTCACTTCACGGGACAAATGCTGCTCAATATATTCTCTCGCCTCATCCATCACGTCTTTATAGCCGCCTCTGCGCTGCATAATTTCTTTTGCCAGCTCCAGCAAGCTGCGCTGAAAGCTGCCTCTAAGCTGATCAAAGCTGCCGCCTGTAAGCGCTGCCTCAATTAGCGACGATTGATGTCCTTTTACTTGCAGCTGCTCGATAACGCCAGCATAAAAATCCGAAAGCAGTATTTTCAACTGTCCGGGTGTCCCCGTTTTTGCCGTACAGTAATCCAGCCAGCCGTCAATGCTGCCAGTTGCCGTATCCAGCTGCAGCTGCCAAATCTGCTCCACAATTTCATCCATCCACCGCTTGACCTGCGTCGGCTCTACGACTCCCTTTTCCAGCTCAACTAACAGCTTGTCCAGCAGCTCATGCATATCCTGCTTAATGACAGGCTTAAGCAAATAGTTTTTCACGCCATAGCTCATGCATTTTTGCGCATATTCGAATTCAGCAAAGCCAGAAATAACAACGATCGTTATATACGGGTATTTCTCGTACAGCTGCTTGCAAAGCTCGAGCCCATCCATTTTGGGCATCCGAATATCGGTAATAACGAGCTGCGGTGCCGCATCTGCAATAAATTGAAGCGCTTGCTCACCGTTCTCAGCCAGCCTAATGCTGCTGAAAGGCTTCCTGTAGGTTGATATCATATGTTTAATCCCGTTACGAATGATGACCTCATCGTCAACAACGAGTACATGCATGTCCATTCTCCTTATCCATAATTGTTTTCTCATTCAAAATAAACAATCGATAGCACCGATTTTGCAGGCTAGACATAATTTTGTCAAACAAAGATTGCTTTTTTACCATTGTTTACAAATCCTTGTTGGAATACAATTCGCAATCCTTTATAGTTTATATTAGATAACAAGCATAAGTTGTTTAAGAAAGGGCGTGCATGGCTATCGTTAATAAAATAAGCAAACCAAATCGAGCGGTCACCTTTAGCCTTATTGCCGTAATATTATTAATAGCTCTCTTTGATCAATGGGTCGTGCAATCCTCACTGTTTCAAGAAAACGAGCAAGCTTTAACGATAGGCATCGCGCTGGATTTCACAGTAGCGCTTCCGCTGCTGCTTTACTTTGCGATTTATCGCAGGATTAGCAAAAAAATTGTCGCAGTCATTCCGTTTATGCTGCTTGGGCTCGCCGCTTTGCATTTCTACCTTCCAGCAAGCAGCCATGATTTGCTGACTATACTTAAATTTGTCATTATTCCACTGGAATTGCTGCTGCTCAGCTACAGCTTTTATAAGCTCACCGCAGCTTATCGAGCTGCCAGGCGAAACCTTCCAAACGGCGTTCATCCGCTGGAAGCTTTAAAGAAAAGTATTCGTACAAGTATTTCGAATCAAAAGATAGCCGCTTTCCTGCAGCATGAGTGCAGCATGATCTATTACGCTTTTCTGTCTTGGGGCAAAAAGCCATACCAAGAGCCCGGCACCTCGGCATACAGCTACCATAAAGAATCCGGCTGGTTCATTGCCGTGCTTGCGTTTTCAAAAATACTTCTATTTGAAGGAATCATTATTCATATATTAGTTATGAATTGGTCGCATCCAGCAGCCTGGATGTTATCTGTAGGCAACCTCTACTTCATCATACTGCTGATTAGCGATTATCGCGCGATGAAATTAAATCCAGCGATTGTATCTGAACGCGGCCTTGTTTTACGCTACGGTGTTCAGCTCGCAGCAGAACTGGCTTGGAGCAATATCGCTTCAATTGAAGCTGTTCCTTACAAAGCTCCAGACAAACAGCAAATGAAAGCCTCTTTTATCCCCATCGGCTTTGAGGGCAATGTGCTTATTCGGCTTAAGCAAAAAACTAGAGTAGTTAAAATTTTTGGCGTGACGCAAGAGGTAGAGCAACTATATCTTTTTATTGATCAGCCGCATCCGTTTGTGAAGCAATGCTCTGAGCATGTAAAGCCAGCATCTCAACAAGGATAAACAGCTCCGCCGTCCTTTAGAAAGTTACCGATGAAATATAGGAACAGGTATTTAGTGAAAACCTGTTCCTATATTTTAAACAATGAAGAGCGAGCCTCGGGATTGCATCCCAAGCTCGCTCTTCTTCTTCATCAAGCTATAGTCGAATCTCTTTGCCGCGATCGGCAGATTCATAAATCGCGCTTAAAATTTTAATCATATCCACACCTTGCTCAGGCGTAATAATTGGCTGTTCTTTGCCTAGCACACAAGCGATAAAATGCTGGATATTAGCAGTATGCTGCGGGATTTTCGCAGCTGCGAAGGATGGCTGCTCATCGATAAGGGCGCCTTCCTTCTCTGTAAAAATATTCAGCTTATCATTAATAAGAGAAAAGCCGCCTTTTGTGCCTCTCCACTCCAAAAACTTCTGCTCGACAGCTATATTGGAAGCCCAGCTAAATTCAATTTGCAATGAAGCACCATTGTCAAAACGGATAAAGCCAGCCGCCAAATCCTCTACATCGAAGGTGCCGCTCGGTATCTGGCCTGATGCATCTGGCTGATCGGCAAACTTGCGATACGTAGAGCCCGACACCGTAACTGGCTTTAGACTGCCGCCAAGATACATCGCCATATCGATCATATGGACGCCGAGATCGATCAGCGGCCCGCCTCCTGACAGCTCTTTTGTTGTAAACCAGCCTCCGCGTCCAGGAATGCCGCGCCGGCGAATCCAGCCGCAGCGCCCCATATACATTTCGCCCAGCTCGCCTTTATCCATAAGCCGCTTCATAAACTGTGCTTCTGCACTGAAGCGGTTATTGCGCATCGTCATAAGCAGCTTGCCCGATTCGGCAGCAGCATCAGCCATTTTCTGAGCTTCAAGCGGATTGATCGCATCCGGCTTCTCGCAAAATACATGCTTTCCCTTGCGCAGCGCAGCAATCGCTATTTCGGAATGGAAAATATTTGGCGTGCTGATCCCGACAATATCAATTGCCGGATTGTCCAGCAGCTCATTATAATCATCATAAACTTTAGCATCAGGAAAATCCTTTGCCACTGCCACAGCCGAATCACGAAAAGCATCGCACAAAGCAATAATTTCGACATCTTTACTGCTAAGCCAGCCTGGCAAATGCGCCTGTTTAAATATATTGCCTGTCCCGACTACTCCAACCTTAAACATCGGCATCCAGCCCTTTAATCGCTTCTAGCGGCTTAGCATTGCCGTAACGCGGGTACTCGCGGTCTACCGGCGCTGCCCACTTTACAGCATTATCGATAACCTTGCGGATTTGCGGATTATAATAAGTCGGATAAGTTTCATGTCCAGGACGGAAATAGAATACTTTACCATTTCCTCTCGTATAGCAGCAGCCGCTGCGGAATACTTCTCCGCCCTCGAACCAGCTTACCATTACAAGCTCGTCCGGCTGCGGAATATCAAAATGCTCGCCATACATTTCTTCATGCGGAAGCTCAATATATTCGCCAATGCCATCAGCGATCGGATGACCAGGATTTACGATCCAAATGCGTTCCTTCTCATTAGCTTCACGCCATTTTAGATCACAGGAAGTACCCATCAATTTTTTGAAAATTTTTGAAAAGTGGCCGGAATGCAGCACAATTAAGCCCATACCTTGCCATACACGCTTCTGCACGCGCTCTACAATTTCATCAGAAACCTCATTATGAGCAACATGTCCCCACCAGATCAATACATCTGTATCATTCAGTACTTCCTCGGTCAAGCCATGCTCCGGCTCCTCAAGTGTAGCTGTACGAACCTTCGTTGCACTTTCTAATCCTTCAGCGATAACAGCGTGAATTCCATTAGGGTAAACGGAAGCAACCTTTTCATTGTGACGCTCATGATGATATTCATTCCAAATCGTAACATGCAATTTTTTTGACACAGTTCACACATCCTTATGACTAAGTGATATTTCCTTCATTGTAATAGAAGCGTTTGCAATATGCGATTGCTTTTTCCACTCTTTTATTACGGTATTCTGTTATTATAGTAGTAATACTTAATCTACCCATGGCGAAGGAGTCCATCCATGCTTAATAACATGCGCTACGAAAATGTTATTTATCAGAACCCGTTTCTCGCACTTCGCGTCTGGCAAATCGATTCACCTGCCAAGCCGGACTTTATAAATCAGGCACTTCAAAAAAGCGATCAAAAAATCAAGCACCAATTCACTTGGCACTATCATCCTGAGATCGAATTTCTGCTCATACAAAATGGCGCGCAGCTGGCCTTTTACAAAGATGATGAGCTGCTGCTCGAACCGGGTGATATCGTTCTGTTTGGTTCATCGGAGCCGCATATGACAATTCAGGCGAAGGATAATTTAAGCCAGATCGTCCTGCAAATTCAGCTCAATCAATATTGGGATTCCAGCACAGTTAACCTGATGCATCATTTTACGGAAGTTATTCGTCCGCTCAGCTCTTTAAATTATATTTTTCGACAAAACGAAAACGTGCGAAAAAATGCCGCTGAGTTCATTCGTTCTATTTATGCAGAAATGAACCAAGCCCAGTTAGGCTATGAGCTGGCTGTATCCGCTATGGTTAAAAATCTGCTGCTCCTGCTGCTGCGCAATGACGCTCGGAAGGAGCTTAATTATGATCATAACCAGCTCATTGGGCGGTTGCAGCCTGCACTTGCATACATTGATGAAAATCTGGCAAGCAAGCTATCCGTCAATAAAGCAGCTCAAGCCGTCAATATGAGCTATACGTACTTTATTAAAACGTTCAAAAAAGCGATTGGCATGTCCTTTACCGACTATATCGCCTTCAAGCGCATCAAAAAATCAGAGCAGCAGCTGCTTACTTCGGATGCCAGCATAGCGGAAATTGCTGATTCAGTCGGCTTGTCCAATATCGGTCACTTTTATGACCGCTTTCGCAAATACAACGATTGTTCTCCCAAGCAATTTCGCGAGCGCTATCTCAAAAGTGAAGGAGCTTTGCAATGATTGAGCGATGCCAATTGACTGCCTTCTGCCGATCATGCTAAGATCGAGATTAATTGATTATTGTGAACTTTGGATGTGATGATATGGAGCCCAAATATAATGTGCCCGCGCTGGAACGAGCAAATGCGGTATTGCAGCTGTTAGCTGAAGAGCCGCTAAAGTGGAAGCTGTCTGAGCTTTCCCGCCATTTGAATATAAGCAAGAGCACACTCTTTTCTTTACTGCAATCACTGGAGAGATTGAATTGGATTATTCGTGATCGCAGCGATACGTATGCGCTTGGACCAGCTATGGGCAGCTTTGGCAATGCTTACTTCAGGCAGTATACGATAATTGAAGAATTTCAACGCTTTGCAAGACCAGTTATGCAGCGGCTGCAGGAATGCATCCAGCTCGCAGAGCTTGATGGCAACGAGGTTCTTTACTTGTCCAAGGTAGAAGCGCCTGCGCCTGTACAGATGGTATCCGGACCCGGTGTTCGCCTTCCCGCGTATGCTACGGGACTAGGCAAGGCTATCCTTTCGACGAGAAGCAACGATCAAATTGATCAGCTGCTTCCCGCTGAGCCGTTTCGTAAATATACCGATTATACGATTGACTCCGCTAAAAGCCTATTTATAGATATTGAAAAGGTCAGACAGACAGGCTATGCCACTGACATTCAAGAGGTCGTAATGGGCTTCGGCTGTATTGCGGCACCTATTAAAAAATTAAATGGCGAAGCCGCTGCTGCTGTAAGCTGTTCGATCCCTATTCATCACTGGGAAACGAAAAAAGAACAAGCGGCAAAAGAGATGCTCCAGCTTGCCAGTCAATTAGCGTCCATTATATAATTTAAAATAGTAAGATCAACCAGGTATGTAACCATTCCTAGTTGATCTTTTTTTATGTTCCCCATTGACATCCCTTCATTTGTATAGGAATATATTAGTAACACATTATAATGAACATCGTTCATTATGATGAACAAACTAATTTAGCACTAGTTTTCTTAACAGAATGGAGTGGGGTCTATGGCAATTCATACTGCAGTTATTTTTCGGGTAGAATTGGACAAAAGTAAGCTTACGTTCGGGGAATTAGCAACGGCAATTAATAAGGCGGGAGGCGACATTCATGCCGTTGACGTCTTTCAAGCAGGCAAGCAGGTAACTATACTTGATATTACCGTTCAGCTCAACGTAAATGCACATCAAACGATTATGGATACGATTCGCGGACTGCCTGGATCATCGATTATTCATATGTCCGACAGCACCTTCCTTGCCCATTTGGGCGGAAAAATACAAGTAACGCCTAAAGCTCCTATTAAAAACCGCGATGATCTTTCAAGAGTATACACACCTGGCGTTGCTCGAATAAGCACGGCTATTCATGAAGATCCAAGCAAGGCCTTTTCACTTACGATAAAACGAAACACTGTGGCTGTAGTATCAGATGGTACTGCCGTGCTCGGCCTTGGCGATATTGGACCAGAAGCCGCTCTGCCTGTTATGGAAGGAAAGGCTATGCTGTTTAAGCAATTTGCCGATATTGATGCATTCCCAATCTGTCTGCAATCAAAGGATACTGATGAAATCGTACAAATTGTAAAAGCTATTTCGCCGACATTTGGAGGCATTAACCTGGAGGATATCAGTTCCCCGCGCTGCTTCGAGATCGAGAGAAGGCTGCAGGAGGAGCTTAATATTCCTGTCTTTCATGACGACCAGCACGGCACGGCAGTCGTTATACTGGCAGGCCTTTTAAATGCCCTCCATCTTGTGCGCAAATCGATCGCCGACATAAAGGTTATCGTATGCGGAGTCGGCGCAGCCGGGGCCGCTTGTATTGAAATGCTGCTTGCTGCCGGCGTGAAGCAGCTTATTGCCGTGGACCGCTGCGGCGCCCTAGTGCCCGGTACTCCTTACCATCATCCTACGCTTGACCGTATTGCCGGCAAGACAAATCCTCATCAGCTTCATGGCTCTTTAAGCGAGGTTATAGCAGATGCTGACGTATTTATTGGCGTATCTGGCCCCGGTGTGCTGAAAGTGGAGGATGTGAAAAAAATGGCTGCTGATCCGATCGTATTCGCTATGGCTAATCCTGAGCCGGAGATTGATCCTGATGCAGCTGAACCATATGTGCGCGTATTGGCAACAGGCAGGAGCGATTTTCCGAATCAAATTAATAATGTGCTTTGCTTTCCGGGCATATTCCGCGGAGCGCTTGATTGCAGAGCATCGCATATTAACGAAACGATGAAGATAGCCGCTGCCAGAGCCATTGCTTCTACCATCAGTCCGGAAGAATTGAATGAGCATTATATCGTGCCAAGCATATTTAATGATAAGGTAGTAGAGAGAGTACGCAATGCGGTAGTCGAGGCTGCTATCGATACAGGTGTCGCTGGCCGGATTCCGCCTGAATTCCGCGTCGAGGATCAAGCAGACAAGGAGCCGCAGTCAGCGAAATAACAAGGATAAACGGATCTCCGTCCTTGGGACAGGCGCGTTTACCGATGAAATATAAGAAACAGGTTGGAATCAATTTCTTAATAAGCATAGTCAACTAAAAAATTGATTAATAGGGAAAAACTTATACTTTCTTATATTTTAGAGAAAGAGACCAAGCCGATGAAACCCTGGACAGTTGCCAGTTTCAGCGCTTGGTCTCTTCTATTTAATATATATTTTTATATCATTGCTGGAGTACTGTAGAAACCATATCCCACTCATGAATGTCATAGGTTCTTGCCTGCTTGATTATATACGGATCATTCTCAGCGTAGCTTACAGCTTCCTCCATCGTCGCAGCTTTATAAATAACGAGTCCGCCCCATCCATCTACAAATCGGCCATTGGCAATGATGCGACCCGCACTACGCTGGCTCTCCAAGTAATCCAAATGTTCCTGACGGTATGCTGTGCTCTTCTCATGATCGAGCATAGGTAAAAAACAAGCGAATATTTTCATCCTATTATTCTCCTTTATGGTGTAGTAACTGATTATTTTTATGATGCACATAAATTGCCGACATATCTTTGTCCGCCAGCCCACTCGCTTCCGCGGCACTCAAAATATGAAAGATTTCTTCTCCGAGCGGTATGCTGATATGATGTTCAGCAGCCATTTCTTTCGCTAGCTGAACATCCTTATGCAATAGTTTAATAGCGAAGCCAGCAGTGTAGCTGTCTTTCGCTATAAATTGACTGTAGTGGCGATCCATTATTCGGCTTTGCGCAAAGCTATTGTCAAGTATTGAGAATAATAGCTCCTGCTTTACTCCAAGCCGTTCTCCCAATAATAGCGCCTCGCTGGCCGCCTGTGAATGAATGCCTACCATTAATTGATTCACCAGCTTGACAACTGTCCCACTGCCGGTTTCCCCTACATAATAAATATTAGAGCCCAATCTCCGCAGAACAGGTTGAGCCTCGTCATAATCCTGCTTGCTGCCTCCCACCATGATACTAAGTGTTGCCGCTGCAGCTCCAACAGTTCCTCCGCTTACCGGCGCATCAAGAAACCGCAGCCCCTTTTCGTTAGCTGCTTGAGCTGTCTTCCTATTCACTTCGGGTGACACCGTGCTAAAATCTATGAGCAGCGCGCCGTGCTTGGCATGCTCTATTATTCCATTTGAACCTAAATAGACATCAAGCACATCGCGTGGCATAGGCAGGCAGGTCATAATTATATCTGCCTCCGCTGCAGCTTCAGCAAGAGAAGCTGCGGTGCTGCCCCCCTCTTCAAGAAACCGCTGTTCTGCACCTTTGCTTCGGTTATAGCCTATGACATTATATCCTGCCTTTACTAGATTGTTTGCCATCGGCAAGCCCATATTGCCAAGTCCAATAAAAGTCAGCTTCATCTCTGCACTCCTTCGTATTGCCGAACAAGCTCAATATCTGCTCGAACATCATTTAAATAATAAGGGTAGCCAAACATTCTTTTCACTCTTGCCATAAAATATGGTTTATTGTGAAGCCCCCAGTAATACCCCAGCTTCTCCCAATGCAAAACTGCGTTCTCCAATTGCTGGACAGCCTGCTCCCTGTACTTCTGCTCGCCATATTGCCCGAATCGATGCAGCTCAAGGGCAGCTGAAAACTTGCATGCATAATAACGTCCCATCTCGGCATACGCATGCAAATCATAGAGCGTGCAGGCAGAATGACTGCAGCTTAGCTCACCAAGCTGCTGCGTAAGCTCAGTGGCAAGCATCTCTGTCTTATCTGCAGCCGTATTCAATAAGCTAATAATGGAAACAGGCGTCTCCAAATTTGCTGTCGTAAACCTTCCTTGCTTCTCTTGCGCAGCATACTCTGCGATGGATTGTACGCCGACTCCTGGCATTGGCTTGCCATTTACAAAATCTATAATCGTTTTAAAGCCCGTAACCTCGGACAAGCAGCTTTCAGGATGCCATTGAAAATCATAATCGAGCCAGTACAAGCGGTTAACGGCTGGAATAATAGCAGAAGCGCTGCGCAGCGCTTGCAAAAAGATAGGCGCATGCTCATCACCATACATGGATGCCAGCAGGTAAACCCATACTTCCTCCTGCGTATCAGGATCATAAGCTAATCGGCCCCATAGCTGAAATTGAAAGAGATGACGCTCATAATCGTAACGCCATGTTTTATGCCCATAGTCGATATGCTGGAAATCCTTTGCCCACACATAACCGTCCGCTCCCCAATAAAAGCCCTTCACATAAGGCTTTGCCATGCCTTTCACATAGCTCCGCACATAATCCGGATCACCCCAGCGATGTGTGAATACATCGTCATTGCGAACCGTATACAATACGTTGGTGCTTGCCAAGTCAATCCCTTCCCACGCGTTCCATAGCTGCTCGAATTGCGGCTCAGGATGCGAGTAGCCATGTGCATTGGAATACTTCCAGCTAATATAGAAATCATCCTTATTAAATCTAGTCTGGACGAGCTCTTTAATTTCCTTGCCTGCATTTTGCATGTTAGTCCGATGGATAAATGGAATGGCACGCCCCGATTGCTCAATGGCCTCCACATACGTTTCCACAATCCACTTTTCTCGCTCATATCCGCTGCCATCCATCCATTCGCTCGCTGATGTTCCGAGCCCCTTCAGCTCCGGATATGTTAGCAGAAGCTGCAATACCATTTCGCGCACATAATCTTGAATAAGCAGCGATTCTGCCCGGAAACGGTTAAACGTAACGCCAGTTCGGTGTATAAGATGGCTGTACATATCGCCATAATCGCCAACAGCATCTGGCAACCCCAGCCCTTTGGCAACTTCCTTCGTAATGCGAATATTCCATGTGAATAAGTAAATATCAATACCGCGGCTGGCCGCATGGCGAAAAATACTGCGAAACAAAGCTATATTGCGCTTGATCTCATCGTCAGAATAAGGATTGGCAGCCCGGTACTTTGGCGATACGACCATGATGTCGTAGGGATGCTCCGACCATAGACTCAAGCAGTTATATCGATTAAGAGCGAGCATATCGATATACGATTTCCAAAACTCCAGATCCAGACAAGTTTCCTCATTTTGTACAAATGGATCGCCGGAATCAAAAGGGGCAAAGGGCAAATTAAATTTAATGCCGCGCATTCGCAGCAATGGCGCGCGATATATTTCCTCCCCCTCATCCATGGCTTTACCCATTGCTAGCCGTTCAGCCAGCTCCAGGCAGCCATACATAAGCCCTCTCGCATCAATAGCTTCAATTCGGTACAGCTCACCAATGCGGATTAAACGAAAGGCTTGCTCCTCATATTGCTCCAGCACCTTCGGGTCAGCAGCTGTAGCTCCATTGCCGCTTCGTACAGCAAGCAGCTGCACAACTATCCCTTTCTTAGGAGCAGGGGCAGCCGTGTACAAGGCATATTGCTCAGCATAATAAATACCCCGATTCTCCAGGCTTTTCTTAATTTGCTCTACCCCAAATCGGACAAGCTCATTACTATGATCATATACAAGCTTCATTGTGCTCCCTCCCTAACCCTTTACCGATCCCAGCATGACTCCCTTGGCAAACTATGTGCACCTCTCTTATATGTGAAGCTGCAAGCGCTGCTGGGAGCGATAAGTACTTGGCGATACATTCGTATACCGCTGAAAAATGCGATGCAAATTTCTCTCTGAATATCCTACAGACGCTGCTATCTCGCTAATCAGCATATCGGTATCCGAAAGCAGCCTTTTCGCCTCGTTCACCTTGCACTGCACGACATAATCCAGAAAATTAATGCCCATTTCTTTTTTGAACAGCCTGCTTAAATAAGATGGGCTTATACCCGCCTGATCTGCGCATTGTATAAGGGACAAATCCTCGCCGCAATGCTTGCGGATGTAGCTGCAAACCTGTTGTATGACCGTCTGGCCGGATTCGCTGCGATAGCTTGCCAGCATGCTGCAGTACAAAGGAAAGAGCACATGGACAAACCATTCATAAACATCCTGAGAGGATTGCTGGAGCTGTAATTGTCCATACCAGTCATCTTCCAAAATATCGAGCAGGCTTCCGCCGCTGCTTTCCAAATGATGAATGAATTGAGCCAGCAGAAGCAGATAGCTTTGGCAGATGGAACGATAGGATTGCGATTGCTTGATCGTTTGCATAAATTCCTTCAATGCGCTTGCCGCCGCATCGAGATCCTCGTGACTTAAAGCATGTATGATAGCAGCTTCCGCTTCACGCGGATAGCGAAAAGCCGCTTGCTTTTTGCCGCTTTCCATTTGCTCAATATACATAATCGTCTCTGTCTGCTCCAATACGCGGTACCGCAGAGCGTTTTCCGCTTCTTTGAACGAGACAGCAATGTCTTTAATATGCAAATAGCAGCGCCCAATTCCAATCGATACACTCATTTTCAAATAGCTCTTCATCGATTGCTCAATTGCCTGCGCATACTTTGTTATCTGACTGTTCATGTACGCCTGCTCCGCGTCAGTATGGAATTGCAGCAGCGCCGCGCCCATTCCATTGACCGGAACGACAAATCCAGCTAGCTCCTCTTGCTTCATCAGCTCCTGCATGACATTGGAAATAACAAAGGCGATTATTCCCTTCTCATCGGGCCGGAACCGGTTTTCCTGCGCAGCTTTGTCCGCATCTGCAATTAAAATGACATTCATAGCGTGAGCGGACACACCGTGCGTCTTGCAATCTTGAAGCAGCCTCTCTGGATGCATATACTCTCCGCATACAAGCTGCCTCAAAAAAATGTCTTGCAGTGTCGGCTTCATACTGGATATAAAATCGCCCAGCTTTTTTGTCTCCGTATTCAAAAAGGTCATACATTCCTGAATATACTCCAGCTCATTTTTCTCTCTTTCCAATTGTCCGGCTTGAATCGCACTGCTATGCTTTACAAGCTCGCTGATTGGATTATAGGCTCGACGCGAAATGAAATAAGTTAATAGGATTGCAAATAAAACAAATATTGCGAAAAGCATTATCGTAACAACGCGAATCCAATTCAACTGCTCCGACAGCAGCTGCTCGGGCACGATCATGACATAAGTTCGTCCATACACGTTTTTGGCATACCTGAACTGTGTATCATTGCCATCAAGTCCCGCTGCAATAAAGCGGCCCGTATTTTCATCGCTTTCTGCAATTCTAGAAATTGCGGAAAGCTGCTCAAGCAAACTGTAGATCTGCTCATAAGACATTTCTTCCTGCTTAGCTGTCCGTTGATAATGAACGACAAACAATTGCTGATCTTGAGGCACTAAATACGTATCTGCATCCATAAATTCACTAAATAAAGATTTTTCGATTTCAAACGCTATTACACCGTATACCTCTCCGTTCAAATTGCGAAGCAATCTTGAATAAGTAATATATCCATCCATTTGCGCCTTTGGCATAAAGGCCCATTGAGAAATATGCTGACTGGCAAGCAATAGATCAATATCTTCGCTATAGGGGTAATGCTCTTTGGCGATTACCCCATAGCGATTGGACTGTACCGTACTTTCGAAGCGGTTGTAATAATAAATTTCACTAATAAAGCTATCGCTATTTTTGACTACGGACATCCGGTTTAACAGCTCCAAATGCCACTCCCAATATTCGTAGCCCATCTCCTGTAAGAAGCCAGTTACGATCGGATCGATTGCAAGCTTGAAAGATTCCTGTTCAATGGATTGCAGCAGCCGCTCGGAACGATCCTTCATGACTGACAGAAAGGATTCACTCTCTACATTTACTTGCCCCTGCACACGCTCCATTGAAAATTGATAGTACACCAAGCTTGCCATAATTAAAGGAATGCAAGCAGATATGCAGCCAAGCCAAATAAGTTTATAAAAATATTTGCCGTGCTTTACCCTGCTATTTCCTTTAATCATAAACCCTCCTTAGCGCTACAATTACTTGTCAATTTTCAAAATACTCTTTATAGCTTGCTGCAAATTCCTGGAATGCCTTCTTCAGCTCTTCATTTTTGCTAAGCTTTTCGACATAGCTTTCATACTCTTGCATAGTGATTTGACCGACGATAGCCTTGGTCGCCATAGCCTGCCATTCCTTCTCATACTTTGGCCATACAGCGGTCCAAGTATCTGAATTAATAATCGTAAATGGATTCAATTTTCCTACTTCACTATAAATTTGAACAGATTCAAGCTTGGCATCGTTGTATGCTTTTGGCGCCGATGGATTAAGCACCTTCATTTTGTTATTAAAAGCAAGCGAAAATACTTGGTTCGCATTCGTCGTAACTTGACGCACGCCAAGCTCCGTTAAATGCGGCTGACCATCTACGAGATTATGATGAATCCCTTCAATGCCATGGTAGTTGAAATCAGTCAGTTCATCCGTAGTTGTGCGCTCGAAGTAATCGAGAATTTCCCACACCTTGGCTTCAGGCACCTTCTTGGAAATATAGAAAGCTCCAAAGGTTGGACTTGCTAGACTGACGGTAACCCCACCAGGACCTTGCAGCGGCGGCAGTGTAATGACGTTTGCTTCAGGCTGCACCTTTTTAATGTCCTGCTCCCAAGTATAGTCGCGCCAAATATTGCGGACGTACGAAGCTGCTCTTCCCGTTGCGTACATTTCCTCGGCTTGTGTTTTCTTCATCGTTGAAAATTCCTTGGCAAGAATGCCATCGGCATAAAGCTGGCGGAACCATTCAACCATGCTTGTATAGCTTGGAGTGAGGAAATTGCGAACAAGTCCGCCCTCTTCGTTATAGAATGGATCAAGACCGCCAAAAGCGCTTGAGAAGGTATCATCGCCGTCCGCCATCAAAAAGCCGTGGCCGATAATGCCGATCGTATCCTTTTTGCCATTGTTGTCGAGATCGCTCTCTACAATTTGCTTAAGCGCTGCTGTATACTCCTCCAGTGTAGTCGGCACATCCAGATTAAGCTTATCGAGCCAATCCTTGCGCATTTTAATGCCTAGGTCAATTTGCGGCCGGTTGCGCGGAATGCCATACGTTTTCCCATCAAGCTTCATATAAGTCCACACATTAGGTCCGCTCTTCTCCAGCATATTAGGATATTTGCTGAAATCGCCCAGAAATTCTGTCAGATCCCAAAACGCTCCCTGCTTGATCGCTTGGCGCAGTGTTGGTCTTGTAATATTGGTCGTAACAATAATCTCAGGCAAATTGCCCGACGCAAGCACCAAATCGAACTTTGTATCATAGTCGCCTGATGGAACCCATTCTACATCAAGCTCTGAATTCGTTCTCTTCTGATATTCCGTCCAATATTCATCCTCCATATTCGGCACATCCGCATAAGACGGCACGAGAAATTGCAGCTTGATCGGAGCAGCAGGCTCTTCTTTTTTTGTGCCTTGCTGCTTTCCTTGCTGATCATTATTGGCAGGCTTCTCTGAGCCTGCTGGCGGATTATTACTGCCTCCGCTGCTTCCGCAAGCAGCAAGCAAAGAGATAAGAAGCATACTTGCCAGTAATGCAATAAAACCTTTCCGATAGAGCTGGAACATCGTGAACCTCTCCTCTTCGTAATAAATTAGCACTTTGCCTTATACGATGCGGTCTTTCTCGTTATTTTTGGCAGCGCTTTCAAAGTTAGTATAGAGGGCTGCATCTATGCATGTTAGCGACAATTTTTGCTGTATAGCACCGTTAAGAGCCATCAGCAATAGGTGTCTGACTGGTTAAAATCTGTCCGATTCAAATACAATGACCTCATAATCATCGATTTGATCGACGATCACCGTTACCGCGCCTTCTTCCTGATTCAGCGGCAATTCTTTTTTATTGGAAAGCTTGTAGGCGCGCTTTACATGGGGACCCGTCCATTGCGGCAATTTAACGACTACATCACGAGCAGGAATAAGCTCGCTAAACATTCTTCTGCCGCCATTCATATTGACGAGATGCACATTGCGGCGGCCAGCTTGTTTGCGAACGGTCGCATGAAGCGTGCCTGGTCCATTAACTTCAGCAGGCAGCTCCCCTCTAGCCGACCAGCGCACAGCATTTACTAGCAAGCGCGCCCAATCTGGATAACCAGCCCTTGCGAATGCAGCATCAAGCTGATTCGGGAAATAGACAATTCTGCTCCCACTCTCCCTTTCGCTAGACAACAGCATAGGCATCCCTGTGTCCAGCTGCTCCGTATAGCTCATACCTTCTGGAAATACGCGAAATGGTGCAGAAAGCGTCAATAGAACTTCTGTATGCGCACCTGCATGAACCTGACAATAATTGTCCGAGGCTGGAATTACCGTCGTTTCGCCAAGCTGATCCAGCAATGGATGGACTGCAGACTGAATGTTCATATAGCTTTGTTTAAACACGCCGTTATCTTCACCCATCACGGATGCGGTACCTATATAGTCAGCTCCAAACAAATCAGCTAGCAAAAAGTTGGAGCGCCGCTGCCCATCAGGTGTAAATAGGGAAGTTTCGCAGCTGGCGATAATACTTCCTCCTTGATCGGAATAGCTTCTGAGCGCCTCCGCAGCTTCCTCTGTCATACAAGCCATTGACGGAAGCATGATAACACGATATTTGCCCTGCTCTTTCTCCATTAATACGGATTCTGATATTAGATCGAATGGTATATGATGCTCGGCAAGCGCAATCTCCATGCCACGAATAGCATCTACATACCTTTTTTGCGGTTGGTCCTTGCCATAATTGAATAAAGTATGCTGAGAATAAACGATAGCTATATTGGCAGCAGACAGATCATTGTCAAAGTAGCCGGCGTTGGCAGCTACAAATTGATAAAGCGATTGCACAGCTGGAAATCCCCGCTTATCCTGATGTCCAGCAATCGGCCCGCCCGACAAATTCAAAATCGCACTCCCGCCGTTAGCATAAATTTGTGCCATGTACATTTTTTGCTCTGCTGGCGGGACAGCGCTGCGGCGCCAAGGCCATGCCTGGAAGTAAGAAGCAAGTACCCAAGGCTGATGTTCGGTTACATGAGAAAGGTAATTAGCCTCCTCCCCCGGCCAGGCAATAAAATCCCATTTGGCAGTACCATTTTCATAGCGCACTCTTGTTTGGGCCTCTACCTGCACCGCATCGATAAATTGAGCCATCCGCTCAATATCGAGTGCGCCCTTCATTGTCCAGCCCGTCTCTCCGAAGCAAACGCTATTGCACATGACTGGCAGATTGGGATCAAGAGATTTTACAAGCTCATATAAATATTGCGATCGGTCTACCACCTTCTGCTGACGCCAGCTCTGAAAGCTCACCCAGTTCGGATCATTCCATTTCTCCTCTAGCGGAATATCGTTCTCCGAGCAGCTGGAATACGCAGCCTTACATCGCTCGCAATGACAAATTCCGTTGCCATACGAAGAAAAGCCATAGCTGCCGCCGCCGAATTTGATCCCATCGACGTCATATCTGCTGACAATCTCTTTTAATATTTGTGCCAGATATTCATTCTGATAGCCGCTAAACGGACATGCAATATAGAAATCTCCCAAATCTTCATTCGCTTTATAGAGCTTGCCATGATGATCGCATGAGCACCAATCGGGGTGCTCTTTCGCTATGCTGCCCGGAATTAGACTCAAATCAATAGCCGGTATTGCGCGAATATCGCGCGCCTGGACAGACCTTACAATATCTCCTGTCAAATCACGTCCGGCAAGATAAGGGCTTTGCCGTATGCCCAGCGATGTAGGATGCACCGTAACGTATCCTGCACAAAAGAAAGACAATACATTTACCCCAAGCTTTTGCAGATCATCGGCAAACTGCTCCGTATCAAATTGCTTGCAATCTACATCGCGAATGGTTAGATGAACGCCTCTGCCGCGTTTGCTTAGCCAATCTGATTTAGCCATAAAAGTTCCTCCTTTTATTGTCTTTCCAAAATATGCTTTATATCAGCTTGCACAAATGGAAGATATAATCGCCAAGAAAACAAGGTTTTGCCAAGATGCATAAGCGGATGAGCTGTATAATGAGATTCCGTAATGTCCACTATGCGCTCCCAGTATGCCGCAGCGTAAGGCGCCTGAATATATTTAAGGGCAATTTGAAATTGTTCCTCGTCACCATTATGGCGATAAATGGAATAGGCTGTTGCTGCCCGAAGCTTTGCGGCAAAATACAAGTTCAAAAAGGCCCAAGCTTCAATATCAGCCTTTTCGCAGCAAAGCTCGGGTGTTCCGCTCGGCATACCCGCAAGTAAATCCAGTCCGGCACTGGCATCTTTTTCTAATGTGCTAGCGAGTTCAAGCGGCGTGATGCCGCTAGAATGGACTCCGGCAAGCTGATTCGCTGTAAAATTAGCAACAGACACGTATTCTGGATTAAAGCTGCCGCGTTCCAACAAATCCTGCAGCGATATAAAGGAAGCGCCTTCATCAAATTCCGCTTCATCCGTAGACATAAACCCTTCAGCATACAGCGTGAAATCCCAAGTAAAGGAGTAAAGTGAAGCGAGCGCCATTGGCATTTTACACACAGATGAATAGGCAGCAAGCAAAGATTTACCGATCGCAGACCGATGCCGCTTATTGAGCGCATGCTCGAATACTTTATCTGCTACGCCAGGATGATAAAGTATTCTTCCCCAAAGCATGTAGTAGAGCCAATTTTTCTCAAACAAGTAATCCCAGTTTTTATGCTCGCTATCCTGTTTATGAGAATAATCAAGCGCTGGTATCATGCATTCCGAACCAATATAGTAACCGCCGACATAGGACTGGCCGTTCTCGGCAATATGCTTGCGAATAAACGCAGGCTGCGCCCAACGCAAAGTAAAAAAATCCTCGTTGCGAATCATCCATGTGATGCCGTAATGAGTAGGCTCCGGATTCCAATAACCTTCCATACCATTTGAGCCGCCATGCGTTAATAAAAGCTTCTCTGACGAGTAGGCGTGAGACCAATTAAATTTAACCTCCAGCCACACTTCCTCCGCTGCAGCACTGATCGCTTCAATCGCTTGCCTGGTAACCGAGGGATCAACAGAAAATGGCGCCCGGTGAATAAATTTAATGCGCCGGTCAGCTTGCCGCATCCCTTCAAAATAAACATCATTAATCCAGCTCTGTCTTTCCTCAGGCATCATATCATTCATGCGTTCTCCAAGCGAGGTGCCAATGCCGGTCAGATCGGGATACTCATTAATTAGCTGTGTTACGCATTCCCGTGTATACTGTTTAATTTGCTCCGTGGAGTAGCTGTCGCCATAATGATAAAAGGTCTCATCACTAATAGCCTTCGGATCATAATGTTCACGAAATGCCTCGGACACAAATATATTCCAGCCAATCATGTACGTAGCAATGCCTCGTTCTTTTGCCATGCGAAATAATGTCGTCCAATAGTGCCGCCACTCCTGCAGCTCTTCATCCGTAAGAGGGCAAGCAAGCGGAAAGTTGACAGGACGAATCATCGATGTGAAAGGATGCAAATTCCAGAAGGTTAATACATTGTAGCGGTTCACTGCCATCATATCGAGAAATTTAGCCCAAAAGGATAAATCCCGCACTGTATCCGTTTGCAAGCGGAAACAATCATTTTTACGATAGCTGGACCAGGGCAGATTGAACTTGACGGCGCGAAACGAAAACCGGGCGTTAATAACTTCCTCAGCAACTTTCTCAAATTCACCGCTAAGCTCTAATCTTTCTGCAAGCTCAAGCACACCGTACATTGCGCCCGCTTCATTAACAGCAAGCACGTATGTTACCCCTTCCGCCCTACGAATTTCAAAGCCATCAGGCAAAACAGCAGCATCTATCGTCATAGCAAGGCGGCTATTGCCACCTGCTAGGGGAGCAGCTTGCTCTTGTTCAACAACTGTAATTATAATTTGGGCTTTTTTCCCGCTAGTCTGCCACTCTTCATAGCCGATTGCCTCTGCTTCTTCGCCAGACAATCGTATAGACTCTTGCAGCTTAGCGACAGCAAATTGCTGCATAGGCGAAGCATTGCTATAAACAATTGTAATCATAGCAAACCGACCTCCTGTTTTTAGAAAGGCCAGACGGAGTTGTTCCGGCTGGCCGCTGCTCCTACCAACCGATCTGTATTTCATGCCATTCCGGAAGCTGCTTTATACTGTCTGCGATAGCGATGCAATATCGGCTCTGTATAGCCGTTAGGCTGATCGTAGCCTGACAGCACTAATTCCAGCGCAGCCTGAAAAGCTGCTGACTGCTCGAAGCGGCCAGCCATTGGACGATAAAGAGGATCGTGCTCATTTTGCTTATCTACCACAAGCGCCATCCGCTTCATCGTCACGATGATTTGCTCCTTTGTACAAATGCCATGATGAAGCCAATTTGCCATATGCTGGCTCGAAATGCGCAGCGTTGCACGGTCCTCCATCAGGCCGACATGGTTAATATCCGGTACCTTCGAGCAGCCGATTCCTTGCTCTACCCAGCGCACAACATACCCTAGTATGCCTTGTGCATTATTATCAAGCTCCTGCTGGACTTCTTCAGCTGCCCAACTAGGCTCAATGACTACAGGAATCTCTAGTATTTGGTCAACGTAATCTTTGTTTTGCTGCTTTAATTTATGTTGGACCTCTCTGATATCAACCTGATGATAATGAAGGGCATGCAGCACGGCGGCCGTTGGCGATGGCACCCAAGCGGTGGAACAGCCTGCTTCCAGCTGACTTCTTTTTTGAATCAGCATCTCCTTCATTAAATCCGGCATCGCCCACATACCCTTGCCGATTTGAGCTTTGCCTTGCAGGCCGCATGTCAAGCCGACGCTCGTATTGGACTGCTCATAGCCTTTCAGCCATACTGAAGATTTCATATCGCTTTTGCGAAGCATCGGGCCGGCTTCCATCGACGTATGTATCTCATCCCCTGTACGGTCAAGAAATCCTGTATTAATAAATACAACCCTCTCCTTCACTTGCTTTATGCAAGCCTTCAAGTTAAGAGAAGTGCGCCGTTCTTCATCCATAAGTCCGATTTTCAGCGTATGCCTGTCAAGACCAAGCATATCCTCGACCCGGTCAAACAACTGATTAGCAAAGGCTGCCTCGTCCGAACCATGCATCTTAGGCTTAACGATATAAATGGAGCCTGCAGCAGAATTACGCTGCTTGCTTGTCCGCAGCAAATCATGCTTGGCGATAAGACTGGTAATCACACCGTCCATTATGCCTTCAAAGATTGGCTCGCCGTGTGAATCTAATATCGCATCGCTAGTCATCAAATGGCCTACATTGCGAACGAATAGCAGCGAACGGCCAGAGAGTTCAATCGATCCGCCGGCGGCAGATTGATAGGAACGATCAGCGTGCATAACACGGTGCACCTTTTCTTTGCCCTTCATAAAGTCGGCAGTCAAGCTGCCTTTCATAAGTCCAAGCCAATTGCGATAAACTGCCACCTTATCCTCGGCATCAACTGCAGCGACTGAATCTTCACAATCCATAATCGTCGTCAATGCCGCTTCCAGCACAATATCCTTAATTCCCGCAAGATCAGACTTGCCTATAATATGCTGTCTGTCTATGTGCAGCTCGATATGAAGCCCGTTGTTTTGCAATAATAGAACAGAAGGCGTGTCACTCTCTCCCACATATCCAATAAATTTAGCAGCATTCTGCAAAGCAGCTATTTTGCCGCTGGTCAGCTTAACCTTCAACTGTCCGCTTTGAACCGTGTAAGCAGCGGCTTCAGCGTGCGAGGCCTTCTCCAATGGAACCGCTTGATCCAGAAATGCTCTGCCATAGGCTATAACAAGCTCTCCGCGCTTCGGATTGTAGCCTGTTCCCCGCTCTGCGCCATTTTCCTCACTAATAACATCCGTTCCATACAAAGCATCATAGAGGCTGCCCCATCGCGCATTCACTGCATTTAGAGCATATCTCGCATTATTGACAGGAACGACCAGCTGTGGGCCTGCCTGCAGCGCAATCGCATCGTCAACCCGGCTAACCGATATTTGGAAGTCATCTGCATCAGGCTCCAGGTAGCCTATATCAAATAAAAAAGACTTGTAATCCTCCGGAGAAACCCGCCCCTTATGCTGCTGGTGAAAACGATCTATTGCAGCCTGCAGCTCATCACGCTTCGCAAGCAGTGCTTTATTAACCGGAGACAAATCATGGATGATTTGTTCAAAATCAGCCCAAAAATGCTCCGAACCAACTTCCGTGCCTGGGCGCGCTTCCTTTTCTATAAACTGAAAAAGCTGCTCATCAACCTTTAAATTGCCTACTGTCATATAAGTCATACAAGTTAGCTCCCTTCCTCTAAAATAACCGGATTATGTAAATGACCCAGCCCTTCAATGCTGCATGTAATGCTATCTCCGTCCTTCACATACTGAGCGCCCGCGGGTGTACCCGTCAAAATAACATCACCAGGCTTTAGCGTCATAAATGAACTAATATAGGCAATCTGCTGATCTACCGGCATAATGATCCGGTCCATGCCTGCATCCTGCAGAAGCTCGCCATTGACTCTGGCTTGAATATGCGCGCTGTTATAATCAAATTGTGTCTCAATATATGGACCTAGCGGGCAAAATGTATCAAATGCTTTACCGATCGTCCAATGGCCTTCCGGGTGAAAATAATTGAACGCCCCTAAATCATTGCCAATCGTATAGCCAAAAATATAGTCCTTTACGTCTGAAGTCTTAATATGACTAGCTTCTGCCCCTATAATCACCGCCAGTTCAGACTCGAATTTAACTTGCGCTGCTGCAGAGGGAAGCTTAATAGCATCTCCCGGCCCAATCACAGTAGTAAGCGGTTTAAAGAATAGGATAGGCATTTCAGGGATGGGCTGTTTTTCTTCCCCAGCCGGACTGAAATTTTTGCCGATTCCAATAATATGGCGAGGCTCCAGCGGCGCCTTCAATTGAACAGCTTCAAGCGGAAATTGATTCCCCGTCGTAACCCGGCTGCCAAATAAATGTCCGGTCCATTCATGGATAATGCCTTCTTCTAATTGACCAGAGCGAATTGCAGCTTCGCCTTCCACAGAAAAACGGACAAATTTCATATAAAACGCCCTTTCTGTTCATTATATTGAACAATGTTCATAAATATGCTTAAAAAATATATTCACACACGATCTATTTCTTGTCAATCTTCATTTTTGATATCTTTATACTGTCTATTTATTGTGAATGAGGCACCAAGCAAACGAACGGGCATGACACTGCGAACAAGTTTGGGCTTCCAACCGCTGTTGTAGTCATTGTCGATTGCTCCTATCCTTTTACTGATCCTAGCATAACGCCTTTCGCAAAATGCTTTTGTAAAAAAGGATACACAACCAATATAGGAAGCATCGCCAATACAATCGAAGCCATTCGAATCGTTTCCTGCGGCAAAACGCGATCGTCACTGCTACCTGCTGCGCCTACACCGTTAGAGTCCGAATCGATGACGAGTGATTTGACCAGCACCTGCAGCGTCCATTTCTTGGCGTCGCTCAAATAAATTAGCGCGTTGAAATAGGTATTCCAATAAGCTACCGCAAAAAATAATACAAATGAAGCAATGGCCGGCATAGATAGCGGAATAACAATTCGCCAGAATACACTAATATCCGAGCAGCCGTCTATTTTTGCCGCATCCTCCAGCTCTGAAGGCAGCGAGTCCAAAAAACCTTTTATAACAATTAAACTCCAGGCATTCGTAAGTCCGGATAAAATAAGCGACCAATGCGAATTCAGCAAATTCAGCTCTTTAATAAGCAAGTAGTTCGGCAAAATGCCTGCATGAAAGACCAGCGTAAAAACAACTGCGCCCAGCATTATATTTCTTCCAGGCACTTCCTTCTTCGTAAGCACATATGCGAATGTAAAAGAGATGGCAATACTAAGCACCGTTCCAATCGTTGTAACAAACACGGTGCTTTTTAATGCATTCATAAAGCTGTTTGTCGACAAAATATATTTATAAGCGGCCAGCGACCATTTCTCCGGGTACAAATAAAATTGCAGCGGAATATAGGCATCCGGGTCTGTAAATGAAACGCTCACAACATAAATAAACGGAAATACACACGCAAGTGAAATGATAGTAAGTAGAAAATAGTTCACATAATCAAATAATGTCAGCTTCTTCGTAGCGACGTAGCTCAAATGAGTAACCCTCCTTAATAAATGCCGTCCTGTCCCAGCTTTTTAACAATACGATTAGAAAGAACGACCAGCACTAAGCCGACCAAGCCTTTAAACATCCCGACGGTTACACCAACGCTGATCTTCCCGCCTAATATGCCGACCGTGTAGGCATACGTGTCGAATACCTGCGAAACGCTTGTAACGAGCGGGTTGCTCATTAGCAATATTTGCTCAAAGCCGACATCCGCCATTTGTCCTAACCGCAATATTAGCAGCACAATAATGGTCGGCCGAATAGCAGGCAAGGTGACATGAAAAATCTGCTTCATTCTCGATGCGCCGTCGATTACTGCGGCCTCATATTGCTGGGGATCTACGCCTGCCATAGCAGCCAAAAATATAATCGTGCCCCAGCCCACTTCCTTCCACATGCCTTGCACCGTCAGCAGTCCCCAAAACAAATCAGGATTGGACAGGAACGAAATCGGCTTGAAGCCCATACCGGAAATCAGCTTATTAATCAGACCAACATCTGTCGAAAGCATAAAGAAAGTCATACTCGCTACTACAACCCAGGATAAAAAATGCGGCAAATAGACGATGGATTGATTCAAGCGCTTGAATACCTCATGCCTAACTTCGTTGAGCATCAGCGCCAGCAATATTGGCATCGGAAACATGAAAATGATGCCGATAATGTTTATAGCCAGCGTATTTCGCAGCATCGTATAAAAAATCTCACTAGAAAACAACTCTTTAAAATGAGTGAAGCCTACCCACGGGCTTCCCCAAAGCCCCTGGAACGGATTATATTCTTTGAAAGCAATTAACAAACCCCATAGCGGTCCAAATTTAAAAATAAGCATATAGATAATGCCGGGCAAAGCGAGCAGATACATCCAGCGATAACGAACCAGTACCCTCCATAGCCGCGAACTGTTAATGCTTATTCCCGTTCTCCTTTTTGCTGCTGTTTGCATAGCTGTCGCACCTCATTTTATTTTTCACTTACTTGATAGTCGGCCTGCTCCAGCCATTTTGGATTTACTGTAACTCCCCAGCCTGGTCCACTCGGCACTTGCACCTTGCCATCGGCAACATGAAGCGGTTCCCTAAATAAATCCTTCGTCCAGTTGTCCTCTTCAATCGTATACTCCATATAAGCACCCGCATTAGGTATTGCTGATGCCATATGCATAGTAAACACAGTAACCATAGACAAGTTCGCAGCATGGGGCATACAAGGCATTTGAACAGCCTCTGCCATTCGGGCAACCTCCAAAGCTCTGCTTAATCCGCCTGCATAGCAAATGTCAGGCTGAACAATATCGACTGCGCGCATATGAATCATTCGTCTGAATTGTGCCAAGTCGGTATCCTGCTCGCCGCCTGTTACCGGAATATCAAGCTTATCAGCAACCTGCTTCGTCCATTCCAGTTCCATATACGGGCAAGGCTCTTCAAAATGCGTCACTCCGTACTGCTCGAGCATCTTCCCCGTCTCGATAGCTTTTTGTGGCGTATATCCGCTATTGGCATCGACGAATAATAAGCCTCTGTCTCCGATTGCCGAGCGAACAGCCCGTACAACCTCCTCGGAGCGGCCCGGATAAACATCTACATCATTGCCAAAGTTATTGGCGATACGAATTTTGAACGCTTCGATCCCCCGCTCAGCCTGCAGGCGCTTAATCCGTTCTGCTTCAGCCTGCGGGCTAATATTGCGCTTCATGCTGGAGCCATATACAGCAATTTCTTTGACTGTACCTCCCAGTAACTCAGCAACGCTCTTGTCCTCACGCTTCCCCAACAAATCCCATAACGCGGTATCAATGCCTCCTGCTGCCCTGCAAATATAGGAGCCTGGAAACTTATGCTCCTCGCGTATGATTTTTTCAGATACAGCTGCAATATCGTTAGCATCGGCGCCAAGCGCATGCTGTGCTGCCTGCTGATGAAGCACCAAGGCAGATATATTGGCGTGGTAGGGCGCGATTTGCCCGTAACCCTGCATACCATCCTCCGTTGTAACTCGTACAATGGAAAGCTGTTGCTTCGTAAACGTCTCAATCCGTTTAATTTTCATATCATCACTCCTCCTTTTTTTAGCGCACATAGAGTTGAGCTAGCGAAACTGTGTACGAAAATTCCCTGGAGTCGTATGCACATATCGTTGAAATACACGAATAAAATTCCGCTCCGAATATCCGACTGCCTCCGCAATTAGAGAAATATTGCCGTCTGTATCCTTCAATAGCCTTTTGGCTTCTTCCATTTTGGTTTCTACTACGAATTCCAAAAAGTTTTTTCCGGTTTTTTTCTTGAACAGCCTGCTTAAATAAGATGGACTTACACCGATTTTATCTGCGCAGTGAACAAGAGATAAATCCTGCCCGCAATTTTGCTCGATATAATTGCATATCCACTCAATCGCGGAATCGCCGCTTGACTCACGCTCGCTAGCAGTCAGCCAGCTGAATAACGGAAACAGCTTCTGCTTGAACCACTCTTTCATCTCGTCTGAAGTTTGCATGCTTCTCAGCTGGCCAAACAAATTATGAGCAATAATTTCATTGCTGCTCGCTCCCTGCGCTTCCATACTTATAATGAATTTCGATAAAAAAACATGATAGCTTTGATAAATAAAAGCATAGGATTGCGAGCTATGGATCGTGGCAATAAACTTCTCGAAAAGCTCAGTTGCCTGCTGCAAATCATCCTGTTTAAGCGCATCTAATATATCAGTCTCCAGCTCAGACGGGTAACGAAGCAAGGACTGTGATTTCACCTGCTCGACCTCGTCAATAAAGAGCACCTGCTCTGACTCACGGAATAACCGGTATTGCAGCGCGTGATCCGCTTCATTGCAGGACACTGGAACGTCAGCTATATGCGAATAGGACCGACCTATTCCTACCGTGACCTCAAAGGCCAAGTAATGACGAAACGCCTCGATGATCGCGTGTACAAATTGCTGTATATGCTGGCGTATAACATCGTCAGAGCGATCAGGCTTGAATTGCAATATGGCAGCGCCTCGGCCTTGAAAGGGAATGACAAAGCCCTTCATATCGACTATATCCCGTCCAGACAATATTTCCTGCATGACATTCGCTAGCGAGAAAGCAACGATTCCTTTCTCCTCCGGCATAAACCTTTTTTCCTTATATATTTTCTCAGCTTCAACCAATAAGGTTACGTAGGTATTGTTCATTTCCATTCCGTATGTTTCGCAATCCTGCAATAATGATTGGTTTCCGCGATAATCTCCGTTAAGCAGCTGATAGAGAAACTTTTCTCTTAATGAAGGCTCAAGCGACTGCATATAAGACTCCAGCTTTTTAGTTTCTCCGCTTAAATAATCAAGCGATTGTTGAATAACGCCAAGATCATCTGTTAACTGCCCTGATTGATCATCCCGTAATTGACGGCTGTGCTGAATGAGCTGTTCAATTGGGGTATAGGCTCTCCGGGAATTAATATAAGTGAGCAATATGCCAATCGCCGCAAATACAACGATAATAAAAGCAGTCAGCTGCCGAATCCAGCTTAACTGATCTGTAATGATTTGTTCCGGTACGACAGAAATATACGTTCTTGAAAATACGTTTTTAACAAAACGGTACTGGGCTTGCTTGCCGTCGATTCCTTCCGCTACGAAGAAATCGGCACTTTTGTCTGATTCTCTAATCTTCTCAATGGCTGGCAGACTCGTTAAGGATTCAAGAAATTGCTCCGATCTTCGTTCAGAGCCAAAAGGATCATTCAGTTTCACAATCATCAGCTCTTGATTAGCGGCGACAAGCGTCGTGTCCGTCTCCATAAATTTGCTTAGCGCTGCTGTTTCAATTTCAAACCCAAGTATTCCCTTAGGGCCTTCTGTGCCGATAAGCGGCAGCGCTCTGGAAAAAGTAATGAACCCTTCCCTGCCTGTCGTTTTCGTCCACTGGGTAGGATGATTGCTTTGCAGCAGCTCATCCAAATGGCTGCTCGTGCGATAATCCTCTTTGGCAATTGCACCGTATTCATTTGATAGCACCAGATTATCGCTTGAACTATATAAATAGATTTCGTTGATAAAACTATTAAAATTTTTAACTAGCGCGATTTTCTTTAACAGCTCTGTCTTCGTAAGCACGGATGGTTGTGCTCCCCCTGCTAGTGAATCCTGAAGAAAAGCATCATTGGCTAATTGGAGCGACTCCTGTTCGATTTGCTGCAGCACCCGCTCTGCGCGATCACGCATCGCTGATAGTGAAGCCGTGCTCTCGGAATGAATATATTTCTCCATTTTATTCATGGAATATTGATAGTAAACGACACTAGCCAAAATAACTGGAACACAAACAGAAATACATCCAAACCAGATCAGCTTCAAAAAGTAGCTTCTTGAATTTGCTCGCTTCAACGCTGAAAGCAATTGAACAAATGCCTTTTTCCAACCAGCCATTGATTCTCCCCATTTCATCAGGTGTAATTTGCAGCAGACTGCTCTATTAATCTAATAATAGAAAGCGCTGTCAAACAGATCAAGTAAATATTACACCGCTTTTCGTAAATGGCCTATTTATTACTTAGGAAATTTCATACTGTAATCTGCAGCAAACTGCTGATAAGCCTCTTGAAACTCTGGATTTTCATTTAGCTGTTTAATATAAGCCTCGTATTCCTCCATTGTAATTTGGCCAGCAATCGCTTTAACTGCCATGGACTGCCAATCCGTTTGATATTTCGGCCAGATGGATGTCCAGGTATCCGAATTAATAATGGCGAAGAAATCTATTCTTCCTACTTCCGCATAATTAGCTACTGATTGCTCTTTTGCATCATTATAAGATTTTGGCGCAGCTGGATTAACAACCTTCATTTTGTTATTGTAGGCTAGCGGGAAGATCGCCCCGGTGCCATTAGCCGTTACTTGCTGCTTTCCAAGCTCAGTCAGCTGAGGCTGCCCATCCGCGAGTGTATGATGAATATCTTGCAGACCGTAATAGTTATAGTCTGTTTCTTCCATCGTTGTCGTGCGTTCAAAGAACTGCAATATTTGCTTCACTTTTTCCTCAGACACTTTTTTGGATATATAGAACGCGCCGGAGAAAGGAACTGAAAGCTGCACGCTGCTGCCCCCTGGACCTTTCATTGGAGGCAAGGATATAACCTCTGCTTCGGGCTGTACCTTTTGAATACTTTGCTCAAAGGTGAAGTCACGCCATACATTTCGTCCGTAAGAAGCGGCTCTGCCTGTTGTAAAAATTTCTTCCGCCTGTGTCTGCTTCACGACGGAGAAATCCTGTGCCAATATGCCATCTTCGTATAGCTGACGGAAATAACGAATCAAATCCGTATAATTAGGCGTTAAAAACTTATTAATAATACCGCCACGATCATCATAGATGGGATCTAAACCGCCAAAGGCTGCCAAGAAGCTGCCATCGCTGTCCGAGAAAAAGCTGCTCATCGTGCCGTGGCCGATAAGTCCGATCGTATCGTTGCGATTATTGCCGTCTGGGTCACCTTCAACGATAGTCTTCAGCACCGTACGGTATTCCTCGAGCGTTGTAGGAACCTGTAGATTCAGCTTATCCAGCCAATCCTTCCGCATTTTTATGCCAATGTCGATTTGAGGACGATTTCTAGGAATGCCAAACACTTTATTATCCGTTTTCACATAATCCCAAACGGCTTCAAAACTGTTATTTTTTAAATTCGGATACTGTTTGAAATCATCCAGAAACGGCGTTAAGTCCCAAAACGCCCCTTGCTTTACCGCATTTTGCAAAGTCGGACGAGTAATATTATTAGCAACAATAACCTCAGGAATATTGCCCGACGAAAGTACGAGATCAAACTTTGTATCGTAATCTCCCGATGGTATCCATTCGATATCAAGCTCTACAGCATTTTTCTTCTGAAAATGGCTCCAGTATTCATCATTCATATTTGGCACGTCCGCATAGGATGGAACCATAAATTGAATTTTAAGCTTTTCCTCCTGCTCTCCTTCCTTTTTATTGCTGCTGCTGCCGCAACCCGACAACACCGTGGCGGCAACTGCAATCAACATCACTGATCCCAATAACTTCTTCGATTTTAGCTTCATAGCGACCCCCTGATATTGTATTTTCAACTCCAATTATAGGGAGAAACAATAGCTGCATGTAAGTGACAATACTTGCACATTGTCAAAAAACCGCATAACAGCAAGGTTTGTCACCCCTTGTGTCCTCATTTACATGGCGGTTGAAGCTGTGGCCTGCAAACCTTCGGTAAACACAAAAGCCCAGCCATCGTCTCAAATAGACGGCTGAGCTTTCGGCCATATTACTATCTAATTTTGATACTGTTAGCACAATAATAACCATCAAAGTAATTTCATTGCCTTTTCCGTCCCGATCGGATCATGCAAGGAGACATCCTTGCGAACCTTCTTGATCGAACGTAAATGCATAAGTATCTCGCTCTCAATACAACGAGCTGCAAAAGTTACCTCGATCGAATAATACATTATTCGAGAAACTAATTTTAGAGTATGCTCATTATGTTCACTTCGACAATTATGAAATAGGGCTGTGGTCTGAATGTACCTGTTATCGCAAAAACAAACTCAACTAACCATATTAAATTATTAACACCAATAATAAATGATGTAATTATCATGATAATTATCATGATTGTTTTCTTCATTCCTCCACCACTTCCATCCATATCTTTTGAGTTAACAGTTTAATAGTAAGTCCGAAAAATATATCTATCGACAAATCCTTTCCCTTTTTTAAAACTAAGATGCCGCGTATAAAAAGAACAAAATCACCAATCGGTGACCTAACTTGCCGTCATCGTGTGCAAAGAACAAACAATGCGATGTTATTTGCGGTGCGGACATCCATGACCGTTGGAACCAAAAAAGCAGTCTTTTTGTTGTGTATGCGGACACTTATGACCATTAGAAGAACATTCCGCCGAATTTTCTAGCTTTTTTCCCGCTAACGGACATTTCTGTCCGCTAGAAAGTAGAAGTTAGCGAAATATGAGCGCTAACGGTCATTATTGTCTGCATCATTAGGAGCAATTCGAACTCACAGCCGCATCGTACGCCGTCTTTATCCCCCCTAATTATTCCGACATACTTATCCACAATTTTAACTGATGCATAATTTCCTAAACAATAAAAAAGCCGGCATCGCCGGCCTTATCAAAATTGTTGGATTTAACGCTTCGCCTTATAAAACTCATGATACAACTTCATCAGCGCCCGCTTCTCTATCCGTGACAAATAGCTGCGTCTGATGCCCAATTCTTTTGCGATCTCGCGCTGCGTGCGTTCTTCTCCGCCAGTAATTAATCCAAAACGGCTGATCACTACTTCCTTTTCGCGATCATCGAGTATGTCCAGGTTTTTATAGATTTTACTTTTTTCAATTTTCAGCTGCACCTTTTCCGCCACATCGTCCGTATCCGTGCCTAATATATCGATCAAAGTAATTTCATTACCTTCCTTGTCCGTTCCGATCGGATCATGCAAGGAGACGTCCTTACGAACCTTCTTGAGCGAACGTAAGTGCATAAGTATTTCATTCTCAATACAACGGGCTGCAAAAGTGGCCAGCTTTGTGCCTTTATCGGTCTGAAATCTCTCAATCGCTTTAATTAGCCCTTTACTGTATATCTTTCAATATGTTTGATATCATGGGTACTTGTTAAATAATTTTATCTTTGTATTATTAATACCGGCTACTTGATTTAATGTACCAGGATCACAATACAAACAAAATAAACCGAACACTGTGACCTTTCAGCGCTCGGTTTTATTTGTGATTATTCCTTAATATCAAATGTTGCTCAATGCGTTGAGCCCATTCAGGCAAAACCTTCAAATGATATTTGATGATTTCATGATCTGCTTCCAGTATAATTTCACCATCTGCTTTACTATTATCAATAACGACGAGGTGGTCAATTAGATCCAGATGAACCAAAAGATTCTCCATACTCGTTACGCTACGTCTAATGATGTCCTCTGACTCAATATGATGGCCACCGTTTTTCACGCGAGTAGCAACACGCTCAATATTAAGTCGTACATCTCCTAGTCCTACATAGAACATAAAAATCTCGAAGCCACTTTCTTTTGCTTCACGCATTTGACGAATAACGTTACCACCTGCTAAGGTCGTCTCGACTGTGAAATCCCTATTATTTCGAATACATTCTCTGGCTAATTTTATGGCTTCCTTTCCTGCAGTTACCCTATATTTCTCTGGGTGTAGCTGATCGATTTTACGAGCTAGAGCATCAGGATCAATGTTAACACTTACACCAAGTCGATCTACAATCAAATTACGTATTGTACTCTTCCCACTTCCATTATTACCAGCGAACACGAACATCGTTGCAACTGTCTTATTCATGATAGAGCTCCCGTTCATTCATTGGTTCAATCTTGCCTGTACTATATTCTTTCACAAATTGCCCATCCGACGTCTTATATACAATGTACGTACCATTTGCTTTCGCATCCAATTTCGCACGATCACCCGTTAAACGAATTAATTTAGCTAAACCTTTTGTTCGGTTCATCATCTTTATCACCGCCGATTTCGTTATATGTAGCTTGAGTATACCATAACATGTGACATGTTACATAAGTCGGAACCATAGTTCCTGCTACTAACATTAATAGCCCATAAGCATGAGAATACATATCTCACGCTCATAGGCTGATCACTGCCATTCAACTCACCGCTTCACCTTATAGAACTCATGATACAGCTTCATCAGCGCCCGCTTCTCTATCCGTGACACATAGCTGCGGCTGATGCCCAGTTCCTTCGCGATCTCGCGCTGTGTTCGTTCTTCTCCGCCAGTAATTAATCCAAAACGGCTGATCACTACTTCCTTTTCGCGATCATCGAGTATGTCCAGATTTTTATAGATTTTACTTTTTTCAATTTTCAGCTGCACCTTTTCCGCCACATCATCCGTATCCGTGCCTAATATATCGATCAAAGTAATTTCATTGCCTTCCTTGTCCGTTCCGATCGGATCATGCAAGGAAACGTCCTTGCGAACCTTCTTGAGCGAACGTAAATGCATAAGTATTTCGTTCTCAATACAGCGGGCTGCGAAAGTGGCCAGCTTTGTGCCTTTGCCAGGCTGAAAGCTCTCAATCGCTTTAATTAGCCCGATCGTGCCGATGCTGATCAAGTCCTCTAGATCCTCACCCGTATTATCAAATTTCTTGACGATATGTGCCACTAACCGCAAATTATGTTCAATAAGCAAATTCCTCGAATACGCATTTCCTTCAGCCATCAGTGCCAGATGCTTTGCTTCCTCCTCTTCTTTTAAAGGCTGTGGAAAGGCATTGTTCTTCACATACGATACAAGTAACGATAGCTGTTTAATAAATAAAGCTATTGTTGTAAACAATCCCATTTGTCGTACACCTCCAGGCCAGTTTACCGTTTATGTTTCTCTTTATAAACAGTGCAGTTATATAGTGTATGTAGGTATTCGCCCAGAAGTGCAAGTACAAAAAAAGTGCCAGCCTCCTAGTAGAGGCGTTACAAAACAATTAGCATAGTTAGACAAGTTTCAGCTGCTGACTGCATATGCATGTTAAGAAGCAAATCTAGCCCATTAAAATGATGAGGTGTGATTGTATGTCAATGCCCAACATTCCGGACATTAAACCAGATATTATTCTTAATCGCGAAGATGTCGTTAACTTATTGCTAACCTCCATAGCGCTTGAAGATATCAGCTTCTCACACATCATTAATGCTGAAGCTGAAAAGATTCAGCACTTTCTGAAAGATAAGTCCTTATCGTTAAAAGACGCTATTACAGTTAACACAAGTGTCGAGAAGATGATGCGGGGCATTCTTACTAATCAAATGCTTATGCTGCATAAGCTTGGCGATATTATGAAAATAATCGATACGTTTTATGACGATCCGGGCCATTATAGCCAGGAATCAGATGTATGCGGCTCCAGCTGCAATCACGACTTTGAGCAATGCTGCAAATGCGGGCGTTACGACGAAGATAACTATGAAGAATAACGAATCGAATGCCGAATGGGCCATTGCTGCGATCAGCCATGAAATCGCTGCTCTGCAAGGATTGATTTCAGCTAATATTGAGCAGGTGCTAGTTTTTATTCAAAATAATGTATTCGATAGCAGCAAAGTAAACTTGCAGGAGCTGATCGCTTTTAATGCCTCGCAGCTATATTTGATAGACTCGCTGCTTATGCTGAAATGGGTCACCTTTCGAAAAATAAACACGACGCTTGAAATTTGGAGCCCGTCTGCTTCAGAGAATTCTTTTGCAAAATATCAAATTCAAATAGAGAAGCTGTATCAATTAAAATTAGATTGGATCGCGGCTCTAGCCCAGCTCATTTTTGAACAATCAAAGATCGAAGCTGCTGAATTAAATCGCTTGCTAGAAGAGCAAATGACAAAGCTCTCACTGGCCATATCGAGTATATGCAGCTCTTTCTTCCAACCTCATTTTTATATTCCTATTACTTACAATGCTGCAGCGTTTCCGCAAAATAAAACTCCCTCTCAGGTAGATGTTAAAAAGCTGCTTGTCCAGGTTATGCGAAGATTCCCTTTCTCTGCTAAAACTAATCGGCAAATTTTACAGCAAACGATCCGATTAATAAGCTCTTGCTACCCGAATCCGTCTACAGAAAGCGGTAATGAACCCAAGACTGCAGCAGTTCGTTCCAAGCCGCTAATTGCAAATTCGAATAAAAAGGCTAAGCCAAGGAATACAAAAAAATAACACAAGCCAGCCTGTAAAAAAAGCTAGCTTGTGTTTATTTTTATTAACTTTCAACTACGATAGCCTGCAGTTGCGCTTCTATGCATAAGCGGCTAGCTGTAAAGATATGCGTTTGTGTCATCGCATTGTCCGTTCCGTCAATACAATCTTTTATAAAAGCGCCGAAGAAGGGATAGCCAACTTTGCCGGTTACTTCAAAATGCTGCTCTCCCTGCCCGTTAACCAAATAAACATGATTGCCTGTTGACCTTGCAGCAATATCGATATATTTGCGCACTTCTATGTAGCCGTTTGTACCCATGATTAGAACCCGGCCATCCCCCCAAGTGCCAAGACCTTCCGGAGTAAGCCAGTCTACGCGAAAATAGAAGGTTGCCCCGTTATCAGCCACAAGTGTTGCATCTCCGAAATCCTCAAAGCCTTTATACTGCTTAAAGTGATAATTAGCTACCTTGCTGTGCAGCACACGGGCGTCCTTCGCTCCGGCATAATGCAAAAATTGCTCGATTTGATGGCTGCCGATATCGCATAGAATGCCTCCATAGCGATCATGCTCAAAAAACCAATCCGGCCTTGAAGGCGCATTGATGCGGTGAGGACCTGTGCCAATTACATGGACGACGCGTCCAATCGCCCCATCCTCAATAAGCTGGCCCGCGAATACAGCTCCCTCGACATGCAGGCGCTCACTGAAATATACGCCCCATTTCAGCCCGGTTGCCGCCGTTTTGCGCTCCGCAAGCTCAATTTGCCCCAGTGTAGTAAAGGACGGCTTATCGGCAAAATAATGCTTGCCATGATCCAGCGCGCGAAGCCCTATACCGCAGCGCTCGGAAGGAATAGCCGCAGAGGCAATTAATTGCAGCTCATTATGCTCCAGCACCTCTGATTCGGAAGCAGCTATTGCGGCTTGCGGAAATTTTTGCTGAAAGCTGGCAAGCTTGCCTGGATCCGGGTCATAGACGATGACCAGCTCGCCGCCTGCCTCCAATAGGCCGTTGCACATGCCATAAATATGGCCATGATCCAGTCCGATCACGCCAAACTTAAATTCGCCTTCCGCAACGACACTGCTTTTGTTGCCTTTCGGCGCATAATTCATGCCATCTTTTTTATCCATCCTGCCCGCTCCTTACTTTTCATCACCTGTTGTAATTTCATTGCTTGCAAAGCTGGTTACGCTGCTCGTTTTCTCATAAAAATATTTGGCGTTCTTAATAATTCCTTCTCTGCTGTAAAATGAGCTGCTGCTGCCTAACGGCAGCTTCACCGCTTGCCCCGTGCTGGCTGATTCGTAAATAGCTGTAATTAGCTCAACCGTTTGCCGTCCCTGCTGCCCGTCAGCAAGCAATGGCTTCTCGCCTTTAATAGCTCTTGCTATATCATAGATTTGACCCGTGTGGCCTTCATACTGCAGCTCAGGCAAACTGTTGTACAGCTGCTGCAGTTTCTCTTCGAGTTCATTATTTACTTCAGGGAAACCGTTTGGCTTCGAAATCGAAGCATTTACTTTCCAAGGTGCGGACACTCTGGCCTTTTTCCCTTGAAAAATGAGCTGCTGCTCCTGTCCGTGATGTACGACTGAGCTAGTAATTTGCGCCATGCTGCCATTGTTGTACCGGCATACGGCAATCGACAAATCTTCTACTTCAGCGTTATCGTGCGACGTATTGCTCATCAGCGCGGTTACTTCTTGCGGCATGCCGTTCATCCATTGAAAAATATCAATATGATGCACAGCATGATTAAGGGTGCAGCCACCGCCTTCTTTTTCCCAGGTGCCTCTCCACCATAGGTCGTAATAGCTATGCCCCCTCCACCAGAAGGAATCGACCTGTGCATGGACAACCTGTCCAATGAGCTGGCTGTCAAGCACCTGCTTTAGCTTCATCATTGGCGTTCGGAAGCGGTTTTGTGCAACTACGGACAATAGCTTGCCTGTTTCAGCAGCTGTGCGGTTCATCGCATCGCATTCCTCCAGTGAGGAGGCCATCGGCTTCTCTACCAGCACATGCAGGCCTGCCTTCATCGCCGATATGGCAAGCTCAGCATGCGTATAAGGAGGCGTACAAATCGATACTAGATCAATGTCCCCTCTTGCGAACAGCTGTTGAACATCTTGATATATTTCGCAGTTCAAGCCGTACTCCGCCGCCGTTTGCTGTGCTTTTTCTAAATAAACATCGCATAGCGCTGCAATTTCATAATGCTCATTAAGCTCTTTGTAAGCTTTAATATGAGAAGGAGCTATAGCTCCAAGTCCAATAATCGCTACCTTAATCATGGCTCACCCTCCTATTAATGTTTCTAGAATTAACCCTTCAAGCCGCTCGTGCTGATTCCTTCCACAATATAACGCTGGAAGCTAAAGAATATGATCGTTACAGGCAATAAGCTTAACGTTGACATGGCAAACAATGCGCCCCAATCCGTAACGGCTTCAGGGTCCGAGAACATTTTAAGCGCCAGCGCCAGCGTGTATTTCGTCGGGGAGCTCAAGTATAACAACGGCCCCATGAAATCATCCCATCTCCAATAAAATGAAAAGATAGCGCAGGTCATAAGAGCGGGAACGATAAGCGGAATCGTAATCCGGTAAAAAATTTCAAAGCGGTTGCAGCCGTCAATTCTTGCCGCCTCATCCAGCTCATACGGAATGGATCGAATAAATTGCATCGTCAAAAACACAAAAAATGGAACGCCGAAAAACGTTGGCAGTATGAGCGGGTAATAAGTGTTGATCCAGCCGAACCAGTTGAACATAATGTACTGCGGGATCATAATAACCTCGAATGGAAGCATCATCGTCAGCAGCATGCAGACGAACCAGACGTTACGCCAAGCAAAACGGATTCTAGCGAAGCCGTATGCAATGAGCGTTGAAGAAATAATGCTGCCTATCGTAGATACGATAACGACAAAAAATGTATTTGAGAAAAAAGTAGTAAAGGTAATGCCGCCAAAGCCTTTCCAGCCGTTTACATAGTTTTCAAAGTGCCAGCCCTTTGGAATTAACGACTGTGCTTCAACAAACACCTGCGAGCTTTCCTTAAGTGAGCTGCTGATCATCCATATAAGCGGATAAAGCATAAAGGCTGTCAGAATGAAGACTGTCACTTGACGAGTAATTTTAGTCGCTTTGCTTTCAATCATCACTTGTCGCCTCCTGACTCGTAATGCACCCAATGCGCGGAGCTCTTGAATACGAGCGCACTGAAAATTGCGATAATAATGAGCATGATCCAAGCCATTGCCGATGCATAGCCCATCTCAAAATAAACGAAGCCGCGCTGATACATATAAAGTACATAGAGCAGTGTGCTGTCGAGCGGCCCGCCCTTCGTTATAACAAAGCTGGATGTAAAGGACATAAATCCGCTTATTAATTGCATAATGACATTGAATAAAATAACCGGCGTCAGCAGCGGAATCGTTATTCTAGTAAACTGGTACCATTTATTGGCGCCATCCACACTGGCTGCTTCGTAGAAGGAAACCGGAATATTTTTTAGCCCCGCTAAAAAAATGAGCATGGTCGATCCGAACTGCCAGCCATACAGCAAAATGAGCGTCCATATTGCCGTATCCGGATTTCCGAGCCATGAGCTGGTTGGCAGCCCCAGCATGCCCATAATGCCGTTAATTGCACCTTCATTGCCAAACAGCTGCTTCCACATAACCGCAACAGCGACACTGCCGCCTATAATGGAAGGCAAATACAAAGCCGTCCGGTAAAAGCCCGCCCCTCTTATAAGCCGGGCCAGCAGCATAGCTACGCCAAGTGCGAACAATAATCGAAAGGGGACTGCTGTAAAAACATAAAAAAAGGTGACTTTTAGCGAAGTCCAAAACTTCTCATCATTGGTAAACATTCGAATAAAGTTATCCATGCCGACCCATTCCGGGGCGCCAAGCAGATCATATCTGGTAAAGGATAAATATAAGGACATGCCGATAGGAAACACATTAAGCGCAATAAATCCGATTAAAAAAGGCGAAATAAACAAATAGCCGGATAAATTGGAATAGCCTTTGCTGTTTTTAACTTTTTTGATGTTATTGCTCGCTGCCATAAGATCACCGCTTTCTAGAGCTATGCACCGCCTGATTATGCTGCGCCCTGAATTCCGTAACGAATTCAGGGCGCAGCTGCACAGCATATTCCGTTATTATCTGGACAAGATTTGCTCCGCTTTCTTTCTAAATTCCTTTGCGCCCTCGGCAGGCGTCATTCTTTCATAAAGCACCTGCTCGTCAATCTCTTTCAGCGCATTCATAACCTCTGTTGCTGATTTCGGATGGTTTTTGTCAATCGGGCCGCCATGCTTCGTTAAAAACTCTACATATTCAAACGCCTGCAAAGTAGCATCGTCTACTTCGCTCTTCAGCGCTTCTTGAATTTGTGAATTGACAGGAACGCCGCGATCAGCGCGCAAAACTTTTCCAGCTTCAAGATCATTTACAAAGTAGTTGATAAACTTGGCTGCCTCTTCTTTATTTTTCGAGCTTTCCGGTATTGAGAAGAACATGCCCGGACGTAGGAACCCGCCGTACTCCCCTGTATCACTTGGCAGCGGACCAAGCTTAAGCGGACGCTTGGCGCTTTCGGAAGTGCCCGCGATGCCGCTTGACCAGCCGAATTCCATGCCCAGCTTGCCAAGCACGATCAGCTTATTTTCCGGTGTGTCATGCTGCATATTTACATCAAGCGTCGGCGCAAGCCCTTCCTTGATCCAATTCAGCTTAAGCGCCAGCAAGTTCTCAATGATGCTGTCATCCTCATAGCCAAGTCCTGTTCCATCCTGGTTAAAGATGCGTGCTCCATGCTGACGAAGCACGATTTCAGCTACATTGTGGATTTCCATATTGTGAACACCGTAAGGCGTATTCTGCTTCATTTTTCTGGCTGCCTCTGTAGCATCTGCCCAAGTCCAGCCCAGCTCCGGCTCCGGAACGCCGGCATTTTTGAACATTTCCGCATCGTAGATCGTGCCATAGCCATTCAAGCCAAGCGGAATTCCGACCAGCTTGCCGTCTAGGCGGCCAAGATCAAGCACAGCATCATCAATATGCGACACATCTATTAAACCGCTTTCAATAAAAGGATTCAGATCCGCCAGCAAGCCTCTCTCTGTGTACTGCGTCAAATAATCGCCGAAGTTTTGATTCATGACGTCTGGCAAATTGTTTCCTGCCGCTTGCGCAGCCATCTTTTCCCAATATCCAGCAAAGCCTGAAAATTCGGGTTCAATTGTTACATGGCTGTTTTGCTCTTTATACATGCTGATTACTTTGAGCGTATCGTCATGGCGGGCTTGTGATCCCCACCAGCTTACACTAAGCTTGACTTCTTGATTTGAATCTTTGCCGCTGTTGCTGCTCTGTGGCTCGGCACTGCTGCCAGCCCCTCCTGTATTGGCGCCTCCGCAGCCTGTCAGCATCGCAGCTGTTGTCATGACTGATACTAACGCGATGCCCCATCTTTTTTTGAACACGTTATACCCTCCTCTAAGTAGCTTGCTTTATGTTGCTTGTGCTCATTATAGAATGAGAGCAGCGCGTAAAGAACCCATAAATCCGTCCTAAAAGGTTAAAAAAACAGTCTATTGCAGCCCGCGCTTTTTGTATTCGGAAGGGGTATAGCCCGTCTCCTTTTTAAATACCTGGCTAAAGTATTTGGGATTGTTGCCAAAGCCGACCTGCTCTGCAATTTCATTCATTTTTATATCCTCTGCCTGATCGATCAGCTTCTTCGCCCGTTCCATCCGCATAATGACGATGTAAGACTTAAAACGATGGCCGGTATGCCGGCGGAACAGCTTCCCGATATAATCCGCATTCATATACATCATTTCATTAGCCAGCTTATATAGAGAGAATGATTCATCGGCTATATTTTCTCTAGCATAGCGCAGCATATTTCTCACAATGTCATTGTGCGCATTGACGTCGTCGTTAAAAAACTGCTCGATGATTTGCTCTGCTGCATCCTTTATCCAGCTTTTCATTTCCACGAGTGTCTGAAGCTCCTGCAGCTCCATAATCTGCTTATACAATGACTCCTGCTCATTGGCGTCAGCTTGCTTGATTACAGCCATATAAAGCGCTGCCGCTTCTCTCTTGATCTGCTCGATTGAAAAATTGCACTCTGCCATTGAAGCAAACGACTGCTCAATCAGGCCGGTTGCCGTCAATAAGTCACCGCTGCGAACAGCCGCCGCCACCTGCTTCAAATCTGCCTCCTGCAATGCGGCATTGTTATCTTCAGCCTCGTTGACTGATCTGCCGGTGATGTGCTTGCCCCCTTGAATTTGCGGTTCCTCCGCAATCACGCTGCCTTCGCCATAGAAGAAATGGTGCTTCAAGGAAAGCTCGGCTTCTTTATGCAATCTGCGCAGCTCGCCTACTGCTCCAGAACGGCTGATCACGGCTAAAGCTTTGTACTTGTAATAAGCTTCAAAAATTGACGTCGCTTGCTGATGCACAGGAATAAGCTCGCTATTTTGCTGATCGTTTACTGCAATTACGACCTTTCCGTCAAGCAACGTGCTGAGCAGAAAGCTGCTTGTCCGCTCCAGCAATTCTACTAATATATTTTTCAGCGCAAACAAATACATATGCTCGCTCGTCCGCTCAATTTGCAGCACAAGCAGCTTTACGGCCTCCGGTGCCTTCGACCGGTGATTCATTTGGATATGTTCCGCCCATTCCTGCTCGCCATAGCTGCGATTGATCAGCATTTCGCGCAAAAATTGCTCCTCGGCATGCGGCTTCACTTTTTCAAGCTGATACATCGTTTGCTGCAGGTCGCTTTCTTTTTTATGCTCGATGGCAATTTCCTTTGTCATACAGTCGAGCACGGTGGAAATTTTTTGCGGATTGCAAGGTTTCAGCAAATAGTGCTGTACGCCAAATTCCATCGCTTGCTTCGCAAAATCGAATTCCTCATGGCCGGACAGTATAATGAATTTAACTTTAGGTTTAACATGTTTCACCTTTTTGATCAGCTCCAGGCCGTTCATAATCGGCATTTTTATATCTGTAATAATAATGTCTGGCGTCTCCTGCAGCACCATATCATAAGCCAGACTTCCATTCATCGCTGTGCCAATCAAGGCTGTACCAAGCTTTTCCCATTCAACCAGCATCGAGATGCCCTGCAGTATCGTTTTCTCATCATCCACCAGTAAAACCTTAAGCATCCTGCTCACCTTCTTTGTAGGGAAGTATGATCGTAACCGAAGTCCCTCTGTTTAGTTGACTGTCAATTCGCGTCTGATATTGCTCGCCGAACATAATGGCCAGACGCTCGTTAATATTGGACATGCCAATGCCCGCTTTTTTTGAGCGCACCTCTCCATTTCGCAGCCCTTGCAGCACTTCCTGCTCCATGCCTGAACCGTTATCCCGGATCAAAATTTTGATTTCCCGTACTGAAAAATCGTCAGCTGGCGGGCTAAGCAGCTGGACAGCTACCTCAATCGTGCACGGCTCGCTCATCATTTCGAGCGCATGCTGAATGGCGTTTTCGACCAAAGGCTGAATCGTCAGCTTAGGTATTAATGCCTGCATAGCCTCTTGATCTGCTTTGAGCTTAAATATTAATCTTTCGTTGAAGCGATGGCGCTGAATGGTAATATAATCCTTCACAATTTGCAGCTCTTCTTCCAGCGTAATCAGCTGTTTTTTCTTGCTTATAATACTGCGGAACATTTGTCCCAGCGCTTCCACCATTTCAGCGATTTGTGATTGCTTATTGATGTGCGCCATCCAGTTGATCGTATCGAGCGTATTGTATAGAAAATGGGGATTGATTTGCGCTTCAAGCGCCTTATATTCCGTTTCTTTGATAACAATCTGCTTCTGATAATTTTCTTTGAACAGCTCGTTTATTTTTTCCAGCATAATTCTAAAGTTTCGATGCAATTGCCCGGTCTCATCCATATTTGCAAAGGAATGATGCGTATCTGGGACATCAAAGCTCCCCCGCTGCACCATTTTAATTTTTTCAGTAAGCGCTGCAAGCGGTTTCGTTATACTGTGGGCTGTTATACGGGTTGCAATTATAACGATCACAAACAAGGCAACAAAAAGGATCGTAACGAGTGAGCGCAGTTCTTCCGTTTTTTGGGCAATGGATTCATACGGCAATATATTATAGTAGGTCAATTCATCATTGCTTTCAGATTTTAAGTAGGAAACCAAATATTTGGCTCCGGCAATTTCCTCGATCGTGTAGCCTTTATTGCTATGATGGAAAGGGAACTGCCTTTCCTCAAAAAAGCCCTGCTGCGAGGAATAAACAAACCGGTCCTGCTGGGCGATAAAAAACAGCTTGCTGCCCGATAAATCCAGCTGCTGCTTGACCAGCTTGCCCATATCAATCCAGGCCATCAGCACTCCGTAATGCTCCAAATTTAAATTTTCCATTCCTTTTATTTGCCTGACCGCAATTAAATGCTGCGATTCCGGCGCACCGTATATCCACCTGTTTTCACCTTGCACGGCAATAGCGACCTGCTCCATATCCTCAGGCGGATCAGCAATGCTGTACAATACGGTATTGACGGCAGCCCCGCGGGAATCTACGATCCGCAATGACGAAATGTAGTTTTCCTGATGCATAAACAGCAGCAGTCTGTTGGCCAGGTTTTCTTTATTTTTAAAGCTTTCGTACGTAGCATTTTCATCAAGCCTTTCGCTCAAATATTGCTGGATCCGCGAATCCGTACTAATTTGAAACGACAGCTTCTCTACCTTTTTCATCTCATTGTCGATCGTTTTAGAAGCAAGCTGCAAAATCTCTGCCGATTCCGCATAAATCTGGCTTTCATAGCTCTCTGCAATCGTATGGAAGGCAGCGAGCGTAACTGCGCACACAATTAGCATCATAATACATTGAATAACAAAAAACTTTTCTTTAATTTTAAGATTTTTCAGCAAGATGCTTCACCGCCTGATGCAAATATCGGCTTATTATACCATAACGAAAAGGGGAGCTGTCCCGCGGCAGCGCGGCTGCATGCGAAACAACTCCATATGGTGCTAATCCAATTCTGAATAGCGAAAATAGTCAAAATCGGCATGCTTCATTTCGCCGCTTAAATCCTGAGCGCAAATGCCGATAAAGGTGCCCGTAAACCGAATGTAATCGGAGCATTCATCCGATAGATGCACCATATCGAGCGAAGGCCCGACAGGCTGCCATTGCTTGCCTTGCTCTTTGTACATAAAGCTCGCTTGATCGCGATTGATTTTCAACTTCAAACCTAATGGGCCGCTGCCAATCGGTATATCCTGCTCAAGCAGCTCATTATATACGCCATTAATGGATTGAATAATTCCAAGGACGGTGCCAAGCTCCTCATGGTGAGTAACACGCAAATAAATATAGTCGCGGGTATCGTAATAGACGATCAAACCTGCCATTTGCTGAAAATGCTCAGGGGCAAATTCCAGCTCCGTCTCCGCTTCGCAGTACATCGACTGCTGCCGGCGCGCAACGAGGCTTTGACGATGCGTAGAGCTCATCGACTCGCGGCCTCGAAGCCGCAAATAGCCGGGCCGCTCCGTCAGGCTCAGCCATTTCTCCTCAGCTGGCACGCGCAGCGTGCACCACTGCAGCCCAAGCACATCGGTATTGAAATGATCCGTCTCCGGCTGTACCGGAAATGGATAGGCAGGAAGCTGAGGCGGCTGCACCTGCTCGAGTGGGGAGCCTTCTCCTTCGACGGCCAGCCAGTCGTCCTCTGTCCAATAACAGCGCTGAATCGCAGTTTCCCGGCCGAGCGTGCAGAAGCGCTCTCTTGCAGGTCTGCCGACAAGATGAACCATATACCATTCGCCTGTTTGCGTTTCTACAAGACTGGCATGTCCAGCCTTTTGCAGCAGCAGCTCCGGCCTTCCCGCTGACGTTAAAATAGGATTTTTCGGATCCACCTCATAAGGGCCTTCAAGTGAAGCTGCACGAGCCATCGTTACAGCATGCTCATACTGTGTACCGCCTTCTGCAGTCAATAAATAATAATAGCCATTGCGCTTGTACAAATGCGGCCCTTCCGTAAGACGCAGCTCCGTACCCCTAAATATATTTTTTTTCGGTCCGATCAGGCGCTGCTCGGCGGCAGAATACTCCTGAAGCACGGTGCCGGCAAAGGAATTCGTGCCTTTTCGGTGATCCCACAGCATATTGACCAGCCATTTGCGTCCGTCATCGTCATGAAACAAGGAAGGATCGAAGCCGCTGCTGTTCAAATATACCGGCTCTGACCAGGGACCCATAATGTCCGCAGCCGTAACTAAATAATTAGGCGTATCCTTGAAGGCGCCCATCCGGCTCTTTACATCCGAATATACGAGATAAAAAATTCCATCGGAATAGCTTAAACAAGGCGCCCATACTCCCCCGGAATCGACATTGCCTTCCATGTTAAGCTGTGACGCACGATTCAGTACCGTAGTAAGCGGCCGCCAATGTACCAAATCCTTGGAGTGATGAATGAGCACGCCAGGAAACCACTCGAAGGTGGACGTAGCGATATAATAATCATCGCCTACACGAACAATAGAAGGATCGGGATGAAATCCGCGCAAAATTGGGTTGCTGATCATAGCCTTCTCCTACCTTTCATCATTTTCGGTCGTTGCTTGTTTATCCGCCATCGCCTGCATGCCTGCTTCCAGCACCTCAACTATGCGGTCGACATCATACACGCAGCCTTTCCAGGTACCGCCGCTGGCAGCCTGCAAAGCTGCCCATAGCCGTGTATCATCCGGCAGATCCGGGTCCTTCGCGAGTTCAGGATGAGCCTGACGCATCGCCAGCAAGCCATCGCCGATTTCCTTCGATTCCGGCTGATCGCCGCAGCCTACCAGATGAATATGACCTTCAAGCTTGTTTAAATCTATGAAAATATCGATCCAATCCCCGTCGCGCAGCTTGCCGATTGGACCGCCGGCAAGCGCTTCAGGCCCGATATGGCCTATGCAGGCTCCTGTAGACACGCCCGAAAACCTGGCATCTGTCAGAAGTGAAACCTCTTTGCCGAAAGGCAGATGCTTCAGGGCTGACGTAAGCTGATACGTTTCTTCCATTCCAGTACCGGAAGGACCCCTTCCGATCAGCACCATGATGTCTCCTGCTGCAATGCCTTGATTTTTGATGGCATAGATCGCAGACTTCTCTGTCGTAAATACTTTGGCGCGGCCAACATGACGGAAAATGCCATTCGCATCTACTTTCGAAGGATCGATAGCTGTTGATTTAATAACTGAGCCTTCAAGAGCGATATTGCCGGAAGGGAACGTAACCGTAGAGTTTAGCCCTGCTTGCTTGGCACGCTCTGGACTAAAGATGACCCGATCCGGGTCAATTCCTTCGTGCTCCTGCAAATGCTTGCGCATATGGTATCTGCGCTCGGACTGCTCCCACCAATCGAGCGTCTCTCCGATCGTGCTGCCCGTTACCGTAAGCGCCTGTTCATCAAGCACGCCCAGCTTGCGCATATGCAGCATGACCTCGGGCACGCCGCCTGCCAAAAACGCTATCACTGTCGGATGATGCTCAGGTCCGTTCGGCAGTACGCTGACCAGCCTTGGCACGCTGCGGTTTACTTCCGCCCAATCTGCAGCTGTTGGAACAGCCAGACCGGCAGCGTGTGCAATGGCGGGGATATGCAGCAGCAAATTGGTTGATCCGCCAAAAGCGGCGTGGACTGCCATCGCATTAGCAATCGCCTGCTTCGTAATGATATGGCCGGTCGTCAGTCCCGCATCAGCCATATAGAGTGCAGCGCGGGCTGATTGGCGGGCCATTTCCTCCCAGATCGGCTGCCCGGAAGGCGCGAGCGCTGCATGCGGCACTGTCATGCCCAGCGCTTCCGCTACAACTTGGGCGGTTCCGGCCGTGCCTAGAAATTGGCAGCCGCCGCCCGGGGTAGCGCATGCTCTGCAGCCGAGATCAGCCGCCTCCTCCAATGAAAGCTCGCCATGCGTATAGCGCGCCCCGATCGTTTGAATTTTGCCGGCATCCTCGCCATGCGTTGGAGGCAGTGTTACGCCGCCAGGTACGATTACGCCCGGCAGCTGCGTCGATCCAGCAAGCGCAAGCATCATGGCGGGCAGTCCCTTGTCGCAGGTGCCGACGCCGAGCACTGCCGCCCGCTGCGGCAAGGAGCGTATGAGGCGGCGCAATACGACTGCCGCATCGTTGCGATACGGCAGCGAATCGAACATGCCCGTCGTGCCTTGCGAGCGCCCGTCGCATGGGTCGCTCACATAGCCGGCAAAAGGAATGCCTCCGCTCTTCGTTATTTCTTTTGCCGCTGCCTCCATTAGAAGGCCGATCTCCCAGTGTCCGGTATGATAGCCGAGCGCTATTGGATTTCCCGCTTCATCCCTTATTCCGCCTTGTGTGCCGAGTATTAATACTTGCTTGCCAAGCAGCCGGGCTGGATTCCAGCCCATGCCGACGTTTTGGGTCAATCCGAACAAATCGCCGCTTGGCGAATTTTTAAGCATTTCCGGCGTCAGCGGCAAAGCGCCGGCAGGCCCGGACGCATGCGTATAAATGCTATAAATGCTGTCTGAAGCTTCTCCCATAATGCCCGCTATTTTTTCATTCATGTCGATCCACCTTATGGCTTAATAAACACCGTTTTTATTGAAGTGAAAAATTCGATGGCTGCCTGTCCCTGTTCTCTGGAATGCGAGCTTGACTGCTTCATGCCGCCGAATGGAGCCTGCAGCTCAACACCGGCTGTCTCCGCATTTACACGCACAAGCCCAGCCTCCATATCTTGAATAAAGGTTAGCATCTTTCCGATATTTTGGGTATAGACCGATGCGCTTAGCCCGTATTCCGTATCATTAGCCAGCTCTATTGCCTCTTCAAAGCTTGTAGCCTCGATCAAAGCCAATACCGGCCCAAATATTTCCTCCTGTGCGATTGACATAGAAGACGTAACTTTATCAAATATAGCAGGCGTCACATAGAAGCCGTTATCCAAACTGCTGTTCTCAGGACGCGTGCCGCCGTACAGAAGAACCGCCCCTTCAGCGACGCCTTTTTCAATGTAAGACAGCACCGTTTCCATCTGCTTCTCATTGGCGCAAGGTCCCATCCAAGTAGCAGCGTCAATTCCGTCGCCTACTTTAAGCTCCTTCACACGCTCGACAAGCTTCTCCTTGAACTGCTCATAAATTTCTTTCACGACAATGACACGGCTTGTCGCCGTACATTTTTGTCCGGTCGAACGTAGTCCTCCGCTTATCGTCGCATCGACGGCAAGGTCGAGATTTGCATCAGCCGCAATAATGATAGGATTTTTGCCGCCCATCTCAAGCTGGTACTTAGCGCCGCGCGCCAGTGCAGCCTGGCCTACCGCCTTGCCGACGTTATTGGATCCAGTAAAAGTAATGCCATTTATATCTTCATGCTCGGCAATGCCTTGGCCGATAACAGAGCCGCTGCCAATAATCATGTTCAATACGCCGGCCGGCAAGCCTGCATCATGGAAGCATTCCATGATTTTAGCTGCGGTTACGGCAGTTTCAGTAGCAGGCTTCCATACAACCGTATTTCCATAAATTAGTGCGGGAGCTATTTTCCAGATCGGAATCGCTACCGGGAAGTTCCAAGGTGAGATAACACCCACGGAGCCAAGCGGCGTGCGCGTTGTATACATGAAGGCATCTGCATCAGTGGAAGGAATAACATCGCCAACCTTGCGCATCCCTTCTCCAGCATAATAACGTAAAATAGCTATGCCGCGTAATGTTTCTCCTTTTGCTTCCGGCAGTGTTTTGCCCATTTCCCTCGTCATGATTTCGCCGATTTCATCCACACGGCTCTGCATAATATCAGCTGCACGGAACAGAAAATCACCGCGCTGCGAGCCAGAAAGCTTTTTCCAGCCCAATCTTGCTTCCTTGGAAGCCTGCACTGCGGCATTCAAGTCTGATTTGCCTGAGCTTGGAATATAGCCTATGATTTCATTTCGATTAGCAGGGTTAATACTTGTCAGCGTCTCATTGCTGTCTGCGCTTCTCCACTGTCCATTCATATAGTTTTTAACATGTTGTTCGTTCATTTTAACGCATCCTCTCAAATATAATTATACCTTTCTCTTAAACCCTATCTGCCATTTGAATCTTTCAATTCATAGCTTGTATCATCAAGCCCATGCTGCAGTGTTAACTAGAGTTCCTATTTCAGAAATCTCGATCTCAATGCGGTCTCCGCCCTCCAGGCTGAACTGATTAGGAGGAACTATACAAGTGCCTGTCATAAGAACCGTCCCGTTAAATATCTCATTGTCCCGCAGCAGGAAGGAAACGAGCTCGTCATATTTACGCTTTAATTGCCCTGTACTGGCTGATTCATCGACAACCTTTTCCCCATTCCTGTAAATGCGCAGGTTAATATCCAGCTTGTAAGGGTCTTGAACGGTTTCAGCCAAACGGATTGCCGGACCGATCGAGCATGATCTTTTCCACATTTTTGCTTGCGGCAAATAGAGTGGATTTTCCCCTTCAATATCTCTGCAGCTCATATCATTGCCGACTGTATAACCGACGATATCTCCCTTAGTGTTCACGACCAGGCTCAGCTCTGGCTCCGGCACTTGCCATTTGGAATCATTGCGGAGACATACATGATCACTTGGACCAACCGTCCGCGCTGCTGTTGATTTCATAAACAGCTCTGGACGCTCGGCGTCGTATACCTTGTCGTAAAACGTAAGCGCATCCAGCTTTCCGCCCGTTGCCTCGTAATTTCTTGCCTCTTTGCTGCGCGCATAAGTAACGCCAGCCGCCCATACCTCCGGCGCTTCAATAGGAACGAGCAGCTCCAACTGCTCCATGCATTCGGCAATCGGCTGAGCCTTGCTTATTGCTGCTTCTACCGCTTGCAGCGGTGTAATGCCTGCTTGCTCAGCACGCTCGAGAAGCGCCATAAAATCTGCGTCTATTAGCGGATAAATCTTTCCCTCTTCGGTTACAGCTGCTAATTGTGCTGCTTCTTGATGGCGATAACGAATAATTTTCATCTGTCTAGCTCCTTTTGGTTTTATATTATAAAACGATGTTCTCATATTATTGCAGCATTTAGTGTAAAAATAGACCAAATGCTACTATCATTACTAACATCATTACTAACATCATTACTAACATCATTGCTAACATCAGGCTGTTGAAAAACTACTCCTGCAAATTGTAATGGCTGTCAGGAGCGTGTTGATTCATTTTGGACTAACGCAGGTAACCAATAATAGGAGGTAACAGGGACAAGAATAGAGCTGGAATAATCCCTCGCCCAAACTTGGTCGCTATACTATTCCCTTTCGGTTACTTGTTACCCGTTCCACAATGATCAGCTGCTTCCCTAGCTGGTCAGTCGTTCCGTTATTACACCCAAAATCGCATTTTTTGAGGCGGCAAAGTGACAGTCGTTCCGTTATTGATCAATAAATCGAAGTAAAACCCTCATTTAGAGTCGAATAGCGGAATGTGTGACCGCGAAATGAAATAAATAGCGGTTTCAAGGCAAATAACGGAACGTGTGACCATGTCGATCAATTTGGGAAAATATCCAAATATCCATCTATTTCAATCTATAGCCCAGCTGTTTAGAAATGGCTGCCGTCTCCTCGCATACGAGCTGAATAAGCTGCTTCAGCTCATGATCGTCAACATGGGCGACCATCGTTGACAGACTCAAGGCTGCGATAACTTGACCAGAGTGATTGATGATCGGTGCAGCAACACAACGAACGCCCGGCTCATTCTCTTCATTATCAATCGCATACCCTTGCAGCTTTACAAGCTCCAGTTCATGTTCGAAGGCTGAAAGCGTGCCGAGCGTTTTGTCTGTATGCTGTGAAAACTTGTAATCCTTCAGCATGGACTGCTGCTCCTCGGAGGAGCGGAATGCTGTAAGCACCTTGCCGACAGCGCTGCTGTGCAGCGGCACTCTCTTGCCAACGCGTGAATACCTGATCGCTGCCTTTTGCCCCTCTACCTTATCAATGTATATGCCTTCCTTGCCGTCAAGAATGACCAAATGTGTCGTTTGTCCCGTTGCAGCGGACAAGGAGCGAAGATGATTCCGTGCTATATCTCGAATATCAAAGTTTTGCAGCAGCAGCTGCCCCTTCTCTACAAACCTCATGCCTAGCCTGTACTTTCCGCTTTGCTCATCCTGATCAATATATTGATGAAGCTGAAGCGTTTTAAGCAGTGAATGCACGGTACTTTTGTGCAGATTCATAGCTGCGCATATTTCGGAAAGCTTTAATTCCATATGCTGATCGTCGAACAGATCGACAATTTTAAGTGCGCGATCCAGCGCTTGTATAATGGGCATAATTAAATAGTATGTACACTCCCTTCTAATAGTTTTATATTATAAAACCATGTTCTCAAAAATCAACTATTCAACTAGATCATAGCAAACGACCGCGGTGCTGTCTATAACAAAATAAAACCGTGAATGTGCGGCGGCACAGGATAAAACAATATGTATAAACAATGAAATATTAAATCATGGCTGTCAGTCGTTCAATTCATGCTTCATATATTGCTCAAAATAGAGGGTATGTTTTTATAATTTTCGGCAAGCCAAATCATTTCTTTTGCAAAGCGTGCTGGCGGTACACTGTGGTGATCCATTTGAGCATTTATCCACCACGTACTTTCCATATACCATAACAAACGTAATGAATTTGTTAAATAGCCCTCCATCACGATGCATTCCTCGCTGTACCCTTCCATAAATGCTGAGGCTAAGGAGACATCTAAATGATCATCTAGGGCACACGATATAACAGCACGAGCTACATCAAGTTGCGGATAATCATAGCTTAGCCGGTCAAAATCTAAAATAACAGTCAATCGACTATCCTCAAATAAAAGATTATCGACCCAAAGATCACGGTGTGCCCATCCTAATCGAAGTGATTCAAGTACTTCTAAATCCATTTGTTCAGTTACTATACTTTGAGTTTCGACATCAGCAATCAAATGAAATTTATCAGACTCCTTTGTCTTTTCCAGAACTAAATTCCAATGTGCTAAACGATCCTCACGGTTTGGAGGAATAAATTTCGGGTTTTTCTTAATTCCAAGTGTCCCGTCATTTAGCAAACGATGCATTTTTCCTGTTGCTCGACCTAAGTCGTATATTTGATGGACATTACTTTTACCTGGTGCAATTATTTTCCCATGACAATATTCCATCACTATGAAAATTTCTTCGTTATCAGATCTTAATAAAATAGTGTCATTATGTGATAACAAATTAGGGCAAGCAAGTCCCTGGCCGTTCAATCTAACCTGTTGAGAGAAAGCAAACAATAGTTCCTCCTGATTAAATCGTTTAAATCTTTCTTTGTTGTATTGTTTAAGTAAAAATTGTTGCCCTGAATCAGTAGTGATCTTCCATTTTAAGTTTAACCAGCCACGCTTTATTGGAGTAGAATTAAGAACATTCAAATTGAATAAACGATGAACTGTTTTTATTATGTCATCAAAGACCAACGTCTCGCTTAATAAAGTGTCCATTTAATCGTCTCCTAATTTTATCGGATAGGTACTATATTCCTTATTAAGTCCTATATTACCTCCAAGTTTTGTGTTTTCCTGCCGGTTAATTTTTTTAAAAAAAACGGCCCTTCTTCCGAAAGGCCGCTCCAGAGTTTTTTTCATATACGATGCAGCGACTGCGCCTGCTACTTGTCCCGCGATGGCAGCAGCAGAAGCAGCTTTACAAGTACAGCAGCAACCTCCGCCCGGGTAGCGGCCGACCGCGGCTTGAATGCTCCTCCCGGATAGCCGTCCATTATACCGCCTGACACAACAGCCGCAATGGATGAAACTGCCCATGAAGACATTTTCGCATTATCCCGGAATTCCACAGCGTCGACATCGAGCGTCAGGTTTAGCGCCTTCGCTAATATGACGGCCATCTGCTCTCTTGTCAGAGCGTCCTCAGGCCCGAAGGTCAGGCCATAACCTTGAATAATGCCGTTTGCGACTGCAAGATTAATAGAAGACTTCGCCCAATGGGATGCTGTGTCCTTGAATGGGACCCGCTCGCCGCCATCCACTTTCCTGTCATCCAGCTGCCCATCCCAGCAGAGGACTATAGATCCCGTACAAAAAGCAGTAGATGATCGCACCTGCCGCAGCGCCAATCAATGCGCCATTCAACCTAATGCGCTGCAAATCAGTATCGACCTTGCTCTCGATAAACTCGACCAGGCGTTCCTCAGAAAAATCATCCAAGGTGCGTCTGACGATAAGGCCGATTTGCTCATGCTCCGCCTCAATCAGCTTGACGATAAGCTGCTGGATATATGTTTCCAGCTGCTGCTGCAGCTCTTTATCGCTGCGAAAGCCTCGCCAAAATGTTGTAATCAGCCATTGCAGCCAGCGCTGCAGCTCATTTTTGCTAATCGTGTGTCTCTCAGAATCAGCTTCTTTATGCAGTGGCCTCATTAAGGCTTCAGTATCCTGATGCAGTAAATAATAAACCGCGCTAAGCATAGCTTCGAAGGAGGGCTGCAGCGATATTTGCTCCAGCAGTTCATTTTTCCACTCTTCAACTGCCGCCCGCACATCAATATCGTCTTCCAATTGCGACGACAAATCATACAGCGTTTTATAAATGTATTGGCGCAGCTCATGCTCCGGCGATTGCAGCTCGTGCAAAAATGCATGCAAATCGCGGTATAAAGTATTAGCTGCTTCTTCCAAATTTACAGCATCGGACGATTCTGCAAATTGAATCAGCTTTTGCTTCAGCCAGCGCATTGCTCCGCCGCCGGAATTGGAGAATTTCTCCTTCTCTGCCTGCAGCAGCTCATATATCCTCACCTTTGTTTCTTCCGTTTCAAGCTGCTTACTTACAACTGAGAGCAGCTGATTCAATATGCTGTCCATATACTGTTTTTCCAATAAGTAGCGCATCAGCTTACCAATCATAAAGGAAAGATCCTGCTCTTTTATTTTGCTGCGGGCGGCTGTATCTAGCTTGGAAGCAAGCTCTGAGGTTTTATGTTTCGAGCTTACGCTAAGCAGCAGCTGCCAGAGCTTCTCGCTCCATTGCTTGCGTGTCTGCTCCTGATCTCCCCAGCGAATCAGCGTCTGAACGATATTCAGTTGGCGCACCTTATCCAGCAGCATCTGCTTGCCAAGCAGCTGTCCCTCGACCATCATGACGATGCCATCAATTAATTTTGTGCGATTGCGCGGTATGATAGCAGTGTGAGGCACCCATTTCATCCCTAGCGGATGACGAAACAGCACCGTTACCGCAAACCAATCCGCTAATGCGCCGATTAAACCGGCTTCGATCGTATACAGCAGCAACGACGGCCACCACTCGGACGAATAATGCTTTACCAAATAAAGTGCCGGGAAAAACAATACTGCCAGCAACGCCAAGCTTACATTAGCTCTCGTTCTCATTGTCATGGGATTATTTCACCCCAATCCAAAATGTGCTTAAATAAATGACACAACCGATTAAAGCGCCTACCACAATTCCATTTAACCGGATAAACTGCAAATCCTTGCCTGCCTTTTCTTTTACTAAATCAATCAGCTGCTGCTCAGAAAACTTATTTAGCCCGTCTTCCACTGTCCTTCCTATAATTGCATGCTTTTGCTCGATTATTCGCAGCACATATTGTTTAATCATCTGATCGAAATCCGCTTGTTTCGATTCGTTGCTGCGCCAAGCTGCCAGCCACTGCCTGCTCTTGCTGTAAAGTACAGATGTCTCTCCTGTTATAAAGCTGTCTGTAAGCTGCCCTTGAAGGGAAATAATTAATTTCTCCAGCAGTGTCGCAAGTTGTTTATTTTGATGAATAGCCTTTACAGCTGTGAGCTTGCCCTCTTCAACCTTTTTCCGAAAGTCATGATCATGCCTCAGCCGCAGCTCCAGGCTCTGTATTTGCTGCCTAAGCAGCTGATGCTCATATTGCACTGGCTTTGACGCTTTATCCAAATATTGAATTAGCCACTGTTGAATCTTGTCCGTAATGAATTCACTATTTAGTCCCGCGGCATAATCTAACAAGCGTCTTCTGAACTTATCTCCTTCGTACGATTTAATCGCAGAGTGGATCAGCTTCTCTAATATTGCCCGAAACGTAGTCGACTGCGCAGCTTTCTGCAGCTGCTTGGCTAAAAAAGCAATCAGCTCGCTATCATAATTATGCTTAATAGACCAGTGTGCGATGTCAGCAAGCAGATCAGATAACGATATGGCATCCGCATGATTAAACAGTAATTCCTCCAGATCAGCAGACAGCTTTTTAATATCCGCCCTGGCAACAAATTCCGTAACCAGCTTTTGGGCAATACGGCTAAGCTCTTCTTCCCCGCCCTGCTCAAGATAAGCCCGAGCCATCGAGGAGAAGGAAAGCTCTCCCAGCTTCAAGCGTATATTGTCTACTGTCAGCAATTCATGCTCGACCATATGGACAAGCTCTTTTATTAGCCTGTCTCTATTTTTAGCAATAATTCTAGTACCCATCCAGCTAGGCCAACGGATGCGCAGCGGTTCTCCGAAAAGAGCGGACACAGCAAATGAATCTGCAAGCCCGCCAATGACTGCCGCGCTGCATGCTGAAAATAATAAACCGCCTGCAAAGGTGTTCTGAAATGGAAATGCTGCTAATATCCCTGCTCCGGATACGGCCAAGGCTGTATTGGCGCCTTTTCGAATATTTTCTTTCGACATGTCTGGAGCTCCAATCTCTTAGGCTGTTTGTCATATAATTCCTGTAAATGACCATTTATCTATATAGTAACCTTTTTAGCATAGCGCATCCACTTTTATAATGTAAATCGATTTAATTGCAATCATGACAGCCTGTGCTCTATACTTTTGATCATATCTATATGGAGGACGCAAGCAATGAATGGGACTATTAAAATTTTAATTGCAGATGACGAACCGAGCATTACGCAATTTCTTGAATTAGGCCTGACTAACGAAGGCTATGAAACTTTTATTGCCAACAATGGCCCGGCTGCACTTGAAGCCGCCAAGCAATTTAAGCCGCATATCGTTATTCTGGATATTATGATGCCTGGCATGGACGGCTTTGCGATTTGCAATGCGCTAAGGTCGCAGGATAGCCAGATAGCTATTATTATGCTCACAGCTAAGGATGAAATTGAAGACCGCGTAAAAGGATTGAATATCGGCGCTGATGATTATATGGTAAAGCCATTCAGCTTTACCGAGCTGCTCGCACGTATTGGCGCCAGAATCCGCAACCAGTTTCCGCATTTGCTTGACGTTGTGGAAATTGGGCCTTTCCGCATGGACGGTAAGCGCAACGAAATTGCCTATAACAATCAGCTGCTTGAGCTATCGCCTACTGAATATAAGCTGCTGCAATATCTTGTACTGAATAAAGGGGTTGTACTTAGCAAGTCATCTATTCTTGATCATGTCTGGGGCTACCAATTTGGCGGGGATTACAATATTGTTGAGGTTTATATTCGTTCATTGCGAGACAAGCTGCAGGATGCTGATCATCGATTAATACGCACTTTGCGCGGTGCCGGCTACCGGTTAGACTTATGAAGATGCGCCTATTCCCCCGCTCCTTGCGCCGTCGGCTCGCTCAATCGTCCCTGCTGCTGCTCGCTTGTGTGCTATTAGCCGTTGGGTTGCTGCAATACTTTTTTATGAAAGACTTTGTCTATCGGAATAAAGCAGAGTCGCTGCAAACTCAGCTCATGAGCTTACCGCCTGATCCTGCATTGTTGCAGCGCGCAACAGGCAATATGCAGCCTCCAAAAAACAATACACAATATCCGCCTAGAAACACACCCTTCGTACCGCTGTTGTTTCAACCGGATTTGACTTTGATGTACATCACGCTCAATGGTGAAGCTGTTACGCTTTCTCAGCACGATGCTGTTGACCCTCTACAGTTGTCAAATGAACGTTATAGCAAGATTATAAATGAACAAATGGACAAAAAAGCAAAACCCTATTATATAGAAACGGGCTCCGGCTCTGAGCAACAGCTGCTCGTTTTTCGTATCGCCGGTCCGCCTGAAGCACCGAAAGGAGTTATACAGGTCGGTTTTCACACGGCCTCGCTGGACAAGCTGCTGCTTACCCAGCTATCGATCTATACCGTGCTTGCTCTAGCTGCGCTGCTTTGCGCCGCAATCCTATATGCGATCACACTTTACCGTGCACTTGCACCATTATCCCGGATCGTTGCCGCTGCAGAAAAAACCGACGCTGGCAACTTGACGGTACGGCTCCCCGTGCATCAAGGCCAGCAAGAAATTGATACGCTGTCGGAAGCATTTAATGGCATGCTTCAAAGGCTCGATCAAGCCTTCGAAGCAGAGCGGGAGATGACCGACAGAATGCGCCAATTTATTGCTGATGCTTCACATGAGCTGCGTACGCCGCTTACATCCATACATGGCTTTATCGATGTGCTGCTCCGCGGAGCAGCTTCAAACCCGCAGCAATTGCAAAGCGCGCTTACGAGCATGAAGGGGGAATCACAGCGAATTATAAGGCTGGTTGAGGAATTGCTTACGCTGGCTAAACTCGATCAATCACCGAAGCTGCAGCTGTCGCCCGTGCATATTGACAAACTCTTATCCGAGCTGCTGCCGCAGCTGCAATTACTGGCAGGCAATCGCAAGGTGGAGCTTAACATCTATCAGCCTGCTGCCGTATATGCCAAAGCTGATCAGTTGAAGCAAGTGCTGCTCAATTTATTTCAAAATGCTGTACAGCATACTGATGAGGCAGAAGGAGTCATCAAGCTTGTCCTTTACACAGAGCGTCAGCATGCTATTATCCGTATGGAGGATAACGGCAGCGGAATCCCCACGGAGCATTTGCCGCATCTATTCGAGCGCTTCTATCGCAGTGAAGCATCACGCAGCCGCTTGAAGGGTGGCTTCGGACTTGGCCTTGCCATAAGCAAATCCATCGTCGAGTCGTACAAAGGTACAATCCGGGCTGTAAGCCCGCCCGAAGGGGCCATTGGAAATAATACAACTGGTCGGTCTGCATTACAGTACGGAGAGAATAAAGCCAGCCCTACTGAAAAACAAAACAAAAAAGGCAGTGAATTTATTATTCAGCTGCCGATCCTATCAGACTGCTGAGCAATCAGCAGTCTTTTTTAATATATTGATGCATGCTAATGCCGCAGCCCAAATCGGTCCAGCAATCGACCACTACGATTATAGGCGCTGTAAACGAGCGAGTCACCTTCAATTGTAATACCGGCAAACATAGCTTCGCCATTTTGAAAATGTACCTGATGGTAAAACTGATCCTCTTTCTTTTTGTTCAGCTTTGCTCCAGCCGCATTAGTGACCACATACACGGTCCCTTCTCTGCCAGAAACTACTTCACCGCTGTTAGCGACTACCTTGCCGTTCCGCATTGGGAATGATCTTGCATATTCATGATTATGCCCTTGCAGCACAAGATCAACTTTATATTGATCAAACAGCTCTACCCAATCCTGTATTTTCTCATTTGGTTTTCCCCCATAAGGCCCTTTATGCATCGACACGATGATCCATTCCTTCGTATTTGCGGCCAGCTGTTCTTCAAGCCAGCGGGTTTGCTCCTTTTTGTTCGATTCTGTGTTCAGCATAATAAATAATGCTGATCCGTATTGATAGGAATAGGTTGTTCCCGGATTGGACTTGCTTGCTCCATTGTCCGGTACAAAAAAACGCGCTGTAAACTCTTTCGCATCACCTTTGACCTCATCATGATTGCCAGTTACCGGCATCAGCGGCACACTAGTTATCCACTCATTTGCCTTATTCAGCAGCAGCTTCCAAGCGTCTGTATCCTCCGGGTACTCGACAAAATCGCCATTATGGACGATAAATTCCGCCTGCGGAAACTGTTTAAACGCTTGATCCAGCGTGTCCTTCCAAATATTGAAGTGCTGCTCCGTCTCTCCTTGTGAATCTGTTACATTAATAAAGGTAAAGGCCTCAGTATGCTCTGCTTCAGTTCGAAAGCTGCTTGTCTTGCTCCATCCCCATTTTGTCCCATCGCCTACCCTGTACTGATACATGGTTCCCGCTTCAAGCCCGCTGGCTTCAGCTTTATGAATACGGTAAGAAGCACCATTATCATCGCTCATGACCGTCGTTTGGGCGTCAACAGTTATCACCCGTTCATCCGACCAATCTGATTTTTTCCCGTCTGCCTTTACCAACTGAAGAACAGCCTTGCTATCCCCTGCCGGGCTTTGCCAAGTAAAGGCGCGGGATGTATGCGGGTCTCCCCGAAAAGTAGTCACAATCGAGTGCGGCCTTTGCTGCTGCAATGCATGATAGATAAATACCCCTGCAAGGACGGCAATGGTTAAAAAAACTGCGCCAGCGATGGCGATCCACCGCTTGATGCCTGACATAGCATCCCCCTCTTTCTATTGTAAATATTAAATGTATCATGCTCTTCACTGCAAGCAAATGTAAAGCAATTGTAAAGGATATTCAGCAATCTTTCAGTTTCGATTCACTTTAAAATAAGCTCGCTCTTCTACAATTACAATTATCAACCGAATCAATCCAATATAGAAAGCTGAGGTGCAAACAAATGAAACAAAGCTTGAAATTTCGGCATGAATTGAAATATCTAATCGGGCAGCACCATTATCATATACTGCGGCAGCGCCTTAGCAAACTGCTAGAGCATGATAAACATGCCGGTCCTGACGGCCAGTATCATATTCGAAGCTTGTACTTCGACGATGTCAGCAACAGCGCGCTGCATGACAAGCAGGGCGGGATTAGCGACCGGGCGAAATACCGAATAAGAATTTACAATTTCAGCGATCAGGTCATTCATTTTGAAAAAAAAATTAAAAAACAAGATTATATTGCAAAGCTGAAAGAGCCGCTGACGAGACAACTTTACAACTCACTAATTTACGGAGATTATAAACCGCTGCTCGAGCAAAATAAGCCGCTGCTGCAGGAAATATACTATTTGGCCGAGCATAAGCTGCTTAGGCCAAAGGTAATCGTCGATTATGTGCGAGAGCCTTTTATTTGCAGCAACGGAAACGTGCGCATTACATTTGATAAAAACCTGCGCTCCGGCCAGCATAATTTGCAGCTATTTGATCAGTCAGCGCCGACCGTTCCTGTCCTGGATAATGGCAGCATCATTATGGAAGTGAAATATGACGAATACTTACCCGAAGTTATTCGCAGCTCGCTTCAGCTTGAAGGCTTAATCAGACAGGCCGCATCCAAATATGTCATATGCCGCAAATGGTTAAAACAAAACACTTGGGAGGATCAATAACATGGCAAACACAAGCACGAACACTACATCGACCAGTTTTACGGATATTATTAAAAATTCTGTTCTTGAAAATTTTGGATCAACTATAAGCATATCACAAATTGTGGTCACGCTTGGAGTCGCCTTTCTAATTGGGCTTTTTATCTATTTCTTGTATCGCAAAATATTCAGCGGCATTTTATACTCCAAAAGCTTTAACATATCGTTAATTGGCATGACCATGATTACCGCAATTGTCATACTAGCCGTTAATTCAAATCTAATTCTGTCACTAGGTATGGTCGGCGCATTGTCCATCGTCCGTTTCCGTACACCGATCAAAGATCCGACTGATTTAATATTTCTTTTTTGGGCCGCAGCTGTTGGAATCGTCACTGGAGCAGGTTTCTATTCGCTGGCAATGATCGGCTCGGCGATCGTTGGACTTATTTTATTTTTCTTCGTTAAAGGCGGAAGCAAGGATACACCTTATTTGCTCGTTATTAATTGCATGGATGACCAGTCCGAGGAACAGCTCCATAAACATATGGCCTCTTCCATTAAACGTTATAATGTGAAGCAAAAAAATGTGACTGCGAACAATATCGAGCTGACTCTTGAAATTAGATTGCGCGATAAAAGCGGCCAATTTATCAACCAGCTCACTCAGCAGCCTGGCATTCGCAATGCGACACTGATCAGCTACAACGGCGACTATGTTTCGTAAAGGGAGGTAGCGCATAATGCTGACAACAAGCAGATGCAATGCGCGTCCTTATTTGAGGACAAAGCGTTTTTCGGTAAAAAAAGCTTTCATTACGGCTATGGCGGCACTGCTCGTGCTGCTATGCAGTGCTGGCTGTTCTACTGTTGAGCGCTCAAACAGCGTAACTTCTGGCGCCATAGGATTAAGCAGCCAGTCTAAAACCAGCAATGAAAAGCTGCTTGATGAACAAGTGTTTCCTAAAGATAAAGTTGTAAAAGTCAATATTACGATCGATGAAGCAAGCTTTCAGGATATGCTTGATAATGCCGTCGATGAGCAATTCAAGCAAGCATCCGTTGAATATAACGGGATGGTCTTTGACAATATTGCTATTCGCACCAAAGGCAATTCCTCACTCCGGAGTATCGTAAATGATCAAAATACTGATCGTTACAGCTTCAAGCTAAGCTTTGATGAATATGTCAATCAAACGATAGGCGGAATTACTAAAATCAATTTGAACAATAACTTCAGCGATTCGTCCTCATTGCGCGAATATTTAACCTACGAGCTGGCAGAGCAGTTAGGGCTGCCAACTCCCAAATATTCTTTTGTGCAAATATACTTCAATAATGAGCTGTGGGGCTTGTATCTTGCTGTTGAACAAATCGGTAACGCCTATCTGGAAAGAAACTTTGGCAATGCCTATGGAGCCTTGTACAAAGCCAATGGCGGAAACGGAAGCGAGCTCAGCTGGTTAAATACAGACAATATCGATACTTACTCCGGATTCGATGTGAAGTCCAAAGGGACGGATCACAGCAAGCTGCTCAGCATGCTGGAGCAGCTTAATACAGCATCTGATTTTGAAGACTCACTTAATGTGACAGGTGCGCTATCCTACATTGCACTCAATATAGCAGCAAGCAATATGGACAGCTATCAAGGCAATTTCAAGCATAATTACTATTTGTATGAAAATAAAGGACAATTCACAATATTGCCTTGGGATTTCAATATGTCATTCGGCGGCTTCGGTAGATCGAATAATTTACTTATCGATGAGCCTACGACAGGAGCGGTAGCGGACCGCCCGCTCGTTAGCATCCTGCTTGGCAACGAGCAGTACAAAGAGCAGTACCACGAAATTTTATCGTCAATTATTAATGGTTACTTGGCAAGCGATACATTTGACAAACGAGTAGATGAGCTGGCAGCCCTTATTGATTCGTATGTAAAGGATGATCCGACCGCCTTTTTCACCTATGATCAGTATGTGGAAGGCATTGATCAGCTGAAATCATTTAATGAATCGCAAGTAACGCTCATTGCGGCGCAGCTTGACGGCAGTGCCCCTTCTTCTGGAGACGGCTCAGGCAGCGGCGGAGGCATGGGTGGCGGCTTTGGCGGCGGTATGGGCGGAGGCATGAATGGCGGCTTTGGTGACGGCATGGGCGGCAGAAATGGCGGCAATAGGCCTGCCGGACAGATGAACGTTAACCCCGGCGCCAATGCAGAAAACGGACAGAATAGGCAATTCCCCCCTAACCCGGGGGCCAATACAGGCAATGATCAAATGAATGAGAATCCTGGCTTTCCTGTTGATAACAATGGAATGCCGGCATTTGATCCGGCAAACCCGCCGGAGGGTTTCGAGCAATTTATGAACGACCGGCAAAATAACGGCGGCGGCTTTAACATGGAGTTTCCTGGAGGAATGGGCGGCATGGGCGGCTTTCCGGGAAGAGACGGACAACAAGCGGCAAAAAATGTTAACGCTGAGCATGAGCTGATTATATTTGGCAGTGCAGCCGCGTTATTGATTGTTTCTTTATTAGTCGTACTATTCTATCATCGAAGAAAAGTTTAATGATGAATAAATTCAACCGCCAAGGATAAACGGCTCCGCCGTCCTTCGCTAAAACGAAGGAGGCGCGTTTACCGTTGAAATATAGGAACAGGTATAAGGTGAAAACTTATACTTTCCTATATTTTCAGAAAAAGAAGCCTGTCATTCCAAAGAGTGACAGGCTTCTTTTGCTTCTTCCTTTTTAGCCTCGCATCGGCTTTGACTCCTCCGAATCTGTTACTAGAAACAGAAGCGCGTACTGCATAACAGCGGTTAAAAACAAAATTAACGGGAGCAAAAAGGATTCCAGATTTCCTGCAAAAATAAGCAGCGCTGAGATGGATATCACTCTGCCGACATTAATAAACACCTCGCGCATTACAACTGATTCTACCCGAAGCTGTCCCCTTAGCGGAAGATAGCCCATTATACGATAATAATAAGAAGATAAAGTATTCACGATTAACGGGTTACAAATCGAAAATAAAATCATAAAAATAACGACCGACCACAATTTCACTTCAAATAAGAGCAAGCCGGCTCCGAGCACAACGCCTGTAGTGGATAGGACAATATATTTGCTGACATTCTCCTTGGAAGCTTTCTTGGAAATCACATAGCCCGTCACTACGGTTACTCCAGCAAAAAACACGCCCAGATAGCCTACCCAGTCCTCTCTGCCAACAGCCTTGAAAAGTAATATATTAGGTAAAAAGAGCATAATGCCTTGAAATAACCCGATGACAAAAAAGCCAAACAAGCCCTTCACCCATCTGCGATTTTTACGCATTACGATGCCAACAAATTTTAAATAATAGGCTTTATGATGAGAAATAATCGCTGGTATGCGGAAGCTGATTACTGCCGCTAAGACAAACATAATAAAAGCGATCGTAAAAATAATAATATATCCTTCAAGGCCAGCACTGCGCTGTATGACGTAGCCAGCCAAAGCCGGCCCGACCAGTCCGGCCGAATTAAACGCAACCATATTGATGGCCAAAAAACGAATCCGATTGGAATCGGTAGACACATCGTACTGCAAGATCAAATACCCGGTCCAATAAAAACCAGACGCGATGCCATTGCATATAGCAAACCAAATATAGTAATTTACTACCTGCTCTCTAGCAATAATCACCATCAAATAAAATAAAGCGATCATCATGATGCCTAATCGATAGGTGACCATCCGATCCGTTTTTTTGGCGATATATCCTCCCGCCGCAAATGCAAAAGGCGTAATACAGTACAAAATAATATTATACAGCCCATTTACAACTAAATCCTGCGTTAGCCTCCATAAATACAAGTTCAAGAACAACCCAGACATTGATGCTCCAAACTGAAAGCAGCAATGGATAATTAAAGCTGTAACTGCGTCCTTTCCAAGTCTTCGTTCTGGCGGAACGGCGCCTCCTTTGAAAGGATTGATCGTTGTCCACCGATTAGCCAGCTTTATACCGAGTCCCATCTTCAGCATCCCCCGTTGCTCCAAGCTCTCGTCTCTATGTAGTCCAAAAATATTCAATTGGATATAGTGTACCACATGTTGTACTTTATTTGATGTGAATTTTGTCAGCAAGCTGCTCAATTTGGCATATGCAATTTTGCTAGAATATAAGATGTGAGTCTGCCTTTTGCCATCAATAAAAAAACTTCAAGCTGCTGCTTGCACAGTGCCTGAAGCTTTTCAATATTAGTATTTTTATTTTGCTGAAGCCAGCTTAACTGCTGCATTAAGTGCAGCATTAATTTCGCGTTCCACAGCTTGAGCGACAACGTCAGTATGGGGATTGTATTCTGCTGCCAAATCGGAATCGGCATAACCATCGATGGCCACAATTGCACCTGCACGAATTCCGCGCAATGCAGCAACTACATATAAAGCTGCAATTTCCATTTCTACTGCAAGGACACCTGCCTGCTTATAAAGCTTATGAGGGAATTCAATTACTCCTTTAAAAAATACATCCAGCGTAATCGTAATTCCTTTTTTAACGATGCCGCCAAGCTCCGTTGCTGATTCGTACAGCGCTTGTACAACATCGCCGTCAGCGACAGCCGGGAAGCCGTCTGGAACAAGCTGATGCGTTAGGCCTTCAGCACGCACAGTTGCTGTGCTTACAACAAGGCTCCCTGCAGGATGATCAGCGGAATAAGAACCGGCTGTTCCAACGCGAATAATCGTTTTTACTCCGCCTTTAATCAATTCCTCAAAGCAAATGACTGCGCCAGGTGAGCCAACGCCATGGCTGACAACAGCTATTTGAACCCCATTATATTCGCCTACGAACGTACGATATTCGCGAGCAAAAGCTAATTCCTTGGCATTGTCAAGCTTCTGCGCGATAACAGCAGCGCGGCGAGGATCACCGCATACGAGCGCAATTTCCGGCAGCAATTCTGATTCAACTTCAAGTATTGATAAAAACATATCCTTCATCTCCCTTAATCATCTTATAGAGGTAGTTCAAAAAGTCCGATTTTGATAACGAAGTAGTTCAGGAAGCATCTCGACATCGAATCTTTAAGATACCCACAAAAGTGAAGATAAGCTTCGATGTAAATTCCGATTACTTTCGCGGGGCCCGGTATTTCCCGAAATTTCCACGTACCTTTAAGTACGCTCCGCGCCTCCAATTTCTAGCTTCATACAACCTTCTACAGCGTTTTTGAAAAAAACGCAGCATCGGAAGCATACGCTATTGTTCTGAAAACCAGACTTTTTGAACACTTACTTAATAAATTATTATCTCGAGCTGTCATTCGATTTTCTTGCTTCCTGCAAATAGCTCTTATCTTTAAACACCAGCATAGCAATAAGCGTCATCACATACGGCAGCATTGCTGAAATTTGGGTAGGCACTGAAAAGCCTTGCAGGCGGAAGTTTAATGATTCCATAAAACCGAACAACAGGCTGGCGCCCGCAACGCCAAACGGACTGGATTGTCCCAGCATTGTAGCAACTAACGCAATAAATCCGCGCCCTTCTGTCATGCCTTCGCTGAACATCGTGACATTGCCGAGCGACAGCTGCGCTCCTGCTAGACCGCACAATACTCCGCACATCAGAACTGCCAAGTATTGCAGCTTGGCTACGCGAAGACCAAGACTTCTCGATGCGGTCGCATTCTCGCCTGCCGCTATTAGCCTGAAGCCTGTTACTGTTTTGAATAAAAACCAATGCAATGTAAAAACAAGCACGATGGATAAATAAACAAGCGGTGAATGTCCGGACAGCACCTTGCCAACCCATGGAATTTGATCGATAAGAGGGATATTCCACTTAGGCAGCCCTACCATATTTTTATCGAAGTATGCGCCTTTCGTGTGAAAAATTGCCCGGAGGCCAAAGGTGGTCAAGCCGAGGGCCAAAAAGTTGATCGAAATGCCGACTATAATAACATTTGCTTTTAGATGAATGCTCATATAGCCGAATAAAAGCGAAACGATCATTGTGCTTACGATAGCACACAGTACCGCTACTATAATATTGCCAGTATAGTAATTGCCGACAATAGCTGTAAAAGCACCGGTTAACATCATGCCTTCCAAGCCAACATTGAACAAGCCAACTCGCGCACATATCGCACCGCCTAAAGCAGCAAGTAAAATGGGAGCAACTACGCGAAGTATGGAAGCAAAAAGCGAGATATTAAACAGCTGATCCATTTTCTGACCTCGCTTTCTTTCTTTTAATAAACGACAGCGTAATTTGTGCGGATATAAACAAGATCAATACAGCTTGAATAATGTCGGAAACCTCGAGCGGCACATTTGTATTGCGCTCCATCCCCATTCCGCCAGTTTGCAGCGCAGCAAGGAATAATGCAGCAAACACTGCCCCGATTGGATGCGATCTGGCCAGCAAGGTCGCCATAATGCCGGACCATGCATAGCCTGGCGAGGTGAGTGCGCCATCCAGATAACGATATTGCGTGCCAAGCACCTCAACTGCGCCTGCAAGTCCTGCAAAACCTCCGCTGGCAAACATGCCAAGCAGCATCAAGCGGTTGCGGTTAACGCCGCCATAACCGGCAAACAGCGGATTGCCGCCAAGCATTCTCAAACGATAGCCTGAGCTTGTGTATTTCATATACAAAAATAGCAAAATAGCAGCTGCAATCGCGATGATAAACCCGGCATGCACGCTCATTCCTGCGAATAGCTTAGGCAGCATCGCGCTAGAATCAATTTTTACCGTCTGATGCATTGCCGCTGAGCCGGAACGGTCCATCAGTGGATAAGCGACGATATATTGGGTAAATAAAGTAGCTATATAATTCAATAATAAAGTCGTGATTAACAAATTCATGCGGAACTTCGCGTCCAGATAACCTGCAAAGGCTGACCATAGCCCGCCCGCTACAATACCTGCCAGCAAAGCCATAACAATTTTGACCCAGCCCGGGCCTGGAAAATAAATAGCCGCTATCGCTGCGCATAAGCCTCCAAATACAAGCTGTCCTTCTGAGCCAAGGTTGAAAAATCCTGCCCGAAAAGCCAGTGAAACACCTAGCGCTATTAGAATAATTGGCGTAGCCCTGCTTAATGTATTCGTAAAGTAATAGAAGCTGCCGAAAGCACCTTTCCACATTTGCGCATAGGTTTCTATAATCGATCCGTCAACGACTAATATCGCGATCGCGCCGACAAGAAGCCCTATTATAATGGCAAGCAGCGGCTGCCATAAAGATTTTCCGAAATTTCGTAGCTTATCCAACCGCTTTACCTCCTGCCATTAATAAGCTGATTTGTTCTTCCGTCGCTGCTTCCGCAGCTATTTCGCCGACAATTTCCCCTTCAAACATAACAAGTATGCGGTCAGACAGCTTCATGATTTCTGTCAATTCCGAGGAAACGAGCAGTATCGCGCCGCCCTCCCCGCGTCTTTTCAGAAGCTCGCCATGAATAATTTCCATTGCCCCCACATCGACGCCTCTAGTCGGCTCAGCTGCAATTAGAAAAGGAGTGCCATGCGCAAGCTCTCTGGCAATGATGAGCTTTTGCAAATTGCCGCCGGATAAATTTTGCGCTTTTGTAGACAGCGATTCCGTTTTAATTTTGAAATGGTCAACCCACTTGCCGATCATCTCTTTTATGGTCGAGCCTGTCAAAATTCCTGCGCGCGTATGTGTCTTGGTGTGGCCCATGAGGCCATTTTCGAGCACAGTCGCGTCTTTCGAAACGCCCCATTGATAACGGTCCTCCGGTATATGAGCGAGCCCTTGCCCCCGAATTTCAGCAACCGGCTTCCCTGAAAGCTCCTTGCCAAGCAGCTTAATACTTCCGCTATCCGCTTTGCTTAATCCCGATATCACCTGCAGCAGCTCCGATTGGCCATTGCCCGATATGCCAGCGATGCCGACAATTTCATTTTCGTTTACATAAAAGGAAATATCACTTAAGATCGGTTTTCCCTTATGACCGTTTAGCTGCAAATGATCAACAGAAAGCACCACACTTCCTTGTGGTTTTTCTTCCCTTACGAGAGGCACAAGATTGCGCCCGACCATCATTCTTGACAATTGCTCTTCACTTGTCTCCGAAGCCTTCACCGTTCCAGTCACAACGCCATCGCGCATAACAGTAATGCGGTCCGCTACACCCATTACCTCCTGCAGCTTGTGGCTAATAAGAATAAAGCTCTTGCCTTGCTTGGCGAGCTCTCGAATGGCTGCAAGCAGCTCTTTTACTTCAATAGGAGTGAGCACGCCCGTAGGCTCGTCCAATATAATAGTCTCGGCGCCTTGATATAAAACCTTAAGTATTTCTACACGCTGCTGCATGCCCAGCGAGCATTCCCCGACTATTTTCCATGGATCGATCGGCATGCCGTATTGTTTGCTAAGTTTTTCGACTTCTTTGGCTGCCGCCTTGCGGTCAAAGCCAAATCTGTTTTTGGGCTCTTTTCCAATTACGATATTTTCAGCAACCGTAAAAGCAGGAAAAAGCATAAAGTGCTGATGCACCATGCCTATCTTGTGCGCTATTGCATCTGTAGGATTATGAAAATACACTTCTTTTCCATTGACTACGATCTCACCGCTAGTCGGGGTTTCCATGCCATACAAAATGCGCATTAGAGTTGTCTTCCCTGCGCCGTTCTCGCCGATAAGCGCATGTATTTCCCCTTTTTTCAAAGAGAAGTTTACATCGTTGTTCGCTGTAACTGCACCATACAGCTTCGTGATTCGATTCATCTGCAGCAGCATGTAGACGCTCCTTTCAATAAGCAAGCCGGCTGCTAAATATCGCAGCCGGCGTCAATCATTACTTAACGAGTATGAAGAAACTATCCCAAGTAAATAAGTGTGCAGCTTCTTCTTGAACACTGTGCGCTTATAAGCTGACCGCTCATAGGCAATTTGTATTCATTTCGACATTATTTCGACATTACTTCGATTTTACCAGAAATAACGTCTTGTGCAAGAGCTTTTACTTTGTCGATATTTTCTTGGCCGATCGCCGGGCTAAGCGGAGTAACGCTGTCTCTTGTTACATAAGTCAAGCCAACGCCATCCTCTTTAAGACCGTAATCCACTTCGCCAAATTCAAACGTATTGTTTACAAAAGATTTTACTGTCTCATAAGTTACAGTATCCGCACCTTTTAGCTGCGACACAATAACATGCTCAGGATCTTCTACTGTACGGTCTACGTCTTGTCCAGAAGAATAGAAGCCTTGCTCTTTAGCAGCTTCCCAAACGCCGAAATCGCCAATTGCTGCAATGCCTGCAATAAAGTCAGCGCCTTTAGCATGCTGATCAAGAGCTAGCTCTTTGCCTTTCGCTGCATCATTAAAGCTGTTTACATAGTTGATAATAAATTCAGCATTAGGGTTTGTTTGTTTCAAACCTTGCTCAAAGCCTTTAGTATAACGAGTCATAATCGGCACATCCATCGCTACAACTGCGCCGACCTTGTTTGTTTTAGTAACAAGTCCTGCAACAGCGCCAAGCAGGAAAGCTGCTTCATGCTCACGGAACGCTACGCTGCGCACGTTAGGCAGGTCAACCTTAGTATCCACAATAGCAAAAGGTCTGTTTGGATTTTCGGCTGCTACTTTGTTTAGAGCATCCTCCGCTTGGAATGTAGCTGTAATGATCAAGTCATAGTTGTCAGCAACTGCAGATCGAAGATTTTGCTCAAACGCCGCCGGGTCGGATGCTTCTGTTGTTTTAACTTCTACACCGAACTCTTCACCCGCTTTTTTCAAGCCTTGATCCATTAGCTCAAAGAAAGGGTTAACGCCGATTTTTTCCGGCAATACAAGTGCGATGCGCTGTTTTTTGTCTGAGCCGCCGTCAGCACCTTTTTCGTTGCCGTTATTATTTTTTTCTTTGTCAGAACCGCCGCAGGCTGCAAGCAAGCCTACCATTAATACTAGTGTCAATAATAAAGCAATCTGTTTTTTCAATTATGTCTCCCCCTGTTCCTGTCCAAAAACTTAATTCCCTTTAATCCTAGTTGTTTTGTGGGCTTTTGTCAACCTATTCGTATCAAGCACCTTCAACATTTTACAACATTTTTCGCCATCATTGAATGAATGGTGAAGTTAATCTGGTGCAAAAAGCTCTTTATTCACAATTTTGTAACATTGAATACCCTTACTTTGGTCAGTGTTTCCTTTTTTACAGTAAAATAGCAGCCTTTTGAGCTGCTATTGAAGTTCAGATTAATGAATCGGAATCCGCATATCCATAACGCATCCGCGTCTGCATTATATTTAGTTGAACCATTTTGTAAGCAATGGGATAGCAGCTTGCTTGTTATTATAACCAAACTTGAATAATTTAGCCGTATCTTCGAATCTCTGGTCAGAGCTGCCGACCCCCATAACTACTGAGATCAATCTGCGTCCATCCTGTATAGCTGTGCCCGTAAAGCAATAGCCCGCTTCAGGCGTGTATCCTGTTTTGAAGCCGTCATTGCCAGGATAATAGAAGCTCCCGCCTTTCAACATTTGATTAGTAGCAGGCAATACTTTGCTTAGCCCCTCAAGCTTCAAGCTGCTTCGGCTTGATATTTCCAGCACCTCAGGATATTTTTTAATTAAATAACCGGCCAGCTTCGCAGCATCGGATGCTGTCATCATCGTATTACTGCTGCTGGAAGCCTCATGGAATGCGATTAAGTCGGCATTGTTCAACCCTGTAGCATTTGCAAAATAAGTATTTGCAGACAATTGAAGCTTGCTTGCTCTGTCGTTCATTAGAGCTGCAAATTTCTCCTCTGAGCCGCTAATATGCTCGGCTAGAGCGACAGCCGCATCATTGGCAGAATGAATCACTACAGCATCAAAAAGCTCTCTAACCGTGTAGCTTTCCCCTTCTAGCGCCCCCATTTGTGAGCCGGGCACTTCAGCTGAGTAACGGCTTATTGTTACTTTATCCTTCCACGAAATATGCTTCCCGTTAATCTGCTCCAGCACAATAAGTTCGGTCATCATTTTGGACATGCTTGCTGGCGGCATCGCCTCATCCGCATTGACCTCATACAGAACTTCACCAGTAGCCGCATCAAGCAATATTGCCGCTTTAGCCCCCAATAATGGCTGGCCCCCATTGGCAGCACCACTTTTAACCGAACTGGATAATGCATAGATTAAAGCAGCAAAAGCAATTAGGGCAATAATAGGAAAAGCATTTTTCTTTTTTCTGCCACTTCCGGCCCGAGATATGTTGGTATTAAAAAGACGTTCTGACTGCTTGAACATATTCATTCCTCCATCGTTTCACTTCTTATATAGTCCACTATACAAAGCGAAGTTTAAGGAGGTTGTAACTGAATCATAAAAAAAGCTTAACGTTTCTTAATAATTAACGTGTGCTTTCAACTTTTACAAAGCATAAATTGGCGGGCCGGCGCTACTCATTCAAAAACATCCGAACATGATAGATCAGTCCGCATAGTTGTGAAAAGCTAGGATCGCAAAAAAGGAGCCATAGCCAAAATCCTCGTTTGGAATGGAGTTGCGGACAACATTCAGGGATTTTAGTACGACTCATTATAAGATTAACGTATTCTGAACTTTTGCATCATTTTTTTACATCAACTACTTTAGGAATATCTAAAATCCGGAATGGCAGCGTTAATGCAGTCCAAACATTTGATTCTGGTTAGCCCTATTTTCAATATTTCACTGGCAAATAGATTCTAAAAACGGTCCGCTCCATTGTGCTCGTCACTTCTATACGTCCGCCATGCTTTTCAACGATGCTTTTACATATCGCAAGGCCTAAGCCTGAACCGCCCTTCCACTGTGTTCTCGACTTATCAACACGATAAAACCGGTCAAATAGATGCGGCAAATCCAATGAGGAAATCGGCTCGCCATAATTAATGACATCAACTGCGACTTCTCTTCCAACAAGCTCCGTGTGCAGCTCGAGCCTGCGGCCATCCTTTCCATAATGCATCGCGTTGGCAATTAAATTCTCAAACACTCTGGCCAGCATAGCTGGATCAGCCTCCAGCATAATAACAGGCTTGGAGCTGGTCATATGGCTATTCATTCCCGCCTCCTGCAGAGACAAATGATATTGTGCCAGCAATTGGCCTAAAAGCTCAACGATATTGACCTGTTCTTTATGCAAGGTTACGGAATCATGTCTCATTCTCGTGTATTCAAACAGATCATCGATGAGCACATGCAGGCGCTGCGATTTTTCGTACGCGATTTGCACATAATAGCGAAGCTCTATTTCATCGCGGTAGCGATCTTGCTCGATAAGTCCCAAATAACCGATAACGGATGTGAGTGGCGTTCGCAGATCATGTGAAACGTTCGTAATAAGCTCATTTTTAGTTTGCTCAGCCCGTCTTTCCTCCTCGAGCGCATTTTCCAAACGAGACGACAGCTGATTTACATTTTGCGCCAAATTGCTGAAAGGATTGTTATGCCGCATTGGAATCTGATGATTAAGCTGCAGCTGTCCGTTCGCAATTTTTTTGACGGTCTCATTCACGACATTCAAATAGTTGAATAAAAACCACTGCAAAACGACGAAATAAAAAATAAACAGGCAAATGCCAGTCAAGCCAAAAAACACAGTATCGCCGAACATGTTTAAAAGCGAGGACCCGATACTGCGAATCGTCCGAAAATTGCGGCCTGCTACTTCACCCGTAAAAATTAGAAACATTAATGTGGCAAAAGCCAATACTCCGCTTATCACTACGTTAACCAAGCTGCGAAAAATTAAACGGAACATTAAATTATCCTTCAATTTTATATCCCACTCCCCATACTGTAACGATCAGCTTTTCTCCAAGCTCCTTCTCCAGCTTATCTCTAAGCTTGCTTATATGGACCATTACCGTATTATTGGAATCAAAATATTTCTCTTTCCAAACCTGCTGAAAAATATCCTCTGCACTGAACACTCGGCCCGGCTGGCTGGCAAGCAGATGCAAAATGCCAAATTCGGTAGAAGTCAAATGCAGAGGAACCCCGTTCACTTCCGCCGAATGGCTCAACTTATCGATACGCAGCTGCCCTAGCCGCAACTCCTGCTCGTTGCGTTCTGGCGATCCTGACTCCTTTACAGCGCTGTACTGGTAAGAGCGCCGGAGCAAGGAACGAACGCGTGCCAGAAGCTCTAGCGGATTGAAGGGCTTAGTCATATAATCATCGGCCCCTGTCATTAATCCTAATATTTTATCCATATCCTGCGTCTTGGCGCTAAGCATCAAGATGGGTACATGCTGGTCACGACGCAACGTTCTGCAAACCTCCAGCCCATCAAGCTTAGGCATCATAATATCAAGAATGACCAGTTGAAAGTCCTGCTCTGCAAACAATTCAAGAGCCTGCTCTCCGTCATATGCCTTCTCTGTTAAAAAGCCTTCATTGCGCAAATATATTTCAATTAAATCCGCGATTTCTTTTTCATCATCTACAATTAGAATACGTCTATCCAAGCGTAACTCGCCTCCGCTTATAATATGTTCAGCAACTATTTACTATCATTGATGCTTCTCTGCTTACTATACATGAACTGCATCCCCTACGTCATGAAAATACAGCAACATTTATAATATTTAAGCATTTGTTAATATTTTTTTAAAACAATACATTTTATAATATCAACTTTCGCAGCTTAATTTCGGCAGCTATATTATGATGTCATTGATCAAAATCCAGTGCTAGCTAGGATGAATCCTGCATGTGTACTTTGAAAAACATCGAAAACGGCACTACTAGGTACATGAAATCAGCTTTTGGAAAAGTATATTTCTAACGAATCTGAAAAGGCGCTATTTTCAACGAAAACAGAAATTTTTCTATTGTACGAAACTCATCAACACTATGCGCGACGGTGCCACCTCAAAATGGCTAATTGTATATGAAAATTCATACAGAATCGGTCGGTGCCACCTCAAAACGGTTAATTGTATATGATATTTCATATACATTTCGCTGAAATGCCCCAAATAACACAATTGTATATGAAAAATCATACAGAATCGGTCAATGTCACCTCAAAACGGTTAAATGTATATGAAATTTCATATACATTTAGCTGAAATGCCCCAAATAACACAATTATATATGAAAAATCATACAGAATCGGTCGGTGTTACCTCAAAACGGTTAATTGTATATGATATTTCATATACATTTCGCGATACAAAAGGTTTTTCAACAGTCTGATGATGTACATGTAGAATCGTTGATAAAAAAGGCGAATCTAGAAGCACAAATTGTATTTAGCTTCCACCAGCGCTTGGCCATTTCTCCATTCTAAAATAGGATATGCCCCGAGCCATATGATAAGCAATTTTTGTTCTCGAGCAAATTAAACGCTTTTGTGCATAAATAGCTGCCTTCGCCACGCCTCCTCCCCCAAGCTCAAAGTGTAGCCAATACTTGGCCAATATGATAAACTGGACTGTATTGATAATTTTTTATAGACACGGAATCGCGAAATTTATTTCGTTGTTCTTTATAATGAGGAGGTTCTACCGATGGCATCAAAAAGAATGCGCTCTGACATGATTAAAAAAGGCTTCGACCGCGCGCCTCACCGCAGCTTGCTGCGTGCTGCCGGCGTCAAGGAAGAAGATTTTGACAAGCCGTTTATCGCGGTTTGTAACTCCTATATTGACATTATTCCTGGCCACGTTCATCTTCAGGAATTCGGAAAGCTTGTAAAAGAAGCGATTCGCGAAGCAGGCGGCGTGCCGTTTGAATTCAACACAATTGGCGTTGACGATGGCATTGCGATGGGACATATCGGCATGCGCTATTCCCTTGCAAGCCGCGAAATTATCGCCGACTCTGTCGAGACAGTAGTTAATGCTCACTGGTTTGATGGCATGGTATGTATCCCTAACTGTGACAAAATTACGCCAGGTATGATTCTTGGCGCTTTGCGCGTTAACATTCCAACTATGCTTGTCAGCGGCGGCCCGATGAAAGCCGGAAAAACTTCCGATGGCCGTTCCATTTCTCTATCCAGTGTATTCGAAGGCGTCGGCGCTCACCAGGCCGGCAAAATCGATGATAGTCAGCTAATGGAGCTGGAGCAATATGGCTGCCCTACTTGCGGCTCCTGCTCAGGCATGTTTACAGCCAACTCCATGAACTGTTTGGCAGAAGGACTAGGACTTGCGCTTCCGGGCAACGGTACAATTCTTGCTGTATCGCCAGAGCGTAAAGAATTCGTTAAGCAGGCTGCTCGCCAGCTGATGGAAATTATTAAGCTTGATATCAAGCCTCGCGATATCGTTACTAAAGAAGCAATCGACAACGCTTTTGCATTGGATATGGCTATGGGCGGTTCAACAAATACCGTTCTTCATACGCTCGCTATTGCTCATGAAGCTGGTATTGATTATCCGATCGAGCGTATTAATGAAGTTGCTGAACGCGTACCGCATCTGGCTAAAATCGCTCCTGCATCCGACTACCATATCGAAGACGTTCATAATGCAGGCGGCGTTAGCGCGATTTTGAATGAATTGTTCAAAAAAGAAGGCGCGCTGCATGGCGACTGTATTACTGTAACCGGCAAAACGCTGCGCGAGAATGCAGCTGGCTGTGAGATCCAAGATACGGACGTTATTCATACAATTAATAACCCGCATACAGAGCGCGGCGGACTAGCTGTTCTGTTCGGCAACCTTGCACCAAACGGAGCAATTATTAAAACTGGCGCCGTTGACAAATCGGTAGGCGGCTACCATAAAGGTCCTGCGATTTGCTTCGATTCACAAGATGACTGCCTGGCAGGCATCGCTAATGGCAAAATTAAAGAAGGACATGTTGTTATTATTCGCTATGAAGGACCGCGCGGCGGCCCAGGCATGCCTGAGATGCTCGCTCCAACCTCACAAATTGTTGGTATGGGACTTGGCGCCAAAGTAGCACTTATTACAGATGGCCGCTTCTCCGGCGCATCCCGCGGCATTAGTATCGGTCACGTTTCGCCTGAAGCTGCTGAAGGCGGCCCGATCGCTTTCGTTCAAGATGGCGATATCGTCGAAATTGATATGAACAACCGTACGATGGATTTGCTGATAAGCGATGAAGAATTTGAGAAACGCCGCGCTGCATGGCCTGGCTTCGAACTCAAAATCAAACGCGGCTACTTGGCCCGTTATGCTCATCTTGTTACATCTGCCAGCACAGGCGGCGTAATGAAAATGTAGTATTTACTTTTTCTAAACCTGTACGTCCTTTAATTAGGGCGTACAGGTTTTCTTTTAACATGCGCTGAGCGTATAACAACCGTTTTTATTACAGCAAAAAACCAGCAATACGCTGACTGCTTCAGTCAAATGCGTTGCTGGTTTTTTATGGCTTAATAAGTATAAGAACATTACATAACGGTTTTCGTACCTAAAGCAGCTGTTTCGTCAGCTGCCTGCTGAAAGCTCCGCTCAACAGCACCGCCTATCCGCTCTGCTTCCTCTTGCACTCGATTCAGACTGGATGTCGCATATTTTTTAACGACTTGCGTCGGCATTAGCAATATACGCGGCGTAAGCTTCTTATTGGTCAAATTCGATGATTTCCGTTTATTTTGCAGCTTGGGATTGGTTAGCACCTTCATTAATAAATTCAAATAAATGCTGGACGCTCGTGCAAACATCCCATCAGGCATCGGTATAACCTGAAATCCTAGCCGGTCTGCCCCTCGGTGTATCATCGTAACGCCATATACCGCTTTAATATTTTTGGCTTCCGGATCGGCAGCCAGTTGATCAGCCAGCTGCGGCAAGGCATATTCGATTTCTCGAAGCATTCGCAGTCCTGCCGCAAGTGGTGTTTTGGAGGTAACGGCAATACTGGACAGCATCTTATTGTCAAAATGAAGCTCAGCGATCTGATCGCCTTTCTCTACCTGACCACCTTCGGCCAGCTCGACCTTTTGACCGGTATAAGGAGTAATGCGGTAGTAAAAAGTCGGGGTCTCGCGATCGCCGACTTGCTTTAAGCGGAACATCGCGTGGAACAGCTTTTCCCAACCGAGCCACAATGAAATTAGCAGACGCTTGATCGGAGAAAGCCTAAGCAAACGATTAGCGTCAGTCAATTTGATCATTTGATCAATGCCGACAAAGGAATAGCCTTTTTGCTTGGCTGCCTCCAAATAAACTTCAAGCGCAGCAAGCATATTAGCCGGAGCATCGATATCTGCGCCAAGCGTCCGTCCGCAATCATGGAGCAGCAGCACTTCACCGGGACGGAGCTTTTTCATAAGCCGCTTCTCCATGCCTTTTGCTCCCACGCGTATACGCCAATCGCCGAATAACGCCGACCACAAAATAATTTGCATATGTCCCAGATTGGAATAATCGAACAAGTTTACAATGCCCCAAGGCGGACGGTAGTAAATTGATCTTTTGCCAGTGGCAGCCTCAATGACATCGTTTGTACGATCAATTTGGCGCTTCACCGTTTTGGGACGCATAAGCCAGTTGGATTTGTGCACATAATTGTGGACACCGATCACATGGCCCTCTTCAACCATACGCTTAAGCAGCTCTGGTTCTTTTTCAGCGTGAGCACCTACTACAAAAAAAGTTGCCTTCGCATCATAGCGCGCTAATAAGTCCAACAACTTTTTTGTATAAACCGGGTCAGGCCCGTCATCAAAGGTCAGCGCAATTTCTTTATGGGCATCTCCTTTTTTAAAAACGCGAAATCCGAATGTACGACTGACAAGCCCCGGAAGAAAAGCGTAGAAGGTCATCACATAGAATCCCCACAACAGCAAATTTTCCATAGTTTATTTTCCCCACCGTTTATGATATTGTACATGATAACAAGCAAAGCAATCCAAAAACTGCCAAGCTTCATCTGAACATGTACGAATGCAGGATCCATCGTACTGTTTATAAATCCCTCTTGTTCAATGGATTAGCAACAAAACACGAATCAGTTCATCCAAATAATTTAACAGCGATAACTTTAATTGTAGCATATTCAGTCAATAAATAGGTACTAAACTTAATTTTTTATAGTACAAACTTAATGAATCTAATTGCACTTTTGTCCGTACTAGCTATTATATGATTCTAAAGGAGAGAGTAATGAATGCTTCCTTTTTATAAAAAATATTGGAGAACCGCTTTTGATATCGCTTTAATTGCACTAACCGTCTATTTAATTATGTTTGCTTTCAGTTATGTATACCACATAGCCACCCCAATATTTTTCGCTTTCGTTATTTTTCTCGTTATTGAACCTTTGGCAAAATTACTTAATAAATGGGGAATAAAAAAATCTATTGCGACAGGCATTTCTATCGTCATCTTTACCCTTCTCATTCTGGCAGCCTTCTCCGGCATCGCTTATATGATAACAAAGCAAGGCACGGAGCTGGTCAATAAATTTCCTGAATATCAGGATATATTAGCAACTAATATTGCTATTATTGCTGAAGAGCTGCAAATTCAAATCGGCAAGCTGCCTGAAGATGTGGATGTTGTAAAAAAATCGAGTGAGCTTCTGCAAGGCATGTCCGAAAATATAATCAAATGGCTAAAAACAGGATTACTCGCGCTGTTAGGCTATTTTTCATCCTTCACTGCCTTTTTGTTCAATCTTATTGTGGGTATCATTTTAGCCTATTTCCTTAGCATTGAAATTAAAGACTGGAACCGGATCGCTAAAGAAAAGACGCCAAAAACGTTTAAAGCAGCATTTTCATTCCTTAAAGAAAATGTATTCAAAGGCATCGCTTCCTACATAAAAGCCCAGCTTAAAATGATTACAGTCACATTTGTGGTCATTCTGATCGCACTAATTATATTGAATGTCAAAAACGCCTTTACAGTGGCGTTTGTAGCGGCTATATTCGATATTTTGCCGTTGCTTGGCGTCAGCACGCTGTTTATTCCGTGGATTACCTATTTGTTTATCGTCGGTCAAACCTCTTTAGCCATTTGGCTTACTGTGCTGCTGCTGGTCGTTATCCTGACCCGCCAAGTGCTGGAACCCAAAATTACCGGCGATTCTTTAGGTGTATCCGCCTTTACGATGTTAGCCTTTATGATTATTTCGCTATCCTTGTTCGGCGTTGCCGGCGTTATTCTATCGCCTGTTCTAGTTATTTTGTTGAAATCACTATACGATCAAGGCTATCTGCATCAATGGATTCGAACGCCTATTGATGAATTTGACGATGATGAAAACAAGCCGGCCGCGGACGATGTTCAAGCCGGCTTGCCAAAAGACCAAGTTTAGAAAGTAATACCGTTGGTATCTGTCAACGCTGCAGCTGTGCAGCAATATCCATAACGCCTCGAAATATAACAGCTGCTTGATTGGAGCTGACAGTCGAGCGGTTAGCGGATAGCACAGCTGCAGCGTATTTTGGCTTTTGTACCGGGCCATAACCGATAAACCATTGATGTACCCGCTCCTGACCTTTCTTCTCTACCTGTGCGGTACCGGTTTTGCCGGCCAGCCTCCATATACCGGGGCGAATTGCTTTTCCCGTCCCTCTCTCCACTACCGCCTCCATCCCTTTAAGAATAGCCGCTGACGTGCTTTGGCGTATGCGGGAGGTGCTGGAGGCAGTCTGCACAGGCAGCCTGACCATCGTCTGATGATTGGCATAGCGTATCTCTTTTACACTCCGCGGCTCGAGCACAGTACCGCTATGAAGCAAGGTAACGACAAGATTGGCAGCTTGAAGCGGGGATATCGCCACATCGCGCTGACCGATTCCGCTTTGGGCAGTCACACCGCCATCAACAGGCGCCGCCTCTGGCAAAAATATTCTTCCCGGCTCCTCTTCCTGCAGCAGCCGCAGCTTTGCAGGCAGCAGCGCTTTCGTCTGCTTGCTCTGCCAGCCAGCCTGTCCAAGCATGCCCAGCGCACTCGCCGTACGTTCAAGCCGCTCGCTTCCCGCTCGCTCAGCAAGCGTCGCAAATACAATATTGCAGGATTGGGCGAGACCTTCCTCCCACGTAATTGCGCCATGTCCGTCCCGCTTCCAGCAGCTAAGCTTATATTTGCCGTAGGAACCGTTGCAATAAAAGAGCTCATCTTTATCCGCCATGCCCGCTTCAAGCGCTGCAGCAGCCGTTACAAGCTTGTAGATCGATCCTGGTGCAACTGCCTTTAACGCATAGTTCGTCCACTGAGAGCCATCCGATGCTGTAAATCGTTGCGGCAGCTTCGGTCTGGATACCATCGCTGCAATATCCGCATTGTTTGCATCAAGCACAACTATCGCGCCTTCAACTAGCCCGATCTGATCCGCATACTCTTCCAATTTGTTTTGCAGTCCCAAATCTATCGTGGTTATTACTTCAAGCGGATAATAGCTATTGCGCGGCTGTTTAATGCGCAAATCGAGCCCATGGAGCGGATAGTTGCGCCCATCAAAATAATAGGAGGCATACGTCGCTCCAACACTATGAATAAGCGGCTCAAGGGAGCGCTCCAGGCCGCTGCCGCCTACCTGGTCGGTCAAGCTGCGCTTGCCGGACATGACCGCTTTTTGTTCATTGCGCAGCAGCCATTCTGGATGCTGGCTTGTAAATCCGATAATATGTTTATTTTCAAAAGCTGCAATATATCTATTTTGATAGGGCAATACTCTTATTCCATCTATATGCAGCTGTTCGATCCGTTCTGCTTCTCTGTCAGATAATTTTATTGGCCTTCCATTTCTGTCCTGCCAATAAGCCGGATCCTGCTGCTTCTTTAAATATTCCAGCAAATCTGAGCGGCTGATGGACAGAAGTGTAGCCAGCTCGTTCAGTTTTGTTTCCTGCTGCTCTTCCCAATGTCGAAAAACAGCAGGAAACAGCGCCAGGGACATATAGCTTTCCCCTGTTATCGGATTCCCGTAGCGGTCATAAAAATTGCCTCTTCCACTATTCACAACGATGCTTTGCTGCCTTTGATGAATGGAGGTCCGCTTCCACTTCGCCAGCTTCTCAGGCGTGCCCGCGGTCGTCGCAAGCGTCGTCCAGCTCGACGGGATTAGCTGCAGCCAGGCCAATCGAATTGTAAACAAAGCCAGCAAAACAGTTATAGCCATTCCGATTTTCCACAGTCTTTTGCTCATAACAATGTCTTTACCTTCCTGTCGGTTGTTGTCATAGCATTATTATTCCCTTACCGTGCAGACCTTCATACAGCATGGCGCAATCGTTTAGATCGGTAATAAAGAAAAAGAGTGATTATGGCTCTCTACCGAGCATAATCACTCTTGCAATCTATTCGATCTTAAACTTAGTTAGCGTTTCTTTCAGCCCGCGCGATACAGCATCAAGCTTTTCTGACAAAGCTACCAAATTGTCACTGATGCCAAGCTGCTCATTGCTAAGCGATGCTACTTCCTCCGACGTTGCAGAGGATTGCTCAGCAACCGCGCTTACGCTTGTCATCGCATCCGCAAGTATCGTTTGCGAGTTATCCAGCTCGCCTATCGAGCTTGTTACATTTTCTAGCTTTTGAACAAACTGCCCCATCTGGCCTCGTACTGTTAAGAAGATTTGATTGGCTTCCTTCACTGAGCTGATCTGCTCCTGGAATATTGGATAAGCATTCGATAACACTTCTACCGTCTCGCCAATTTCCGTTTGAATAGATTCTGTAATTTGGCCAACAACTTCAATCGATTGCCGTGATTGTTCAGCCAACTTGCGAATTTCATCCGCTACAACCATAAATCCACGACCAGCCGTACCTGCTCTCGCTGCCTCTATTGCCGCATTAAGCGATAGAATATTGGTCTGCTGCATAATGCTAGTAAGTACATCCAGTATTTGAACGATAGAGCCTGTACTTTCTTTTAGCGAATCGACCTTTTCAACCATGGAACGCGTCATCTCTTCTGTCATGCCAGTCTTTTCAATTAACGTATTCATGTAGCTGGTGCCTTGCTCGCTCGCTTGCTCCACTTCAACAGCTGACTGCACCATTTCCTGATTCGCATTCATAACATTCTGCATTTGCTCATTAATATTGCTAGTCATATCGCTTCCTTTTTCAGCCTCTACAGCAAGGCTGGTAGCGCCATTAGCAATTTCTTCAGTCGCAACAGCAATTTCTTGAGCTGCGATTGCCGTTTTTCTGGAAGAGTCTGAAAGCTGCCCTGCAGTAGTCAGCACCTCTTCCGCAGAGCGCGTCGTCTGAACCGCAAGCGCACCGATTTGACTCATCATCACATTGAAGCTGCTGCTCAGCTGGCCAATCTCATCCGCGCGTTTCTTTTGCGACGCTCTTACAGTCAAATCGCCATCGGAGCCTTTTTGCATCAACTGGCATAATTGAATAAGAGGAACTGCAATGATACGAATAACTAGAGCTCCGATCAAAATAGCTAATACAGCAGCAACTAAAACTGTAATCAAAGTAAGATCGCGAATCTGATTCGCATCCTTAATCAGATTCTCAACAGGGATAGTTCCAACCAGCTTCCATTTTGGGATCGTTTCAAACGATTTGTAAATAGTTAGCAGCTCCGCGCCAGCCGAATCATTCAGCTTAACGCTGTCCCTTACATCTTCTTCAGCGATTAGCGGCAATGTAACATCCGTCGGCAAGCCTATCATATTGTAATCATAGTTAGTAATATAAACACCATCGCTATTGACAATAGCTAGCTTGCTATGTTCGCCTAGATTTACTTCCTCATAATGCTCAATGATGAATTTTACCGGAATTTCTATTACAAGCACATATTGTTTATTCCCAGTTCCATTAATCCCCTTCACAAGTCTGGTTAGTGCTATGGCGGGCTCGCCATTCGATGCGATAATGCCGTCTGAATCCGATGCGATCCAGTTAACACGGCCCGCTTCCTCAACAGTGTGCTTAAACCATGCTTTTTCTTTGGCTTGATCCGCCAATGTTGTAGAACCGTTGCCGGCAATAATAACCGTTCCGCTTTTTTCAGGAATCAGCGCTGCGCCCAGAATAGAACGATTACTCATAATATAGGCGTTCAGCTTCTCTGACAATGTCCGATTCGATTGCAATCTTTCAAAATCATCTGTCGTTGAGCCAATCGTATCCAATAGCGAATTAATTTCCTTATCCAAAATCAGCTGCAATGAAAGATCATTGAAGGTCTGGAATACAACATCCATATTGTTTGCTACTTGGGTAACCGTCTGCAGGCTTGCATCGGAAACATTTGTTTCTATAGCATTTTTAGCTTTTGAATATGCCATCAATCCTACCGTAAGTACACAGGCGACAATGCTAACAAAAAATAATGCGAACAGTTTCGTTCCAATTGACTTTCTAAAGCTGAGCAGATTGCTCTGCTGAATCTGCTTCCAAATATTTTTTTTGTCCTCATGCTTTTGCTTCATTTCTTGCTTCTTTTCTTTAATCGTTTCCTTCTTTTCCTTCACAGCTTGCTTTATAGGTTTTGAATTGCCTGGCATTCAAACAGCCCCGCTTTCTTATTGTTATCTTGTAAAAAATAATATTCAGCGCCGTTATTGTATTTTAAATTTGGAGAGAGTTTCTTTAAGCCCTTGCGAAACAGAATCAAGCTGTTCCGAAAGCTGAACGAGACCTGTGCTTATATTCATTTGCTCGCTGCTTAGCGACGCGACTTCCTCCGAGGTAGCTGATGATTCCTCAGCCACTGCGCTTACGTTCGTCATAGCCTCCGCTACTATAGCCTGCGACTGGTTAAGATCTATAACCGACGATGAAACAACATCTAAACTTTGTGCAAATTCACTCATCTGACCTCGTACGGCAAGGAATATTTGATTCGCTTCCTTTACAGAGGCAATTTGCTCCTGGAACAATGGATGGGCGGTTACTAGCACTTCTACGGTTTCATCCATTTCTGTCTCGATTTTGGCGATCATTTGCCCTACAACATCGATGGAATGACGGGATTGATCCGCCAGCTTGCGTATTTCATCTGCAACTACCATAAAGCCTTTGCCCGCACTACCGGCGCGCGCCGCCTCGATCGTTGCATTCAGCGACAAAATATTCGTTTGCTTCGTAATATTGTTGAGCAGCTCAAGTATTTCAACGATAGAGCCTGTGCTATCCTTCAAGGTTTCAACCTTTTCCACCATAGAGCGAGTCATTTCTTCGGTCTGGCCTGTCTTCTCAATGAGCGTGCTCATATAGGAGGTTCCTTTTTCACTTGCCTGCTCCACTTCTGCAGCTGATTGCACCATTTGCTCATTTGCATATATTACAGCTTTCATCTGGTCTGTAATATTAACGGTCAAGTCACTGCCGCGTTCTGCTTCATGAGCGAGGCTCGTTGCCCCTTTGGCAATTTCTTCTGTCGCTACTGCAATTTCCTGTGCAGCCAAGGCTGTTTTTTTGGATACATCCGACAGCTGCTCTGCAGTTGCCAGCACTTCAACGGCAGATTGCGTAGTTTGCTTGGCAAGTCCAGCTATTTGCGTCATCATTTCATTAAAGCTGCCGCCCAGCTGACCAATTTCGTCCCTCCGTTTTTTCTCTTCATAGCGGACCGTCAGATTTCCCTTGGCCCCCTTTGCCATCTGGGAGGTAAGCTTATTGAGCGGCCGTGCTATCGTGAATACAACAAATATGCCAACCGTGATTGCGATTAACGCCGCCACAGCGATTGTAATCCATGTCACTCGATTAATAATTTGCGCATCTTTAACCAACTCTTCAACAGGAATGATTCCTGTCAGTTTCCAGTCCATCGCTTTGAACTTCTGATAAACCGTCAATACCTCTTCATCTGAAGCCGTGAGCAGCTTCTTAGAGCCATATTCCGCTTCATCGCCATCTGTCGGCAGCGTCACTGGAGCTGGTTGATTAATTAATTCTTCATTATTAGAAATTATGTAATTGTTTTGCTCATCCATTACGATTAGTTCACTGTTTTCACCTAAGTACACATCGCTGAAGCGCTTGCTTACAGACTCCACGGATAAATCTATAATGACTACAAATGTTGAATTGTTGGATCCAGTATTTCGTAACACGCGCCCTAGCCCGATTGAAGGCGATTTTTGCTGAGTCGTCAAGCCTTCCAGCTGGGTAGGAATCCAAAACGTTTTTCCACTATATTCAAGTATCTGATTGTACCACTCAGCTGCTTTAATTTCATCAACCTTCAGCACAGTCGAATTGCCGGCTATCAGTACTGGCAGCTTCTCATGCAGCGGAATTAGCATCATACCGCGGATGCTCGAGTCTGTCATCATAAAGCTTTGCAGCTTGCTGGACAGCTGATTTTCCGTTGTAAATCGTTCGTAGTCATTCGTTTGATTCATAATATTTTCCGTCAGCTTTTGGAACTCTTTATCTGTAAACATAGAAAGTGTTATATCTTCGTATGTTTTAAAAATAACGTCCATATTGCTGGCAACTTGCTTGATCGTCTGCATGCTCGATTCTGACACTTTGCGCTCTACCAAGCCTTTGGCCTCGGAATAAGCCAGCATTCCAACCATCAATACGCAAACGACAATACTTATAAAAATAATAATAAATAATCTCGTTCCTACTGAATAAATGAGGCTTCCAGCTGACTCGCCTTCGCTTGATGAACGATTCATCTTTAATTTCCCCTTCTTTAATACTTGTTCATCACTCACATTAACAGACCTCGCCTTCGAAAATTAAGTAAATTATGTATGAACTATAATATTTATCGGATTCTCTTCCGACTTTTGTAATACCTAAAACAAAAAGAACCCCGACTTTAGTCTCAGAGGTTCTTGTGTTGTGAAGCATTTGACTTATTTCATCTTTTTACGCATCATGTCCATCGGCTCGACCGGCTTAAGCGTTCTAACCCGAATGTATTGCAGTGGGTGGCGGGCAACCTCAAGCAGATTGCCGTCCATGTCCGTCATTTCCGTAATCGTTTGTTTAAAAAATCTGCCGCCCGGGCCTACAAATTCCACCTCTTGCCCAAGCTTGAAATGATTGCGCTGCTGCAAGGTTGCAAAGCTTGTCCGCTCATCAAAATCATATACAATGCCGGCGAAATCGTATGGGGCCGCTTTTTCTTCTGCATCATAAATATGATCCTCAGCACCCGGTGTATCAAGGAAAAATCCTGTATTAAGCGGCCGATTGGCAGCTTTATTAATTTCATCCAGCCATTCCTGCTTCACTTCATACCCTTGCGGATCTGCAAAGTATGCGTCAATCGCCTGCCGGTATACATTCACAACTGTCGCTACGTAGTGAATGCTCTTCATGCGCCCTTCAATTTTGAAGCTGTCGATACCGACATCAATCAGCTCTGGAATATATTCAATCATGCATAAATCTTTGGAGCCCATCGTAAACAATTCGCTGTCTTCTTCATATAACGCTTCGTCTTCATCATGCAAATCATACTTCCAACGGCAGGACTGGCAGCAGCCGCCGCGGTTCGAATCCCGGTCTGTAAAATGGTTAGATAATACGCAGCGGCCTGAATAGGAGGAGCACATTGCTCCATGAATAAAAGCTTCAATCTCAACATCAACATGCTGCTTGATCTGTTCGATCTCTTCAAAGCTGGTTTCGCGAGCCAGCACGACGCGGGGCAGCCCTTCATCCTTCCAAAACTGGACAGTTTGCCAGTTCATTGTCGACTGCTGTGTGCTTAAATGCACCTCAAGCTTAGGCGCAACACGCTGCGCGGTTTCGATGATCGTTGGATCAGCTGCGATAATTGCTGCAATTCCTGCTTCCTGCAAGCTGCGCAAATATTGCTCAAGTCCTTCAATATCTTCATTATGCGCATAAATATTGGTCGCAACGAATACTTTTGCACCGTAGCGCGCAGCGAATTCAACACCTTCCTTCATTTCCTCAAAACTAAAATTGTCTGCATTGGAGCGGAGACCGTATTTTTGACCGCCGATATAGACGGCATCAGCGCCATAGTGAACCGCAAATTTCAGCTTTTCCAGGTTGCCTGCCGGCGCTAGCAGCTCTGGCCGCTCCAAGCGATTGCGCTTGCCTGAATATTTTGTAGTTTGTGTAGTAGCAATACCCATTATTGATCACACCTTTGCTTAGCCTTATATCAAACGCTTTTAATAAACCTGTTCCTTGAAGAAAAAGCCAAAACTTAGCTCACGCTTCTCATCCTGCAGCGCTTTAATCGGCTCCAGCCATTCCTCTTGAAATTCGTACGCCTCCGGCGATGCAATATATAAATCGATTACTTGGCGATATGCTTTCACAACCGCTTCATTATATGCTGTAGATTTCATTATACCTTCTACTTTGAAACTATCAATCTTTGCGTCAAGCAGCTCATGTAAATTTTCAAGCATGCAAATATCATCGGAGCTCATAATATGAGTACCGTTTATATCCTCATAAATAGGGTATGTTTCCCCGGGACGCTCGGATTCTGTCAAATACAGCCCCTGCTCCATTGCCTTGCTAGGCAGGCGGTCTGAATTATTGTGATGATCGAGATAGCTTTGCACAAGCTGACGCTTGGAATGATAAATATTAGTCATGCCGTGGACTTGTACTTGAATTTCCAGATCCGTATGATCCTTCATTTCTACAATTTGTTCCATATTCAGCTCTCTAGCCAGTACAAATCTTGAAGCGCCGCGTTTTCCCCAATAATTAGCAGTGGAATAATTCGTAGAAGTCATCTCTGCGTTCCAGTGCAGCTTAAGCTCCGGAGCCATGCGGCGGACAGCCATCAACACTGCTGGATCGCCGAATACGACGCCGTCAATCTGCATACGCTGCAGCGCTAGAATATAGTCGTCAAGCAGCGGAAGCACTGCATTGTCTATCACATTATTCAAAGCGGCGTATATTTTTACACGATGCTTCTTGGCCAGCTCAGCTGCCTCTTGCATTTGCTCGATTGAAAATTCGCCTGCCAGTCTCATCCCGAAGCGTGCTTCTCCTACAACAAACGCATCCGCACCAGCTTCTATTAGGACTTTCATTTCATCAAGCGATGCTGCGGTACATAATAATTCTGGTTTATAGGTCATGTTGAGCCTCCTATCTAAACAAGTATAAGGTGAGAACCTATACTTTCCTATATTTAGAAAATACTCGAGCTGCAATCATCTGAAGATTGCACTCGAGCTTGTCCATTATTACTTGCCTTGGTTGCTTTTTTCTATATTTTTTTGGTGTTCGCTAAAGGTTTTAGCAAAATAATGCGTATTGGTACCGTCTTTCTTAGTAACATAGAACAAATAATCCGTTTTTTCCGGATTCAGCACAGCCGATATAGAAGCAAGGCTTGGCGATGCGATCGGACCTGGCGGCAAACCGTCGTTGCGATACGTGTTGTATGGACTTTCGATTTCCAGATCGGCATGCAGCAAGCGTTCTTTAGGCTTATCCAGCGCATATTGAATCGTCGCATCTATTTCCAGCCTCATCGGCTTGGCAAGGCGATTCAAAATGACGCCCGCAACGATCGGACGTTCCGAGTCGACAACAACCTCACGCTCTACAAGCGAAGCGACAGTGAGCATTTGATGGAAGGTTAGGCCAGATTGCTCCAGTGTATCCTGCCAGCCATCAGGCAATGTACCCAGCTTGCGGTCCATCTCGGCAAGCATGCGCAAAATGATTTCCTCTTCTGTGCTGCCTATTTTCATCTCATACGTTTCCGGGAACAAATAGCCTTCAAGTTTATGTTTAAGCTTGGCGTTCTTTGGTAAAGACAAGACTGACTCTACCTCGCCCCATGTTTTGTCCTCTTCAAGCAGCTTTAAAAACTTGTCTTTATCGACCAATTTTTCATTTGAAAGCTTATCTGCGATTTGCTCAATCGTATAACCTTCCGGAATAGTAAAGCGTATAGTCTCTGCTTTGATCGTATCTCCAGAATTTAACTTTGCTATAATTTGGGTCGTATCCATGCCGGGGGTGAGCTCATACTGGCCAGCCTGAAAGCGTGAGCCTTCTTTTTTATATTTTAAATAATAGCTGAATATTGTGGCATTTTTAATAATCCCTTTTTCCTCAAGCTCATTGGATACGCCTTTTGCAGACATCCCTTTTGTAATTGTAATTTCAGTTGCAGGCCCGGCTGGCATTGGACGCAAGTTATTCCATAAATAAAATGCTGCGCCGCCTGCCGTAAGCGCCATTAAGCTGAGCAGGCTGATAACGACCCATAAATTAATTAGCCAAACTCTCGGTCCTGGCTTTCTTTTGCGAACTCGCTTTTTTTTCCTATCCTTCTCCAAGCATTTACACCTTCTTTTACGGAAATGAACAAACGAAAACAGCTATCGCCGAGCACAAGGGCAAAAGCTGTTTTCCGCGTGTATATTTATGATGGCCTATAAGGTTCACTTATACGCACTTATTCAAGGATAAACGGCTCCGCTGTTCTTTGGAGAAGCGCGTTTATCGATGATTTATTGGTGCAAAGAGGACAGGCGAGCTGTCCCCTTAGCGTAATTCATCACAATCTTTAAGGTCTTTCTTCATCTGCAAACTGCAAATCATCATAAGCTTCGCAGGCTGTCTCCCATTCATCTTCATCGTCAATCGATTCAAGCTGCAGATCGTCGCCGATTTCGATTACGCGGAACAGATCAATCTCGTCTTCCTTGCGCATATCTTCTGTTTGAAGTGCTGCATAGACTGCATCGCCAAGCTGAAATTCAGCCTTGATGTAATAAGCAAATTCCTCGCCGTTGTCATCGACAAGCTCGATAACTTTGCCGAATGCCTCGCTCAACCGATGAAGCAGATGCGGAGCAGCATACTGTGCATCTGACATTAATCCTGATCCTCCCAATCACCCATTAGCGTGTTGAAAGTTTCTTCGACCATATTCCATTCTTCTTCATCTTCAATCGTATACAGCTTCAGATCGTCGCCATCCTCTTCATAACGGAAAGCGTAGACTTCATCCTCTTCCTCATTCTCGCTGATTAGCGGAACAACCATCATATACATTGCATCCGAGTTGTCCACTTCAAACTTCATAATGACTTCAAACTCTTCCTCGTTGCCTTCTTCATCCGGAATATAAATGATTTCCGGTTCTTCATGCTGCATGTCGTCCTTTGACATCGTTACCCTCACCTTTTCGTTTTAGAATCGAGATAATTTTGCAAAATAATCGTTGCTGCCATCTTATCAATGACGGCTTTTCGTTTTTTACGACTGACGTCAGCATCAACCAATAGTTTTTCTGCTGCTACGGTCGTCAGCCGTTCATCCCAAAGGTGAACGGGTATGCCGAGCTTTTCCTTTAGCAGCTCAGCAAATGCGATGGAAATTTCTCCACGCGGGCCGATTGAGCCATTCATATTCTTCGGCAGTCCTAGCACTACCTCCGATACTTCATGCTCTCGTACCAACTGTGCGATGCGGTCAATTTCTCCGCTATCTCTTCTTTTCTCAACGACTTCAAGTCCTTGAGCAGTCCACTGGAAGGCGTCGCTAATTGCGATTCCAATATTGCGATCTCCGTAATCTATTCCCATAACTCTCATGTAATGAGCGGCTCCTTGCATTCCTTAATACCACTTGTGTATCTGCTGTATATTGCTCTCCCGGGGAAGCACGGTTAATTGAACCCAACCATGTCTAATGCTGGCATTATGACTTTTTGGATTTAAGATAAAACCGAACCAGCTCTTCGATTAATTCGTCTCGTTCTTTTTTGCGAATTAAACTTCTGGCGTTGTTGTGCCGCGGAATATACGCGGGATCTCCGGACAGCAAATAACCTACGATCTGGTTGATTGGATTGTATTCTTTCTCAAGAAGCGCCTCATACACAGACAGCAGAATGTCTTCCGAAGAAGCTTCCACCCCCTCCGCCTTCACGTTAAACTTCATGGTTTGGTCCATGGAACTCACTAACAGCACCTCGCTTTTCGAAGCATATCATACTTAAATCACAGAAGGATAAACGGCTCCGCCGTCTTTTGGTCAGGAGCGTTTACCGGCGAATTATATGCACCTCTATCATATCACATTTGCTTGCTTAACAACTAGTTCTTCTACAAGTTTCAATGCTTCACTTAATTTAGACTTATCCTTGCCGCCTGCCTGTGCCATATCAGGACGCCCGCCGCCACCGCCGCCGCAATGCGCAGCAGCTTCTTTAATAATCTTGCCTGCATGGAAGCCTTGTTTAACGAGATCGGCCGAAACGGCTGCAGCAAAATTAACCTTATCCTCTTGCACAGCGCCCAGCACAATGACGCTGGATTCTAGCTTGACCTTCAGCTCATCGACAATTCCTCTAAGCGCGTCCATCGTAGGGGCATTAACTTCTGCGCACAGCACCTTAACTGCGCCAGCCTGTATTGCCTTTTCTTCTAGGGAGCCCGCTTCAATATGACTTAGCTTCGCCTGCAGCGATTCATTGTCGCGAGAAAGCTCTTTGACTTCGGCAAGCATGGCATCGATGCGTTTTGGCACATCCGCTGTGCTTGATTTAAGCTGAGCTGCTGCTTGGTTCAGCACTGCTAGCTGTTCTTCATAATAATTATATGCATGTCTTCCAGTAACGGCTTCAATTCTTCTTACGCCAGAGCCAATTCCGCTCTCGCCGAGCAGCTTGAACATTCCGATCTGCGAAGTATTACCGACATGGCAGCCGCCGCAAAGCTCAATACTGTAATCGCTAATTTGGACGACGCGCACGATATCGCCATATTTTTCTCCAAACAACGCCATTGCGCCCATAGCCTTCGCATCATCGATCGATTTGCTTTCAATCTGAACATTCGTCCCGAGCCATATCTGCTCATTGACACGGCGTTCAATTTGCTGCAGTTCCTCTGCAGTGATACTTCCAAAATGAGAGAAGTCAAAGCGCAAACGTTCAGCCTGCACCAATGATCCGGCTTGATTCACATGTTCGCCGAGCACTTGCTTGAGCGCCTTATGCAGCAAATGCGTAGCTGTATGATTCTTTACGATATCCTCGCGTACGGCGCGGGAAACCTCTGCTACAGATGTATCGCCAGCACGTACAGTGCCCGTTACAACCGCAGCATGATGCACATGCTGACCGTGTGGAGCCTTCGTGACATCCTGCACTTCTAATACAAAGCCTTCGCCTGTAATAGTACCTTTATCGCCAATCTGTCCGCCGCTTTCGCCATAAAAAGGCGTACGGTCCAGAATAACAGCAATTTGATTGCCTTCATGCGCTTCAGTAGCAAGCTCATCATCCAGAACAATCGCAATAACTTTAGTGCTGGCTACCAAGTCATTATAGCCAACAAACTCACTTTTATCCGTAATATCCGATAAAGGTCCGCCCTGTACCTTCATGCTTCCTGTATCTTGACGAGCTGCGCGGGCACGGGCGCGCTGTGCCTGCATCGCAAGATCAAAGCCTTCACGGTCAACAGTCATACCATGCTCAGCAGCAAAATCCTCCGTTAAATCAAACGGAAATCCGTACGTATCATACAGCCTGAAAGCATCTTCGCCGCCTATTACAGCTGCGCCGTTTTTCTTTGCTTCCTCCGCAAGCGTAGATAATAGAACAAGGCCATCGGACAATGTTTCGTGGAAGCGCTCCTCCTCTGTACGGATAACTCGCTCGATAAACTCGCGCTTTTGTACTACCTCCGGGTAGTATACGCCCATAATATCGCCAACAACAGCTGTCAGCTCATACAGGAACGGACGATCCAAGCCTAATGTTTTTCCGTATCTTACAGCACGGCGCAGCAAGCGGCGGATAATATAGCCTCTGCCTTCGTTGGATGGCATTACGCCATCGCCTACTGCGAATACGACTGTGCGAATATGGTCAGCAATTACTTTCATCGCAATATCGGATTCCTCGCTGCTGCGATAAGTGACATTAGACATATGAGCTACACGCTCAATAATAGGCAGGAACAAGTCGGTATCAAAGTTGGAATCAACGTCCTGCAAAATCGATGCGAAGCGCTCCAGGCCTGCGCCTGTATCAATATTTTTTTTCGGAAGCGGCGTATAGCTGCCGTCCTTATTATGGTTGAATTGAGAAAATACCAAATTCCATACTTCCAGGAAACGTTCATTTTCTCCGCCTGGCCAGCACTCCGGATCAGCCAAATCTCCATACTTGTCGCCGCGGTCATAAAAAATTTCTGTACAAGGTCCGCATGGCCCCTCGCCGATATCCCAGAAATTATCTTCCTTTAACTTATAAATACGCTCCTCCGGCAAACCAATTACATTATGCCAGTGGTTGTAAGCTTCCTCGTCCTCAACATATACCGTTACGGACAAGCGCTGCGGATCAAAGCCAATCCATTTCGGATCCGTTAGAAATTCCCACGCCCATTCAATCGCTTCCTTCTTAAAATAATCGCCGATTGAGAAGTTGCCGAGCATTTCGAAAAAAGTATGATGACGGCGCGTTTTGCCGACATTCTCTATATCATTTGTGCGGATACATTTTTGAGAGTTGGTCATTCTCGGATTTTCAGGAATAACACGACCGTCAAAATAAGGCTTTAGCGGTGCCATACCTGCATTTATCCATAGCAGCGATGGATCATTGTGAGGCACAAGCGAAGCGCTCGGTTCAATTTTATGACTTTTACTTTCAAAAAAAGCAAGCCATTTTGCACGGATTTCACTAGCTTTCATCTTAATAATTTCCTCCCTGACAACTTGAAAATTAAGAAGAAACGCTTGCGCCCTTTTCTGGGAACGCTCGGTTTCTCGGGAATTATAAGCACAAGTTATAGTAAAACTTATAAAGTCTTATAATTTTAAAAAACGCCCCTGTCAATGACAGGGACGAATGAATTCGCGGTACCACCCTGGTTATTGCGCAGCTCGAGCGCAATCGCCTTATCGGACTATAACGGGTCCAGCCGGTGAAGTTTATTCACGCTCCGAAACAGCGTTCGGCTACTCTTCATCCTAAAGCTCTCTCAGCCAGCGCAGTTTATTTGCCATTAGCACAATGCTCTGCTTGCGCGCGCAAAACAAACAACGAAGGAGCCTTCTCTCTGATTGATGGGCAGTAGCTTACTTATTTTCATCAACGCTTTCATATATGCCTGTTCAGATTATAGCCATAAGCGATTACTGCTGTCAAATGATCTTTCTCCTTACGTAATAAGCAAACATATGCTGGACAATAACTTTGCAAGCGGCAAAGATCGGCACTGCCAATATCATGCCTACTATGCCTGCTATTTCGCCGCCGACGAGCAAAGCGAATATAATAAACAGAGGATGCATATGCAGCGTCCGCCCCACGACCTGCGGAGAAATAACATTGCCCTCCAATATTTGACAAATGGTATTCACTACAGCTACCATAATGACCATTTTGAACGAGACGGTTGAAGCCATCAATATAGCAGGAGCAGCTCCGAAAAACGGGCCCATGTAAGGAATAATGTTCGTAATAGCTACAACACTGGCCAGCAGCAACGCATATGGCATGCCAATAATCAGATAGCCAAAATAAGCGAGCATGCCGACAATTACACAAACTAGAAACTGACCGCGAATATAGCTGCCGAGCGCATGATCGATATCCTTCATTAATCGGACAGCATTTTTGCGATGCGACTTCGGCACATAGGTAATAATCGTCCTTTCAAACACATCGAAATCCTTCAATATGTAGAAAGCGAGAAACGGAATGATAAAGGCTACAAAAACGGCGTTCAACATCTCGCCTATATTATTGACGAAGTCCATTAAGGTTTCGCTAATTTTTTTCTCCGAATGCACAAGCATTTTATTTAAGCTCTCTCTAAAGCTTTCTGGCAGCAGCGACGTATTATTAATATCGGATACTAAATTTTGCGCTCGCATCGACAGCTCCGGCATATGTCGGTTCAGCTCCTGCACCTGGTTAATAAACATCGGTATGGCATTAACGAGAATAACGGTCAGGGCCGCACAAAAAACAGCGTAAATTAACAGCACAGCTATCGTTCTGGGGACATTGCGCTCATGCAGCATCGTAACGATCGGGTTTAACACATAAGAGATTATCATAGCGATTATAAAAGGACCTAGCACAGCCCGCAGAAATACATATATATTAAGCAGCATCGGCTTTAGCTGCAGCAGCAAGTAAATGGCAATTAGGCATAAAATGAAGTATATGAGCCATTGAAACAAACGATTATTCGTAAAGCGTTCCATCATTTCCACCTCCAGCAGCAAGGCACAATTGTCTTAGGCGTCAGCAGTGTCAATTAAGCATTGCATTTAAGTATATGTACAAGTTATAAATACCATACTTGAACCCCAACACTTTTCATTCTGATTTTGATATAATCATACAGGTGATACGAAGCTGACCCATTTTTTTGCTTAACAACTATAGTCCCCTGTTCTGCAGGTATCCATATATATTAGAAGTTTATTGGGAGGCATTATGTCGATTCGCACGATTTTCAAAAAATACAATGGCACTTTAACGGGACTTTTCGCACTTATCTTTTTTATTGGCATGCAGAGTGTAATTAGCGGCTATGTCAATCTGGACACCGTCTATCATTACCGTATCAAATATCCAATATTTCTTGATGATCGCACTACATTCGATGTAGTCGTTGAGGAAATCGCCAATACCATACAAAAGGACAAGCTGGAGGATTACATTATTATGGCCGGCAACTCCGTGGCCTGGGGAACCAACGAACGATCGGATCATTCACTTGGTAAATATTTGAATGACTTAAGCCAGCAAAATCCGCAGCATAGGCAAGTTGTATTCAATCTTTCCATGCCTTCGATGCAGGCCGGCGACATTTATACGCTGCTGTTGATGCTGGAGAAAAAGGGAATCAAAACCGACAATCTTATTATCGGACTCACTTACTCTGCTTTTGTCGACCGTTCCGAAGGGCCAAGAGCTGTTTTTTGGCTCGGAGATCACTTGCGGCAGCTTGATCCGCCGTCTTTTGCTGATGTCAAAGATCAGCTTATAAAAGATTATTACGTTTATAAAACAGGCTGGAGCTATATCGAGGATACTTACACGCATAAGCTGCTTAATATTTTTCCGCTCTACAAATACAAGGGTATAATTGAGAGCTATTGGGAACAGGAAAAAAAGGACAGCGATCTGCTAGGCAATCCCAAGCCGTGGTACGAAAAAAAATATACGGATGACCGATTGCAAAGGCCTGAATATTTAAGCTTTTTTAATCCGGAGCCGTTTGTTATGGAAGAAAGCAACTGGGGCGTTTATTTTATGAACAAAATAATTAAGCATCAAGCAGGCAAAAACATGCTTGTATTTGTAGCAGGCGGCAATAGCGAGCTTTCCAAAAAAGAAGTCAGCACTACTGGCTATCAGCAAAATTTGCTGGCGATTAATAAATATTTGCAGGACAACAACGTTGACTTTATTAATTTGCAGGATAAAATTCCATCTGATTATTTTACGGATCATGTTCATTTGACCAAGGACGGCAACAAGCTGCTTGCAGACATCGTATGGGGCTTATGGCAGGAGAGGAGAACGGGCAATGCTCTTTAATTCACCTATTTTTTTGTTTTTTCTAATTATTGTAGCGCTGCTATTCTATCTCCTGCCAAAAGCAAGAATGTATATTTTAGCAATCGCCAACGCCTTATTTTACGCTTATGCGGGCTTTTCATATTTTGTATTATTTTTCATTGTCGTTTCATCCGTCTATTTTATTTCGAAAGGCCTGCAAACGAAATGGAGAAAGCTTGCGCTTGCAAGCGGACTTACGATAGTACTTGGCAATCTTAGCTTTTTTAAATATTCGATTTTTTTAATTGGAAATATGGAAAGACTGCTTGGCTTTCAATTTGACCTGTCTGGAACGATTTTAGCGGATCGATCCATTTTATTGCCGATCGGCATATCCTTTTATTCCTTTCAGCTTATTGCTTATTTGATCGACGTTTACCGCAAGCAGCTGCAGCCAAGCCGTTCCTTGCTGCAATTTTGGGTATTTATCGCTTTGTTTGCCCACTCGGCTGCAGGACCGATTTTGCGAGGCAATGATTTCTTGCCGCAGCTTGAAGCAATCAAAAAAATCAGACCGGAAAGCAATCGCTTCAAGCTAGGCGTCACGTACATTTGTTTAGGACTAATCAAAAAGCTTGTCATCGTCGAATACATTGCGCCGTATGTCAATGACTACTATGACCGCGCCAGCTCCTTAAGCGGCGTTGAGGCTTGGCTCGCTTCCTATTTATTCGCCTTTCAAATCTATTTTGATTTCTCTGCCTACAGCGAGATGGCTGTCGGTATCGGACTGCTGCTCGGGCTTCAGCTCGACCTTAACTTCCGTACGCCGTACTTGAGCGCTAACGCCAATGAATTTTGGAGAAGATGGCATATTACATTATCACAGTGGATCAGGGATTACATTTTCATCCTGCTAGGCGGCTCGCGAGTTGCTAACTGGCGCATCTATTTCAATCTGATTGCCGCTATGGCAATTTCAGGCTTATGGCACGGCGCAGCGTGGACATTTATTATTTGGGGTGTTTATCACGGGGTGCTGTCTGCCGGACATCGCATGTACAAAATTATTATTAAAAAATGCAAATTGGAAGCGATTTGGAGCAGCCGCATTTATCACATATTCGCAGTTTTCATTTTTTTTCAGCTGACTGTTATTGGATGGGTGTTTTTTAGAGCAAACACATTTAGCGAGGCTTTACTGTTAATTAAGCGCATGCTGACAATTCAGCACGTAGAGCTGACGCCGGAGCTGTCACATCTTTGCATCGTAGTCATTTGTCTATATGCACTTCATATTATTGAAGCGATAGCTGTCAAGTATTTCGGTGCTGTTGCAAGCTTCTGGCAGCGGAGGATCCCGGCAATTGTACGCGGTGCTGTGTATGCGATTTTAGCTACGGTCATCCTTTCATATCTTGTGCATAGCGAAGGAAGCAGCTTTATTTACTTCCAATTCTAATTTATTGACGGAACATGATCCGATCAAAATTATTAATGGGGACATTCCTGCTGAAATACTAATCAAATTTTCATTAAAATGATGTATATTAGCAGGATTTGTCCCCATTCACTTTTCGGCACTATTATTGATTTATTGTTCTACATTATTATTGCGTTAGACATAATCAACTGGAGAAATTCGTCAAGATTGTCAGCTACTTTTTCTACCTCTTCAAACTCCGGTTCATATCCTCTTACAATTGCTCCTGCATCGTACGTTAAATCCATTGCATAAAAGGAATATCCTCCATCTACTGACATTACGATCGGCAAGTAATTATCCCACCACTTTATAATATCCGATTTCCAATTTCCATCGTTCTCTGCTGCTTCTAAACTTAGCCATTCAAATTCATTCCATCTAAACTCTGACTCATTATTGTACTCGCTTTCACAAACAAACCAAGTTTTATCGTTCGGCGTTATGCATTGTTTAACCATTTTCAAAAATAGCTTGTACTCGGGTGGAAATTCCTTATATCTAGTCACTATCTCTTTATCCAGATTTAAATCAGTTTTAGATTGCTCGATTATATTCCACTTTTCTTCTCTAGCCCAATTAATAAATTTTTCAATATTATTTTTCATATTTCACCTTCTTATAAATTTCTATAATAATTGCTTAACATAGCATTCAAAAAGAGCTTGAAGAAATGTTCTTCAAGCTCTTTGCACCTGTACTGCCCGTTCGAAGCTGTTTGTCATCTTATTTCATTATGCAGCTGCTTCCAGCCGCTTATAGTTGTACTTGCACAATTTCATCTTCAAAGAAAAGATCGTCCAGCGAGCTGAGCGTCCCATCCTCTTCAACCTGATATACCGACATTTTGTCGCCATTAACAGTCAATTCAATAAAACAGCCCCAGCAATAAAATTGATGAGAACCGATTTTTCCGATATCTTTCGAATTGCAATTCGGACATTTCATACTACCATTCTCCCTACCTAGTGAAATTGGAAGCTGCGACTGGCTCCAATTCCGCTTCGCTGACAGCAGGAACGATAATAGCATCCTCGCCAAGCATAATTTGCTCCTTGTCACTCGGCGCCTTCAACCACCTGCGTCCCTCCATCAAATCCGAAACAAAACCGTCCGTAAGCTCGTAGCCTACTATTTGTGTACCCTGAAATGGATAAAAATAAACATCGGACACTCGGCCAAGCTGCATGCCCTGCACCGTTACGACTGGCAAATCCTTTAATTTTGTAACGCCGGTGTAAAACGCGCGCATAATTTGATTAGATTTCATGCGAACAATCGCTTTTTCACTGCTAATCAATACGACGTCTTCACCACAAGACAACACTTCAGACCATGGCACAACCTTTAATGAAGTAGCGAACCAGCTCGCAAAGTCTATGATAATGCCATTTAGCTGCCAATGCTCGTCAAACCAAGCATCCTTTACTGTGCCGATTCGTTTGCCTGAATGCATGACGAAAACAGACAAGCCGATAAGTTGTTGAAGTTTTATCACTTTGGATTATTGTCCTCCCGAGTTCATTTCTTGAACGCGGCTCACAATTTTGGCAACGATTGGAGCTGCGTATTCTAGCTCCTCCAAAGTATTCCCCAAACCAAAACTAAATCTCACAGCAGAATCCATTTCTTCTGCAGGAATACGCATGGCGCGAAGCACATGCGATCTTTCCAGGGAGCCTGACGTGCAGGCAGAACCGCTTGCAGCAGCGATTCCTTCCATATCCAAATTCATCAGCATCGTTTCTGTATCAATTCCGACAAAGCTAATATTAACGATTTGCGGAAGCTGATGCCCTTTGCTTTCATGAACGACGAGCGGAATCATTTGAATATGCTCTCGCAGCAGCTCTATCCATCTTTTACGCAGCTCGTCCATGAAAAGTTGCTTATTTTTTCTATTTTCCACACAAATTTTTAGCGCAGCGGCAAATCCGGCTGCACCTGCGATATTTTCAGTGCCCGCACGTCGTTTGCGCTCCTGCGACCCGCCATGAATAATCGCTTCGAAAGGAGTCCCGTTTGCGATATATAAAACCCCTACGCCTTGCGGCCCGTTAATTTTATGAGCTGAAAAGCTCATTAAATCGACAGGAAGCGCATGCAGATGATATTCCTCGGAGCTCAGCGTCTGCACGGCATCCACATGAAACAGCGCGCCTGCCTGCTGTACAACTTCGCCAATCTGTTTAATCGGCTGAAGCGAACCGATTTCGTTGTTGCCGTGCATAATGCTGACGAGCCCTGTCTCAGGTCGCAGCGCTTGCTTCACCGTGTCGGCAGCTACGCGGGCGGCCTGATCGACCGGCAATATGGTTACCGCAAAGCCATGCTCCTTCTCCAGCCATTTCATCGTATGAAGAACAGCATGATGTTCAGCTTCAGTCGTAATCAGGTGATTTTTGCCAAGCTTGCGCTGTGCGAAGGCTGCGCCGATCAGCGCTGTATTATCGCTTTCTGTCCCGCCCGAAGTAAAGAGCAGCTCTGACGGGCTGCATCCAAGCAGCTTGGCAGCTTGATCGCGCGAATCACTCAAACACGCCTTCGCCATGCGGCCGAAGGCGTGTACACTGGAGCTATTTCCTGCTTGTGATTGCATGACGCGAACCATTGCATCTATAACATCCGGATGCATTGGCGTCGTTGCAGCATGATCGAAATAAATCCTTCTCATTTCTTTATCCTCTAAGCGGCTGTATTATATGTAGAACATATAATTATCAGCTTTTTCCTCATCTTGATAAGTAATCATATTCTCTAAAGTCGTGCTGTCAAGCACCTCTGCGATACTATCGCGAATACGAAGCCACAGCTGGCGTTTGGCTGGATCATCCTCTTCAGTGAAATCAACCGGCGAAATCGGGCCCTCCAATATACGGATAATTTGACCCGCTGTAATGTCGGCCGGTTCAGCCGCAAGAATATAGCCGCCGTATGCACCGCGAATACTTTTTACCAAGCCTGCATTTCTAAGCGGAGCGACCAATTGCTCCAAATAATGCTCCGACAATTGATTTTTTTCTGCAATGCTCTTCAAGGAAATCGGACCTTCTCCATATTTCGCTGCCAGTTCCATCATAATTGTTAAGCCGTAACGGCCCTTCGTTGATATTTTCAAGGTAGCACCTCTCTTTAAATCATTGTATCCCCATTATTTATATATGTTAACACATCCATAGCATAAGTTGTGCAAAAAGGTTGACTACTTCATGAAAATTATTTCATATTATGATACAATAGGACATGTTTTAATCGACAAGGTGGTGTAAGAGATGAATAAAGATAATGCTTCAACAAGAGTCGTTGTCGGCATGTCCGGCGGCGTTGATTCTTCAGTCACAGCCCTCCTGCTTAAACAGCAAGGCTACGATGTGATTGGAATATTTATGAAAAACTGGGATGATACTGACGAATTCGGCCATTGCACAGCCGAAGCGGACTCTGAAGATGTTCGCCGCGTGTGCGAGCAAATCGGCATCCCCTATTATACGGTAAATTTTGAGATACAATACTATGACAAAGTGTTCTCCTATTTCCTGGATGAATATCGCAAGGGACGCACTCCCAACCCCGATGTTATGTGCAACAGAGAAATTAAATTCGGTGATTTCCTTAAAAAAGCTACTGAGCTTGGCGCAGATTATTTGGCTACAGGACACTACGCCAGAGTGGAGCGCGATGAGAACGGAGAAGCAACGCTGCTGCGCGGTGTAGATGCCAATAAGGATCAAACGTACTTTTTATGTGCTTTGAATCAAAAGCAGCTAGCTAAGGCCATGTTCCCAATCGGCCACTTGCCTAAGCCGGAAGTCCGCCGCATTGCCGAGGAGGCCGGGCTTCATACCGCTAAGAAAAAAGACAGCACGGGCGTCTGCTTTATCGGCGAGCGCAATTTCAAAACCTTCCTAAGCGGCTATCTGCCAGCTCAGCCAGGCGATATGATCGATATTCGCACAGGCGAGAAAAAAGGCCGACATGACGGATTGATGTACTACACGCTAGGTCAACGGCAAGGCCTTGGCATCGGCGGCTCGGGGGGCGGCAATGGCGAGCCGTGGTTCGTAGCCAGCAAGGATTTGGAGCAAAACATTTTGTATGTTGTGCAGGGCGAGCAGCATGAAAGCCTTTATTCGGAAAGCCTCGAGGCTTCCGGAATGAATTGGATCAAGCCGCTGCAGTCAATGGAGCCCATCGTCTGCACTGCAAAATTCAGATACCGCCAGCCTGATCAAGGGGTAACTGTCATGCCTGGCGAAGACGGCACAGCGCATATTGTCTTTGACAAGCCGCAGAAAGCTATTACGCCTGGACAGGCTGTAGTGCTGTACAATGGTGAAATTTGCCTTGGCGGCGGCACAATCGATAAAGTAAACGCAATTAGCCGGGATGCGCTGCATGCCGAAGTTTAATAACTGCTTATAAATATGAAATCGCGGCAAGAGTCTGCGATGCGAAAAATAAAGTACAGTAGAAGTTTTTCCTTATACTGTACTTTTATTTTATCTAGACATTGTACCTAGCCAAAGTTTCGTCGACTCATTAGAAGTTTCCTTGTTGGTGGATTTGTCATACAACGTTCAAAGGTTCGTTACGAAATGACCACATATAGCTACATTCAAGCCCGGCTCGCTTTGCTATAATAAAACCGTTCTGCTTAAGCAGCTGCATGAATGAAACATCATTAGGAGGTCAAACAAAATGAAAAAAATAGTATGGCTCGTGCTGGCTTTATTAGTAATGCTGCCTGGCACCGCCCTTGCCCATTCCAAGCTGGAGAACGCAATTCCCGACAAGGAATCTGTAGTAGAAGCTTCTCCGCAGTCGATTCAAATGACATTCAATACAAAAATAGAGAAGCTGAGCACTTTCAAGCTATTCAATTCCAGCGATGAGCAAATGAACATTAGCGATATTAAAGTGGATGGCGCAGTATTGTCAGGAACGGTTCCAGACACGCTTGCCAACGATGAATATACCGTAAAATGGACGATTATCGGCGCTGACGGGCATGCGGTTGACGGACAATACACATTTGAAGTTAAAACAGCTGCAAGCGAGCCTTCAAACGAACCGGAAGCAACGCCGGGTACAGAAGCTTCGCCCGAGCCGACAGTCGAGCCTACAACTGAGCCTTCAGCAGAGCCTACTGCTTCCGTACAGCCCTCAGCTGCTCCAGACGACAGCAGCGCTGACAAGGATTCATCGTCCAAAAGCACAATTTATATTGTTATCGCTGCAGCAATTATCGTCATTGGACTGATTGTACTGGCAGCCCGGAGGAAAAAATAATGCTTTATGCAAGCGAAGGTTTGCTATATATCTGCTTTGCTATATTGACAGGGGCCTTACTGCTCCGGCTTGTGCCGGAGGACAGAAGGCCTTCTGTCGTTGTTCCGCATCCTCTTTTGCTTGTTATCGTCGCAGCGATACCGATACTATCCTTTGCGCCAATTCACCAGCTGACGGTTTCATTAATAAAAGATATAGAAATGTCGTATGGCGAAATGGCAAAGGTCATTATTTTGGAATTTAATTTAGGCAAAGCATGGCTTTGGACTGCTGTTGGCTGCTGCGGGTTATTTTTAATTTTGCAGCTGAAAGCTTTCAGAAATGACAAACATATGCCGTACATAGCCCTTTTCATCACTTTCTTGCTATTTGTATGGGTTGGATTCGGCAGCCACGCCTCATCCCTTTATACATTCAAAGGCTTGGTCGTTCATTCCCTGCACTTTATGTCTGTCTCCGTCTGGATTGGCATTTTGTTCGTCATCAGCTGGTTTTCCCGCGATCAAAATAACTGGGAGTCCTTTCTGCGCTGGTTCTCGCCTGTTGCTATCGTTTGTGTAATCGTAGCTTTGACAGCAGGCTTTTTACTGATGAGCTTTACCACAGAGCAATATTTGAATTCTTGGATGCTTCCTTATGGGCAAATGATGCTTATCAAGCATTTGCTTTTGCTGCCACTGCTGCTGTTCGCCTTCAGCAACGGCTTTATCTATCGCTCAGTAATAAAGAAGCACGAAAACTTCCAGCCGAGAGGGTGGCTGCGTGCAGAATCTCTAATTGCACTTCTTGTATTATTTGCAACAGCTGTTATGGGAGAGCAGGCACCGCCGCATAATGTAAAGGATACGCTGCAGACAACCTCTCCTTCATCACTGTTCAAAAGCTTCTATCAGGGCAGCTTTAGCCCCGATTTGCAGCTGCAGTTCACACTTGATACGGAAAGTTTGCTTATGTTTGCTGCTGCCTTGCTAATGGCTGGAGGAGTTATATGGACGTATCGCAATCAGCGCCTTATTCTTTCCGTGTTAATGGGACTCCTGGCATCCTTGTTCGGCTATTTTGGTCTAATGTTTGCTATAGCGTGAGAGAGCTTACTAATCTAACGAGGCTAGACGATTTTAAGTCAAAACGAATTGAGGGCAAATGGTACTTAAAACGTGGTTTATTCACAAATAGAGCGGCTAGGCTTCGTTACAAGTTAAGATGAGCTGTTTTCATTGAAATAGCGCTTATCAGAGGACTATGGATTCATTGTAGACCCTACTAAAAAACACAGCATAGGGAAGCGATTGTATATGAAAAATCATACAGAATAAACCGAAAAGACCCGAAATTCACAATTGTATATGAAAAATCATACAGAAATGGTCGGCGCCACCTCAAAACGTCCAATTGTATATGAAATTTCATACACATTACACTGAAATGCCTCAAAAAACAGAAATGTATATGAAAAATCATACAGAATCGGGAGCGCCACCTCAAAACGTCCAATTGTATATGAAATTTCATACACATTATGCTAAAATGCCGCAAAAAACACAAATGTATATGAAAAATCATACAGAAATGGTCGGTGCCACCTTAAAACGGCCAAGTGTATTCGAAATTTCGTATAAAGGCAGGCACTTAGTTAAAAAAGGGGCACGTAGTCATGTAGCTCTGTCCACTACCCAAACACACCTGTCTCGCCAATACTTCGTAATAAAACAATAAATTGCACACAGAAACAAACCAGCAGCGTCAACGATCTCGACGCTGCTGGTTTTGCTTAATACGCTCTTCCATTCCTTGCTCCGTTGCAAAATAAATCTTCTTGCCAAGAAGCGGATCCGGCATGTATTGCTGCTTCACATAGTGATTCGGATAGTCATGCGGATACTTATACCCTTCATGCCCAAGCTTCTGTGCTCCGCTGTAATGAGTATCCCTCAAATGCAGCGGCACATCGGCCGAAGGATTCCATTCGATAGCCTGCATCGTATTGCCGATCGCAACCGCTACCGCGTTAGACTTGGGGCTCTCCACTGCAAACAATATCGCCTGTGCAATATTGTACTTTGCCTCTGGCCAGCCGATTTTGTGATAGGCATCCATCGCTGTAACAGCCTGTACCATCGCCTGCGGATTGGCAAGCCCTATATCCTCGCTGCATGCGACAATTAGTCTTCTAATAAATGTCATGGGGTCCATGCCCAGCTTCTCTACCGCGTACAAAAACCAGTAAAGCGCAGCATCGCTGGAGCCGCGCACACTTTTGTGAAAAGCAGACAACACATCATATTGCGCGGACATATCTGCTCTTACGGTAGGCTTCCGCACGGATTCCTGGGCAACCTCTATCGTAATCCGCACCGAGCCATCTTGCTCTGACGGAGTTGTGACAGCTGCCAGTTCAAGCGCATTAAGCGCTCTGCGTATATCGCCCCCTGCCATTGCGGCGATATGCTCCAGAGCATCCTCCTCAACATGCAGCGTCATAAAGCCTAAACCGCGCTCCTTGTCCGCCAGCGCTCGCTTCATAGCGATCTTGGCATGCTCCTTGCCAAGCGGCTCTAGCTGAAACAGTGTCGATCTGGACAGCAATGCGCCATTCACATGATGAAACGGATTTTCTGTCGTAGCTCCGATAAAAATAATAATTCCTTGTTCGATTGCCGGCAGCAGCGCATCCTGCCTCGATGTATTGAAGCGATGCACCTCATCCAAAAACAAAATTGTTTTTTTGCCATACAAAGTTTTATTTGTAGCCGCCCGCTCAATTACTTCACGCACATCCTTTACGCTTGCATCAACGGCATTAAGCTTCACGAACTCGCCAGAGGTGCGCAGCGAAATAATATGAGCCAGCGTCGTTTTGCCGCAGCCGGGCGGACCATACAAAAGGATAGATGACAGCTGATCGGCTTCAATCGCTCGGCGAAGCAGCTTTCCTTCACCAACAATATGCTCCTGCCCGATATATTCATCCAAGGAAACTGGACGCATGCGATCAGCTAGCAAGCGAGCGCGCGGCGCTTCTTCCTCTTGAATCGAAAATAAATCCATAATTCCCACAACCCTTACAGTCTATTATGAAAATGATAGCATACAAGCACATGCGTTCGCCAGTTTATTCAAACTGCCGTCTTTTAAATCCCTGTGATGCCTATCCCTTCATACAGCACTTTTAAAATTAAAAGCGCGAGCTCAAGGCACTGATGGCCAATAAACTCGCACTTTGCATAACATCATAAAATTTGCTGTAAGAGGTGAAGGTTGCTAATCCTCAGCGCATTTATAGCTATTCTCTCTTTGCAACTATTCACCCTTTGCAGCTATTAAATCCTTAATGACAACACTCACCATAATAAGCCCGGCAACCGGCGGAACAAACGCATTGCTTGCAGGCGGCTGCTGCGCCTTCCGGATTTCAGGCGCATTTTCTGGCACGATCCGCTGGGTAACATCCTCGCGCGGCTTCATCGGCTCTTCATCTGAAAATACGACTTTTACGCCTTTTTTAATACCGTCCTTGCGAAGCTTGTTTCTTACGACTCGCGCAATCGGATCCGTATGAGTCTTGGATATATCGGCGACCTTAAAACGCGTAGGATCCATCTTATTAGCCGCGCCCATACTGGAAATAATCGGTATATTCCTAGTTAAGCATTCTTTAATAACATGCACTTTGTAAATGATTGTATCCGAAGCATCAACTATATAATCGAGCTTATGCTCGAACAATTGCTCGTAGGTTTCCTCCGTATAGAACATACGCAAGCAAACGACATCGCATTCCGGGTTGATTAATTTAATACGCTCCTGCATCAAGTCAGCCTTATGCTGCCCAACCGTTGTAGTCAAGGCGTGAATTTGCCGATTAATATTCGTAATATCGACAACGTCCTTGTCAATTAGAATAATACGTCCTACTCCGGTGCGGGCAAGCGCTTCGGCTGCAATCGAGCCGACGCCCCCAACGCCGAGAACAGCAACCGTGCTGCCTTTTAGCCGCTCCAGTCCTTCCGGACCAATAGCCAGCTCTGTACGTGAAAATTGGTGCAGCATATTTTTGCCGCCTCCTTCATGCATTTATACGAATTACTGCTCAACAGCAGCAACCGGCTTAGGTTTAATGACGGTACGAATATGAAGCTGCTCCAGTTGGGATAGCTCAACCTCAGAAGGAGCATCGCACAGCAAGTCTGTCGCGCTCGCTGTCTTAGGGAAAGCAATCGTTTCGCGCAGGTTTGAACGGCCAGCAAGAAGCATAACCAGACGGTCAAAGCCGAATGCAATACCGCCATGAGGAGGTGTTCCGAATTCAAATGCATCAAGCAAGAAACCGAACTTCTCTTGTGCTTCTTCGTTAGAGAAGCCAAGCGCATTGAACATGCTTTCTTGAACATCACGCTTGAAAATACGCATAGAACCGCCGCCAACCTCATAACCGTTAAGCACCAAATCATACGCTTGTGCGCGAATAGCGCCTGGATCTGTTTCGAACAGATGCAAATCCTCATCCTTCGGTCTAGTGAACGGATGATGCTCAGCCACATAACGCTTCGCTTCTTCGTCCCAACCGAGCAGCGGGAAGTCTACTACCCAAGCAAACTTGAACTTGGACTCGTCGATCAAACCTAGATCACGCCCAAGCTTTAGGCGCAGATTGCCAAGCACATCAGCAACAACCTTTGGTTTATCAGCAGAGAAAGTCAGCAAGTCGCCTTCTTCAACCTGCAGACGCTCTGTCAAAGCTGCGATTTCCTCCGGCTTGAGGAATTTCACGATCGGACCGCGCCACTCACCGTCTTTCACTGTAATCCATGCCAAGCCCTTGCCGCCATAGCGCGCTGCGAACGGCTGCAAATCATCAAGTTCTTTACGGCTCCAGCTCGCACAGCCTTTAGCATTCAACGCTTTTACAACGCCGCCGCCAGCTGCAACGCTTGCGAATACTTTTACGTCACTGCCTGCTACGATATCTGTAATATCTTCGATTTCCAAACCGAAGCGAAGGTCAGGCTTATCAGAGCCATACTTGTTCATGGCATCTGCATACGTTATTCGCTGGAACGGAAGCTCAAGCTCAACCTGCACAGTTTCACGAAGCAGCTTTGCCATAAGTTGTTCCATCATGCCAAGCAGCTGATCCTGTGACAGGAAGGAAGTCTCGATATCGACCTGCGTAAATTCAGGCTGGCGGTCTGCGCGCAAATCCTCATCGCGGAAGCAGCGAGCGATTTGATAATACCGCTCAATACCGCTGACCATCAGCAATTGCTTGAATATTTGCGGTGATTGCGGCAATGCGAAAAACTCGCCTTCGTGCACACGGCTTGGTACAAGGTAATCACGAGCGCCTTCTGGCGTGCTCTTAGTCAAAATCGGCGTTTCGATATCCATAAACCCTTCAGCATCTAAAAAGTCGCGGAATATTTTTGCTGATTTAGAACGAAGCATTAATGTTTTTTGCATTTCCGGGCGGCGAAGGTCCAAATAGCGGTATTTCAAACGAATGGACTCGTCAACTTCAACGCCATCTTCGATTGGGAATGGAGGTGTTTTAGCTGCATTCATCACTTCGATTTCAGTTACACGAATTTCAATTTCGCCTGTTTTCAGGTTTGGATTGAATGTTTCTGGATCACGCTCAACTACTGTTCCTTGCACAGCAAGCACGTATTCATTGCGTGCGCGGTCCGCAATAGCCAAAGCATCGCCGGAAAAATCCGGGTTGAATACAATTTGCACGATTCCGGAACGGTCTCTAAGATCGATAAACAGTACTCCGCCCAAGTCGCGGCGGCGCTGCACCCAGCCATTTAGTGTAACCGTCTGGCCAACATGCTCCTTCGTTAAAGTTCCACAGTTATGAGTTTTTAGCATCATTTGAATGCCCTTCTTTCCAATAATTTTGTTTATACTTAAGCCTGCCTTTTAGAGCAGGAAGTGTTTGAGTTAACGTTTTGCGCCATTTTGTACTGCAGCGGACAACTCTGAAAGCGGAATAACGACTTGTGAGCCTTCTGCCATATCTTTAAGCGCAATTTCACCCCGCTCCAGCTCATCCTCACCAAGGATAGCGGTATAACGGGCTTGCAGGCGATCTGCGGACTTCATCTGCGCCTTCATTTTGCGCCCTTGATAATCTCGTTCAGCACGGATGCCGTTGCTTCTAAGCTCATAAACAATTTGTGCCGATTTCATGACTGCTGCATCGCCAAGCGCCACTACATAGACGTCAAGTCCTGTTTGCAGAGGAAGCTCAACCTGCTGATGGTCAAGAATTAAAAGGGTGCGCTCGAGCCCAATGCCGAAGCCAACTCCTGGCTGATCTGGCCCGCCTATGCTTTGCACAAGACCATTGAATCTGCCGCCGCCGCCGATTGTGTCAATAGCGCCAATACCTGCTGCTTTAAATTCAAAGGCAGTGTGCGTGTAATAATCAAGCCCGCGAACTAGACGATGGTCAATCGTAAATGGGATATCCATCGCCGTTAAATGCTGCTGCACCTGATTAAAATGCGTACTGCACTCCTCATCCAAACTATCGAGAATGGACGGAGCTTCTGTAAATTTGTCCTGGTCTACCTTGCAGTCCAGCACGCGCAGCGGATTGCGCTCCATTCGATCCTTGCAGTCCTTGCAAAGCTGGTCTTTCATCGGCCGCAAAAAGGCTAGCAGCTTCTCGCGGAATGCAGCTCTGACTTCTGGAGTTCCGACAGAATTGATATCAACTCGAACATCCTTGAGGCCAAGCTCAGTGTAGAAGGAATAGCCCAGCGCAATAACTTCGGCATCCAACGCCGGATCAACTGAACCAAACGCCTCTACACCAAACTGATGCAGCTGGCGGTAACGCCCGGCCTGCGGCCGTTCATATCTGAACATTGGCCCAATGTAGTAAAGCTTTGTCACATCCGGCTCGCCGTACAGCTTATTTTCAACATAAGACCGAACGACCCCCGCCGTTCCCTCCGGACGAAGCGTTATACTGCGATCGCCGCGATCGGTGAAGGTATACATTTCTTTCTCAACAATATCAGTCGTTTCGCCCACGCCGCGTTGAAAGAGCTCAGTCGCTTCGAAAATCGGCGTTCTGATTTCGCTGAAATTGTAACGTCTGCCAAGCTCTCTTGCCTTCTGCTCGACATACTGCCATTTCTCGACCACTCCAGGCAATATATCCTGTGTGCCTGGCGACTTTTGAAATAACATAGCTTTCATCCCTCCATACTTTTAAAATGGCTGTTCATTCTATTAGCGAGCTTACGTCCTAAAAACAAAAAAACTCTCGCTCCAACGGCAAAGCCGAAGGGACGAGAGTATATTGTTCTCGTGGTACCACCCACATTCCGAATAAAAGCTGCAAAAAGCTAAAATTCGCTTATAACGGTTAACGTCCGTAAGCCGCATATCAGCTAATGTGTCTGCTGCCGCATGCATGTCATGCAATCGGTAAAACAGCGGTTCACTGATTGTTCTCCGGGAGGTTCTTTCCCCTTGCCGTAATAAGGATGCTTGCAGCCTATTGGCATCCCTCTCTGTGTACTCGTACAAGAATACTTTGTCCCATCATCGAATTGTTCACTATTCTAAAAGCTAATTGTACTTGTCGAAGCGTGAAATGTCAATATATTGGCATAGCAGCCTATACCTTCAGCTTCATCAAATCATAGCCTAGCTTTATTTTTTGCTTTTGTTCCTCCGGCAATGCAGCTAACACTGACGCATAAGGCTCTTCATCGGTTAAATGTACAAGTGCTACTTGCGCTATTTTCTCAAGCTCGTAGAACTGTGCAAGCTCCTTAAGGCCAGTATGAGTAGGTCCCGGATTCATTGCGCTCGTAGCCTCATGTATGAGCAAATCAATTTTGATTTCTTGATTGATTCGTTCATTTAGAGCTGTATCAGCTGAATAAATAATGACTTTATCCTGATACTGTGCTCTAAGCCCTACAGTAGGAACGCCATGCTTACTTGGAAATACTCGAATCGTTACATCATTGCCCTTAATTTGCTCCGTCTCTTCCTTCCAATTGAATGTCTGAATGTGAATTGGGAACAAAATAGGCCATTCCTTAGCTTCCATCCATTCCAGCCAGCTTCTTAGCCGCGGCTCATTTTCAGCGGCGCAATGTATGTTCAGCGGCTTCGTACGCTTCGCCAGCCACATGCCCCATAAAAGGGATGGCAATCCGTAAATATGATCCGTGTGAAAATGTGTGAATAAGACATCTCTAATATCATGTAAAGAAATTTCCAGCTTTTTCAGCTTTTGCAGAGAGCTTCCCCCTACATCAACCATAACCCATTCTTGCTGATCCTGCAGAAGCAAATAGGTATTTTCTCTATCAGCGCCACCAGCAGCGCTTGCCGTTCCAAGCAAATAAATATCCATACGGCCTCCATACTTTTTTCTGTAAGTGCTTACGTGAACGGCCACAATTTTGAAATTGTCCATCATAACCTTAATGCGGCCATTCTTTACTTGGTATCCAGCAGATTGTGGCAACTTTACAAATTAGCTTCTTTATTTTTTGACAGTTGCTCAGTATCCGCTTGCTTATTCCGTTCTAACGTTCGAACATCAAATTCCGATTCCATACCGATAACATCTTTATTGGCAACAATAAGCTCCATTACAATTGAGAAAAACTTCGGTTTTTTCGTTTTCAGCTGAAAACGAACTTCCATGGTCGGCATCTTCACTCCGTCTTCCATCATCCGGCTGTCTGACTTCATAACCATATTGCTTATTTGAATATCATAACGAGCAAATAAACTAGTAATATTGGCAAGTGCGCCAGGCCGATCAATTAAATGGATCATAACTTCGCGCTTGCGCCAATGACGCATCATCGCATTTTCAACCTTGTTAAGAACAAACAAAATAATGACTACAAGTACCGTCGCAAGAAAAGCAAGATACATAAATCCGGCACCGATACACAGACCAATTGCAGCAACAACCCATATTGATGCAGCGGTCGTAAGTCCCGAGATCATTGATCCATTGCGCATAATCGCTCCCGCCCCAAGGAAGCCGATACCGGTAATAACTTGTGCTGCAAGACGCGCAGGGTCAACCCTGACATTGATCTCGTCCACAAATTGCGAAAACCCGTAAATCGATAAAAGCATAATACAGGTTGAACCAATGCAAACGAGTATATGTGTCCTAAAGCCCGCTGCATGATTGCTAAGCTCACGCTCCAATCCGATGAATCCGCCGCACAAAGCAGATATGAGCAGCCTTATCGTCAGCTCATATTCTGATATCGTCCAAATATTTTCCAATTAAGCTCCCCCTTTCCTCTTTAATACAAAAAACCCATCCATATGCCAAGCCCTCGTCTACTTAGGACTTGGATACAGAATAGGTTTCACTGCGTTTAACCCAACCCTGAATAAAGTAAATTATACTCATCGATTGATTTTCGGTCAATATACGGCAGAAGCCGCTTTCCACATATCATGATTCTTCTTATAAGCATAAAATTATATCGTTAACTAAAGTATATGCCATCTGGTTTATTTTAAAACGAAGCGAGCTGCGTTCATAATGAGACTCATACAAGCTGTTTCCTGCTGAAAACAGAAAAAAACCTGCAGCAATGTGCAGGTCCATATACAATATATAATTAAAAAGGGGGTCTATTAGTAGTATAGACCTTGGATGTTAAAGAAGCATTAACGATATATTACAGCTGTATTACAATTTAGAAAGCGTTTCAAGCCTGTCCTATCGCTTGAATTTAATCGATGGATGCACAGGCTTTGCGGCGAACTCCTCAGCTGACTCCATAGCAACCATCTGCTCCGCCCGCATTAGTTTCAGCGCCTCCTCGCGACTAGCCATCTGCAAACTTTTCATCGTATGGGTCATTTGCCCTTCCTTGCGGGATTGGCGCATTATCGTATTCCTCCAAAATTAAATATGGCGACTACGCAGCTGCCTAAGTATATTGTATCCCGCTTCAGGCTTCTTTAAGCACGGCTTTCGACAATCAAAGTAACCGGTCCCCAATTGACCAGCTCAACATCCATCATAGCGCCAAATTTGCCCGTTTCGACCTGCAAGCCAAGCTGTCTCAAGCGATCATTGAAAAATTGATACAAATGCTCTGCAGCCTCCGGTCTGGCCGCCTGTGTAAAACTGGGTCTTCTTCCTTTGCGGCAATCACCATACAAAGTAAACTGTGAAACTGACAAAATTTGACCGCCTATATCTGTAACGGAATGATTCATCTTCTCGCTCTCATCTTCAAAAATGCGAAGTCCTGCTATTTTTTCAGCAAGCCATATGGCATCTGCTTCTGTATCATCATGCTGCACACCAACGAGCAGCGTAAGTCCTGCCTCGATTTGTCCAACGATTTCTCCATCGACTGTCACCTTTGCCCGCTTGCTGCGCTGCACTACAACCTTCATCCTTGTCACTCCTTACAAAGTCAAAGAAGCATACATATCTGCTTCCTTTAAAGCTTCTTATGTTTATTACGAAATAAAAGCCAAAGGAAGCTCCCGAATACAGCTTGTACTCCCCTTGGCATCTATGTTATTGCATAATTCTTTGCACAGAATATATATCCTGTACTCTTTTTATTTTTTCCACGACTGCGGATAAATGATCGACGTTTCTAATGAGAACAGTCATATGAATAAGCGCCATTTTATTTTTTACTGTCCGCCCCGTAACTGCAGATATATTCGTTTTACTTTCGGATACAGCTTGCAGCACTTCGTTAAGCAATCCGCGGCGGTCATGACCGGTAATTTCAATGTCTACGCTATAATTAGCTTCTACTGAATCCTCCCATTCAACCTCAATCACGCGGTCCGCTTCCTCGTCCTCGCTGCCGAACGGGATGTTTTGGCAATCCATACGATGTACGGAAACACCCCTGCCTCTTGTAATATACCCGATAATCAGATCACCCGGCACAGGATTGCAGCAGCGTGCAAAACGAACGAGTAAATTGTCGACGCCTTTCACAGTGACGCCGTGCGTCGGCCTGTTTTTGCGCGATGAACCGGGAGCCTTGAGCTCCTTCACTTCACTGCTAAGCTCGATTTGACTGGCTTCTTCTGCCTCTTTGCGCAGCTTTTCGGTCAGCCTTGTACAAATTTGGGCGGCCGTAATACCGCCAAAGCCGATTGCAGACATCATATCTTCCAGATCATTAAATGCAAATTTCGCCGCTGCCTCGAGCAGCTTATCCTCCTGCATCCATGCTGTAGGGTCCAAACCAAGACGCTTAATTTCACGCTCAAGCAGCTCGCGTCCTTTTGCAACATTCTCTTCCCGCTTTTCCTTCTTGAACCATTGTCTAATCTTGCTGCGGGCATGCGAGGATTGAGCGATTTTGACCCAGTCCTGACTCGGGCCATAAGAATGCTTGGACGTTAATATTTCAACAATATCCCCTGTTTTGAGCTTATGGTCAAGCGGAACAATCCGGCCGTTAACCTTAGCGCCGATCGTTCTATTGCCGACTTCAGTATGAATACGATAGGCAAAGTCAAGCGGTACCGATCCGGCTGGCAGTTCAATCACTTCTCCGCTTGGCGTAAATACGAAAACAAGATCCGAGAAGAAATCCATTTTGAGGGATTCCATAAATTCAGAAGCATCGCGCGCTTCATGCTGCAGCTCGATAATTTCTCTGAACCAGGACATTTTGTCCTCAAAGGTGCCGTCAGGCACAAGCATGCCTTCCTTGTATGCCCAATGCGCCGCGATACCGTACTCACTTGTCCGGTGCATTTCCCATGTGCGGATTTGCACTTCGGTGGGCTCGCCATTAGGACCAATTACCGTCGTATGAAGCGACTGATACATATTGGCCTTGGGCATAGCAATATAATCCTTGAATCTGCCTGGCATAGGCTTCCACAATGTATGGATAATGCCAAGTGTAGCATAGCAGTCTTTAATATTATCAACGATTATGCGGATAGCCATTAAATCATAAATTTCATTGAACTGCTTGTTGCGGGTCGTCATTTTTTTGTAAATGCTGTACAGATGCTTCGGTCTTCCGGAAATATCGCTTTCTATCCCCATCTCTGCCAGCTTTTCTTTGATGCGGCTAATAATATCCTCAATAAAGGACTCGCGGTCTGCCCGCTTCTTTTTCATCAGATTGGCTATACGATAGTACTGCTGCGGATTCAAATAGCGCAGGGCTATATCTTCCATTTCCCACTTGATTGCAGAAATACCAAGGCGATGAGCAATCGGGCAAAAAATTTCTAGTGTTTCATAGGCTATTCTTCTTTGCGCTTCTTCTGATTGGAATTTAAGCGTGCGCATATTGTGAAGCCGATCGGCCAATTTAATCAAAATAACGCGAATGTCCTGTGCCATCGCTACAAACATTTTGCGATAGTTTTCATTTTGCTGCTCTTCCTTGGACAGGAAACGAATTTTCTCCAGCTTCGTTACACCATCAACCAGCATCGCACAGGTATCACCGAATTTAGAGCGCACCGTCTGCAAATCAACTGTTGTATCTTCAACAACATCATGAAGCAAAGCAGCAATAATAGACAGCACATCCATTCCCATATCTACAAGGATATCAGCTACTGTTACAGGATGTACAATATAAGGCTCGCCTGATTTGCGAATTTGTCCATGATGAGCCTGTTCAGCGAAATTATAAGCTTCCCTGATGCGAGCAATATCCTGCTCTTTCATATAAGCGGAAGCTTTCTCTAGTAATTGCTCTATGCCCATGAAATGTCCCTTTCTGAAAAATATGCTTGCGGACTTCCATCCTTGCATTTTCCGAGTTTTATAATATTATGCCTGTAAATAATGCTAGCCGTCAACTTTCTTTCATAAAAATTTTCATACAAAACTGATTGATGCGACTCATTTTGTAGATATGAAGAAAATCTTATACTTTCTATTATTTTAAAAAGAAACGCCTGACGGCGTTTTTTGACTACAACTTTAAAACGATTTTGTTTTAAAATAAACCGCTTTTTCCTATTGTATCACTAATGCGATAGGAAAAAGCGGCCTTCCATTAATTAGCGTATGAACTCATTATGAATAAGTGATCAAAGAGAAAACATCAATGCCATCCAGCTTTTCACGGCCAGTCAAGTAGCCAAGCTCGATAAGAAACGCAGCTCCAACCACCTCGCCGCCAAGCTGACGAACAAGATTGATGGACGTAGCTATTGTGCCGCCTGTAGCAAGCAAATCATCTGCAATAAGCACTTTCTGGCCTGGCAATATCGCATCCTTGTGCATCGCCAGCTGATCGGAGCCGTATTCTAAATTGTATCCGGCTGTAATCGTTTCACCCGGCAGCTTGCCGCTCTTGCGGATCGGCACAAAGCCTACACCAAGCGCCATTGCCAGGGGCGCGCCTATTACAAAGCCGCGCGCTTCTGGTCCTGCGATCAGATCAATCTGCAAATGTTCAACTGCGGAGCGCATCTGCTCTATTGCAGCACGATAAGCCTCTCCATCCTTAAGCAGCGTAGTAATATCCTTGAAACGAATGCCTGGCTGTGGAAAATCTTGAATAACACGAATGTAGGATTTAAAATCGATTGATGAACTAGACATGCTGTTCAACCCTTTCTTTATATATCAGCTGTTTTACGATTGAGTAGCTCAGTTACACGCTTGACTCTTTGATACAGGCTTGACGTCGATAAATCTCTGCGAGCTGGCGCTGCGACTGCAGTCAGTCTTCCGCCTTGGCGCTCAATAAACTCCAGCTCTACAAACACGTCAAGCACAAGCTGCGCAGCCTCATGGCTTATGCCGCAGCGCTTGCCAAGACTAGCCGCAGCCCCTGCTTCGTCAATCGCTTGAAGCACACGCAGCTCCTGATAAACTCGTATAAACTGCTCTCGTTCAGGAAATTTCATAAGTGCTTGCGATCCCATATGTATATCGCTAATTTGCAGCTGCGGCGTTCTTCTGCCGTTCCATTCATTGACGGACAGCTCGCCGATTACATCTACTGCATGTCCAGCTTTCAGCAGTGCAGCATGATGGCCAACCCCAAAGCCGATCGCGTCCAGCACCTGCTGACCAGCGCCGAATTGCAGCTTTAAATGCTTCGCGTCCTTGCCTATAGCACGCCGATCCTTTACAACAATGTTGTTGAACATGAGCTTGGGTGAAGGATTGCCGGCGCCGAACGGCTCCAGCATCGCCAGCTGTTCAATAGTGGACAACGACGCCTCCTCCAATGTACATGCCAGATCAATTGCAGATTTAGGGATCCAGTCTTCCTCAGTAAGCCGCTCATACGCAAGCACGGACATCGCTTCTGCGAAAGAAGCCACATGCTCACGGCGCATGCTCATGCCTGCTGCAGCTTGATGTCCGCCATAATGGTCGAGCCATTCCTCACAGCTTGTTAGAGCTGCATGCAGGTCAAAGCCTTCAATCGAACGTGCTGAGCCTTTGCACATGCCGGTCGCTCTGTCTATTCCGAGAATAATAACAGGCTTATAATATTTTTCGAGCAGCTTGGAGGCTACAATTCCAATAACGCCTACATTCCAGCCTTCCCCGGCAAGCACGATAACTCCCGGCTCCTGCTGTGCATTCAGTTGGTCAGAGCTGCCGCGCCTGCAGTCTGCCAGCTTCGCTTGCCACTGTTCTTCAGCCTGCTCTACAATTTCCTCAACGATGGCTTGCCTTTCTTTGTTGAGGGCATCTAGTCGCTCTGCCAGCTCCAAAGCCGCTTCCATACGATTGGAAATAAGCAGCTCTACGGCCTGTCCCGCATGCTCCAATCGTCCCGCTGCATTAAGGCGCGGAGCTAAACCGAAAGCAATATTCGTCGAGGTTAACACATGTATATCCAGGCCGCTCACTTTAGCAAGCGCTTGAATGCCGATTGCGGCGGAATCGTTAATTTGCTTCAGCCCCATTTGCACCATAACACGATTCTCATCTGTAAGTGGCATTAAATCGGCGATCGTGCCAATGCTGACTAGATCTGTCCATTCACGCGGGATAGTTCCAAGCAGCGCACATGCAAGCTTAAAAGCCACGCCTACGCCAGCCAGCCCCTTAAAGGGATAAGGACAATCCTCCTGCTTCGGATTGACCACTGCGCAAGCTGCCGGAATAACAGCTGGCGGTTCGTGATGGTCCGTTATGATGACATCGAGTGATAATTGATTGGCATAATCAATTTCATCTGCTGCACTAATACCTGTATCGACCGTAACCATTAAATCTATTCCATCCTGCACAGCTTGTTCAATTGCTCCCCTGTTAAGGCCATAGCCTTCTTTCTCACGATGGGGAATATAATAATCAAACCGGCAATTTAACGATGCAAACAGACGAATGAGCAGCGAGGTGCTTGTGACCCCGTCTGCGTCATAATCGCCATATATTCGAATTTTTTCATTGTTTTCTATAGCCTTTTTCAGCCTGTTAACCGCTTGCTCCATCCCTTTTAATAAAAAAGGATCATGCAATTGCTCAACAGTACAGCTAAGAAATCTGCTGGCTGACTCTTGCTCTGAATAGCCTCGCTTGACCAATAATCTTGTAACCAGTAAGGATAAGTTCAATTGCTTGGACAACGTAAGCGCAAGTCCTTCCTGCTCGTTGCTCCAATCTGCGACAGACCACCTAGTTCTGCGCTCTATCATCAGGCTTTTCCCCCTTTGCTTCCTTATTGCAGCAACGTTGGTGCCTGCTCATCATTCAACTCATAATTCGTATTATAAGGATAGCCGCCATCATAGGGCTCGACACGCACCGACACTTCAGTTATATGATGAAAGCGATGCATAAGCAGCAGCTTCACACGGCGTCCAATCTCCTGGCCCTGCTGCACCGTTATTTTGGGATTGACATGAATAACAACGTCAGCTACCACATAGTGCCCCTGCTCTTTGGCACGCAGTGATTCTACGCTGATTACTCCGGGAACGCGCTGTACAAATTGCAGCAGCTCGCCTGAATCTTCTTCAATCTCAGCTATTGCATATCGCCGTATCTTACTCTTTGGCATAATCGCTAACATAATTTTTTTCCAAAATGTCACCTTATCTTCACCATCTCTGTTTCTCATTTGCTGTTGCTTCGCTCCAGACATAATTCCCTCCTGCAATAATGTGCTGTTAGGACTTGCCTTGTCCACTATGTATGCCAATACAAAGAAGCGGGCGGCAATGCCGCCCTTAATCGTTCGCATCCATGATAGCGCTGTTCTGACAGCAGCGAGGAGCTAAAATACCTATATTATAATGCAGTCTGAGATTTGACTGGTTTTTTTTCTTTTTGATTCTTTTTAAACACATACCATAACGGGCTCGCCAAGCAAATAGAAGAGTAAGCGCCGCTTACAAGCCCTATTAGAATAGCGAGTGAGAACAGCTTGATGGACTCACTTCCGAATAAGTAAATCGCAAGCGCAACGATAAATACAGTCAATACCGTATAAATATTACGAGCCATCGTTTGCCAAATGCTTCGATTAATAATCAGGGCAAGCTGGTCGGGCTTTTTGGATTTGGAAAAACGCATATTTTCGCGAACGCGGTCAAATATAACAATTTTATCGTTGATCGAATAACCAATTGTTGTAAGGACAGCCGCAATTAATGGCAGGTCTACCTCTAATCTGAAAATCGAGAACAGAGCGACAACGACGAAGCCGTCGTATAAAATCGAAAGATTTGCAGCAAGGGCGATGCGCCATTCAAAGCGAAGCATAACGTATAGCATGATGCCAAGGCTGGCAATTAATATTGCCCAGATCGTCTTAATGCCGAGTTCGCGGGCCATGTCCGGCGATACAATATTTACCTCAGACGATACGTCAGTGCCAAGCTTTTCATTAAATGCGCTGTTAATTGCATTCGTATCAGCTTGAGCCAGCACTTCCTTGAAGCGGATCGTTACGCGCTCATCATTCGTTCCGCCTACAGTAGCGATATAGTCGAAGTTAAATTTACTCATGATCTGGTCGACTTCTTCTTTATTGGTTGCCTTTTGCGTGGCAATGTCCATATTCGTCCCTGCGCTGAAATCAACACCGAAGTTAAGCTTTACAATAAATAAAGATGCGATGCCGACAACAACTAGAATAAGGGAGAACAGAAAAAACTTGTTTCGATTTTTAATAAAATCGTAGTAGATTTTTTCACTAAAGTTCACGGATTTCTGACTCCTTTACTCCAAAGTAGGTTGGCTTCTTAAATACGTTGCTGCGAATAATAAGTGTAATTAAGAAACGCGAGAAAATAATATTGGTCAAAATACTTACTACGATGCTGAAAATCATCGTCAAAGCAAAACCGCGGATGGCGCCATTGCCGATATAGTAAAGTACAATATTTGCAATGATAGACGTAATGTTCGCATCCATAATCGTTCTAAGCGAAGTTTTCGAGCCGGCCTTCAGAGCAGACAGCAAGCTTTTCCCACTGCGAATTTCTTCTCTGATCCGCTCGTAAGTAATAATATTGGCGTCGACCGCCATACCGATCCCGAGCACGAAAGCCGCTATCCCCGGCAAAGTTAACGTGACATTTAATAAATTAAATACTAGAATTAGCAGCCATGTATAAGAAATGACAGAAATAGCAGCTACTACACCAGGAATGCGGAATATTACAATTAAAAATACGAGCACGATAATACTTCCGATAACACCTGCTTCAACAGTGCTTGTAAGCGAGGCTTGTCCCAAGGTTGCGCCCACGCTTTGTGTATACTTTTCGTTAAGCTTAAGCGGCAGGGCTCCGAGATTAATTAAATCAGCAAGATCCTTTGCTTCTTTCGTAGTATAGTTGCCTTGAATTTGAGCAGAGCCGCCCGGTATCGCAAAATTTACGCTTGGACGTGACAGCTCCTCTTCATCCAGATAAATGGCTAAGTAATTATTTGGTGGCGCTTGCTTGGAAAGTCTGCCTGTAATTTCCTCAAACTTGGCAGCATCAACCAGCTCGATTGTAACAACTGGATTGTTCATGTTATCTCTGCCAACGCCAGCACCGTCCTGCTTAAAGTCAGTGCCTTCGAGCTCAATTTTGCCATCTGGACCGCGGAAGGTTAGTCGAATCGGCTTAGCAAGCAGCGCGCGGACCTCTTCCTCATTCTCTACTCCAGCAAGCTTCACGCGAATGCGATTCGTTCCTTCTGTCGTAATTTCAGGCTCTTCAACACCTGTGCTGTTAATCCTTTTTTCTAAGTTTTTGGCAGTTTCCTTTAGAAGCGACGGCGTTACCGTACCGCCCTCTTGAAACGTCTCCGCTTCATACAATACTTCGAAGCCGCCCTTCAAATCCAGGCCAAGCCTTACATCCTTCACTAAAGACGGGCTTGTCCAAGCAATTACGCCGAACAAAATAACCACGATCCCAAGGAAGGCAACGAATCTCTTCCCGTGCATACGACTTAATCCCCCTTATGGTCTCAATAGTCCTATTATACAGATGCTTCAAAAATGAGTCAAAAAAAAGAAAAACATGCCTAGCATAAAATGCGGCATGTTTTCTTGCAGCGGCCAAGAAGGAGCATTTTAAAATAAAGTGCCTTTAAAAGCGCTCATCGTCATGAAATTCATAAATTGCGTAATTTTCAACGACAAAATATCATTTACAATCTGATGAAGCGCCGGCCGACCCTTCTTGGCATACGGAGCACTGACGCATTGCCATATTTCTTCTGCAGTTATATTATCGTAGCCGATAAGTCGGAATTCCTCAGCCTTGCTGCTGCACAACTCCTCAATCATTTCATCCAGCTCAGTATCCGCCATACCGCACCTCCATCATAATAGTACCATAGTTCGTAATTCGCCTTTTGTCTTCTTTTTTCCTGCTTCAACTTAAAATTGTTGCGAAATGTCCGATGGCGTCCTTATTCGAGGACCACGGTTTCTACGTGAACTCCAAGAACAATATATAGCGAAACTTATAAATCTTAGTGCTTAAATGACAGACATGTAAATGTACATGCTGTGCATAAGCATATAGTACAGGCACTCTTAGAAATTTTTGTGCCGCCATTACCGATATTTGAAATGAGGGCGCCCAATGACCAAGCAATCATTCATTAAAGGAGCTATGATTCTGCTTGCAGCAGGAATTATTAACAGGCTGCTTGCATTCGTTCCCCGCATAACGCTGCCGCGAATTATCGGAGCAGAAGGTGTCGGCTTATATCAGCTCAGCTATCCGTTTTTGATCGTTATGCTAACCTTTATTACAGGAGGCATACCGCTTGCTATAGCCAAATGGATAGCAGAAGCGGAATCAAAGGGCGATCATGCCCGCGTAAAGCATATTTTCCGAACCGCTATGCTGCTCAGCATTTCAATTGCCGCTTTCTTAACTGCAGTTATGCTTATTTTTGCGCCAATTATTACAAAGTACGTCTTGCCGGATGCTCGAGTGTATCGGACGTTTTTCATGATGTCGCCAATGCTGCTTATTGTAGGCGTATCAGCTGTTTACCGCGGCTATTTTCAAGGCAAGCAAAATATGATTCCAAGCGCATTGTCCCAAACGATTGAAACGATAATCCGTATCATTTTTTCTTTGCTATTTGCTTATTTACTGCTTCCTCTAGGCTTAGAATGGGCTGCTGCGGGAGCGATGCTGGGCGTTACAATCGGCGAATTGGGCGGATTAGCAGTTTATTTGTGGAAATATTATTCAGAGAAGAAAAAAGAAAAGCTGGCTGCGGCCAGCCAGCCTAATAAAAAAAATGAAATCTTCGAAAAGCCGCCAAAAGTGCTCCGCCGTTTGCTGGGCCTGTCCATTCCCGTTACTGGCAGCAGGCTGGTCGGATCCTTATCCTATTTGTTTGAGTCTATTTTTATCGCTCGCTCTCTGGCAGCCGCCGGAATAGCAACAGGAATCGCTACCGCCCATTACGGAGCGCTGCAGGGAATGATTATACCGCTTATTTTACTGCCAACCGCTCTTACGCAATCGCTTGCTGTATCGCTTGTCCCATCCCTTTCAGAAGCTGCTGCCAAAGGTGAATTCGGCCTGATTCAAAAACGATTGCATCAATCGATGCGTCTTGCGCTAGTTTCAGGCGCACCGTTTATCGTCGTGATGGCATTATTTGCAGAGCCGCTATGCCGTATTTTATACGCTCACGGCGAATATGCGCCAATGCTGCAGCTTATGGCGCCAATCGGAATTTTTATTTATTTGCAGGCTCCTTTGCAGGCTGCGCTGCAGGCGCTTAACCGGCCTGGAACGGCTCTAACGAATACTTTCATAGGCGCAGTTGTCAAGCTTACCTTGATTGTTCAGCTGGCCTCACAGCCATCGCTCGGTATATATGGCGCTCTTATCGCCATTAATGTGAACACCATACTCGTTACACTTTTACACGGCATCAGCGTGCTGCGCCACATCGGTTTTAAAATGAAGCTGCTTGATTTCGCAAAGGTTGGCGCCGCCATGATAATTATGGGAGCAGCCGCTAAATTTGTAATGAATAAGGAGCTGCTCAGTTTGGAATATTTGAACCTGATTATCGCCTGTATGGCGAGCATCACCGTCTATTTGTTGCTGATGATCTGGATGAAGTTTATCGACCGTTTCGATGTGATACGCATTCCGCTAATCGGGCGTTGGTTTAAATAGCTTATTGTTCACCGTGTTGATATATAGCTCGCCCCGATGGTCTATCGAGCAAAAAAATACATCCTTGAAATCTCTGATCGAATGCTCCTGCATAATATTTTTCAGCCAAAAACGATTTTTGTCCAGCTTATCTAAATTTTCATCCTGTACCTTGCCGTTCATAATTAATGGAATTGGCAATATCTCAAAACGGTAGCCTGCCGGAATAATCGATGGCTTAGTTTCAATGCATTTATGTTCTGCATGCTCGTTTTTGTTTACCTGCTTTATCTCATCCTCAGGATCAGCTCTGTTGTCTTCCTTAGGGATGACCGAAAGCTTACCGCTCGTTTCTAAAATAGCAAAAGCTACATCCTCTACGGATGTAATCTGATTTTCTCTTAATTGCAGCATTAAATCATCCAAATTGTAACGTTGTTTGCGCATCACATCATGATAAATCTGCCCATCGGCAATAATGACGCTCGGTTTGCCGTCAAACCAGATGCGGAGCTTGCGGCTGCGCAGCGATATGATGGCAGTCGTTATTTGAATGATGGCTAATGTAGCCATAGGTACGATTCCTTCCCACAACGACCGATCCAAATCTTCTATTACAATGACAGCAATTTCAGCTACCATGAAGGAAATAACAAGATCAAGCAAGGATAGCTTGCCAATTTCACGTTTTCCCATTAAACGCATGATGAGAAATACGATAATATACGTAATAATTGTGCGCAGAAACAGACTCCACAATTCCATTCCCATCACCTCCAATTTTTTAGCGCATAGGCATGTACAGCTATTCTGACCTGTTGCGTGCAACAACATGCAAAAGAAAGTATACATAAATATGGCAGCATGCTTGGAATGCTGTACTAAAATGAACAGCTTGACCATAAGGTGTATTATTACTGTTCTTAATAGGAGGGTTATAAGGATGAAGGTAATTAAAGGTACAGTGAAAACGCCCAACTTAAAATCGCCGCTTTTGGCAGGAGCCGTTTTTTCCCTTATTTGGCTTGCTGCGGGCGCTCTTATTTTATCCTTGCTGCTTTATTTCACAGATGTTAAAGAAAGCAATATGAATACATACACAATGATTGTACACGGCGCGGCTGCTTTGTTTGGCGGTGCGGCTGCCGGCAAGCGCTCAGAGCAAAAAGGCTGGTATAACGGCGGAATGCTCGGCATTATCTATTTTATTATGATATTGATCATCAGCTTTCTTGCTGCTAATACTTCAATTACATGGCATAGCGGGACGATTCTTTTAACAGCATTGCTTGCCGGGGCATTAGGCGGGATGATTGGCGTAAACTTAAAAAAATAAACAGGGTAAGCTTTTCTCGTTGAATAGGCGCTAGGTGAAAACTTCTGCTTCAAATAACAAGGATAAACGGCTCCGCCGTCCTTTGGACAAATCTTATACTTACTTATATATTAAAAAAAGCCGGGCTCATTCACCTTTGGTGATAAGCTCGGCTTTGCATTATTCTGCTGAACCTGGCGCGCTGCTGCTAATTGTATTAATTGCGCTGCGCTCAAACGTCATTTTTGTTGTATCATTGACACGAATTACAACTGTATCATCAGTAAGCTCCACGATTGTGCCGTGCAAGCCTCCGATCGTCGTAATTTTGTCGCCCTTCTTCACTTGATTCAACATCGATGTGCGCTGCTTTTGCTTTTTCTGCTGCGGGCGGATAAGCAAGAAATAAAACACTGCAAACATTAGAACAAATGGCAGCACAAGTCCCCAAATGCTTTGGCCTTGGGCGCCATCAGCTGCTGCTGTAAACCACTCTGACATTGTTTTCCCCCCTCTCAGAATCCTTTTTCATTATCATTAAGTCCGTACGCTTCAAAGAACTGATCACGGAAATCAAGTAACCGATCGTCCATAATCGCTTGGCGAACGTCCCGCATGAGCTGCAATAAGAAATGCAAATTGTGATATGTAGTAAGTCTGATCCCGAACGTTTCATCCGCCTTCAATAAATGGCGGATATATGCGCGGGAGTAGTTCTTGCACGTATAGCAGCTGCAATTCGGGTCAAGAGGCCCAAAATCTTCTGCAAATTTCGCATTGCGTATAACGAGTCGTCCGCTGCTTGTCATCGTTGTCCCATTGCGAGCAATGCGTGTCGGCAATACACAGTCAAACATATCAACGCCTCGTATAGCGCCTTCAACAAGCGCATCCGGCGAACCGACACCCATTAAATAGCGCGGTTTGTTGAATGGCAAATGGGGAACCGTATAATCAAGCACCTCATACATAAGATGCTTAGGCTCGCCAACACTTAATCCTCCAATAGCATACCCCGGGAAATCCATGGAAGTCAAATCTTTTGCGCTTTGAATGCGCAAATCTTCGAACATCCCCCCTTGTACGATGCCGAACAACGCTTGATCATGAGGTCTGGCATGTGCTTTTAGGCATCTCTCGGCCCATCGGCTCGTTCTTTCAGTCGATTCCTTCACGTATTTATACTCTGCCGGATAAGGCGGGCATTCATCAAATGCCATCATAATATCCGAACCAAGCGCATTCTGGATTTCCATTGCGACCTCTGGAGAAATAAATAGCTTATCTCCATTTAGGTGGGAACGGAAATGGACGCCCTCTTCAGAAATTTTACGCATTTCACTTAAGCTGAATACTTGGAATCCGCCGCTGTCTGTCAGGATGGGACGATCCCAGTTCATAAATTTGTGAAGCCCGCCGGCTTGTTTTACAATTCCATGGCCTGGCCGCAAAAACAAATGATACGTATTGCTTAAAATAATGTGCGCATCCATAGACTTTAATTCTTCCGGACTCATCGTTTTTACGGTAGCCTGCGTACCTACCGGCATAAAGGTAGGCGTATCGATAATACCGTGCGGCGTATGCACTCTGCCGAGACGGGCGCCGCTTTGCTTGCATTGTTTAATAAATTCGTATTTAACTGCCACTGTTCACGCTTCCTATTCTATTTAATAAATGAACATCGCATCCCCAAAGCTAAAAAATCGGTACTGGCTGACGATGGCTTCCTCATAGGCTTTCATTACTCGGTCCCGGCCAGCCAAAGCGCTGATCAGCATCATCAGCGTAGATTTTGGCAAATGAAAATTCGTCAGCATCGCATTTACAATTTGAAAACTATAGCCTGGATAAATAAAAATGGAGGTCCAGCCGCTGCAAGCAATAAGCGGTTCACTGCCGAATCGCTCCGCAATCGTTTCGAGCGTTCTCGTGGAAGTGGTGCCAACAGCTATAATTCGCCGTCCTTCCTGCCTCGCCTTGGCAATTAATCCGGCATTATGCTCATCCAGCTCATAATATTCGGCATGCATTTCGTGCTCCTCAACCGTTTCCGTTGACATCGGCCGGAATGTTCCAAGCCCTACATGAAGCGTTACATAAGCGATTTGCACACCTTTGGCTGCCAGCTGCTCCAAATATTCCTTTGTAAAATGAAGCCCTGCTGTAGGTGCAGCTGCGGAGCCTTCCTGCTTGGAATAAACCGTCTGATATCGCTCGCGTTCTTCCAGTCTTTCTTTAATATAAGGAGGAAGCGGCATTTCGCCCAGCCGGTCAAGCAGCTCTTGAAATATGCCAGAGTAGTGAAATTTGATTACCCGCGCTCCCATATCTCCTTCTTCCTCTACTACTGCTTCCAGTAAAGGCTCGCCCTCTTCATTGACGCCAAATTGCAGCCTGGAGCCAAGCTTCATTCGCTTGGCTGGCTTGGCAAGCGCCTCCCAGCGATCCTCGCCAAGCTGCTTGAGCAAGAGCAGCTCCACCTTGGCGCCTGTATCTGCTTTAATACCCATTAGACGGGCTGGAATTACTCTTGAATTGTTGAGAACGAGCACATCCCCTGCCTGCAAATAACTCTCTAGGTCAGTAAACATGCCATGTGTAATTTCACCCGTTTGCTTGTTCAGGCCCAGCAGTCGAGAAGCTGTCCGTTCCTTTAACGGCGTTTGCGCGATAAGCTCCTCCGGCAAATGAAAATCAAACCAGTCCACATTCATAAAAAATCAATCAGTCCTTCTCGATAGTTACATCTTTATAATAGTATTTCAAAATATAAGCATAGTCATACCCTTGTTCTGCCAGTGCATAAGCGCCATACTGCGACATGCCGACACCATGGCCGAAGCCGCTGCCGCTAAAGCTGAATGTCGCTTCCTTGCTGACTGCTCTAACCTGCTCCTTGCTGCCCAAAACATATAAGTATGGATCGGCTGATACAGCAGATTTTCCTGCAGCGCCCATTACATATACGGACTGCTTCTCATCCGTCTTCGTACGCGATTGGCCGCCTGCTCCAAGAATAACAAGCTTGCCTTCCTCCGCTACAGTAAATAATGTGCTTGGCAGCGCCCCTTGCACCCCTAACGCAGAACGAAATCCGTCAGGGGATGATACAGCGAGCTTTTCTCCATTGACTGCTATTTCGAGCGCCCTACCGGAGGGGCCTCTTTTTGTTACTTCAATTGATGAGATAGATCCTGTAATTTTCGGATTCACTCTTGCATTAATTGCTGTCACAAGCTCTGGAGAAGTGAATGGGCCTCTCACCCAGCTCATTTCATTCGATTGAAGTACTTTTTCCAGCACAATGACTTGGTCACCTTTATTTAATATAGCTACGACAGGAACGCTGTCTTGAACAACAGGATGGCGGCGGACATTAGTGTTATCTGTAGTCAATTCCATTATAGTGCTGTCCGCAGCTGTCTTGCGGCCTGTACCCTTCAACAAATCCTCGCGGATATAACCGATCTGGCCGCTTCCAAGCACGACCTTATACCAATGCAACAGTCCTTGCTCTGAAATTTCGTCGGGACTGGCAGTGCTAACCAGATAAGGTATGCTGCTATTCCAGGCTTCCGATGCATCAGCTGTCTTCCCTCCTGCACTGGAGGAATACAATGCTTCTATCAGCTTGCCATTATATAAAATAACTTCACCCTTTGTAGCTTGAACCGCATCTGTTGCTGATTTGACTTCCACTCCTATGCCATTATACGCCTGGCTTAAAGTTGTATCAACGACGTGCGCGATTTGAAAACCAAATCCTTTCTGAAGTGCAAAGGTACGCGCTGCGACCGCTTGTGCCTTTAGTGCTTCCATAGGCCAGCTTGTATACATTTCTACAGCAACGACAGAATACAAATATTCCTCGAAAGAAAGCTCGTTAATGACTGCCAGCTTCCCGTTAAAGCTGCTAAGCTCGAAGCTTCCGCGATATGAATGATTGCTTCGCTCATTCAGCTTGATCGCCTGTTCTGGCTTGGCAGGAGAAATCCATACTTTCATTTCATTGGCAGGAAAGGAGTATAAGGTAACTGCGGACTTGGCACTGCCGCCTGCAGAATAATCCGCCTGCTTTAAGAAATATCCCTGTCCAGCTGCCGCTTCTTTCAGCGCAGATCCGCCCGGCACTTTAATCGAAGCTGTTTGCACTACCTTCAGCTCAGCTGCGGAAGTTGCAGCGCCTACCATAACGCTATATTGTACGCCTCCCTTGCTGCCTGCCCGAATGGCCACATAAGCGTCAAGGCCTGCTGCACCGAATTGCTGTGCTGCCTTTAGCGCTGCTTCCTCGGTAGGATAAGCTGGCGATTCTAGGTGATAGGGGCCTATCGCTGAAGGCTTGTAGCCTTTGAGCAAGGCGGTCAGCTTACTGTCGGCACTCCAGCGTGCCGCAGCGGATACTGCTTCCGCAGCAGTCGCATAAGCACCCTCAGACACTTGATACAACGCTGCTCCGCTCTTGGCCGAGCTCGTTATATAAGCAGTCCCTTTCGCAGAGACGATATGCTGATACACGGATAAAGCTGTTGCGAAATCACTTGTTTCAAGTACTCTGGCCTTATAATCATCAACTGCAAATCTTGCCTCGCTGTTAGCAGCAGCCGAAAACCAGCTTGTAACGCCATCAGGCGCTCTCGTCCCGATTTGCATTCCGCCGGGCGATGAGAAGGCGGCAGCTGGCGCAAGCGATTCATATTTGCCGGGAAGCTTCATAAACAAAGCCACTCTGATTTGATCAAGTGAAGGAACAGCAGCATAAGCTGGCGTCGATTGGACACCCAATATTAATAGTGAAGCAATAAGAAACGATAAAGACAGCCTTTTGGCTTGAATCAAGCTTTTTTTCATATCCATCCTGCCAAGCTCCTTTCAATTATTCCGACACCGAGAGTTAGTTTCGCTTCGGAATCGGAATGCCTAAATGCAAATAAGCGCTCTCCGTTGCCATTCTTCCCCTTGGCGTACGCTGCAAGAAACCTATTTGCATCAGATAAGGTTCATACACATCCTCGATCGTTTGGCTTTCTTCCCCGATTGTAGCTGCTATTGTATCCAGCCCTACCGGCCTTCCAGCAAAATTAGTCATCATGGCGTGCAGCATTTTGTGATCGATACTGTCGAGCCCCATAGGATCGACCTGCAAAAGCTCAAGCGCTGATTGCGCCAATTCATGCGTAATGATCCCATCGCCGCGCACCTGGGCAAAATCACGTACCCGCTTGAGCAAGCGGTTCGCAATGCGAGGAGTTCCTCTCGAGCGCAGCGCAATTTCCCGGGATGCTTCGCCTACGATGCTTACATCCAAAATTTCAGCTGCGCGTGAAACGATAAACGCCAGCTCATCTACCGTATAAAACTCCAGCCTGCTAACTACACCGAAACGGTCTCTAAGCGGCGCAGACAGCAAGCCTGCCCTAGTAGTAGCGCCTATTAAGGTGAAATGCGGCAGATCCAGACGTACAGACCGTGCACTGGGCCCCTTTCCTATCATAATATCAAGCGCAAAATCCTCCATTGCAGGATAGAGCACTTCCTCTACGGTTCGATGCAGGCGATGAATTTCATCTATAAACAAAACATCGCCTTCCTGCAAATTGGTCAAAAGCGCAGCCAAATCACCTGGCCGCTCTATTGCGGGTCCCGATGTAGTCCGCAGATTAACGCCGAGCTCATTGGCGATAATGTTGGACAGCGTCGTTTTACCAAGTCCTGGCGGGCCGTAAAGCAACACATGATCAAGCGCTTCTTTGCGCATTTTTGCAGCCTCTATGTAAACCGTCAAGTTTTCCTTTACTTTAGTTTGGCCTATATATTCAGCCAAATAACGCGGACGCAGACTCAGCTCCACCGCATGCTCATCCATCATCAGATTTGCGGAAATGATCCGATCATCATCCATTATAGTCACTCCCTCCGTTACCCTTTCACAAGCTGCTGAAATGCAAGCTTCATAAGAGCCTCAACCGATTCGCTTCCATCCACCTTCTCTTGCAGAACAGCCCATGCCTTGTCCAGCTCAGCTGCTTTATAGCCAAGCGCAGCAAGCGCTTCTCTCGCCTCGCTCCAGCCTTCGTGCCCGTTATCGCTGCTTGCTATGGCATGCGGTTCACCAAATAAATCCTTCGCCAGCAAGCCTTCATCTCCTCCGAGGCCCAGAAGCTTGTCCTTCAAATCCAAAATCATGCGCTGCGCCGTTTTCTTGCCAATGCCAGGAAGTTTGGTGAGAAACGCAATATTTTCCTGTTGAATGGCCATAATTACATTATCAGGCTGACCGCCTGAAAGAATGCCGAGCGCGACGCGCGGCCCGATACCGGACACTTCAATCAATTTGCGGAACAACGTTTGTTCATGCCGCGTTGAAAAGCCATACAGTAAAATGGCATCCTCTCTTACATGATGGTGTATGTACACGGTAATGGTATCCTCACTGCCTGCAAAGGCATAAGGATTCGGCGTAAATACACGATATCCTATATCCCTCACATCTAAAACGATATAATCAGCCTCAAGCAAGGCCACTTTTCCACGCAAAAAATCTATCATCGACCGGTCACCTCATTTATTTTGTTCGATATGCCTGCAGAATGAGCGTGACAAATCGCAACCGCTAATGCATCGGCAACATCATCAGGCTTGGGTACAGCTGATAGCCGCAAAAACATTTTGACCATCTCCTGCACCTGGCGTTTTTCCGCCTTGCCATAGCCTACAACAGCCTGCTTTACTTGAAGCGGTGTATATTCCGCTACCGTCAATCCTCTCTGGGCAGCAGCCAAAATAATTACGCCTCGCGCTTGCCCGACCGCAAACGCAGTCGTCACATTCCGATTAAAAAATAATTTCTCGACCGCCACCGCATCTGGCTTATAGCGATCCATCAGCGCTCCTGCCGAATCATAGATTTGCAAAAGCCGCTCCTCTGATGGAGTATGTGCCTCTGTCTGTATCGCGCCATATTGAACGGGAGTCAGCTTATGACCGATATAATCTACAAACCCGAAGCCCGCTATAGCGATGCCGGGGTCAATGCCTAGTACACGCAAACTGCCAGCTCCTCATCAAAACATAATTATCCATCCTCCATTATAGCAAAATTATTTGGCAATGAGAACGAATGTTTCGTAATAAGCGACTACCGGCCCATATAATATCGTTACTTCGGTTAATATTAAAAAAGAAAAGAGCCTGTACCTCGTAGGGTACAAGCTCTCAGCGTGTTGAAAAAGCTCCGCAGCAGCTTAATAGCTCGGATAACAGCCCTAAAGCAGTAAACGGGAAGCCGTCGATTCGTTGTAGGAGTTAAATAACCGAGCAAAAGTCGTAATGCCATCTGTTTAGAATGTAACGGAACTGAGAGGCTCTATTTAGCAATAAAAAGATGGTTTAAATCTGTAACGGAACTGTGAAGCGTTATAAGTGTTCTTTTCCCGTTTAGGTAGTGAGTTTGAGTAAATAAGGTTTCTCAGTTCCTTTAGATTTTAGAATAAGCTGATTTAAGTACAATAGCGTGTCTCAGTTCCGTTAGTGTTTTTCAACGGCCTGATTTCCTTTACTTAGTTTTAAAAATTTTAGCTTTTGGGGAATTCTAAAGTGGAAAACACTGCCCTTAGGGCAGTCAGGCTGTCGAGAAAGTCTCGACAGCCTGAGAGCCTGTACCTCGTAGGGTACAAGCTCTCCTTGTCTGCATGATCTTCTTTTAATAACGCTCTGTTCCTTCGCGGCCTTCCTCGTTTCTTTCCTTTGCAAAATCGCTGAACGTGGACAAAACGCTGTTATATTCATCAATATCGTTAACACGTATGCCTTTTGCAAGCTGATCTACTCGTTCCTGCGGCAAATTGCTTTCCATATACTGAATGTCGATTTGAAAAAAGGTACGCATTACTTTATCTTTAACAGGCAGCCCGTCAAATAAGGAAAAATTGCCTTGGCGATCCACACCAAAATATGCATTGGATTTGCAATAATCTGATAAATCATTAATATGCTGCTCCAGCAGCACAGAACGGTCATCCTGATTTAATATAGCCGTCCAATCCGGATACTGGGTAAGCATATTTATAACCTGCTTTGGAGAAAGCTCCCCCAGCACCTGCTCCTCTTCTCCGCATACAAAAACACGATGCAGCTTTACCAGCAGCGTCTGCTCCGTTTGCTCCAGCTTTTGCAGCACGCTTTTATCATGAGCAGGCTCCAAATGACTGGTCGAACGTCCATTGGCAATATGCATGGCCATTGTATGCTCTGCTGTCGCTAATAAAATAATTACTGCCATCAATACGGCTGTTGCAGCACACATGGACCAAAGCGGCCTTCTTTTACGCTTCAACTTTTTCTTCAATTGCTTCCACAAGCTGAATGTCATCATATGGAAGCCTCCCTTACTTGTTTTGGCTAGTATGCTTCCATAATTATATAACTATTCATCATACATAAAGAGCTGTTTCATTAGTCTGATAAAGAATGCCCTGCCGCCTGTTTCTTAACGCAGCTTCCTCTTCCTTATTGACTGAAAGATACAGCTCTTATCGCCTGTACTTTTTTATTTACTATCTTTTAATCCATGGGCTGCTCTTTTTTGAGTTGCTTCCTTTTTTCGCCGTAACGGTTTTAATGGATACTTTTTTCTTTCTTTTCTTTGTCGAAGCCTTGATTGGCACGTTTGTAAAATCTTCAAACGCCGTTGCCTGGTTTGCATTTGCATTCGTTAGCAAATGCTCATCACGTTTTTTTTCACATCCGCAATCCTCTGCCAGCGCTGCCTGATTGGCGAATGTATCTGGCGACCATCCAAACTCAGGAGTTTGGGGCCATGAAGTATAGGTCGGCTGGAAAGCTTGCGAGGGATAATGGTCGGAATAATGGCTGTAGCCATAGCCCGGCGGCGGATACATCGTCGACATCGATTGAATATAATCCGCATTCGGCATAGACTGCGCCGATACATTGCTCGCGTTAGGCATGAATTGCGCCTGCAAATTGCTCGCATTCGGCATCATCGACTGCGCCTGCACATTGCCTGCATTCGGCATCATCGACTGCGCCTGCACATTGCCTGCATTCGGCATCATCGACTGCGCCTGCACATTGCCCGCATTCGGCATCATCGACTGCGCCTGCACATTGCCCGCATTCGGCATCATCGACTGCGCCTGCACATTGCCCGCATTCGGCATCATCGATTGCGCCTGCACATTGCCCGCATTCGGCATCATCGACTGCGCCTGCACATTGCCTGCATTCGGCATCATCGACTGAGCCTGCACATTGCCTGCATTCGGCATCATCGACTGCGCCTGCACATTGCCTGCATTCGGCATCATCGACTGCGCCTGCACATTGCCTGCATTCGGCATCATCGACATGGGCGATACATTAATTGCATTTGGCATCATTGACTGTGCTGACACATTACTTGCATTTGGCATCATTGACTGTGCCGATATATTGCTTCCTTTTGGCATCATTGACTGTGCCGACACATTGCTTCCTTTTGACATCATTGACTGTGCCGATACATTGCTTGCATTCGGCATAGCTTGATACATCCCTGCATACGGATACATTTGCTGCTGCACAGGTCCGTACCCGTAATGGCAGCCGCAAGGCTGATAATAATAAGGGACTGGCTGATACATATACGGTGATACAGATTGTTTTAATGACTCGTTGCCTGACATATATGGCGATACAGATTGTTTTAATGACTCGTTGCCTGACATATATGGCGATACAGATTGTTTTAATGACTCATTGCCTGACATATATGGCGATACAGATTGTTTTAACGATTCATTGCCTGACATATACGGCGATACAGATTGTTTTAATGACTCATTGCCTGACATATACGGCGAAACTGATTGTTTTAATGACTCATTACCCGACATATACGGCGATACTTTTTTATTGTTTGCATACATATTTGCCATGGCTTCAGTTGCAGGCACATTATACTGCTTGAACGTTTCAAGCTCTGACAAATATTCAGATTGATATGGCATTATTTTTTTCTCGGCGGGGCTTAACATTGGCAGCGTTTTTTCAGCAACGTTCATTGGCATTGGCTTATACGATTGCGGCATAATATTGGATGGAGCCGGCTTAACGGATTCTGCCATCATATTCGGCATCGGCTTCACTGATTCCGGCATTACCTTCGTTGCAGCGGGTTTGATCGATTGCGGCATTACTTTCGTTGGCGCTGGCTTGATTGCTTCCGGCATCACCTTAGATGGGGCCGGTTTGGCCATCGGCTCAACCTTTTTCTGAGCAGGCGCAACTTTGTTTGCCTCAATTGGTTTATTAACCTGCGCTGGCTCAACTTTCGTTGGCGCCATAGGCTTAACAGTTTTCGCTGGCTTGATAGCCGCCGGTTCCGGTTTAGGCGCTGGTGCAGGCTCAACTGGCGCTACGATTGGCGCAGTCGGCTTTTTCTCGGCTGCTGGCGCCGTATTTTTCTTGCCGACAATAGGAGTCGTCGACAGCTTACCGACAATTCCTTGAACGCCTTGCTTAATAGCATTGGCCGACTTGGCAATTGGAGCAGCTTTTTCTATTAATGAAGTATTAGCCTTTGCATTCGCGTTTGCACCTGTGTTTGCCTTTGCATTTGGTCCTACATTTGCGCCAGCATTCGCATTTGCCCCCTGGCTGCCGGTATGAGATGAATTAGCTGCATGTGCCTTAGGTATGTTAATAACTTCTCCCGTCAGCAGTACATTCGGATTTTTCAAATGCGGATTCGCATGAATCAAGGTGGCCAAAGGAATTCCCCATGCTTTTGAAAGCTTCCACAATGTATCTCCTTGTTTGACAATATGCTGATTCACTACCTCGACACCTTGCATCCCTCCACCTCCTCCTTGCGTGTGGGATGATGGCAGCTTAATTTTCATACCTGCATCTATTACGTTCGGATCTTTGATTTGTGGATTTAATTTCATGATTTCTTCTACGGAGACATTATACTTCTGCCCAATTAGGTATAAAGATTCGCCTGATTTGACAATATGAATTCTCACTTACTTATTACCTCCTGTCACGTTCTTAATCATTCGGCACGGCTAATGCCTCATATCAATCCATACATCCTATGCAGAACATGGGCAACTCTCTCCTAATTTTGCAAAAAAATATAACAAATATTAACTGGCATGATAGCAACTTGTCTACAAACCTGTCTACAAAAGTCGCATTCCGTCAATTACTCCTATGAATTCAGACTGTTGAAATACCTTTACTTCGCGAAATGCACCAACTAAAAGTAGCGTTGAGGAAGCACCGATCGATTCTGTATGATATTTATATACATTTTGCCGTTTTGAGGGGGGCGCCTACCGTTTCTTTATGATATTTCATATAACAGCAAAAAGGCCTGCATCCATGCAGACCTTTTAAGGTTAAAACAGATATGCTATTAGTCAAACGCTTTTACGCCGTCAACAGTAACTATTTTGCGGAATTCTTGCAATAAATGTGTCGTAATAGGACCTGCTTTGCCAGCTCCGATCGTTCTTCCGTCAACCTCGCGCACAGCAATAACCTCTGCCGCTGTTCCTGTAAAGAACACTTCATCTGCCACATAGACGTCATGCAGTGTAAATGGCTCTTCCTTCAGCTTGTAGCCAAACTTCTCGCACAGCTCTATAATGGCTGCTCTGGTAATGCCTTCAAGCGCGCCAACATAGCAAGGCGGTGTAAATACAGTACCATTTTTGATAATGAAAATATTATCGCTGGATCCTTCAGCAACATAGCCCTGTGAGTTTAGCATAATGGCCTCGCCTACGCCGGCAAGATTAGCTTGAATTTTAACTAAAATATTGTTCAAGTAATTCAAAGATTTGATCTTTGGATTCAGCGCATCAGGAATATTGCGGCGCTGCGACACGGAAACCGAAACAAGACCGTTGCGATATGCTTCTTCAGAGTAAATAGCGAGCTGCTCCACAATAATGATAACCCAAGCAGCCGGGCAGCGCTTCGGATCAAGCCCCAAATTACCAGGTCCGCGAGAAACGACAAGGCGAATGTAACCATCTCTCATTTCATTGCGTCGCAATGTTTCGATTAATGCTGCTTCCATTTCTTCCATTGAAAGCGGAATATCAAGCATGATAGACTTAGCGGAGTCATAAAGGCGCACTAAATGCTCCTGGCATTTGAATATATTGCCTTCGTATACCCGGATCCCTTCAAAAATTCCGTCACCATAGAGAAAGCCGTGATCATATACTGAAATTTTTGCATCCTCTTTTGTAACATACTCCCCGTTCAAATAAATCCATTGCTGTGCCATTGCTACTATTACACCTCCGAATATTAGGTCGACAATTGTAAAATCGAATATTGTTTTGGCAAATTTTGCTCATTACTTGTATTGTACTATATTTATTCTTGCATGCATAACTGTTCATAAGAAAAAACAGGATAGCAGCCAAGAACACGAACCTGACAGCCAATCGCTTCAACTTCCTGCAGCGCTGCAGGAAGCAGGACAGAATCAAGTGACATTTCGATATCGATATAGAAATAGTAATTGCCAAGCTTTTTCTTAGTAGGGCGCGATTCAATGCGCGTCAGGTTAATCCGTCTCCAGGCAAAAGCAGACAGCACCTGGTGCAGAGCTCCAGGATAATCCTCTGGCAACGTAATAAGAATACTCGTTTTTATGCGGTTGGAGGTGCGTGCTTTATATGGTTCTTTGCCCACAAGCGCAAAGCGCGTAAAATTATTGTTATGATCCGTTACACTTTTGGCCAGTACATCCAACTGATTAAGCGAGGCAGCAATCAGCGTGCCTAAAGCTACAACACCTTCCCCAGGCTGCTTGCTGACAAGCTTGACTGCTTCCGCTGTGCTGCTTGCATGCTCCCGCTCTGCATGCGGCAAATGTTCATTTAAAAACTTTAAACATTGTGCCATTGCAACAGGATGGCTGATCACTTTTTTAATTTTTGAATAATCAACTTCACCGTTGGAGAAACGGAATTCCCCATAATTTCCAATTAAATTTTGAATAGACGGATATACCCATTCAGCCTGTATCGGCAAATCAACCTCATGCACGAGCCAGTCCATATGCAGGCTCACTGAACCCTCGATCGTATTTTCAGTCGGAATGATGCTATAAGTGCTTATACCGTTCGCAGTCGATAAAAATACATCGGATATAAGCCGATGATACTTCCAATTGATTTGTTCGCCTGCAAATAAATGTCTGGCTGCCTCATCGGATACAGATCCGGCCGGCAGCAATGCTACTGTTTTCATATCCGCACTTCTCCTTTTATCAAATCGAGAAACGAACCGGCATTCCCCTCTGCCGCCTGTACGGATATCACCTCAGGACCGCTTGAGCTTGGCGCAAGCCATAACGTGTCCGCTTCAATGCCTTCCTGCGCCAGCGTCGCTTTGAGAAACTGCTCAAGCTCGTCTTTGTTCGCGCTATCCTTATCAACAAACGCGATAAGCGTAGGGCCTGCCCCGCTTAAAGCAGCGCCAAGCGCCCCTTTGGAAACAGCTGCTTCCAAAATTTCAGTCATGCCAGGTATGAGAGCAGCCCTATAAGGCTGATGCAAGCGATCCTGCATCGCATGCTGAATCAATTGAAGCTGGCCGCTTGCAAGAGCTGCAACGAGCAAGGAGCTTCTGCCAATATTGAATACAGCATCTGACATATTCAATTGCGCAGGCAAAGCATGGCGTGCCTTTTCAGTAGCCAGGTGAAAATTGGGTATAGCTACGAGCGTTTCCAGCTGCTTGGGCGGCTCCAGCCGCACATGCTGTGCAGCCTTTCCATCCCAGGCAGATACTACAATACCGCCAAACAAGGAGGCTCCTACATTATCCGGATGTCCCTCCAGCGCTGTCGCCATTTGAAACAGCTTATCTTGTGAAAGCGGAGAACCGATCAGCGCATTGGCGGCTGCCAGCGCGCCTACGATTGCCGTCGCACTGCTGCCCAGTCCGCGCGTCAATGGAATTTCACTGTACATGCGAATACTGAGCTCGGGAATGCTCACTCCAGCTTCCTTGAATACAAGCTGCGCTACTTTATACACTAAATTTGTTTTGTCCTGCGCAAGTCCGTTCATGCCTTCCCCATGCAGCTCGAAGCTGGTTTGCTCAGCATAGCCAAGCTCTATCCAAGCGTACAAGGAAAGCGCCATGCCCAGCGAATCAAAGCCAGGGCCTAAATTGGCAGTGCTTGCGGGCACCTTTACTATAACACGTTGTTTATCCATTCGATTAACCTTCCACTCGATAGACGCTTTTCACTTTATGAACAACATCCATAGTAGTAAACACATCTAACACTTTATTGACTGAAGCTTTAGTAGCATCATGAGTGATGATAATGATTTCTGCTTCAGGATTTTCAGCATTTGGATGCTGCAAAACAGATTCAAGGCTGACATTGTAATCTCCGAATACTTGAGTAATGCGCGCGAGCACACCTGCACGGTCAGCTACCTGCAGCAGCAAAAAGTATTTGGAATGGATCTGATCATCCGTTTTCAGCTTATTTTGTTTGTAGGATAAGCTTGCTTGCTTGCCGCTTACGCCAAGTTTTATGTTTTTGACTACAGCAACCAGGTCAGCAACGATTGAAGTTGCAGTCGGAAGCTCGCCTGCGCCTGGTCCATAGAACATTGTCTCGCCTACAGCTTCGCCATACACATATACCGCGTTGAAAACGCCGTTGACAGATGCGATTGGATGAGACTGCTTCACCATAGTTGGCTGTACGCTTACGCTGATAAGATCATCGTCGCGATCAGCAATGCCAAGCAGCTTCAATTCGTAGCCTAGACGCTTGGCATACAATATATCTTCCTTCGTAACAGAGGAAATGCCCTTTACTGAAACCTGATCCAGTGAAACCGTTGATCTGAAACCTAATGAAGCCAATATTGTCATCTTGCGCGCTGCATCAAGGCCTTCGACATCGGCAGTAGGATCAGCCTCCGCATATCCCAGCTCTTGAGCTTCTTTAAGGACATCGAGATAGGTAGCGCCCTCCTGGCTCATTTTAGTTAAAATATAGTTCGTTGTTCCGTTGACTATCCCCATAATTTTTGTCAGACGATCAGAGGAGAACCCTTCGATCAGCGTACGAATGATTGGAATACCGCCCGCTACGCTTGCTTCATAGAAAAGATCGCTGCCGCTTTGCTTTGCTTTTTCGAGCAGCTCCGGCCCGTAAAGAGCCATTAAATCCTTGTTCGCGGTTACGACATGCTTGCCCCGCTCAAGCGCTTCTATAATATACTCCTTTGTCTGTTCAATTCCGCCCATCACTTCAATCACTACGTCAATATCCGGATTACGCACAACATCCCAAGGATCTTCCGTCAATTTACTTTCATCGATTGCAACGCTGCGGCTTTTATTAATCGTTCTAACGGCTACTTTCTCGATCTGTATCGGAGAACCCGACTGATTCAGCAAATCCTCCTGATGGCCTTCTACGATTCGTACGACTCCAGTTCCTACAGTTCCAAGCCCTAACAATCCTACCTTAACTGGCTTCATTTCCATTCCCCCAATTTTTTATATTATCCTTGACCGATTACCGCTGCCTTGCGAACGCCCTGCTGCTTGCGGAGCAGTTCAACAAGCGTCGTCAGCTCGCCGGACATTTCTGAAATATCGACTGAAATAACAACATTGGCAAAGCCCTGCAGCGGTATGGATTGATTTATCGTGAGCACATTACCGCTCTGTCCTGCAACTAAAGCAAGCACAGTAGATAAAATGCCGGACCGATGCTCAAGATCCATCGAAATCGTAACAATACGATCTCGCGCCAGCTCGCTAAGCGGGTACACACCGTCTTTATACTTATAAAAAGCACTGCGACTAATGCCGATACGCTCTACTGCTTCATGTACAGTAACTGCTTCGCCGCGATTCAGCATTTCCTTCACTTGAATCGTCTTTACGATTCCTTCGGGCAGCAAATCCTCACGAACGACAAAATAGCGATCCGCCATTGTTTGTATCCCCCAGAAAGACATTTGTACACCTATAGTGGACATTATAGCGAATTAAGCCGCATCCGGCAATAGGTTTTTAATTGTTTAATGGATAAAATAAAAAACTTGCTATTACAATAAATCAATAATAGCAAGTTTTAAGGCAATCATCTAATCGTATGGATTATAGTCCGAGCCTTCAAAAAATTCGAATTCAAAATCGCCAATCCGCACATAATCGCCATCTCTGGCACCAATTTTGCGAAGCGCAGTATCTACACCCATCTTGCGCATTACGCGGGCAAACCGCATTACAGCATCGTAAGAGTTCAAATTAACACGCTGCATAAAGCGCTCGATGCCCTCACTCACAACGACGTAAACGTCATCCTCCTTGTGTACAGTAAAGGTCATCTCTTCCTTCTTCTTGAACGTAAATACTTTGCGCTCCTCATTTTCCTTAACCTCTTCGACGGCTGTTTCCACTGGCGACTCATCGAGCACATCCGCAGCTTTATACAGCAGCTCTTGTATGCCCTGCTTGGTCAAGGAAGAAATTGGAACGATGTGATATTTGTGGCCATTCTCGTATTCAGCAAGCTGCTGCTTGAACAGCTCCAGCTGCTCCACAGCCTCAGGCATGTCCATTTTGTTAGCTGCAATAATTTGCGGCCGATCCGCTAGCTTATCATTATAGAGAACGAGCTCGGCATTAATTTTGAGCCAGTCATCAAATGGATCGCGCCCTTCAGAAGCTGCCATATCCACAACATGAATAATGACTCTAGTCCGCTCTACATGGCGTAAAAATTCATGGCCGAGGCCAACGCCCTCATGTGCTCCTTCAATTAGACCGGGCAGATCAGCCATTACAAAGCTGCGGCCGTCCCCCACATCAACGACGCCAAGATTAGGCGTCAGCGTCGTAAAATGATAAGCGCCGATTTTAGGCTTTGCGCCCGATACAACTGAAAGCAGCGTCGATTTGCCTACGCTTGGAAATCCGACAAGGCCAACATCAGCCATTACTTTAAGCTCAAGCACAATCCAGCGTTCTTCTCCCGGCTCGCCATTTTCTGAAATGTACGGAGCCGGATTGCTAGGTGTTGCAAAACGGATATTACCTCTGCCGCCGCGGCCGCCCTTAGCTACAACAACCTGTTGTCCATGTCGAGTCATATCGCCAATAATGGCGCCTGTATCATCATCGATAATTACTGTACCAGGCGGAATCTTGACAATTGTATCGTCCGCGCTGGCGCCGATCATGCTTTTTACTTTTCCTCGTTCTCCGCGCTCTGCTTTGAAATGCTTCTGATAACGAAAGTCCATTAATGTGCGCAGGCCTTCGTCCACCTCAAAAATCAAATCGCCGCCGCGGCCGCCGTCTCCGCCAGCAGGCCCGCCATTCTCTACATATTTCTCACGGCGGAAGGATACTAGCCCATCTCCTCCGTCTCCGCCTTTTACAAAAATTTTCGCTTTATCGACAAACATGACGAACCTCCGTTCAAACGTGCAATTCAGCTTTAAGCAGCAAGCTCGTATAATCAAGCTTTGAATCTGCCGGCTTCACAGGTGTGTCTTTTAACTGCTCATCTATTCTTTGCTTCCAGCGCCGCTCATCCGCCATTTCGCCTTCATACACAAACTGCGCATAAAGATTGGCTTGATCCGTAAACAAACGCAGCTTCAATGAAGCGGTTTGCAAGCTTCCAGCAATAGCCTGCATACGATATGCGTTCAGCGTATCAATAAGAGATTGCGCGATCTTTTCGCTGTCTAATACAATCTCATCCAATACAATTCTGCCTTCAATTTCAACGTCCAGCGTTAATTGATTAGTCAGTGTGCGAAACGATTGAATATAACTGATCAGCGCTGTATTGCCGAGCTTGGCAATGTCGCTCTCAGCAGTCATTTTATCCTTAACCTTCTCCATATATTCCATCCAGCGATCCTGCTTTTGAAGACGAGCGTAGCCATAGAGCACCTGTAAATCATTCATCCAGTCATGACGATGATGATTGAGTGTGCGAACTGCCGACAATTGCAGCGTTTGAATGATGCGCTTTTGTCTCTCGCCATACTGCTTTCGTTCTGAATATATCCAATAAGCTGACACCGCTGCTGTCCACAATATAAAAACGATATGTATCCAAAAATAACTAGACCAAACCATTACAGCAGTCAATGGCAGTAATATAGATAATGCAGCATAATGCCGCGTAGAAAATTGGGATAGCATGGATAGAACCTGCCTTTGTTTAATTTCCTAGCTTATCCAGTATACCATGCGTCAGTCGCATGGTCATTAAAAAAAGCGAAAGCCCCGAACTCAGCATTGAGCGGGGCTTTTGGTTATTAAGCTTCTACTGCTTGAGCTACAGGATAAACGCTGACTTTTTTACGATCGCGTCCCCAACGCTCGAATTTCACAACACCGTCTACTTTAGCAAACAAAGTGTCATCTTTACCGATACCTACGTTAGTACCAGGATGAATTTTTGTTCCGCGTTGACGGTACAGGATGCTTCCGCCAGAAACGATTTGACCGTCAGCACGCTTAGCGCCAAGACGCTTGGAGTGCGAGTCACGACCGTTCTTTGTGGAACCAACACCTTTCTTGGATGCGAAAAGTTGAAGATTCATTTGCAACATAGAAATTCCCTCCCTTTGCAAAAAACGTTTCAAATTAATCAGCTCCTACGTTCCTTTACAGAAACATGCTTGCTGTACGATTCTGATATGGATGTGAGCATAGTAAGCATAGATTCCAGCAACAGCTGCGTTTTGCCTTCCGCTTCTTGATCATTCAATAACGGTATACTCGACTTCAGCCATCCGTCCTTCATCTGTGCCGGCAGCTCAACTCCGGCCAGCTTCTCAATCGCATTAACGGTTCCGATCGACACGGCTGACACTGCAGCGCATACGATATCTTCCCCATGCTCGCCATAATCTGCGTGTCCGCTTATGGTGAAGCGATTAATCCGATTGTTAGCAGCGCTTCGTTCCACGAGTATAGTAATCATCTAAAAACTCGCCTTAAGCTTGAATTTTGTCGATTGTTACTTTCGTGTAAGGCTGACGATGACCTTGCTTGCGACGGTAGTTCTTTTTCGCTTTGTATTTGTATACGATGATTTTTTTAGCTCTGCCTTGTTTTTCAACCTTGCCAGTTACAGTAGCGCCTGCTACTACTGGAGAGCCAGTTACTAGACCATCCTTGCCAGATACAACAAGAACACGATCGAAAGTTACGTTGTCACCTTCGTTGTTGTCCAGTTTCTCGATGTAGATTACATCGCCTTCCTGAACTTTGTACTGTTTGCCGCCTGTTTCAATAATTGCGAACATTGTGGTTGCACCTCCTTGTTAATTTGAAGACTCGCCTGATCAAGGTGTCCGGCATAAATCCGGTAGCTTTGAACCCGATCGGAGCGGTACCTGCATACTCGCAAATTCGCTACGAAATATACACTTAAATAATATATCACATATTATACAGGCATACAACTATAAGTTGCCATTCATTTCCCGCAAACATGGCATGCCTCTTTTATTCTGTGAAGGTTGCTCTCGCGGGATTTTTTTCGTGTCAGCTCCATCAAGCCCAGCTTCGTCCAGCCCACGATCGAGCATTTCGTGCCATCCTCCTTTGCTGCCTCTGTCATGCGGGACAGAATAAGCTGCTTGTTTGCTTCCAGCTCCATATCGATAAAATCGATAATAACGATTCCGCCTACATCTCTAATGCGCAGCAATCTGGATATCAGCTCCGCTGCCTCCATATTTGTTTGAAAAACAGTATCTTCAAGCGCATGCGAGCCAATAAACTTGCCCGTATTGACATCAATTACAGTCAATGCTTCCGTTTCATCCCATATCATGTATCCACCGCTTGCCAACGGTATCCGCCGCCCGAATGCCAAATTCATCTGCTCGTCAACTTGAAAATATTCAAATATCGACTGTTGCCCTTTATTCTTGTACAGCCGCAGCCTGTCTGCAAGCGACGGTGTCATCAGCGCGACTAGTGCTGAAGCGTCGGCATAGCGTGCCTGATCATCGATCCATATCTCATCAATATCAGCAGTAAGGCGGTCTCTGACAACCCGCTGCATCAAATCTGCCTCGCTGTGCAGAATCATCGGAGAGCTGTACTCCTTGGCATATACCTCGATTTTTCTCCAAAGCTCTCGCAGCTGAAAAAAATCAGCAGCCAAAGCAGATTCGCTTTCGCTGGCAGCCGCTGTTCGCAAAATAATGCCTTCATCGCCTTCCCGCAGCTGTTCTCCTATTTGACGAAGCCATTCCCGTGCCTGATCATCAACTATTTTTTTGGAAACCCCTATGTAATCTGCTCTAGGCATATATACGAGAGATCGGCCAGGAAGATTAATATGTGTCGTTACGCGAGCTCCCTTTGTGCCTAACGGCTCCTTAATCAGCTGTACAATTAGAAGCTGCCCGGCATGGACGACTGACTGGATAGACGGCTTCTGCTCAGGCTGCTTGTCCAGATGAGGATGAAGCAAATCATCGATATATAAAAAAGCATTTTTAGAAAGTCCAATATCTACAAAAGCGGCCTGCATTCCTGGCAACACATTGACGACCCGCCCTAAGTACACATTGCCGGCCAGTCCGCTTTCTCCTGATCGTTCCATATAAAATTCCTGCAACTGCCCATCCTTGAGCACGACTGTTTGCAGCATTTGCCCATTAGCGTGCATTAGCATTTGTCGCATTCCCGAAATCACCTGCCATCAGCTTTTCTTTTATTTTAACTGAAAAGCTCTTCCACTGCACGATAAGGATTTCGGCCAGATAAGCAATCCCTCACAATTTCCTGTTCTGGAATCATCTTCATGCCGGCACCGCCAGGCTCCATCAAATAGATAAGATGATATTTTTCACGCTTCAGCAAACGGGCTACCGACAAAATGGTCTGCTTGCTGCCGACTATGATCGCTCGAGCGCTTTCACCGCTTTTTATCGCTTTCTCCGCCACACGCTCCCTGTATATGAGAAAACGAAAAAATAAATAGGGGATATTACGATAGTAAGACCAGTTGGAGGCCAGTAAAAAGCAACCGATAATTAAAAAATTAAGCTGAATGCCAGTACTGTACAAGACAGCCGGAATGACTGCCGCCATAACAATTAGCAAGCTAAGGAGCATGCTTACCCGCATCGTCCAAAGCATTGCTCTATAATAGGTAACCATATAGCTTAATGCGGCTTGCATCAGCTTTCCCCCATCTAAAGGATAGACAGGCAGCAGATTGAACAGACCGACCATCGCATTGGCGCGCCACACATACTCTGACCACTGCTCATCCCACCAGCCAAGCGCGCCAAGCCCCCATGCGAGCAATCCCAGCCACAGATTTTGAAGAGGGCCTGCCAGCGCGACGAGCGCCTCCTCCTTGGCCGAAACTCCGCCCGCCTCCTCTACCTCCGCCACGCCGCCGAACGGCAGCAGCTTCACTTCCCTTACTGTCCAGCCAAAGTATCTGGCGGCTGCAACATGGCCCAGCTCATGAACAAGCACTATAATAAATAACGTAAATAATTCCAGAAAGTAACCGGTTATTACGGCGCCAATCATCAGAATGACGAATAAAGGATGTACGGACCAAATTATTCCGCGCCATTTAATCAAATGGGATCACGTCCAACGGGTCAACATACCGATCATTATCTTTAATTGCAAAATACAGAAGGCTATGTGAGCCGGTATTTGACTTGAGCAAGGTTCCGATTTGATCTCCGGCCTCCACCCAGTCGTTTACTTTGACATCCGCTCCGAGTCCGGTATAGATTGACACCCTTCGATTTGCATGCTGAATCATAATACTTGCCTGATCCTCCGATACCAGAATAACACGTCCGGTTTCAATCGCCATTACCGGAGAGGCCGATGGCGCTGCCAGCTCGATTCCATTAAGCAGCTCTGCAAAGGTGCGCACAAGGTCGCCCTGCTCTAGTGGGGCGACGACAGCTGTTTTGACTTCGGCATCAACGCCGACAGCATTTTGCGGCTTCTGACCAAATATAGGCAGCAATGTCGGTGAGCCTGCAAAGGTCTGTTTATACCAAGCGGCCGCAGCCACGAAATCAATTTCATCAGTCAATGCTTGTTTCACGAAAGCCTGTCCTCGTTTTGTCCAGCTGTTATCGTATTGAAACAGTCCCCAAATCGCAGCAAAAAGCAATGCGGCACATAAGGTTTTCCAGCCAAGCTCCTTCAACCAAACAGATCTTTTGCGCGGATCGCTGAACCTGCTCCAATCCGGCTCGTTCACATAGGTTTGCTTCGTAAACCGGCTCGAAGCCTCCTCCCATGCAGCCCATCGGTCTGGCTTGCTCTTCCAATCACGTTCAGGATCTCGATCAGCCGGCTTCATACTATAATTATCAGCTTGATTTTGATTAGTGCTTTGATTAGAGCTTTGCTTCCATTTACGAGACATTTCGACTCCCTCCCGCTTCAAGCCTATCTGGAATAAACGGAACCCCGCATTCTTCACTTGAACGAAGAAAGCATGTTTACCGATTTTAAAAGGCTTGTACTGCTATCCATTGTATGAGGGCAGCAAGTCAAGTATGCGGACAACCTCTGTAATCTGAAAAAATATATGTCCGTTTTATATACAACTTAAATAGCTCATAAATTGATACACAAGGATAAACGGCTCCGCCGTTCTTTGGAAAGGCGCGTTTACCGATGAATGATAAGAACAAGTTTATTGTGAAAACTTGTAAAGTCTTATAATTTAACAAAAAAAGCTGTCCCCGCTTCAGCTGCAGGACAACTTATCATGTTCGTATCGTATTCAGCTACTCCAGCTCATATAGCTGCTGGTGCGCATTGATGCTAAACACTAATCCGATTGAAAGCATATTAAGAATTAGCGATGTTCCGCCGTAGCTGACGAAAGGGAGCGTAATTCCTGTAATAGGCATCAGCCCGATCATCATGCCGATATTTTGAAAAACCTGAAAAACATACATCGATACGATGCCTATAATAATATAGGAAGCACGTATGTCATAACATCGGTAAGAGATAACTATCATCCGGTAAATTAATAAAAAATAGAGCAATAGCAATACTGCCGCTCCTTGAAATCCGAATTCCTCACCTATTACTACGAATATCGAATCTGAATAGGCATACGGCACAAATCCGCCATTTTTCATATCGCCATTGAGATATCCGTCGCCGCTAAGGCCGCCGGAGCCGATAGCAATCTGTGCATTTTCGGATTGATGCTTCGCATCAGCAGTCGCTTCGTCAGGATTAATGAACGTATTGATGCGCTCATACCAATGCCGTTTATTCTCTTTATTCAAATAATCATAGATTTCATCATTGAATGTATTGAATAAAAACATAAACAGAAAAATTCCTGCAACAACGACGGTAGCACCGATCATGACATGCACATACTTCACATTGCCAATCCAAAGCATGCCCAGAACGATAACGATATAAATGATCGCATTGCCCAAATCCGGCTGCAGCATAACGAGCATGAATGGCACAAAAGCAAAAAGTCCGATCGGCACCAAGTCCCGCATAAAGCCCAGCTTCTCGCCTTGTCTCCTGCCCATTAAATATGCAATACCTATAATGAGAATAATCTTCACGATTTCGGCAGGCTGAAAATAAAGCGATTCGGTTATTTTAAACCAGCCCTTTGCACCGTTGATCTCTGCACCGACGAAAAATACAAGGGCAAGCATTATTATTCCGAGTCCATATAAAATATACCAGCTTTTAAGTACAATGCGATAGTCAAAAAATACAGAACATATCGCTATTATAAAGCCGAGTACAAAAAAAATGATTTGCTTAACGGGAGTTTGTGCATACATCGGGTTATTGGCTGTAGCGCTGTGAATAACAATAGCGCTAATAGCCATTAAACAACAAAGAATGAGCAAAATGCTTATATCCAGCTTTTTTATTTTGTTTAGCACGCAGTACTCATCCTATCCCTAGAAACTTGCGGAAACGCTTGAAGGCTCCTACTTTTTCATCCAATTGCATCAACGGAACCATATCGCCCAGAATACGCCTTGCTATATTACGATAAGCAATAGCTGCTCGTGATGCCGGGTTCATAACAGTCGGCTCGCCTGTATTCGAGGCGACAATTACTTTCTCATCATCGGGAACTATTCCTACCAGATCAATAGCAAGCACTTGGCAAATCTCATCAATATCGAGCATCTCGCCGCTCTTCACCATATTGGAGCGCACTCTGTTAATAATTAAGCGTGAAGGAATTTTCTCCTGCTCCAAAATGCCGATAACTCGATCGGCATCGCGCACAGCCGCATTTTCCGGTGTCGTCACCACGATCGCTCTGTCAGCCCCAGCTATTGCGTTGCGGAATCCTTGCTCAATGCCTGCAGGACAATCGATGATCACATAATCATGATCCTTCTTCAGCTCCAGAACAATTTCTCGCACCTGCTCCGGCTTGATTGCATCCTTATCCTTCGTTTGCGCCGCCGGCAGCATATACAGCTCATCAAAGCGCTTGTCTTTGACTAATGCCTGGTTCAAACGGCATCTTCCGTCCGCAACGTCGATTAAATCATAAATAATACGATTCTCAAGGCCCATAATAACATCCAAATTGCGGAGCCCGATATCCGTATCGACCATACAAACCTTTTTTCCTAATAGAGCTAACGCTGTCGCGACATTGGCGGAAGTCGTTGTTTTTCCAACGCCGCCCTTTCCAGAAGTGACTACGATTGCTTCTCCCATAATCTACACCCCTTTAAACATGATCGAATGCTGCCGTATACGGAACAACTGCGTCAACTTATCCATTTGCATCTGACCTTCGTTTAGATAGGCGAATTCCATTGAAGCATCGCCGCTCATCCATTCTTCTGGCGGCTTGCTTACAATATCTGCGATGCGAAGCTGAGTTGGCCGCATAAGCGAGGCTGCGATAATAACGTCGGTACGCCCTGCCGTACCGGCATGGGCCAAGCCCTTCAGCGCGCCGAGCACGTAAATATCACCTGTACATAATATGCTGCCGCCCGGATTAACATCCCCCATCAGCAATAAATCGCCGTCATGTTCCACGGTTTGTCCTGACCGGACAATGGAGGTTAAAACCTGAAGCTTCGGGCCGTACTTCATTTCCTCAGCATGGTCGGATTCAATAGATTGAACGATCAAGTTTCCTTGTGTACGAATAATATTGCGAATTAATTCCTTATCGGTTTCAGCCAGCAGACGATTGCCAAGCTTAACATGTACATGAACCAAAGGTCCCGTCAGCAGCTGCTGATGCGTCTTTTCAAGCTTATATTTCAATTCCTCCAGCAAAGCATCAAATGTGCATTGGTCGTCGAGAAGGAACAATAGACCTTCCTTGACTCCCTTAATAACGATATACTGCTTTTCGGTCAATTTCGTCCCTCCTCAGCCCTATACAGTTAATTCTTGCTCTGCTGCTCGAATTCCTTCTCTTTAGACCGCATTTGGATTACTCCTCATCATCCTCCGTTTGAATCTTTTGCGTAGACTGGAACATTTTGCGAAGAGGTATGTAACAAAGCAGCATAAATACAAGCTGTAAAAATAAGCTGGGCAATATATGATTAAGCAACGCCCACGCATAATCTGCGTTGGAAATTTTAAATACCTTATAAATAAATAATAGAGTTGAATCATATAACAAGCACGCGAGCCCCACTACCGCTACGGCCATCATCAAGGTCGCTTTGCGGGCAGCAAACAGTACGCCGGTAAAGTATCCGATTAAGCCCATCAGGAACGTGTGCGCCCCTATTAAATGTCCAAAATAGACGATGTCTTGCAGCAAGCCAAAGCCGGCGCCAAGCAGCAAGGCTTGATGCCGGTTTCCATAAAGAGCTGCATACAATACGAATACAAATACAAAATGAGGAATTATACGGTCGCCAAATCCTGCCGGAATCAGCCAGGGCATCAGTGCTCCTTCCAGTATAAAAACAAAGAACATGAGCACCACGATTCGATTCATGCTCATTATTCTTCCTCCATGTCCGGAACCTGAACGACGAATACCTCAGTTAAATGATCAAAGCTCGCCGACATTTTAATATCAGCTGTATACGTTAGGCCAAAATCGCCTACCTGCTTCGCTTCAATCGTTCCTACGATCAGTCCGCGTGGATAAACATTGCCGAGACCGGATGTAATAACAGTATCGCCTATTTCCATTTTATCATTTTCAGCGATTTTGGTCATAATCAATTTGCCCGTGCTTTTATTGTAGCCGCTCAATATGCCGAACGACTCGTCTTCTCGTCCAAAAACCGTTGCTGATATCGAATTAAAGGTAGGCGAATTCTCGTCAAGCTCGGTGATAGGAGTAACAGTTGCTGAATAGGGGGAAACCGCACTTACAATCCCAATTAAGCCATCGACGGTTGTAACAGCCATATTGCGCTTAATGCCATGCTTGGAGCCAAGATCGATGTTGAGGGACCGGTTGTTAGCATCATTGCTGACAGATATGACTTGGGCTATTAAATAATTGTAGTTATGGATTTGCTTCTGGCGCTCAGTAAAATGCAGCATTTCTTTATAACGTTCATTTTCCAGCTGAATAAAATTATAATTCACTTTTTCTCGGGCATAGGCAGCTGCCAGCAAATTTAGCCTTTCATTTTCCTCATATACGCTTCTGAGCTGTCTTATGTCCTCAAAGAAGCCCGCTATATGGCCAGCGGGCTTATAGAACCATTGCTGCACAAATGCCGAGGTGTCCTTCGTTATTTTTTCCGGCAATGACAGTTCACCGCGGTCGCTTAAGGAATAACCAATAACCGCGATGAAAAGGATCATACCGATCATAAGCATAAAAACTCGCTTATTACGCATTAGATTAAACAGCCCGATCACCTGCCATCTTTATCTTTATACAATTATTCGATTAGGATCGTTTATGCCGCGGCCCTGAGCCGCGTTTTTTGAACAAGTGAATATGATCAAGCGAACGTCCTGTGCCGATTGCTACGCAGTCCAGCGGATTTTCAGCAACAATAACCGGCATGCCTGTTTCCTTCTGAAGAAGCTTATCCAGGTTGCGCAGAAGCGCTCCGCCGCCTGTCAGCACGATACCGCGATCCATAATATCCGCCGCAAGCTCCGGAGGACATTTCTCCAAAGTAATTTTGACTGCATCTACAATCGCAGTGATAGTATCGCTAAGCGCATCCGTTACTTCCTCGGACGTAATCTTTAACGTTTTTGGCAGACCTGTCACCAAATCTCGGCCGCGAATTTCAATCGACTCCGATTTATCCAGCTTAAGCGCAGAGCCAAGGTCCATTTTGAGCTGTTCAGAGGTACGCTCCCCAATCATCAGATTATACATTCTTTTAATGTATTGGATGATCGCATCGTCCATTTCATCACCGCCGACGCGAACAGAACGGCTCGTCACGATGCCGCCAAGGGAAATGACAGCTACCTCAGTCGTTCCGCCGCCGATATCAACAACCATGCTGCCGGTCGGCTCCCATACAGGCAAATCAGCGCCTATTGCAGCTGCAAACGGCTCTTCAATCGTATAGGCTTCTCTTGCGCCCGCCTGCTTTGCTGCATCTTCAACCGCGCGTTTTTCAACGGCTGTAATACCGGACGGCACACAGATCATAACGTTCGGATGGCGAGGGAATAACGAGCGCTGCTTTTGAGCAGAGCGAATAAAATATTTAATCATCGTTGCAGTAGTTTCAAAGTCGGCAATTACGCCATCCTTCATTGGACGAACAGCACGAATATTGCCCGGCGTTCTGCCGATCATTTTTTTTGCCTGCTCCCCTACCGCCTCTATTGTTTTCGTGTCTGTGCGCAGGGCAACAACAGATGGCTCCCTTACGACAACACCTTTGCCTTTAACGAATACAAGTGTATTTGCTGTACCCAAATCAATTCCCAAATCTTTCGAAAAACCACCTAGCATGTTGTTACTCCCTTCTCATTCCGACAATCCTTATTATTATATTACAGATGACCATGCTCCTTCAAACTTATATACCGACCGTCGCCAACAATGACATGATCAAGCACTTCAATGCCAATGAGCTGCCCTGCTTCCGTCAATCGCTTAGTTAAAGAGATATCTTCAGGACTCGGCGTCACGTG